>CP132909.1:0-919248 GCA_031446125.1 Arsenophonus sp. | reverse complement strand
TTTTCCTTATTTATATATTTTTATTTCATTATTTTTTAAGTTTTTTTTATTTTATAAACCTAATTTGATAAAAAATAATAAAAAATGAATTATACTTTTAAAAAAATTTTATAAATCAACTATCATGCACACAAAACTTATTTGTATATAATTAATTTTCTTAATACAAAATATCAAAAATACCAAAAATTAGAATGATAAATTTTAAATGTTAAATCTTGTAGGTTAAAAGAATAATAGACTAAAAATTTAAAATTTGATATTTAAATATATCATTTTAGTGTATCTTTACTATTATATACTTTTATTATTTTAATCTAATTAAATATATATTTTTTTTATCAAAACACTTTTCATAAAAAAAAATAACAATATTATTTTTAATTAAAACATTAAGTTTTATAAATATTTAGTTAAATAAATACATAGAATTTATTAAATTAATAAAATAAAAAAAATTATTATTTATAATACAATCTTATTTTTTCTAAATATTAAGATAATCAATATATTTTTAATAAAAAATAACATAAATGTATATATTTATGTTATTTTCTTATTATTAAATAAGGGTATTATAAAAATAATTAAGTTAAAATTAATATTTTTTTTATAATCATTAAAATCTATATAAAATTAAAATTATTTTTTAATAAAATATAATTTAATATTTTTTATTAAGAAATATTCTTTTATAAAATATTTTTTAAATAAATAATTAAGATTTTAACCAATGCTAAAATCATTTCTTTTAAAATTCAAAAAAATATTATTTATTACAAATATCAATATTTTATTAAATATAAATTCCTGAAAATAAGATATTATTAATTATAACACTAACTTATTAATCCGTTATAAATTAATTAACATACAAAGTTTTCTTGTATTTTAATTTTACAAAAATAAATGATTTTATACAAAAATTAGCATTATTAAAATATATTTAAAAAACATATTTAAAAAAATAATATCATAATACAAATGCTTATTTTTTAAAATTTTCAATAAAAATAGAAATTATATAAAATTTAAAAATAAACGAATATAAAAAAACAGAAAAACAAGATAACAAAAATTAATGTTTATTTTATAAAATTTATAGAAAATAACATATTAGAAAAATAAATATTTTCAAAAAACTAAACATTCTTGATGATCCACATACAGAAATGATTCAAGTTTTAAATAGCAAACTTAAGAAATATATACAAAAAATAAAAATACTTTATAAAAATAAAAAACACTATCTTAAATCTATAAAAACTAAAAAATGCCATTATTTTTATTGGCAACAGAAAAACTTATTAATATATAAAACCTTTTAATAAATAAAAAATATACTCTTTAAAATATTTTTTCTTATAAAAAAGTTATTGACAATGCTGGATCCAATAAAATATTCTTCAAATCATTTTTTTTAATATTATCTCACCAATATGTCAATATAAAATATAAAGAATATTTATCAATAAAAAATTTTTAAAAAAATCAGATATCACTTAAAGTATGAAAATTACTTTTAAAAACTCTATAAACAAATAACTAAATAATATAAAAATACAATTTTTTTTAGTATAATAAATTAAAAATAAAATTTTTCTTGTATTCTATTTTTAGTCACTCATAATAAAAATTATAAAATTTACGAAAAAATTTCTTAAAAACAAAAAAATAGATACAAAAATATCCTAAAAAAACGAATTAAAATTGTATTTATAAGGTTTTAAATTAAAATATAACTTAAACATAAAATTTTAATTTTTGATTTAAAATATTAATAATTACTTTAATAAAGTATTTCATAAAATTACTATTTTAGTAAGCATGAAACATTTTATATAACAAACAATCATTTACATTTTTGTATGATATTTTCAAAATTTCTTAAGAAATAGTCCTATTTCTTAAAGAAAAATACCAATGCACTATAAAACAAAAAAAATATAATATATTTTTTATTACAAAATAATACATAATAATTTTTATCCATATTTTTTATTTAAAAATAAAAAAATTATAATTTTTTTAAAAATTCATTTATTTTTAATAAATTTCCATGAAAATAAAAAATAGATATGTTAAATGCACCAATTCTGAATTTTAAATTTTATTAATTATCTGCTATTACAATTAAAAAATTTACTTTCATAGGTAACATTTGTCATGGACAATATATCAAGTTTATATCCAACAAATGGGTTTAATTTTATGCTATATTTATTTACTGGTTTAGATTTTTACACCACATTACTATTAATTTTAGCACTATTATTTGTTTTATTTTATGAAGCAATTAATGGTTTTCATGATACTTCGAATGCAGTAACAACAATTATTTACACTAAAGCCATGCGCGCTCAATTTGCAGTTATTATGGCTGGTATTTTTAATTTTTTAGGGGTTATTCTAGGTGGGCTCAGTGTTGCTTATGCTATTGTTCATTTGTTACCGACAGAATTATTGTTAAATGTTACTACTGGTCATGGTCTAACAATGATTTTTTCTATGTTATTATCAGCTATAATTTGGAATTTAGGCACATGGTATTTTGGATTACCAGCCTCTAGTTCTCATACATTAATAGGAGCAATTATTGGTGTTGCAATAATTAATGCATTAATAACTGATACTTCTATAATGGAAGCATTAAATATTTCAAAAGTAACAGAAATTTTTCTTTCTCTTATTCTATCTCCTATTATTGGTTTTATTATAGCAGGATTCCTAATTTTATTTTTTCGTCGTTTTTGGAGCAATACAAAAAAACGACGTCGCATCCATTTAACACCAATAGAAAGAGAAAAAAAGGATGGAAAGAAAAAACCCCCTTTCTGGACCAGAATTGCATTAATTTTATCTGCAGTTGGTGTTAGTTTCTTTCATGGTGCCAATGATGGTCAAAAAGGTATTGGATTAATCATGCTGGTCTTAATCAGTATTTCACCGGCAGGGGTTCTTAATATAAATGCAAGTGATTATGATATAACGAGGACACATGACGCCATTATACATTTACAAAATTATTATGAAGAATATCAATCTGTAGTTGAACACATTATTAATAAATCACAAAAAAAAACAAAATCAAAAATTCAAGACAAAAAATTTCACTGTGATAATTCACATCCTATTAATATACTAAAACATACTTCATTAATTTTAAATGACGTTCAAAATTACTCAACAGTAAAACCTGAAAAACGTAATCAAATACGCAGATTATTAATGTGTTTATCTGATACAGCATTAGATGTAGCTAAATTACCTGATACAAAAGTTGATGATGCACGATTTTTACGTAATTTAAGTCATGATTTACTAAACACAGTAGAATATGCTCCACTATGGATTATAATTACTGTTGCTATATCACTTTCTTTAGGTACTATGATTGGCTGGAAAAGAGTATCCATAACAATAGGTGAAAAAATTGGAAAAAAAGGTATGACGTATGCACAGGGTGTTTCAGCTCAAATTACTGCTACTCTTTCCATTGGTATCGCCAGTTATACCGGTATGCCAGTATCAACGACACAAGTTCTTTCGTCTGCTATAGCAGGAACTATGATAATTGATGGTGCTGGAGTGCGCGCTAAAACAATTAAAAATATATTATTAGCTTGGCTATTTACATTGCCTATTTCTCTTGTTTTATCTGGTTTTCTATATTGGATTTCATTAAAAATAATATTTATTAAATAATTTTTTATATCACTTAAACATTAATTTTTCATTTATATAAAATGATTTATATATTATCGGAAGGATATCTGTATTTAATAATTAAGAGAATTGTTCTGTAAACAATTAAATAAAAAATATTTTTTTTGGAAAATTTTTATCAAAAATTATTAAATAGTAAAATAAAATTTCTGAAAATAATTTTTCTTATAAACTAGCAAAGTTATTGCAAAAACTTACTAATATTGATTTATGCATCTAATTTTAGATTTTAATACATAAAAAATATTGATATATCTTTAAATATATTTTTAAAAATATTAATTATTTAATGACTAAAAAATGATGATTTTAATTATTAGTAAATACTATAAAAAATATATTACAAAAAAATAATTTACATATTTTTCATCTTTAAAAATTAAAATTTTATAAATAAATACCTAACATTTTCTTTTGTTTTTTAAAAAAACTATATAAAAACTTTAAATTAAACAGAAAAAATATTTTTAAATCCAATAAACTTTAAAAATATCAATTTTATACTTTCTTTTAAAAAATACTTTAAGTTGAATCTGATTCAATGTAATTAAGTAGCATAAGCATTAGTAATATACAAATATTAATATAATAAAAATCTTGAAATTAAAAAATACTTTTATTATTTTAAACTTAATAGATATTTTTTTAATTACTAAAAATACAAAAACATAATTTTAATACTTAGTGTAAAGTATATAATAAAGCTGCCAAATAAAAAATAAATTTTAATAGAAAAATGTTCTACAAAAAAATGAATTATTTACGATATGTATTGCATATATTTTACTAAAAAAACATAAAAATAATAAAAATTTTTAAATATTTTATAAATATATCATATTAAAAAACATACATTCATACTTCAGGAATTATATAAAAATAATATCAAAACTCATGTAAAAATATTTATCAAAAATAATCTAAAAAACATAAATATATTAATGATTTTTAATATATCCTTCATCATATTTTTAAATATAATGAATATTTTTTTATTAAATATAAAGATCTCATCATTATTTTTAATATATAATTTTTAATATATAATATATAATATTAATTCTTATAAGGTAAATAAATATCAAATCGATGATTTTTTGTTTTTATAGCCCCTTTAGGAGCTTCCTTTATTATTAAAGAAGTAGCATAATTAGGTCTTTTAACAACTACACGATATTTAGCAATTCTCATGGCAAAAATTAAAAGATCAGTAAAATCTTTCTCAAAACCTAAAAGATATTGTAATAAACGCATTTTTTTTTTATTAAAACATTTTTTTTTCTATATGGATACATGGGATCAAGATAAACCACATCAGGTACAGGAGAAAGATTAGACAAGATAGAATCATTTATAACAGGTAATAAAATCATTCTATATTTCAAAATATATCCTATTTCAGAATTTAGATAAGCACGTTGCAATCCATTTTCTAGAAGTGCAGCTACTACGGGATTTTTTTCAAACATAAATACTTTACAACCTAGTGAAGCAAGAATAAATGCATCGGTTCCAAAACCTGCAGTAACATCAAAAATAGTCGGGAAATAATTTTTTTTTATACCAACAGCTTTTGCAAGAGCTTCATTTTTATAAGTAGCTGCTTTTCGACGAAATTGCAACTTAGGTGAAAAAAAATCAACATGCACTCCACCTAATTTAGGTTCATTTATTTTTTTTAATTGTAAAGCTTCTGATGTTAATACTAGAGCCATTAATGCATTTGGCGTATCTTTAATTTTCCATTGATTAGCGATAAGATATAAAGAATTTTTAGAAACTCCTGGTTCACAAATTAATTGAACAGACATAATTATATTTTATTTAATACCATAATTTTTCAATATTGCATCTGTTTGAGGAAGTCGACCACGAAAACGCTGAAAAAGAACAATTGGTTCTTCTGAACCACCCCGACTTAAAATATTTTCAACAAAAGATAAACCAGTATTACGATTAAAAATACCTTCATTACTAAATCGTGAAAATGCATCAGCAGCCAACACATCAGACCATAAATAACTATAATAACCAGCAGCATAATCACCTGAAAAAATATGACTAAATGTATGTGGAATACGCGACCATTCAGGTGATGATATTACAGAAAATTGCTCTTTTATAGATTTTAAAATCGATAAAATTTGTTCATTTTTTGGAGGTAAATAATCAAGATGCAAATAAATATCAAATAATCCCAATTCTAATTGACGAAGAATGCACATAGCTGCATGATAATTTTTTGTGGCCAACATTTTATCTATTATAAATCTTGATAATGGTTGACCGGTTTCATAATGACCTGATATTAGTTTAAGCGCTTCAGGTTCCCAACACCAATATTCCATCATTTGACTAGGTAATTCAATAGCATCCCATGGAACACCATTAATTCCAGCAACATCTACTACATCAATTTTTGTTAATAAATGATGTAAACAATGACCAAATTCATGAAACAAAGTTATTACTTCTTCATGAGTAAACAAAGCAGGTTTATCATCTGTGGGTTGATTAAAATTACAGATTAAATAAGCTATAGGTTTTTGATAAGTTCCATCATTATTCTGTAATCTATCAACACAAGTATTCATCCACGCTCCACTTTGTTTATGTTCCCTAACATATAAATCTAAATAGAAACTACCACATAAATTAGAATATTCGTCATACAATTCAAAAAAACGCACATCAGAATGCCATCTTTCTATATCATAACGTTCTTGAACTTTTATAGAAAAAACTCTATGAACGATTTTAAAAAGTCCTTTAAGAACAATTGATTCTGGAAAATAAGCACGTAATTTTTCATTATTAATATCAAATTTTTTTTGTTTTTCTTTTTCACTATAATAAATGATATCCCATGGTTCAAGTTTTTTAAGGCCATAATTATCTTTAACAAATTGCATTAATTCACTAAATTCTCTTTTACCTTGATGATATACTCTATTACCAAGATCTATTAAAAAATCTAAAACTTGTTTAGGTGATTTTGCCATTTTAGTTACTAAAGATTTCTGAAAAAAATTATCGAAACCCAGTAATCTTGCTAATTCGTGACGTAAAGCTAACATTTCATACATAATGTGAGTATTGTCCCATTTACCTGCATTTGGTCCCTGATCAGAAGCTCGAGTATTATAGGCATAATATATCTCTTCACGTAATTCATGATTATCAGCATATGTCATGACAGATGAATAATTTGGTATATCCAATGTAAATAACCATCCTTTTTTACCTTTGGATCCAGCTAATTTTTTTGCCATTAAGAGTGAACTTTCTGGTATACCTGAAAGTAAATCAATATCTTTTACTAATTTTTCCCAACCCATTGTTGCATCTAAAACATTATTACTAAACTGATTTTTTAATTCAGAAATACGAGCAGATATTTTTCCGTATCGTTTCTTTTCGTTTACAGATAAATGAATACCAGATAGTTTAAAATCACGTAATCTATTGTTAATAGATGTTCTTTTTGCCAGATCAAGCATGTTAAATTCAGCATTATTTTTTAATATTTGATACGCTTTATAAAGACCTGTATGATGACCTATCCAAGTATTAAATTCTGATAGAATGGGCAAACAACTATTATAAACTTCACGTAATTCAAAATTATTTTTAACTGCATGTAAGTGAGCAATTGATGACCAAACACGAGCAAGTTGATCATTCATATTTTCTAACGGTTTGCATAAATTATTCCAATTAAAATTACTATTTTCTTCAAGAATTATCTGAATAGTATGTCGATATTCTTTTAGAATATAAATAATCGTTGGTAAAAAATCTTTTTGGTTTTTTTCAAAAAAATGTGGCAATGAAGATTTTGTTAAAAATGGATTATTCACAATAAAAATATCCTATTTTATAATAATGATAAAATAAGAAGCAATGATATTCATATATTGTCTTATTAATTAATTTTAAGAATTATTCATTATATTTATGTACTATTATACTTCTATTTAATTACTAATTATAAATATTTCATCACTAAACGCAACAAAATTATAACTTTTCGCTATTTTTAATATAAAATTAAAAAAACAAATAAAATTTAACATTAAGCCTATTTTTTCTTTATATCATTATCTATATAAAAACGTAAAAACAAACATTGTTTTTTATATGTATTAAAAATATCTTACTATTTATGAAATCTATTATTTTAAAATAAAAATCTCTTTTTTATTGTAAAAAACTTTAAATAATAACTAAACAAAATAATGACTAAACATTAATGATTATTTTGATTAAGTTATGATTTTTCTTTTATAGAATTATATTTTTTGCAAATTATATATTACTATATATTCTATACAAGATATTTTATTAAAATTAATTTTTATCATAAGATATTCTGTAATACTAAATAATAATTTCAGAAAATTATATGAAAATGTTTCAAAAATTCTTATAAATCATATTGTAAATTCATATAAACGTCATCTAAAAAATGTGCACATTATTTTATATAAATAGAAAATATTATTTTGTTATTTATTATAAATCTATCATAAAAAACATATAAATCTATCATAAAAAACAAAAAATACCTTGCATATAACACAATTATTTATAACAAAATACTCATTAGCATAAAATAATGCAATTTAATATTTTAAATATATTATCTGTAACTCAACATCGTATATTAATATTTAAATTAATATTAATAAATTCTTTATTTATAAAACTTATAAAATAAATATTTATATATTTTTTATTTAAAAAAATAAATTGATTTACAATTTTTATATACAAAAAAATATTTAAATTATTCGTCAAACTATAATATTTTATATACTTAATCAATATTAAGTATTATACTTTTTATGCAATAGAATCAATGAAATTTAATTAATAAAAAACAAAAATAAAACTCATGCACAAAAAACAAAAACACTAGAAAAATATTAATAAATTATATTTTATATATCATTTATTCTTATAAAAAATTTAGTTTTTTATAGAAATCCACATCAATTTTTTAGAAAAAATACCGTTAACTTTTTTATTTTGCAAAATATGAGCATAATATTATATATTATATTAGTAGTTTAATAAATTTAAAATAAAATATAGTAAATAATAATTATTTCTTATAATATAAAAATAACAATAGTTTTTTTTATTGAAAAATATAAATTTTTATATCGTTCAAAAATAAAATGCGTAAACTTAATTATATTTTTTAGATTATAAAATTTATATTTTAAAGGATTTCTTGTAATTTTTTTTATCTTTAATTTAATATTCTTCAATTTTTATATACATAATAAAAATATATTAATAATACATTCACCTAATCTCGAATTAAATGAATATCAAAGTTAAAATAAAAAATATTTAATATTCATTAGAATATATTTGATAAATAAAAAATATTTTAAAAGTTTTAATTTGTTAAGAAATACTTTTTATAAGTAGGTCCATAGAGACCATTAAAATATAATATAAAAAACTGAAAATATACAAAATTTCTACTATTGTATATATCAGAAAAATGTTAATACTCATATAGTTTTAATTAGGTCCCGTTACTGATTTGATTGGTTAAGCGGGTTATCATTAACGTATAATCTTATTAATACTAAAAAATGGCAGAAAAACGCAATATCTTTCTAGTTGGACCTATGGGAGCTGGAAAAAGTACTATTGGTCGGCAACTAGCGCAGCAACTGAATATGATTTTTTTTGATTCTGATCAAGAAATCGAAAAACGTACTGGTGCTGATGTAAGTTGGGTTTTTGATTTAGAAGGCGAAAAAGGTTTCCGAAAACGTGAAGAAAAGATCATTAATGAACTTACAAAAAAACAAGGCATCATATTAGCAACAGGAGGAGGATCAGTACAATCAAAAGAAACACGTAATCGATTATATACACGTGGTGTAGTAATTTATCTTAAAACTACCATTGAAAAACAAATGGCAAGAACAAAACGTGATAAAAAAAGACCTTTATTAAAATCTGAAGAACCTACTCAGAAAATCCTAGAACAACTTGCACATGAACGTAATCCTTTTTATAAAGAAATTGCCGATATTACTGTTCATACAGATGACCAAAGCATAAAAGTGGTTGCTAATAAAATCATTAAATTATTAGAAGATATTAAATTTTGATTAATATATTAAAGGTAAAATTCATATGGAAACGATAAGAGTGTTACTTGGTAAACGCAGTTACCCTATTATTATCTCCTGTAATTTGCTTAGTTCATATAATGCATATTCACCACTATTAAGGGGTGAATATGCATTGATTGTGACAAATAAAACACTATATTCTCTTTATGCTAAAAGTGTACAATCTACTCTTATAAAAATAGGAGTGAAAGTTAATAAAGTCATTTTACCAGATGGTGAAAAATACAAATCATTAAATATTGTCAATGCTATTTTTACAGCTTTATTAAAATATAATCATCCAAAAAATACCACTCTAATTGCTTTAGGTGGAGGAGTTATTAGTGATTTAACAGGATTTGCTGCAACTTGTTATCAAAGAGGTGTTCGTTTAATCCACGTACCCACAACACTTTTATCTCAAGTTGACGCATCAATTGGAGGTAAAACAGCTATTAATCATCCTTTGGGGAAAAATATTATTGGTACTTTTTATCAACCTATATCAGTTATTATTGATTTAAATACTTTAAAAACACTGCCGAAACGGCAATTTTATTCAGGATTGGCCGAAATAATAAAATATGGTATTATATTAGATAATATATTTTTTTCTTGGTTGGAAAAAAATATACAATACATTTTAGAAAATGATAAAGAAAAAATTACTTATTGCATACAACATTGTTGCAAATTAAAGGCAAAAATTATTACTAAAGATGAAAAAGAAACAAATGGAGAACGTGTATTATTAAATTTAGGACATACTTTTGGTCATGCTATTGAACTTATATTAGGTTATGGGGTTTGGTTACACGGTGAAGCAATTTCTGTAGGCATTGTTATGGCAGCAAAAACTGCAGAATTAATTGGTCAACTAAATAACCACGATACTAAGCGTATTATAAATTTACTTAAAAAAGCTAATCTTCCTACTAAAGGACCGAAAAAATTAAATCCTCAAACTTGTTTACAATATATGATGAAAGATAAAAAAACATTCAATAATAAAATAAATTTAATTTTACCTAAATATATTGGAAAAGCAAAATCTTATTCTTATATTAAGAATAAGATTATTTTAGAAGCAATAAAAGCATGTCTTTAAAAAAATAAAAATAAAAATTATAAAAAAAATATTTTTAACTCTAATAAACAATGACATATTATAAATTCATAATTTAATTTACTTCAAAAAAACATTTAAAATAATGACTTATCAAATTATAAAAATTTGATAACAAATAAAATATTAAAAATTATGTGATCTTTTCCAGATAACTTTTTTTATTATTTTTAACTATACAAATAATATTTTAACTGGTTTCTTACTTATTAAAGTATAATTTAACTAAAAATTATATTTTTTAAAAATATAATAATTAAATCAAATTCAAAAAAAAACATGAAAATAAATTCTTTATTTAGTGGCTAAAAAAATATTTTATAGCAGAAAAATTTAAAAAATATTTACCAGAAGGTAATTCTAATAGAACTATTTATTTTGTAAACTCAATTTTAAATACAAATTACAATACTTACATATTTTCTGATTAATAATTAATTATATTATACACAATAAAACAAAGAAATAAAACCTTTGTATGAAATAAAAATATGCTTTTTAATAACAAATTTAATACAACTGAAGATTTTTATTGTTTACCTTTTAAATTTAATTTATTAAAGAACCACCAAAACTTCTTAGTGAATTATTGTTATATCTTAATTATTATTTGTGTTATATTATTTATGTTATAATAATTTTTGTCGTTATAATCTTCCAAAAAAAATAAAATTCTATTAAAAATTTATAAAAAATTTTAATTATATGATATATATATTTTAAAAAATAAAAAATATTTTTATTTCTTAAATATATCGCAAAATATTATTAGTTAATAAAATTTCTGTTATTTACTGTGATCTACCGTTTTATATACCGATTTAAAACAAGCTTCTTTAAAAGAATATCACAGATATAATATTTTTAAAGAAAACTATAACTTAACAAAAATTTTTTATATCTTATTGTTAATAAAAAACATACCTATATTGATATCAAATCATAGTACTCTGATGGCAAGAAAATGGTATAATTAAGAAAAAATAAAATTTTTATTTTAATTAAAAGAACAATTAAGAAGTAAAAGCCTTACGCGCAAAAAAAATAAATAAATTATTAATAATATATGATTAAAAGTCATAAGAAACTTAAAAGATAAAAAAATTGGAGATAATAATGAAAAATTTTCTAATTGCTCCTTCTATTCTATCTGCAAATTTTGCATGTTTAGGTGAAGATATTCAAAAGGTTATCAAAGCTGGAGCAGATTTGCTCCATTTTGATGTAATGGATAATCATTATGTTCCTAATTTGACATTTGGTCCAATAATATGCAGGGCATTACGAGATTATGGAATAAAAATACCAATTGATGTACATTTAATGGCAAAATCAGTAGATAGACTTATTACTGATTTTGCTAAAGCAGGTGCAACTTATATTACTTTTCATGCTGAAGCCATTACGCATATAGATCGAACATTACAATTGATTAAAGATAATGGATGCAAAACAGGTTTAGCTTTTAATCCAAGCACACCATTAAATCATTTAGATTATGTTATAGATAAACTAGATATGATTTTAATTATGTCGGTCAATCCAGGTTTTGGTGGACAAACTTTTATTCCAGCAACTTTAAATAAATTGCGTCATGTTCGCAAAATAATTGATAATAGTAATTCTAATATTTTCTTAGGAGTTGATGGTGGAATAAATATTGATAATATTATTCATGTTGCAAATGCAGGCGCTGATACTTTTATTTCAGGTTCTGCTATTTTTAATCAACCAAATTATACATTTGTAATTAATGCTATGCGTAATAAATTAGCAAAATTAATAAAAAAATCATATATTAAAAAATAAAAAATTTACTATTATACAATTATAAAAAAAATAAATAAAAAATTTAAAACAAGAATCAGTAATATTTTTAATATCTTTCTTAAAAACATCAACTTTTTAAATTTTTATTAAATATTTTAAAAACTACATTATATTTTTTATTATATTTTATAGAAATTTATTAAATAATAAATATGAAACCTATATCATTGATACAAAAAAAAAAATCTAATATTAAAAAACCCATTATATTTAGTGGTACTCAACCATCAGGAGAATTAACTATTGGTAATTATATTGGAGCAATAAAACAATGGGTTAAAGCACAAAATGATTGTGAGTGCATTTATTGCATCGTTGATCAACATGCAATTACAATTCGTCAAGATCCAAAAGAATTGAAAAAAAATATATTAGATACATTAGCTTTATACTTGGCTTGTGGTATAGATCCTAAAAAAAGTATTATTTTTTTGCAATCCCATGTTCCTGAACATAGTCAACTAAATTGGACACTAAATTGCTACACTTATTTTGGTGAACTTACAAGAATGACACAATTTAAAGATAAATCCATGTATCATTCTAAAAATATTAATTCTGGATTATTCAATTATCCAATATTAATGGCAGCAGATATTTTACTGTACCAAACAAACAAAGTACCAGTTGGTATTGATCAAAAACAACATTTAGAGTTAAGTCGTAATATTGCTAAACGCTTTAATAAAATATATGGAAAAATATTTACAATACCAGATCCCTTTATACATACAACAGGTGCTAAAATTTTAGCGCTACAAGAACCGAAAAAAAAGATGTCAAAATCAGATAATAATCATAATAATATCATAATTTTATTAGAAAATCCTCAATGTGCAATCAAAAAAATAAAACGAGCTGTTACAGATTCTGAACAACCACCAAAAATTTATTATGACGTAGAAAAAAAACCAGGTATTTCAAATCTTATAGAAATTTTATCCGGTATTACAAATACTTCTATTATAGATATAGAAAAACAATTCACTGGAAAACTTTATGGGGATTTTAAAAATAATGTAGCTATAGCTATTAATAATATATTATGCAAAATACAAAATAGATTTCATGAATTTCGAAATAATGAAAAAAAATTAAATAATATTTTATTAGAAGGAGCTATAAAAGCACAAAATAAAGCAAAAATTACCTTAAACAAAGTTTATGAAGCAATCGGTTTTATAAATTTTAAAAAGTAAAAAAATATTAATTTTAAAATACTTAATTTAAAATACTTAATAATACTTTAAATATATCGCTATCTTTTTTTTTATAAAAAAAAAGATTGATCATATAAAAATTTATATTCCTAATAACAATTTTTTTTAGTAAAAAAATATTTCAAAAATAAAAATTATTTTTTACAAAACATTATATTTTATTTATTGAAATTATTATCAGTCTTTTTTTTAAAATATAATATATTTTTTGTTTTAATATCTTATTATGACTTTTTTATTAAATTCGTCTTATGAATAAAATTATTTTTTAATAAGACATCAATTACTGCTGAATGACTCAACCAAATTAATTATTCACTTTTTAAAAACATAAAAAATTAGATTTTATTTATGCTTGTTATAAAACGTTTTTCAGCTTCATCCCAATTAATTACTGACCAAAAAGCTTTAATATACTCTGCACGACGATTTTGATATTTAAGATAATAAGCATGTTCCCAGACATCAAGACCTAAAATTGGAAAACCAAAAATACCAGAAACTGGATCGTCCATTAATGGATTGTCCTGATTAGCTGTTGAAATAACTTCTAATTTAGAATCTAATCTCAATATTAACCATGCCCAACCTGATCCAAAACGACTTAATGCAGATTTTTCAAAGCTATCTTGAAAATTTTGTATGCTACCAAAATCACGTTCAATTCCATGCCTCAATTTTCCTTGAAGTATAGTGCCCACTTTTAATCCTTTCCAAAATATGTTATGATTAGCATGGCCTCCGGCATTATTTCTTAAAAAAATACGTTTATTTGGTGATATTTTGTTCAAATTTTGCACTAAATCATCAATATCAAGCTTGGCTAACTCAGGAAAATTTCTTAAAACATCATTTGTATTATTAATATAAGTTTGATGATGTTTTTTGTGATGAATCCTCATGGTACTTTCATCAAAATATGGTTCAAGCGCAGAATATTTATATGGCAAATCAGGTAATATATAACTCATAAATTATAACTCCTTATTAATTTTTTTATAATTTAAAAATCTAAAAAATAAATGATATAGTAAATATTATCATTCAATATCATTTATTAGCAAAGAAATTAATTTAATAAATACTTATAAAATAAATTATAATACTTTTAATCATTAATATAAAAAAATCTAATTTTCATATCATAAATAAACTTATAGTTTATTTTTTTTAAAAAATAAAAAATAAAGCTTAATTTTAAAAAATAAAATAAAAATTTATAGAAAAATTACTAAGTAAAAAACGAAATCTAAAATACATTTATTTATTCTAAAGAATAACAATGATTCAATAATTGATTATATTTTTAGAAATATCTAAGTTTATATTTAATATAAATTTTTTATATAAATAATCTTTATTATACATTTTATATAAATTTATACAATTAAAGAATGCATAATACCGATTATTTTTATATATCTATCTTACTATGTGATTTTTATTTTGTATATTTTTATCCATATGAAAATCAAAAAAGTTTTTTTTGGCAGGGGCAGAGAGACTTGAACTCCCAACCACCGGTTTTGGAGACCGGCGCTCTACCAATTGAACTATGCCCCTTTATAAAAATAAAACATAAACGTACAAATAATTAATTATGAAAATAATTTTATCAACTAAAATTGCTTAACTTATTTATTATTTTTAATAATACCAATTTTATATATCGATTTTGAAAAAATGAATAAAAGATAAAAAATCTTTTTAAAACATGAAACATATCAAAAAATAATAATATGATAAAAAGTATTAAAAATTAAAATCTATATTTTACTATCAATTATACAAAAAATTCGAAGTTATAATTTTATTATGCTTTACAAAAAATTTTTAAAGTAAAAATTGCTTTATTTTTTATTTCATTCAATCTTTTTAATCTACAAAAATTATATTAAATTATCCAAATAAAATTTATAATTAAGTGACTCATAAAATACCCATAAATAATTTTTATAAATTTAAAAATAAATAGTTTAATATTATTTTAAAATAAGAAATATATGATATTTAAAATCCTATATTTATAATCAATAATCATTTTAACAATTACTTGATCATATAAATAAAAATTTAGCAACAAAAAAATTCTATTTGTTTATAACAAGTAAAACATGTATTAAAAATAATTTTTATTTATCAAATTACTAACAATTAATAAAAAAAATCATGATATATTAAAATATTAATAATATAAAAAAGATTTTAAAAAAATATATTTTAACTATAATCCATTAAACTTATTTGAAAAATCTTTTACTTTTTTCCAATCTGTATATTCAATGTTTTTTTTAAGATCAACTTTTCTGTTACTAATGCGCATAATAAATTGAATCATTATACGATCAAACCATTTATAATTAGAGTAACACAACGCGCCTGCAAATACAGCATTGATAGTAGGTTTCCAAGAAATTTTCGATAAAAATTGAATCATATAAATATTTGTTTCAGTTTTATCTTTTCCTTTTTTTCTTGCTGTTAAATTTACTCCATAAAATGCAGTTGGCATCATATTCAACTGTTTTTTATACTGATTAACAAAATTTATAACAGCAGGATTAAAACGACCATAATATACTGAAGCACCAATTAATACTTTCGAATAACAAGAAAAATCACATTTTGTCAGAATATTTAAATTTTGTACATCACATACTTTATCTTCTTTCTTTAGATATTCAGAAATTTTAAAGATTATTTTTTTAGTTTGGCCATATTTTCCTGAATATAACAATAAATAACTCATAAGATTGCCTATATTTTTATTTCAGTAATAACTATTCCCTCCAGAATGTTGGAGTAAAAAGTACAAGCACAGTAAACACTTCTAATCTTCCAAATAACATAGTAAAAATTAAAATCCATTTTCCTGTTGAATTCATACTAGTAAAATTTTCTGCCACTATCCCTAATCCTGATCCTAGATTATTTAATGTTGAAGCAATTGCCGAAAAAGCAGAGAATTCATCTACTCCTGTTGCTATTAATAATAATAAACTAATCACAAAAACTAAGGCATAAGCAGAAAAAAAACCCCAAACTGCTTCAATAATACATTCAGGCAATGTTCTAAAACCTAATTTAATCTTATAAACAGCATTTGGATGAACTAAACGTTTTAATTCACGTGAACCTTGCAAAAATAATAATAAAATTCTAATGACTTTTAAACCGCCTCCAGTTGATCCAGCGCACCCACCAACGAAAGAAGCGTACAGCAACAATATCGGCAAAAAAATTGGCCAATTTGCAAAACCATCTGTACTGAAACCTCCTGTTGTTGTCACAGAAACAACTTGAAAAAAAGCTTGATTAAATGTTTCCAAAAATGATTGATACACTGAATAATACAAAAGTACTGAAATACAAATAATAATTAAAACAAATTGAAAACCTATAAACATTCTAAATTCAGGATCATGCCAATAAACTCTAAAATTACGACCAGATAAAAAAATAAAATGAAGACCAAAATTGCAACCTGAAATTAATAAAAAAATGGCAATAATTATGTTAATGGAGGAGTTATCAAAATAACCAATATTATCATCATGTGTAGAAAATCCACCAATAGCTATAGTAGAAAAACTATGTGCAATAGCATCAAAAATATCCATACCACTACTCCATAATGCTAATGCACATATTATGGTCAAAAAAACATATATTAACCAAAGTGTTTTAGCAGTTTCTGCAATTCTAGGACGCATTTTATGATCTTTTACTGGACCAGGCATTTCTGCACGATAAAGTTGCATACCACCTATACCTAATAGAGGTAGTATCGCTACTGCCAAAACAATAATTCCCATTCCTCCTAACCACTGTAACATTTGTCTATAAAAAAGTATTGCCTTTGGCAATCTATCTAATCCGACTAATGTTGTTGCTCCAGTAGTTGTTAAACCAGAAAAAGATTCAAAAAAAGCATCTGTAATAGAAATATGTAGCTGATCTGAAAAAATAAAAGGTAAAGCACCTACACTGCCTAATACTGTCCAAAATAATACAACAATTAAAAAACCTTCTTTAGATTTTAAATCATATTTACTATTTCTATTTGGTATCCATAATAATAAACCTATACTGAATGTTAAAACAAAAGTTTGGGTAAAAGCCCGTCCTGCACCATCTCGATAAATTAATGACACTATTCCAGGAATAATCATCGTAAAAGAAAATAAGATAACCAATAGTCCAACAATTCTAATAATAGATCGAAAATGCATCAGAAGGATACCTTTAGAATCCAATTCTAATATTCATCTTATAATTCCTAAATATTTTTTTTAGCAAAAATAACTAAAAAATGATTATTATTTACAATGATTAATGAAGAATTAAATGAGATTTATATATGTTTACATAATTATAAAAAATCATGGATTTAAAAAACTGATTCAAAAAAATCGATAGATAAATGAAAAACATAAAAAATTAAAAGATATACCAATAATATTTTTAGAGTCTATACAAAATTTATATATTTTTAATATTTAACCGATGCCACTATCATAATAAAACGTATTTTAAAATTTATACAATACTTTTTCCAAAAGTACCAATATTAATAAATTCACTTTATCATTATGATGCATTATTATACTGATTTTAAAGAAAAATATTATTTATACTCTAAATTTAAAATATATATTTAGATATAAAATTAAAAAAATTAATTAAATAACAAAAAAATAAAAACTTTTTAAGTTATTTTAAAAAAAATTTTTACAAAAAATTATTAAAATCAATTCGTTATAATAATTAATATAAATAAAATAAACTTAAAAATCTTAATTACTATATCAAATAATCTTATATTGAATAATCTTTTTAATAATCTTCATTAAACTTAAAAAAATATGAATTTTTTATTCAAAAAAACACATAGTTATTTTAAAAAAGAAATGTACAAAAATAATTTTTACTTAAAAATATCTTATAATCAGAAGATATAATTTAAATTACAGATTTTCTTTATGAAATAAATCATATTCATATTAATTAAATTGTTTAATTAATATATAATATATAAATAAACAAAAAATAAAATAATAGTATATAATTAATTACTAACTAATCTTTATATTCCATATTTTCATGATATAAAAATATCTTATATTGTATTATAAATTTTTTTATTCTAAAAAGTAAGAGGAATAAATTTATTGAAATCATAATTAAATATTATATTTAATTGAATCAGTATTACAAAATAATAATTTAATTTATAATATCTATTTCATAGAGATAAAATAATATCATTCTCTTATAAAAATATTCATTTTTAAAATATTTGATATATATCAATGAATTAATATAGGAAATCTAAATGAATGTTTACTTATTATACGCAATGATTGGATTTTTCACAGGAATATTTTTTAGTAGCATTTTACTACTCTTTTACACAAGAAAAAAAATTAACAAAAAAAAAATAGAATTACAAAATCTGTATACTCTATATAAAAATAATTATAAAGAAAAATTTTCTAATTCAGAAAAATGGAAAATTAAGTGTGAAAATCTTATTCAAGAATTACAAACACAACAAAAAATTAATCAACATCAAGAAATAAAATTAAAAGAAGTTATGACCAGACTTGAAGAAACACGATTATCTTTTGCAGAAAAACAACATTTATTATTAAATAATGAAGAACGTTTAAATATCCAATTTGAAAATTTAGCAAATCGCATTTTTGAAAAAAATGAACGCAGGGTTTCTGAACAAAACCATCAAAATCTAATTACACTATTAAAACCATTTCGTGAACAATTAGAAAACTTTCGAAATCAGATAAATAATAATTTTAGCAAAGAAGAAAAAGAACGTTATACACTTATACATGAAATTAATCGACTTCAAAAACTAAATATAGAAATCACAAAAGAAACCACTAATCTCACAAAAGCTCTTAAAGGTGATAATAAAATCCAGGGAAATTGGGGTGAAATAATTCTTTCTCGTATATTAGAAGATTCAGGTTTAAGAGAAGGACATGAATTCCAAACTCAAGTTAGAATCAACAAAAATACAAATAATCATCATTATCAACCAGATGTAATTATTCATTTACCAAAAAACAAAGATATTATCATAGATGCTAAAATGTCACTAACTGCCTATGAACGTTACTTTAACAGTGAAAATGAAGAAGAAAAAACTATTGCATTGCGAGAACATATCCTTTCAGTCAAAAATCATATCAAAGAACTAGGAAAAAAAGAATACCACGAATTAAATGGACTAAAAACACTAGATTATATCCTAATGTTTATTCCATTAGAACCTGCTTATTTAATAACTTTACGTAAGGCACCTGAATTAATTGAAGAAGGATTAAAAAATAATATTTTACTTGTCTGTCCTTCAACTTTATTAGTAGCTATACGTACCATTAATAATTTATGGCGTTATGAAAAACAATGTCAAAATGCCCAATTAATAGCAGACCGTGCTGCAAAAATATACGACAAAATAAGATTATTTATTAATGATATGCAAATTATAGGCCAAAGCTTAACAAAAGCACAAATTCATTATCAATCGGCTATTAAAAAATTAACAGAAGGAAAGGGTAATTTAATTCATCAAGCAGAAACTTTAAAAGAATTAGGAATAACAGTCAAACGTCCAATTGAGACAACATTTGATGAATAAATTAAATATGTATAAAAAAAAAATTTTTATAAAAAATATTAACCATCATTATCATAAAATAACTCATTCATAATATAAAAAATCAAATGAAGAAAAAATATTTTAATTATTATAAAGATAAACATAAAAAAATAGTAGACTCCGTTTTTCATTCCGTCGCAAGTAAATATGATTTAATGAATGATTTAATGTCATTTGGTATACATAGAATTTGGAAAAATTTTACAATAAAAACAAGTGGAGCATGTAGCGGACAAATTATTTTAGACCTTGCCGGTGGAACTGGAGATTTAACAGCTAAATTTTCACAAATAATTGGTAAAACAGGCAAAATTATTTTAGTAGACATTAATAATTCTATGATAGAAAGAGGACGTAAAAAACTTCGTAATATAGGTATTATTGGTAATGTTTATTATATTCAAGCTAATGCTGAAGAATTACCATTTCCTGATAACTATTTTGATTGTATCAGTATTTCTTTTGGTTTACGTAATATCACTAAAAAAGAAAAAGCCCTACAATCTATGTTCAGAGTATTAAAATCAGGTGGTCGTTTATTAATACTAGAATTTTCAAAACCGATTTCTCCATTTTTACAAAAAATTTTTGATCTTTATTCTTTTAATATTCTACCACCTCTAGGAGAAATAATTACAAAAGATGCTGATAGCTATCGTTATTTGGCAAAATCAATTCGCATGCATCCAGATCAAACAACAATAAAAAAAATGATGGAGTTCGTTGGATTTAAAAAAGTTTCATATACTAATATGACTGGAGGTATTGTTGCTTTACATAGAGGATTTAAATTTTAAAAATCAATATCTTTATAACGATTTTTTAAATAAAAAGAGTATATCTATAATGGAATATATAAATGATATGCTATTAAAATAGCAAAAAATATTTTTATTTTAACATATTTTTTAAAAATTAAAAATAATATATTTTTAGTAAAATAAAAATATAAAGAAATTTTTAAAATATATAAATAAAAAACAAGTTTTCTAATATATCTTTTATGTCATAAATATATAACATGTCAAATGTTTTTTCAAGACTTTTTAATTTATTAAATACAGTATTATCTATTATTTTTAAAATCTTTTGTAATCTTTAAAAAACTTTTTACTAAAAAAATATTTTTTACTGATTTTTCTTCTGATTTTTAAGATATTTTTTCTAAAATAGCTATTTAAAAATAACATAATAAATATTATAAAAAATCAATTTTTAAATAAAAAGATATTACAAAATTTACAAATATACAAAACAAAAATATATTCTAAAAATGATTAAAAAGTTAAAAAATTAAAAGAAAATATTATAAATAAAAAAAAGTTTGCAAAAAATGGAGAAAAAATATGAAACCGAAAAAACTTAAACGGTTTTATTTCATTATGCGTATATTCTTAAATTATGGTTTAGACGAAATTATTCCAAAAATTAAATTTACTTTGCCATTAAAATTACTATCTTATTGCTTATTTTGGTTATCCAATAAGCACAAAGATAAATCATTCGCTGAACGTTTACGTTTAGCTTTACAAGATTTAGGACCAATTTGGATTAAATTTGGTCAAATGTTATCTACTAGGCGTGATCTTTTTTCAGCAAATATTTCTGATCAATTAGCACTTTTACAAAATAATGTTATCAGTTTTGATGGCCGATTAGCACGTCAACATATTGAAAAATCATTGGGGGGCTCCATTGAAAATTGGTTTAAAGATTTTAATGAAATTCCATTAGCTTCAGCATCTATAGCTCAAGTACATACAGCAAAATTAAAAAAAAACAACCAACAAATTGTCATTAAAGTAATAAGACCAGATATTTTATTAAGCATAAAAGCTGATATTAATTTAATGTATAAATTATCTAGTTGGATATCACTTGTATCTGGTAGCAAAAATCTACGGGTAAAAGACGTTGTAAAAGAATATGAAAAAACGTTAATTAATGAATTAAATTTATTACGTGAAGCATTTAATGCTATCCAATTAAAACGTAATTTTAAAAACAGTTCGATACTTTATGTCCCAAAAGTATATTTAAATTTTTGCAGTAAAAACATTATGGTTATGGAACGTATTTACGGTATTCCTATTTCTGATATACATGCATTAAAAAAACACGGTATTAATATGAAAATATTAGCTGAGCGAGGAGTTAATATTTTTTTTACCCAAGTGTTTCGTGATAGTTTTTTTCATGCTGATATGCACCCTGGAAATATTTTTATTAGCAAAAAAAAACCAGAAAATCCAAAATATATAGGAATTGATTATGGCATTGTAGGTTCATTAAATCAAGAAGATAAATTTTATTTAGCAGAAAATCTTATTGCTTTCTTTAATCGTGATTACAAAAAAATAACCCAATTACATATTAATTTAGGATGGATCCCACGTAATACTGATATTCATGATTTTGAATTTGCCATTAGAGAAGTTTTTGAACCTATTTTTAGAAAACCATTAGCAGAAATTTCATTTGGTCATATTTTATTTCATTTATTTAATACAGCACGCCATTTTAATATGCAAGTTCAACCTCAATTACTCCTATTTCAAAAAACTTTGTTATATGTTGAAGGTTTAGGAAAACAACTATATCCAAGCTTAGATCTTTGGGAGACTGCAAAACCGTTTCTAAATAAATGGATCCAAAAAGAAATAGGATTCATAGGTATTATTAATTCATTTAAACAACAAACACCTGGTTTTTATAAAAAAAGAATACCAGAAATTCCTCAATTATTGTATCAAGTACTGAACCAACATACATCTTTACAAGATAATATTGAAAAATATTACTTTCACTTTAAAAAACAGAATAACAAAAAAATAGAAAAATATTATTTATTTGGTATGGGTGCGACTTCTTTATTATGTGGAACTATATTAGCAATTTTTAATTTTACAATCAGTGCCATTATTTTGATATTTTTTAGTGTAATTTCATGGAGTATAGGGTGGTTTCAAATAATAAAAAAAGATTTTTTTTAAAAAAAATATATCAATAAAATATCCATAAAACCGTATTAAAATTAAAAATAAAATATATAAAAATGATCATACATTTAAAATGTATTTTTATATTTAAAATTTACTTAATAAAAAAGTATGTAATTTTATAAAATCAAAAACTTACTTTATATTAAATCTTTTTATTATGAATAAAAAAACAAAAAAAATATATTTCACAGTAAATAAAAAATATCTTTTAAAAGTAATATTAAAAATTAATTAATAAAATTATCATATATAAAATTTAGAGTTATATACTATATTTTGAATACACATAAAAACACCATTTTTATATGATTTCGTATAAAAAACATACATTATTTAGTAATAATTTTTATTTTTTTATTTTGTAATAAATCACAAAAAAGATAAAAAAATTATAAAAATAAAATTAAGATAATATGATATCATATTATTAATGTATAAAATTATAATATATTAACTATATAAAAATTATGAATAAAAATCAAAAATTAATTTTTAGTTTTTAAAATATATTAATTAAAAAATCATATCGCTGTATCCATTATAAAAAAATAGGATAATAAACAAAATACTTTATAAAAATATATAAAAACTCTTTAAATCTTTAGTCAAACTATATTGTTTTACAAAAAAAAATATTAAAAATTATTTTTATAAAAAAAACTTCCATTTATAATACAAAAAAAATATTTTAACAAAACTTTTATAAATTTAAAACTAAAAAATATCATGAAATACCATGACCTAAGGCATTTTTTATTAATATTAGAACAAAAAAAAGAATTAAAACGTATTACTTATACTGTCGACCCTTATTTGGAAATGACGGAAATAGCAGATCGAACTTTACGAGCAGGTGGACCGACATTATTATTTGAAAATCCAAAAGGTTTTAATATGCCTGTACTTTGCAATTTATTTGGTACTACTCATCGAGTAGCCATGGGGATGGGAAAAAAAAATATCAAATTATTAAATGAAGTTGGTAATTTATTGGCTTTTTTAAGAGAACCAGAACCTCCAAAAAAAATTATTGATTTTATTAAACAATTGTCTAAATTTAAACAAATTTTTTATATGCCTACCAAAAAATTACGATGGGGTGGGTGCCAAGAAAAAATCTTAAGAGGCAATGATGTTGATCTCTTTCGTATTCCAATCATGCATTGTTGGCCAGATGATATAGCTCCACTTATAACATGTGGATTAACTATTACTAAAGGACCTAACAAACCACGTCAAAACTTAGGTATATATCGACAACAATTATTAAGCAAAAATAAACTAATTATGCGCTGGTTATCAAATCGTGGCGGTGCATTAGATTTTCAAGAATGGTGCAAAAAGTATCCAGGAAAATCTTTTCCTGTAGCAGTTGCTTTAGGTGCTGATCCTGCAACTATTTTAGCAGCAATCACTCCAATTCCAGATACGCTTTCTGAATATGCATTTGCCGGATTGTTACGAGGATGTCGATCAACAGTCGTAAAATGTATTTCTAATGAACTTGAAGTGCCAGCAAATGCAGAAATAATTCTTGAGGGATACATAAATCCCAAAGAATTAGCACCAGAGGGACCTCATGGTGATCATACAGGTTATTACAATGAAGTCAATATATTCCCAGTCTTTACTGTTACACATATAACACAACGTTTTAAACCAATTTATCATTCAACTTATACAGGCCGACCTCCTGATGAACCTAGTATATTAAGCGCTGCACTAAATGAAATATTTATTCCTATATTGCAGAAAAAATTTCCAGAAATTATTGATTTTTATTTACCTCCTGAAGCATGTTCATATAGATTAGCTGTAATAACAATTCATAAAAAATATATTGGACATCCTAAACATATTATGATGGGTATTTGGTCTTATTTAAATCAATTTATCTATACTAAATTTATTATTGTTTGTGATGCAGATATTAACGCTCGTAAATGGCATGATGTTATTTGGGCAATCACAACTAGAATGGATCCTGCAAGAGATACAGTTATAATAAAAAATACTCCTATAGATTATCTTGACTTTGCATCACCAATATCCGGTTTAGGTTCAAAAATAGGATTTGATGCAACGAATAAATGGTTAGGAGAGACACAAAGAATATGGGGAAACCCAATTGTGATGACAGAAAAAATAAAAAAACGAATCGATAAAATCTGGAATGAATTAAATATTGTTGCATTTAAAGAGACTATAGATGACTAAATTAAAATGCAAAGTTCTATCTATAAAATCTATTAATAATACTGCTATCTATAGAGTTTTATTATTACCTCACGGTAAATTTTCATTTCGCGCTGGTCAATATTTGATGCTTATTATGGATCAATATAACCAAAGACCATTTTCAATAGCCTCAATTCCTTCAGAAAAAAAAACTATTGAATTACATATCAATGCATCAAAATTTCATTTATATGGCATAAAAATAATAAAACTAATTTATAAAAAAAACAATATTAATATTGATATACCGTATGGAAAAGCTTGGTTCCGTGAAGGAAGCAAAAAACCTATGATTATTATTACAGGAGGAACGGGGTTTTCTTATACTAGGTCTATTTTATACGCTGCATTAAAAGAAAACCCCCGTAGGGACATTACTTTTTATTGGGGTAGCCGAAAATTAGAAAATTTATATTATTTAAATGAATTACAATATCTTTCAAAAAAATATTCTACTGTAAAAATTATTTTTGTAATTGAAGAATTCGTCTCACATTGGAAAGGACGCAGAGGTAAAGTATTAAATGCTGTAATGAATGATTTTAATAAACTTACTCAATATGAAATTTATATTGCTGGTCCATTTGAAATGGCTAAAATTGCTAGAGAATATTTTTGTAATGAAAGAGAAGCAATTTCTAAATATTTTTATGGAGATGCATTTGAATTTCTTTAATGAAATTAGAAATAAATTATCTGTTTAATTCTCCTATATTTACAATATCAAAAACATATTTTTTAAAAAATGTATTAATAAAAATATTTTAATATTGTTCTAAGAACCCTAAATTTTATTAAATTTTAGATAAAAACTATGATTACAAAAAATCAATTATATTTTCTATTTTTTCTATAAAAAGAACACAAAAATAATTATTTTAATTTATATACATAATCTTTATATAAAATATTAAAATACAATGATTATATAGAATCATATTATTTTTTGATATATAATATTATAGTATAAAATAATATTTTTTAATAACAATTTATATTTAAATAATATAAAATTTTGCTGCTTTATTGAAAAATTATCAAATAAAATTTTTAAATAATCATTTCATATAATTTATTATAATTGTTAAAATTTTTTAATTAATATATAAAAATCATAAACTTATTTTTATAATAATATTAATTGATTTTATAAAATATATTTATTCTTATTTAGTTTTTAATCAATTATAAAATAATCATAAAATATCACACTTTCAAAATAATCAAATTTTTTTAATATTTATTTCAAAAAAATCTAATTTTGCATAAAAAACAATCATTATAAAAAACTTTTTTAATAATTTCATAAAAAATATATTGAAATATTTATATAGAATGTTTAAATCATGATATAATTTTAAATTAAAAAAATAAAGATAACATTCATAAAAAAAACTATACACTATTATCTTTTTTTTGAATAAAGAAAGTTAAAATTTTAAAATTACTGAAAATTAAATAAAAATTTTAAAAACATAGTCAAATATTAAAAAAATAATATTTTATATATTAAAGATCAATTGCAAAATTTAAACAACATAAATTTATCAAGGAGTATACATATAATGAGCAATAGAGGTGTGAATAAAGTCATATTAATTGGTAATTTAGGACAAGATCCAGAAATTCGTTATATGCCAAATGGAGGTATGGTTGCAAATTTAACACTAGCAACCTCTGAAAGTTGGCGTGATAAACAAACTGGCAACATACGCGAAAAAACGGAGTGGCACCGCATAGTCATTTTTGGCAAACTTGCAGAAATAGCAAGCGAATATTTACGTAAAGGTTCACAAATTTACATAGAAGGATCATTACAAACTCGCAAATGGCAAGATCAAAATGGACAAGATCGCTATAATACTGAAGTAATAGTAAACGTTACAGGTACACTTCAAATGTTAGGTAACCGCGTGCATCTAAATGCAGAAGAAACCTCACAAAATAATAAAATTAATCATCTAAAAACAATTCAAGAAAATAAATCCGAAGAAATAAATAGCAAAGCAGCAAAAGAACCTTTTGTGCTATCTGAAACCGTAACTGAATCAACTAATAAAGAAAATAATAAGGAAACATTAATAGATTTTGATGATGATATTCCATTTTAAATACTCGTACAAATACCTATTAATATTTATGTACTCAAAAAAAAAGTAAACAATTATAAATTTTATTTTCTTGTTTAAAAATATTTTTTTTACATGAAATCTATTTTTTAAATAAAACTATAAAATAGTTTTTATTATTTACTGCAGATTAATAAAAATATATTTTTGATATTACATACTGTAAATGTCAAAAAACTAAAAAAATATGATTAATATTAATCTAATATTAAATTTTTTAAAAAAAATATTTTAATTGCTTAATCTAAATGTTCTATTTTAACACGAGCAGTTAATTTTGTTAATAATTCATAATTACTAAGTTGAACATACGATGCTATTTCTTCAACAGGCAATAAATTACCCCATATAATAACCTCATCACCAACTTTATCATTAGTATTTCTTCCTAAATCTACCAATATCATATCCATAGAAACTTTGCCGACAATAGGTACTCTACGTCCATTAATCAAAACTGGCGTACCTTGAGGAGCATTCCCTGGATATCCATCACCATAACCAATAGCTACTACTCCAAGGGTAGTATCATAACTACAAAGCCAAATACCATGATAACCCGCTGTTTCTCCAGCGTGATGTTTACGAATAGCAATCAAATTAGATTTTAGTGTCATAGCCGGTAAGAAACCAAAATCTTTTCCGTTCTTTCCTTTTTTTGGTGAAGATCCATACATTATAATACCAATCCGAACCCAATCAAAATACGATTCAGGCCAAAATAAAATACCAGAAGAAGCAGCAATAGATTTTTCACCTGGTTTATCTTTTACAAAAGAATTAAAACATGCTAATTGTTGATTTGTAGCTATAGGAAATTCTGGATTATCTGCTTGATAAAAATGACTGATAATATTAATAGGTTTTTTAATATGACAACATTCCATTAAACGATTATAAAATTTTGTTCCTTCTTCTGGCCTTATTCCTAACCGATGCATTCCAGTATCTAATTTCATCCAAACTTTTACAACATTTTTAATTTCATTTTCTTTAAAAATTTTAAGTTTTTCTATATTATGAAGTTGTTCAATACTATGTATGACAACATCAATTTTATTTTTAATTATAAGAAATAATTCTGATTGATCAAAAAAACCTTCCAACAATAAAATGGATTTTTTTATCCCATATTTACGTAATTCTATTGCTTCAGTAATACGAGCAACACCAAAACAATCTATAAAATTTTCTATTGCAACAGCAGTTTTTAATAAACCATGTCCATAAGCATTAGCTTTAACTATAGCAATTAAACGACTCTTTGGAACAATTTCTCGTACTCTGTTTATATTATGACACAAAGAAGAGCGGTCGATAATAGCAGTTGCTAATTTCATCACATTCATATTAATTAGATATTTTATATAAATTATTTATCATAATAAAATGATTCCGCATAATTATCAAAACGTGACCATTGTCCGTTAAAAGTAAGACGTATAGTTCCAATTGGTCCATTACGTTGTTTCCCAATAATAATTTCTGCAATTCCTTTAAGATCTGAATTATTATTATAAACCTCATCTCTATATATAAACATAATTAAATCAGCATCTTGTTCAATAGAACCAGATTCTCTTAAATCTGAATTAACAGGTTTTTTATCTGCTCTTTGTTCTAAACCGCGATTAAGTTGTGATAATGCAATAACAGGTATTTGTAATTCTTTTGCTAATGATTTTAACGAACGTGAAATCTCAGCAATTTCAAGAGTACGATGTTCAGACATAGAAGGAATACGCATTAACTGCAAATAATCAATCATAATTAAACTTAACCCACCATTTTCTCGATAAATACGGCGAGCGCGTGAACGAACCGCTGTTGGCGTTAATGCTGATGAATCATCAATGTAAACATTACGCTTTTCCATCAAAATACTCATCGTACTAGATATTCGTGCCCAATCTTCATCGTTAAGTTGACCAGTTCGAATACGAGTTTGGTCAACCCGAGAAAGAGAAGCTAACATACGCATCATAATTTGATTAGCTGGCATTTCCAAACTAAAAATCAATACTGGTTTTTCTTCTGTCATCGCAGCGTGTTCACATAAATTCATAGCAAAAGTAGTTTTACCCATTGAAGGACGTGCAGCAACAATAATTAAATCAGAATTTTGTAATCCTGCAGTTTTTTTATCAAGATCTTGATAACCAGTAGATATACCTGTCACACCATCATGCGGTTGTTGATAAAGTTGCTCAATTTTTTTTACGGTTTCAGATAAAATTTTTTCAATCCCTTTAGGACCATCGTTTTTATTAACTCGACTTTCAGCAATCTGAAAGACCAGTGATTCAGCTAAATCTAATAATTCTTCACTACTTTTACCTTGAGAATTATAACCTGCATCGGCAATTTCATTTGCTACCGCAATCATCTCACGAACAACGGCACGCTCACGTACAATATCAGCATAAGCGTTAATATTAGCCACACTAGGGGTATTTTTAGCCAATTCAGCTAAATACCCAAATCCTCCTATTGCGTCTAATTTCCCTTTTTGTTCTAAAGATTCAGATAAGGTAATTAAATCTATTGGTTGATTGTTTTCTAAAAGACATTGCATTTCAGAAAAAATAATACGATGTAATCGACTAAAAAAATCTGCATTTGTTAAACGCTCAGATACATTTTCCCAACGTTCGTTATCTAACATCAGACCACCAAGCACAGATTGCTCAGCTTCTAAAGAATAAGGTGGTACTTTTAATCCTTCCATTTGGTGATCATTTCGACCAATAAATACAGTTTTTTCAGAATACTTTTTTACCATATCATTTTTTTTACCTATTAATCAATATAATTTCTAACCAAATAGAAATATATAAATTTTGCTATTATTTTTATGAAACAAAACAGTATTTAAATATTTTGAAACGTAATATAATAAAATATTAATAATAAATCTAAATTTTTTTAAAATTATTCGTCAATTTTTTCATAGTGATAAAAATAAAGATTAATTCATTGAGTTATAGAAAAAAAATTTATAAAAAATTATCAATAGTATTTCCAATCTACTGCAGTATATTTTAAAAAGTACTGCCCAATCTCAAATATTTTTTAGTATAAATTTAATTTTATGAATAAATGAGAAATTTAAAAAAATCTTCTTAATTCTCTATAAAAATTACGTAGCAAAGATTATTGGATTAATTTCTAAGAATTTCTTAAGCAAGAAAACAAGATAATTCTTTTAAAAAGTCAAAGATTTTTGCATTATTTTGAATATATTTTTAGTAATGGCTTTATAATATTTTTAAATGAATGATATTTTATTTTTAAAATAAAATGTCGAATTTTAAAAAATCACAAAAAGAAAAAATAACAATCAAAATTATTTGATATATTTAATTTAAAATTTTGATCACTAAATTTTTAAAATTTCAATATATCTATTACATATTATATGATTAAAATAATACAAAAGATGATTTTTTAAAAAAGAATTAACCTTTACAGCAATAAAGCAGTAAATACAAATTAATAGTTAATTTTTTATGAAAATAATTTTTTAAATATCTTATTTTGATAAGATATTTACTTTTTTAATATTTAATTATAACTGATATCTGCTTAACTTTTCTATAAATTATACATTTTACTTAAATAATCATACATTATCATTTCAAGTTATGCACCAAAAAAATTATGAATTTATGCATCGGATTTCTTTATAATTTTATAAAAAATATTTAATAGATAAATAATATTTTTTACATATTTAGCGATTTTTAAAAAAAAATTAAAAATAATTACAATATATTTTATATGCAAAATATAATTCAAAATTATATACAAAAATTAAAAAAGATCAAATAAAACAAATACAATTTGTACTATGAAGATATGTATTTTTCATTTTTTACAGAAAATTTATCATGAAATAAAATCACAAAAATAAAATAATAAAAACGTATCTTTGAATAAAAAAAGAATGCTCTTAATTTATATTTTAAATTCTATATTAATAATTATTATACGATATAATATATAATATACCAGTTTTTTAAAGAGAAAACTTACAAACCAATACATTAAAATTACAAATTATATTTATTTTATTTATTATATTTATTTTATTTAAAATAAATATAATCAAAATAAAAATATTTTAACTCTAAAGAGTTTTAAAGAAAAATTACAGTAACATCAATAAATATAAATAATTATAAAAAAAATTTAAAAATAAAAATATTTAATTATAAGTAAAATAGTAAAAAAAATATTTAACATACTTCATAAGAAAATAGATTAAAATAATGTTAAAATAAAAAAAATATAAAAAATATTACGAATCCAATAATATGGAGTTTTATCTTATGAAAATTTATCTTGTTGGAGGTGCTGTTAGAGATGAACTATTAGGATTACCAGTTTCTGATCGTGATTGGGTGGTAGTTGGTGCCGCTCCAGATGATTTAATCAAATTAGGTTTTCAACAAGTAGGTAAAAATTTTCCTGTATTTCTTCATCCAAAAACACATGAGGCATATGCCTTGGCTCGCACAGAAAAAAAAATAGGAATAGGCTATACTGGTTTTTCTTGTTATACAAAACCTAATATCAGTATAGAAGATGATTTATTACGAAGAGATCTCAGCATTAATGCGATTGCTAAAAATAAAAATGGAAAACTTATTGATCCATATAATGGTGAAGAAGATATAAAAAATCGTTTATTGAGGCATGTATCTCATGCTTTTATAGAAGATCCTTTAAGAATACTTCGAGTCGCACGTTTTGCAGCTAAACTAGCTAAACAAAAATTTAAAATAGCATATGAAACTGAAGAATTAATGAAAAAAATGGTGAATCAACATGAATTGGAAACACTTAGCGCTGAAAGGGTATGGTCTGAAACAAAAAAAGCATTGCAAACATGCTCTCCTGATATCTATTTTCAGGTTTTATATAATTGCGGTGCTTTAGCTATTCTTTTTCCAGAAATTAATACACTTTTTTCTATACAAGAAGAAAAGAGTTTATATAATGAAATAAATGTTGGAGTACACACACTGAATACCTTAAAAAAAACAGCATTATTAACTGATAATATTGACACTCGATTCGCTGCACTGTGTCATGATTTTGGAAAAATATTTATTAAAGAAAATTGGCCGAAAAATTTCGATTATGGAATTAAAGGAATACCTCTTATAGAAACTATGTGTAACAGATTACGTATTCCCAACAAAATGAAAAAATTAGCGAAATTGGTTGCTGAATTTCACCAATATATTCACCACATTTATCAATTAGAACCTGAAAATGTTATTAATTTATTTGACAAAATAAATAGCTGGAAAAACCCAGACCGTATTAATCAACTTGCAATAATATGTGAAGCTGATTTTTATAAAAAAACAAAAAAAAAGAATTTTACTTATTTACAAAAAAAATTTTTTTTTGAAGCATTTAGAGTAGCACAAGCAACATCTTTCAAAAAAATTATTCAAGAAAATATTAAAGGTACTGAATTGAAAGATAAAATTACTCGACAACGTATTAAAACATTAAATATTTGGTGGAGAAACAAAAAAATTAATAATTTAAAATAAAACTTACTATTTAAAATAAAACTTACTATATAATACAGTTATTTTTTTCGTTGAATAATTACTCCAACTTGTTTAGCCTGTGGTATTGCAGTTAATTTTACCACTTTAATGCAAACCCAATAAATATCAAATTGATTCAAGAGAATATCGGCAATGTCTTGTGCAACACTCTCGATCAGTTTAAATTTTTTTTTTCTATATTTTTAATAACTATTTGAGAAATTTCAGCATAATCTATAAAATATTTTATATCATCACTTTTACTGAACAAATGATTATCATACCCAATTTTAATATCTATTAATAATTTTTGTTTAATAGTTTGTTCCCAATCATAAACACCAATCGTTGTAAATACTGTTAATTCTTTAATAAATATAATATCCATTATTTATTTCTCATCTTAAAAATTATAAAATTTATTATTATAAAAATAATATCAAACTTAGTATTAATTATATAATGAAAATATATAATTTATAAAAATTAATTATTTAAAAAATAATATTTACAACAATATTTTTTTGTTATTAAATTTATTATAGTTTTTTATAATTTTGATTACATAAAAAAATAAATTTATATAATCAATATCATATTTGATAAGTTTATAAACTTTAAGTCAAAATAATTTATTTTTAATAAAATTAATATTAATATTTTTATTTTAATAAAAATATATAAAAATAATATTTTATTTATATCAATTAAAAATCTTTAATTTTAAAAAATTTAAATGTTAAATATATAATCATATTTTAATAATTTTTAATTTAAAATACTATAAAATAAAAAAATAAAAAAAGAAATACACAAAAAAATTATATTCCTAATAAAAATAAAATTTTTTAAATAATCTTTTAAACTAATGGCGATAGTTCTGTAAGAGGCCAACGAGATTTTACAGTAATATCCATAACATTATTTATAGAATTTTTAAAACGTAACATACCAGTTAAAGCTATCATTGCACCATTATCAGTACAAAATTTTGGGCTAGAATAAAACACTTCTCCACCAATTTTTTTTATAGATTCTGCCATTTTTATCCGTAAAGTATTATTCGCACTTACACCACCAGCCATAACTAAACGTTTAAAACCAGTAGCTTCTAAAGCTCGTTTAGATTTTATTATTAATATATCTACAATCGCATTTTCAAATTCATAAGCAATATCAGCAATTGTTTGTTCATCCAAAACATTATTACGAATTGTATTAGCTACAAAAGTTTTTAAACCTGAAAAACTAAAATTTAATCCAGGATGATTTATCATGGGACGAGGAAAAGAAAAACGACCAGACTTTCCTTTTTTAGCCACTAATGAAAGTGCTGGACCGCCAGGATAATCTAATCCTAATAATTTTGCTATTTTATCAAAAGCTTCACCAGAAGCATCATCAATTGATTCACCTAATAATTGATATTTACCAATAGCCATTGCATTAATTAACTGAGTATGACCACCAGATACCAACAATGCTACAAAGGGAAATTTAGGACTATTATTTTCTAACATTGTCGATAATAAATGTCCTTCCATGTGATTTACTGGTACAATAGGTACTCCCCATGCAAATGCTAATGAACATCCTATTGTTGCTCCCACTAATAAAGCACTAATTAAACCTGGACCTGCAGTATAAGCAATGCCATTAATATCAGTACCGACTAAAGATGCTTCTTTTAATGCTTCTTTAATTAAAGGAATTATTTTTCGCAGATGATCTCTAGAAGCAAGCTCAGGTACCACTCCACCATAATCAACATGTAATTTTTGACTGTATACTTGATTAGCCAACAAACCTAGAACATCATCATAAATTGCAATACCAGTTTCATCACAAGATGTTTCTATACCCAAAATACGCATATTTTACTAACCATATTTTTACTTTTATTTCAATATAATCTAACAAATTTTATTAAAAAAACAAAAAATGTTTATATTTTATAATAACTATAAATTATAAATTATATTTAAAAAATATTTTTTTTGTATTATTTAAACTTTTTCTTAAAATATTCTTTATTTTAATCTCTATCTTTTTATGAATATCAGTCTTTACAAAATATTTTTTATTACAGTAAAATTATAAAAAAATAAGATTTATTTTAGAAATTCAGTATAATACAAAAAACAAATTATTTTAGGTAAAAAAATATATGCCAATCATTAAAGTTAGAGAAAATGAACCATTTGATGTAGCATTACGAAGATTTAAGCGTTCTTGTGAAAAAGCAGGAATATTAGCGGAAGTACGTCGGCGCGAATTTTATGAAAAAGCTACTACTGTACGTAAACGTGAAAAATCATCAGCAATAAAACGTCATGCGAAAAAAATAGCACGCGAAAATGCACGCCGTGTTCGTTTATATTAATGATAATCAATTTTTCTTAAAAATATTTTTTAAAAATTATTATTTTAAAAATATAATAATATATATTATATAATTTCTTGTAAAATCCATGCTTTATAAAAGCATGAAAGATTTTTTGTTTATCAAAAAAAAATATGGAACGAAAAATACCAAATATATTCATCAGTAATTTATTGGCCAAAACTAATATTATTGATCTTATCAATAGCAAAATTAAATTAAAAAAACAAGGTAACAATCATTATGCATGTTGTCCATTTCATAATGAAAAAAAACCTTCATTTACTGTTAATAAAAATAAACAATTTTATTATTGTTTTGGCTGTGGAGCACATGGTAATGCCATTGATTTTTTAATAAATTATAATAAATTTAATTTTGTCGAAAGCATTGAAGAATTAGCTGCTATTAATAAAATAGATATCCCATATGAAATAAAAAACAATTCATATCAAATAGAACAAGAAAAACGAAAAAATATTTACAAATTAATGAAATATATTAATCAATTTTATAAAAATTCATTAAATACATCAAATTTATATTACGCAAAAAAATATTTAATAAAACGTGGATTAAATGACGAAATTATTAATCGGTTTTCTATCGGTTTTGCACCAAATGGTTGGAATAATATAAGAAAATATGTAAAAAAATATGTAAATCATTCCGAAAAAATAACAGAAACAGGTATGTTGATTACTAGCAAAAATGGTCATACTTACGATCTTTTTCGTGAAAGGATTACATTTCCAATACGAGATCACAGAGGCCGTATTATTGCATTTGGTGGTCGTGTTTTAGATGATCAATTACCAAAATATTTAAATTCAACAGAAACTAAAATTTTTCATAAAAATCGTCAATTATATGGTTTATATGAAGCACTAGAAAATAATAAAAAACTTTCTAAACTATTAGTTGTTGAAGGTTATATGGATGTTATATCTTTAACTCAATTTGGAATTGAATACTCTGTAGCTTCATTAGGTACCGCAATAACAAAAGAACATATTCAGTTATTATTTAGAAATACCAATACAATAATTTGTTGTTATGATGGAGATCAAGCAGGTTATCAAGCTGCATGGCGAACACTAGAAACAGCCATAAATTATTTGCAAGACGGTTATCAACTAAACTTTATTTTTTTGCCAAATGGTGAAGATCCCGATTCATTAATACGAAAAGAAGGAAAAAAAAACTTTGAAAAACGCATACTGAAAGCACATTCATTCTCAAAATTTTTATTTGATACATTAATACAAAAAATAAATTTACAGACTCATGAAGGTAAAGCAGAATTTAAGAAAATTGTAATATCTTTTATTAAAAAAATACCTGGTGACATTCTAAGATTACATTTAGCCGAAAAACTCGGTTATTTTATTAATATTCCAGATACTAAATATATTTTTGCTATGATTAAAAAAGAATTACCGAAAAAACAATATCAAATACCAAAAATAAAAATAACTACAATGCGAATACTTATTGCATTATTAATACAAAATCCAAATTTTGTTCATTTAATAAGTAATATCAATGAAATACAAGATTCAAAATTGCCAGGATTAACACTATTTTTAGAACTAATTAATCTTTGTAAATCTCATAATAATATAAATACTGGTCAATTATTAGAATATTATCGTAATAATAAATTGATGAAACAACTTGAAAAACTTGCAACATGGACCGATATACAGAATCAAACATCAGAAAAAATATTTAAAGATGCATTACAAAATTTATATATTAAAATTCTTGATGAAAAATTAGAATTCCTAATTACGAAAGCACGCACAAAAGGTTTAACTCATGAAGAACGTAAACAAGTATGTGTCATGACACTTTCAAAAATCAATCATCAAATATAAGTAATAGATAATGTAAATTACTTTTAAATTGCTATGAAATAAAGGACATAGCATATAAAATACTAAAATATCCTTTAATTTCGTTGTTGGTAATTTTTTACTGACAAAAACACAAATTAAAATATAAAGCAGTGTGGATACCATCTTATGGAGAAAAACCCGCAATCACAACTTAAGCTATTAGTAACTAAAGGAAAAGAACAAGGCTATTTGACTTATGCCGATGTCAACGACCATCTTCCAGAAGAAATTGTAGATTCAGACCAAATAGAAGATATTGTCCAAATGATTAATGATATGGGCATTCAAGTAATGGAAGAAGCACCAGATGCTGATGATCTTATTTTAGCTGAAACCACTGCAGATACTGATGATGATGCTGCTGAAGCTGCTGCTCAAGTATTATCCAGTGTCGAAAATGAAATAGGACGTACAACAGATCCTGTACGAATGTACATGCGTGAAATGGGTACTGTAGAATTATTAACCAGAGAGGGAGAAATTGATATTGCTAAACGCATTGAAGATGGCATTAACCAAGTACAATGTGCTGTTGCTGAATACCCAGAATCTATAGCTTACTTATTAGAGCAATATCAACGTGTTGAAAAATGTGAAATTCGCTTATCTGATATCATTACTGGTTTTGTTGACCAAAATCTTGAAGAACAAATAGGAAAAACCATAACTAATATTGGTTCACTATTGTTAGAAGAAAATATAAATGATGAAGAAGATGAAAAAGAAGAAAATACTAATAATGATGAGAATGATGAGAATGATGAAAATAATATTGATCCAGAATTTGCTAAACAAAAATTCTTAGAATTACGCACACAATACGAAAATGTAGATCTTACAATAAAAAAAAATGGCCGTAATTGTAGCACTTCAATATCAGAAATCGCAGTATTATCAGAAATTTTTAAACAATTTCGTTTAGTACCAAAACAATTTGATTATTTAGTAAATAAAATGCGTAATATGATGGAACGTGTACGTTTTCAAGAACGAATTATAATGAAATTATGTGTTGAGGAATGCAAAATACCAAAAAAAATTTTTGTTATTCTATTTTCTGGTAATGAAACTAATACAAAATGGTTAATGAAAGCAAAAAGCATAAACAAAAACTGGTCTGAAAAAATAGTTAATGTTGAAGAAGAAATACAACGCTCTTTACAAAAATTAGAAAAAATTGAAATTGAAACTGGTTTAACTATTGAACAAGTAAAAGATATCAATCGTCGTATGTCTATTGGTGAAGCAAAAGCTCGACGTGCTAAAAAAGAAATGGTTGAAGCTAACTTACGTTTAGTAATCTCTATAGCTAAAAAATATACAAATAGAGGATTACAATTCTTAGACCTTATTCAAGAAGGTAATATTGGATTAATGAAAGCAGTTGATAAATTTGAATATCGTCGTGGCTATAAATTTTCTACTTATGCTACTTGGTGGATCAGACAAGCAATTACTCGTTCAATAGCCGACCAAGCACGTACTATTAGAATCCCAGTACACATGATTGAAACAATTAATAAATTAAATCGAATTTCTCGACAAATATTACAAGAAATTGGACGTGAACCTTCCCCTGAAGAATTAGCAGAAAGAATGTTAATACCTGAAGATAAAATCCGAAAAGTATTAAAAATTTCTAAAGAACCCATTTCAATGGAAACACCTATTGGAGATGATGAAGATTCACATTTAGGTGATTTTATTGAAGATACTGCATTAGAATTACCATTAGATTCTGCTACATCAGATAGCTTGCGTTCAGCTACCTATACAGTTCTTTCAGGATTAACAACGCGTGAAGCAAAAGTATTACGTATGCGTTTTGGTATTGACATGAATACCGATCATACTTTAGAAGAAGTAGGTAAACAATTTGATGTGACAAGAGAAAGAATTCGACAAATTGAAGCAAAAGCCTTACGTAAACTGAGACATCCAAGTCGTTCAGAAATACTACGTAGTTTTTTAGATGATTAAAAAACGTTTTTCAATAAAAATATAAAAATATTTTAAAAAACCTATTGCAAAACCTTAACTACGTATGTTATTTTTATAAACTGTATATAGTTTATATTTTTTATTAAAAAAATAACATTAAATTATGATAATTTTGTCTTAATTATTTACGTTTATAATATTTATATTATTTTTACATAAATCTATGTATCTACTATATAATGCAAAATTTATTTGTTTTTATTTTTATGAAAACAAAAAAAAGATCTTCATTTAATATAAAATAGAATATATAATCTTATTTTATAAGAGGCCCCTTAGCTCAGTAGGTCAAGAGCAGGCGACTCATAATCGCTTGGTCGCTGGTTCAAATCCAGCAGGGGCCAAAAATTATTTTTTATTAAAAAAATACAATTTCAAAAATAAAAAAATAATTAGCATATTTTATTAGTAAATAATTATATTGTTAATACATAAAAATATATAACTTAATAAAAAAAATATTTTTATTTACTTAAAAAAGTAAAAAACAAAAATCAAAAAAATTAATAAATTAATGTTCAATATGATTTTTAAAAAAAATTTTGATTTAAATAAATTTTGATAAAATTATTTTTTGTAACTTAATGATATATTTTTTTTAAAAAAATAATAAATAACTATTATAAAAAATATCTAATACTTGTTATTTTCTAAATAACAAAATAAGTTATAGTAATAAAAAATAACATACTATTACTTACAAAGTGTTTAATATACATGAAAATATTTCTATTTAAATAAATTTTAAAATACATTGTATATTTAAAAATTAAAATATAGATATTTTATTATCAAATATAATAACTTTAACTGATATTGAATATAAAAAATATCATATCATCAAATTTAATAATTAATTTAACAATTAAACTATAAATATTAAATTTTATTTTTCATAAATAAATATTTTTATTTATATAAACACAAATATTTATTTTTTAGAAAAATAAAAAATTTAATTTTATATTTCTATAAAAATTAGTTACGAGAAAAAACTTATGAAAATCAATGATTATATATCATATATAAACATGTTTTTTCTAAAAAATAATTTGCATCCAATAATATTATTTACTATTTTATTTATTATATCTATGAGTAAATCTACCGTCATCTTATCTTCTTTTTTACCGCCTGCATCTATTATGTTACTAACTATTATTGGCATGAGTCTTCCAACTCTGAATATTAATTTAATTTGGTTAGCAATTACTTTAGGAGGAACGACAGGTTCAATTATTTCCTATTATATAGGTTATCAAATAACTCAAAAGAAATTATTTGCAAAAATTTTAAATCGTTATCAATTAATTATTGAAAACGCATATCAAAAATTAATAAAAAAAGGAATAATAATATTATTCATATCACGTTTTATCGCTATATTAAGATATATAATTCCATTAGCTTCAGGAATGTTGTTAATGAAAAAAACAAAAGTATACATAACTTTTTTCTTATCTTCTGCATTTTGGGCAATATTATATATATTAATTGTCAATGGCACATTTTCTATTATACAATCAAAAATTTTTATATAAAATTATAATTATTATCTTGTATAATAGAGAATTAAAAAATTCTAAAAATAAATGTATAAAATTTTAATTTTATATTTCATATAAAAATATTAATAAAAAATTAAAAGAATATATTTTCTATAAAAAAACAATATTTTTTGTCATCTACAACATTCTATTTATAATAATTACAAAATAAAAACATTAAAACATATATAAAACATTATTAAAAAAATATTCTTTAGATAATATTTTTAAAAAATCAAAATATCATAAAATATATACGAATACATTGAAAAAAATAATAAAAAATAAATATCACTGCTTTTTTACTATTTAATAAATGTTAAATATTAATGGATAAATATCCATAATAAAAAATACTTTTTTAAAATACATCAATTAATTTATATTGTAATATAATAAAAAAAATCACATACCTTTTTTATATTTTTTCTATACCAAATTTATAAAATATAATTTTATGAATATTTAACATAAATTATTTCTTCTGAAATAAATCAGCATACTTTAATAAGAAAACATATTATAAATACAAAATATAAATTAATTTCATATTTATAACCTTTTAAATATGAAATTTTTTATTTTAAAAAAAATAAAAAATAAAATATCATTTAGTATATAGTTACTAAAAAGAAAATAAAAAAAGACTGTTATGATTAATCAAAAAAAAAATAAATTAGCAATTCACACTCCAATCATGCAACAATATCTTAAAATAAAAAAACAATATCCTGATATTTTAGTATTTTATCAAATAGGCGATTTTTATGAATTATTTTTTGAAGATGCAAAAAAAGTAGCATATCTTCTTGATATTACATTAACAAAACGCGGATTCTATGCTGGAAAGCCAATCCCGATGGCTGGAGTGCCAATTCATGTAGCAGAAAATTATTTAAAAAAATTAGTAAAATTAGGTGAATCAATTGCCATATGTGAACAAACAGGTAGCAATAATATTACCACAGGAATTATTGAAAGAAAGGTCATACGAATTGTTACACCAGGAACAGTTAGTGATACTGCTTTCTTAGAAGAAAAAGAAGACAATCTATTAGGTGCAATTTCACAAGAAGATAATTTCTATGGTTATGCAACTTTAGATATAACTTCAGGACGTTTTATTATTACTGAAACAAATGATGACAATTTTATACATGCTGAATTAGAACGTACTCGACCAATAGAAATACTTTATCCAGAAAATTTCAGTAATATATCATTATTATCAAATATTAAATGGAAACGTCGTCGTCCATTATGGGAATTTGATCTAGATACCGCTAAACAACAATTAAATCTTCAATTTAAAACAAAAGAATTATCAGGTTTTGGTGTCGAAAAAGCTAAATTAGCATTAAAAGCAGCTGGTTGTCTAATACAATATGTTAAAAATACTCAATGTATACCATTACCTCATATCCGCAATATTATACTCATGCAAGAAAAAGAAAACATTATTCTTGATGTAGCTACAAGACGTAATCTTGAATTAACTCAAAATTTATCTTTTGGTGAAACTAAAAATACTTTAATTTCAATTCTTGACAAATGCGTTACCCCAATGGGCAGTCGTATGCTAAAACGTTGGTTACATAATCCTATAAAAAATATTAATACATTAATTAATCGCCAACAAACAATAATGAAGTTACAAAACCATTTTTCTGAATTACAACCTTTTTTAAAAAAAATAGGAGATTTAGAACGCATACTTTCTCGTTTATCATTACGTTCTGCAAGACCCAATGATCTCATTAAAATGCGTTATGCTTTTCAACAATTTTCAGATATTCATATTATATTAGATAAAATTAAACTTCCATATTTAAAAATATTACAATCACGTATTCATTCTTTTAAAGAATTACAAAAATTATTAGAAAAAGCAATTCTTATTGCACCATCTTCTACAATACGTGATGGAGGAGTAATCGCTGTAGGATATAATGCAGAACTAGATAAATGGCGACAATTAAGTAATAGTAGTCATAATTATTTACAAACTCTTGAAATACAACAAAAAAAAGAATTAGGGATAGATAGTCTAAAAATTGGATTTAATACAATTCATGGTTATTACCTGCAAGTAAATCGCAAAGAACTGCATTTGATACCTACTCACTATATTCGTTGTCAAACATTAAAACATGCTGAAAGATTTACTATTACTGAATTAAAAGAATATGAGAAAAATATTTTAATCTCTAAAAATAAAACATTAATAATTGAAAAAAAACTTTATAATGAATTATTTGATTTACTGTTATCACATTTAAAAAATTTACAAAATAGTGCAGAAGCTTTGGCAGAATTAGATGTACTTAATAATTTAGCAGAACGAGCTAAAACTTTAAATTATAATTGTCCAAAATTCCATCAAAAAACTAAAATAGAAATTATAGACGGTCGTCATCCAATTATTGAAAAAGTAATAAACAAACCATTTATTAAAAATACACTATATTTATCCACAAAAAGACGTTTGTTAATTATTACTAGTCCTAATATGGGAGGTAAAAGTACTTATATGCGTCAAACAGCATTAATTACATTGCTTGCTTATATTGGTAGTTTTGTTCCAGCAAAAACAGCCATCATTGGTCCAATTGATAGAATATTTACACGTATTGGCGCTTCAGATAATCTGACAGCTGGTCGCTCAACTTTTATGGTAGAAATGATAGAAACAGCAAATATACTCCATAATGCCACCACAAAAAGTTTAGTATTAATTGATGAAATTGGTCGTGGTACATCAACATATGATGGTCTTTCATTAGCTTGGGCATGTGCAGAATATTTACTCAATCATATTAAAGCAATAACATTATTTTCTACACATTATATTGAATTAACTTATTTAGCAAAAAAAAAAGAAGGTGCAGTTAATATTCATCTAGATGCAATAGAACATAATGATTCTATTATTTTTATGCATAAAGTAAAAGAAGGAGCAGCAAAAAAAAGCTATGGATTAGCAGTAGCATCTTTGGCAGGGATACCTAATACAGTGATAAAAATAGCAAAAAAAAAATTTGTGGAATTAAAAAATGCGTCTTCTTACAAAAAAAAAGGAATTATTAGTAATTTATCATTAAAAAAAATAAAAGATAAAAATATTTTACTAATGCTAAAAATACTAAAAGAATCAAATCCTTATAATTTAACACATCATCAAGCATTAAATTTAATTTATCGATTAAAAAAAATGATTAAGTAACCCAATTCATATAAATCATTATATAAATTTATTTTAATTCATTATTGCTTGATATTTTTGAATATAAGACACAGAAAACACAAAAAATTATATTTTTTTTGGTAAATAAAGTCTAAAAAACAAAAAACATTAAAAAATATCTTATTTTTTAAAAATTATTTTTTTGATAAATAATGCAATGGATTAACTGATTTTCCTTTATAACGAATTTCAAAATGCAATTTTACTAAATTAGTACCAGTGCTACCCATGGTAGCAATTTTTTCTCCTTGTTTCACTTCATATTGATCATCAACTAATATATTATCATTGTGAGCATAAGCGCTTAAATAATCATTATTATGTTTGATGATTATGAGATTTCCATATCCACGCAATGCATCACCTACATAAACCACTTTTCCTGCTGCAGTTGCAAAAATAGGTTGACCACGTGAACCAACAATATCAATACCTTTATTCCCACCTTGTACCCCAGAAAAATATTGAACAATTTTTCCTTTAGTTGGCCAATACCATTTACCTATCCTATTGAATACATTATCATTATTATTACTATCAACACTAGGAGATATGGTTATTTTAAAGTTTCTAGAAATATTTAAATCATTAGAAATTGTTGGTATTTTTTTTTCTTTTTCTCTTTTTTTCTTATCTAAATCAGCATTTATAATTATTTCTCCTGGATAAATAGGTTCATTATCAATAATAAGTATCTGTCCAACCTTTAAATGATAAGGTGGAATTATTTGATTTCTTCTTGCTAAAGCATAATAATTATTACCTGTAATCCACGCAATATAAAATAAAGTGTCACCTCTTTTAACAATATAAGTGTTCTTACTATAGCTTCCTTTTTGAATATTATTATAATTTCTATTATATTTTATAAAATTATGATCTACAAAATCAAATTTAGAATTCAAATTTTTATTTTTTGAATAATTTATCATCTTTTGATCATTACGAATAGAAAGATTTTCGAAATCTGCAGGAATATCTTTTCTATCAAATAGAACTTTTTTAGAAGAAAAATTACGATTTTTATTTTCAGTATCATAAATACTACTAATAGGCACGAAAGATTGATAAGATTTTTTAGAACAACTTATTAAAAAAAAACTTGTAATTATACAAATAATGGCCCACCTAATTATATATTTTGGGCTATTAAAATTCATGCTTTTTCTCCGAGAAAAAATCTTTAAAAAGATATTAAAATATTAATTATCATAAATACACATAATAGTAATATAAATACAAAAATTAATTGTATATTAAATTATCAGTTCTAATATATTATTGATTTTACGAAAAAGATAAATATTTAAAAAATAAATGAAAAATGCTATCTAAAATTTTTAGTATAAAAAAATATTACTGTTGCATGATTACTAAAATATCAGTTATACATAAAATTTTCCATAAATATCATTTTTAATGATTGAAATAAGAGATTATAAAAATATACATATCTTTTACAAAAATTTTTGTAAAAAATATATTTTTAATTACAAATAATAACATATAGAAAAATAAAATATTTTTAATATATAAGATATATTTTATTTATTTATAAAATAATTCTTATTTTTATAAAATATACAAAATTATTAATATTTTTAAAAAAATGTTTAATATATAAATTTAAATATTCAGATATAATCTAAAAAATACTAAAACATCAATTTTTATGCATTTTGTTTGCTTGTATTAACCAATCTTTTAATTTTTTTTTTACTTTATAAGCAGTTAAATCTACTTGCAAAGGTGTAATTGATACATATCCAGATTCTACTGCAGCAAAATCTGTATCTGGAGCTGAATCAGATATTTTCCCAACCGGTCCTAACCAATAAACTATGTCTCCTCGAGGATCTTCTAAAGAATAAACATTTTGAGAAGCATGTCGGCTACCACATCGTGTTACTTTATATCCTTTAATCTCAGAGAGGAAAACATCTGGTACATTAATATTAAGAATATTAACTGTACTTAATGGTGTCTTCTGTAATAATTTTAATACATAACAAGTTACTTCTGCTGCTGTTTGATAATGTTTATTACCATTTAATGAAATTGCTAATGCAGGTAATCCAAGATGACGACCTTCTATCGCTGCTGCTACTGTACCAGAATAAATTATATCATCACCTAAATTTGGACCACAATTAATTCCTGAAATAACTATTTCAGGATATGGTGAAATAAGCTGATTAATACCTAAATAAACACAATCAGAAGGAGTACCTTGTACTGAAATATCTCCATTTTCTAATCGAATTATTCTTAAAGGTTTATGAAGTGTTAATGCATTTGACGCTCCACTTTGATTTCTGTCAGGTGCAATAACCTGAACAGAATAATATTCACGTAACATAGTGGAAAGAATTTGAATCCCAGGAGCTGTTACACCATCGTCATTACTTAGCAAAATCTTTAGCATTATAATATCTCGTTAACTTAAACTTAAAAAATATACTACTGTATGAAATTATGATATCTAAAATTAATAAATTTAAAATAAAATTATCATATTTTTTGTCAAAAAAAATTATTAATTATAATAAATACTTTTTTATAAAAAAATACATTGACTAATTTATTTTTTAAAAATATATCTATATTTCTATTTTATTTAAAAAAATAATATAAATAATTAAATTTTTAATATAAATATATAAAAATTAGAATATTTTAAAAATTAAATAATACTTTAAAAAAAGTTAAATTATCAATAAATAAAAAATTGATTATTAATACGTTATTTAATAAATATTAGATTTAAAAAATAAAATATGATAATTAATATAATGAGTATTTTTACATTTATTGTAAAATTATATTTAAAAAACATTTATTTAAAATTTATAAAATATCAATTTATTTTAAATTAATTTAATAAAATAATTTTTTCTTAATATATTACATTAAAAAAAATTTATAACATAAAGATCAATCAAAAATAATAATTTTTTTATTTAAAAATAAAATAAAAAAAAATATTAAATAAATAATTTACTATATTTTTTATGAAATTTATTTAATATTATTATGATATAAATATCATAGATTGATTAATTAAAATAAATTGAATTCTGGTTATTTTTCATTTAACAAATATATGAAGTCATAAAATTAGTTAATAATCTCTTCATATATAAAAAAATTAAATATCTTATATATATCTATATTTTAAAAAAATTTTATACTAAAATTTTATCTAGCTGTTAAACACTTAATTCATTAATATTACTTTTAATTAAAGCTACAACTTCACAAGCAATACCTTCTTTTCGACCTATAAATCCCATCTTTTCGGTAGTAGTACTTTTAATATTTATTTGATTAATATTACAAGATAAATCAGCTGCTATATTTTTTTGCATGTCCTTAATATATGGTAACATTTTAGGAACTTGCGCAATAATAGTAATATCTAAATTACTAATAATATATCCATTTTTTATTACTTTATCATAAACTACTCTTAACAAATCACGACTATTTACATCTTTAAAATTTGGATTTTTATCAGAAAAAAATAAACCAATGTCTCCTAATGCTGCTGCACCAAGCATAGCATCAATTAATGCATGTAATAAAACGTCACCATCCGAATGAGCAATTAATCCCTTTCTATAAATAATCTCGACTCCCCCTAATATAATAGGTCCATTACCACCAAATCCATGCACATCAAATCCATGGCCGATCCGCATTCAAAAATTACCCCCTGAATTTAAAAAATAAAAAAAATTATTTTTATTCATTACGATGAGAAAGATAAAATTCAAGTAACAACAAATCTTCTGGTTGAGTTACTTTTAAATTATCACTTCTTCCTTCTAGCAATTGTGGATGATAACCACAATATTCCAACGCAGAAGCATCATCTGTAATTATTGCTTTTTGTTCTAAAGCTTGAATCAAACAATTAGTGATTAAAGTTAAAGGAAAAAACTGAGGTGTCAATGCGTGCCAAAGATTACTCCTATCAACAGTATAATTAATATTTATTGTTCCTTTAATTGAACATTTTATAGTATCTCTGACTGGTATAGCTAAAATACCTCCATCAGAAGACTGATGAGTATCAATAAAATTAATAATATTATCTAAATCAGAATGATGTAAACAAGGACGCACTGCATCATGCACCAATACCCAACAAGAATCTAATAATACATTATTTGATAAATAATGCAATCCAGCTAAAACAGAATAAGATCTTTGGGAGCCACCAATAACTGTTTTAATAATTGAGTTCTTTGAAATAGCTAATTTATAAAAAAAAATATCATTTTCACGCAATAAAACAATAATTTTTGAAATTCTTGAATTCTGCAGTAAAGTTAATAATGTGTATTCAATAATTGTTTTTCCTGCTATTTTTAAATATTGTTTAGGATAATCTGCTTGCATTCTTCTACCAATACCAGCAGCAGGTACTAATGCAACAATTTGTGTTTTATGATGAGATATACGATGATACATGATTTTTAATCATTAATTTATTACAATTTACAATAATGTCATTATTAATAATACTATTTTGAGAAAAAATATTTTATGGTGCACAATATTTTAATTAAATATTACTGTTTTTTTATTAGAAATAGCATTTTCATTGATAATACGATAAAAAGATTCACCAGATTTAATCATAACAAGTTCAAACCGAGCTCTTTCCTCAATTACTTCAGATCTTTCTGCATTTAAATCATCCACTTCAGCAAATAAATATTTATTACGTGATTTTAACATTTTATTTAAACTTTTTAGAGATGAAATTTCATTTTTAATATTTATATAATCATAAATACCATTTTTACCGAACCATAAAGAATACTGCAACCAACATAAAACTATTAACAAGATAATTATGAATATACGCATACAAAATCTACAAAATTTTAATCGTCACTACACAAATAATTTTGTATAATGTTATTAATAAAAACATCATGCACAAAAATATTAACTTACATAAAATTTATTTTTTATAAAAAATAAAAATTTTTAGTAAATTTTTTATTTTAGTATTATTATATATTGATAAATCAAAATTTTAAAAAAACATAATCATATGTAAAAATATGTTTTCAACATTAATCAGAATATTATAAATTAATAAAAAATATTTTTTATATTATTTCAGTTAACTTTTCTAAAAAGAACAATTTATAAAATTACTATAACGTCTTATTTTTATAAAAATAAAAAAAGAAATCATATTAATTTTAATATGTTTTTTATCCCAGTGCGTTTTATTTTTAAGGAAACATGTATACTTTCAAAATTATTTTAAAATCATTACATTTTAATAAAATTTACATATAATAAAACTGCAAAATCAAAAACATAGAAAATATATCAAAAATATCATAAAAAATATGCATATATTATCAAGATATATGAAGCAATCATTTTCAAAATGATCATATTTGTATTTAATATGTTACATATATTTTTTTAAAAAAATCACTATTTATTATTTATTAAAATAATTCTCTAAATTTTAAGATTAATCCATACAATCATTTTTAAAATATATAGAATTTATTTTATTAAAAAATAATATATAAAAATATCACACAAAATAAATAAATGGCACAAAAATAAAATTTTTAAATTATTTAAAAATAAAACTGGCAATTTAATTATTAATTTTTTACATTATGAAATAATTGAGTAATTTATTATGTATTATATTTTAAAAATATTAAAAAATATAAATTTTAAATTTAATGCAAAATTTTATTTATTATACAATAATATGATTATTTATAAAATCTTGTATTTTTAATTTGATTTTTTAATTTTTTTCCTGCTCTAAACGTAACTACTCGACGAGCGCTAATAAAAATGCTTTCACCGGTTTTTGGATTTCTACCTAGACGTTCAGTTTTATTACGTAAAGAAAAATTACCAAATCCTGAAAGTTTTACCTGCTCACCATTTTCTAATGAAAAACTAATGTTTTCAAAAAATAAATTTACAATATTTTTTGCATCACATTTTTTTATGCTTAATTTTTTAAATAAATCTTCTGATATTTCAGCTTTTGTAAGTGCCATATTACTCCCTCAAATATACTTTAAATCTTTGTTTTAATGCAGAAACACATTGATTGACAGTAGCTACAATATCTTTTTCTTCTAAAGTACGAACTTTATCTTGTAAAATCAAACTAATAGCAAGACTTTTATAACCTTTTTTTATACCTTTACCAGAGTACACATCAAATAAGTTTACATCAACTATATACTTTATATTAAGTTTTTTACATTCCAATAAAATATCTGCTGCAGGTATTTTATTTGATACAAGAATAGAAATGTCTCTTCGATTAGAAGGAACTCGTGGGATCTTATTTACTGAAGGGATAGTACAATATTTAAAAATATCCCATAGTAATTCAAAAAAAAATGCTCTATTATATAACTTTAAACTATTTTCGATACTCGGATGAATGGCTCCAACATGTCCAATAACACGATCATTTAAATAAATTTGAGAACTTTGTCCAGGATGAAATACTGAAGAAACATTGTTTTTAAAAACAATGCTGTCTAACTTACCTGTAAGTGATAACATTGCTTCAAGATCACCTTTTACATCAAAGAAATCTACAAACCTTTGCTCTTGTGACCAATGTTCTTCATAACGATAACCAGTAATAATGCCACCTAACATAAATTCTTGACGTACACCATACTCTGCATTTTCATCTGGCACAAATCTTAATCCAGTTTCAAATATACGAACACAATTTTGTTGACGATTTTGATTATAAATTACTGTTGTTAATAACCCTGGAAGTAAAGAAAGGCGCATTTCAGACATATTAACAGAAATAGGATGAAGTAAAATCATTGCTTGTTCTTTTGGAAATAATAATTTTTGAATTTTAGGATCAACAAAACTATAAGTAATAACTTCATTATAACCACGATCTATTAATAAAGTTTTTACTCTTTTTAAAGAAATTGTTGAATCAAAATTATGAGAAGGCATAACTAAATTGATATTTAACGGTATATTTGGTATTTTTTGGTACCCATAAATACGGATAATCTCTTCAATTAAATCTTCTTCAATCTGGATGTCAAATCTCCAAGATGGAACAGTAACTTTCCAAGAGTCTTTTTGATTTAATACTTTAAAACCCAAACATTTAAGAATTTTAGTAACCTGAATATTTGTAATATTATGACCAATTAAACGATTAATTTTTTTTTGAGTCAGCAAGATATTTATTTTTTTAGGCAAATTTACTTGAGAAGTAAAATTAACAATATCTCCAGCTTTTCCTCCACAAATATCAATTATCAATTTGCTAGTTCTTTGAATCGCTTGATATTGTATTTCTGGATCTACACCTCGTTCAAAACGATGAGAAGCTTCAGTATGCAAACCATAATTACGAGCACGTCCAACAATAGATAATGGATTAAAAAAAGCTGATTCTAAAAAAATATTAGCAGTATATTCATTTATTCCAGAATATTTACCACCAAAAATACCAGCAATTCCTAAAACATTTTTCTCATCAGCAATTACTACAGTATCTTGATTTAAAATTATTGTGCGATTATCTAACAACACTAAACTTTCATTTAATTTTGCCATTCTAACCATTAAAGTTCCATGCAATTGATCTATATCATAAACATGCAAAGGTTGTCCGATCTCTAACAATACATAATTAGTAATGTCAACAATAGGATTAATGCTGCGAATACCACTTCGATGTAATCTTTCTCTCATCCAAATAGGAATTTGGTTTTTAAGATTAATTCCTTTAATTACCCTACCTAAAAAACGGGGACAAGCATTCGGAACTGCAATATGAATTGGAAAAATAATATCTTCAGTAACTTTTACTGATTCAATTTTCATTCTTTTTAATCTAAGATTATTAATAGCACTAACATCACGAGCAAGACCTAAAATACTTAAACAATCAGCACGATTAGGTGTTAAACTTAACTCAAAAATATAATCATCAAGTTGCAAATATTTACGAATATTCATGCCAATAGGAGCATCATAAGGCAACTGAATAATATCACTACAATTATTAAAAATTCCTAATGTAGAATAAGAACAAAGAATTCCTTCAGAAGTTTTACCTCCTACTATTTTAACTTTTACCATAACATTATCAGGCAACACAGAACCAATCAGAGCAACAACTACTTTTAATCCTTTATGACAACTTTTTACATTATCATAGACAATATTAACTAAATTATTGAAACCAATCTTAATTTTTATTAACAATAAACTATTTATATTAGGATGTTTATGACATTCAACAATTTCACCAATTACTACACCTTGAAATTGACTGGCAACATTTTTTACTTCCTTTATTTCTAAACCAGCTATTGTCATTTGGTCTGATAGTTCCTGAGTATTAATTTTTGGATTTACCCATTCACGTAACCAATATTCACTGAATTTCATTTAATAATCCTATCTTACCTAAATTGTTTAAGAAAACGAAGATCATTTTCAAAAAACATGCGTGAATCAGTTATCTTATATCTTAACATTGTTAAACGTTCTATTCCCATACCAAAAGCAAAACCTGTATATATCTTATGATTAAGATTAACATTACGTAATACATTTGGATGCACCATCCCACAACCTAAAACTTCTAACCATTTACCATTACTTCCCATCACATCAACTTCAGCAGAAGGTTCAGTAAATGGGAAATATGAAGATCGGAAACGTACTTGAATGTTTTCTTCAAAAAAATAATTTAAAAAAGCGTTTAATGTATCTTTTAAATTACTAAAATTAACATTCTTGTCAATAATTAAACCTTCTGTTTGATGAAACATTGGAGTATGTGTTTGATCATAATCATTTCGATATACACGACCAGATGCAATAATACGAATAGGAGGACGTTTTCTTTTCATTACTCTAATTTGCATACCAGAAGTTTGTGTTCTTAATAAAAGGCTATCATTAAACCAAAAGGTGTCATGTGAAATACGGGAAGGATGATAAATTGGAATATTTAATGCATCAAAATTATGATAATCATCTTCTATTTCAAAACCAGAAACAACAGTAAAACCAAGTGCAACAAACCATTCTTCAATTATTTGAATTGTTTGATTTACTGGATGTAAACTACCATTTTTAGCAAAACGACCAGGTAACGAAACATCTACATTTTCAAAATGTAATTGATTATTTATGATATTATTTTCTAACTTCTTTTGTCGAATTTTTAATAATTTTTTTATTTCATTTTTAATCTGGTGAATTCTTATAGTTAATAATAATCTCTCTTCTTCAGATAAATCTCGCAACATGGATAATTTTGATGTAAAATGACCTTTTTTTCCTAAAAACTCAACACGTACTGAATCTAAGGCAGCAAGATTTTGAGTTTTTTCTATAGCTTCTTTTGCCTTTGAAACTAACTCAGTAAGTTGTAACATTATTTCCTCATACTTGTTAATATTTTTATTAAAATCATTTTTAAAATAAAATTAAAAGTTTTTCTTTATCAAGAGAAATTTTTTGAGAGTAAAAGTCTTTTTATAATGTATATGCGATACTATCTTTAACATATAAAATAACTTTCTATCTAATAAATTGAGTTAATTATTTTAAGTTTTTTTTATACATAAATATCATTCATCTCTAATAAATTTATATATTCATATTTAAAGAAATTTAATTTTATTAATATTTTTTTATGTAAAACAACATAATAACTTTTATTTTTTACAAAATTAATATTTTTTATTCAAAAGAATGTTATAGATGAGAATTTATAATTTTGCATGGGAAAAATTGATAGAGTATTTTATATACTAATTTAAATCATTTTTAAAATCAATTTTTAAAAAAATGGTTTTTAACTTTAAAAATCACCAAAATTTTATTAAATCTTTAAATTTTAAGAAATTTAGAAATGATTTTTCAAATAAAAAATAATTATTATTTTCATAAAAATTGTATAAAAAACAAAATTATTAAAAAAAATAAATATAATATAAAAATGTATAATTATCTAAAAAACATAAATTAAATACTTTTTTGCAATTAAATTAATTAATAAAGAATACACATTAAAAAATTTTACTTCTTTATAATTTTTGCTTTTTTATTTTGTTTATTTTAAAAAAATTATTAAAAACTTTTACAAAAAACAAATATTATTAAAATATTTTTATATTAATAAGATTCAATATTCAACGACTTTTCTTATTTTATATTAAATAAAATTTATTATTTTTTGGTCTTGTTTTTTTTGATTATTTTTAAAAATATATTTTTTATAAAAAACAGTATAAAATTTTGTAATTAAAAATATTATTTTTTTCAAAAAATTATTCTTAACAAATTTTAAAATTTTTAATATTTTTATAACAATATATTACAACTACACAGACATAATAAATTTACAATATTTTTTTAAGTTTTCAAAAATGATTTTTTTTAATATAGATATAAAGAAAAAAACCATCACAAAAAATAACAATTTATATATTTTTAAAATAATATAAATAACTTTTTTAAATCTTAAATAAAAACTAAAAACTATATAAAAAGAAGAAAAATAATTATTTTATGTTTCTTCTAATGCAGTTTTTGCCCTTTTAATTAATCCTAAAAATCCTATTTTATCAAAAATAGCAATATCAGATAATATTTTACGATCAATTTCAATAGAAGATTTTTTTAAACCATTTATAAAAGAGCTATAAGACAAACCATGTTGTCTTGCAGCAGCATTAATACGCACAATCCATAATTTACGAAATTGTCGCTTACGTTGACGACGATCACGGTAAGCATATTGCCCTGCTTTGATGACTGCCTGCAAAGCAATTTTATAAACACGTGATCGAAGACCATAATAACCTTTTGCTTGCTTTAATATTTTTTTATGACGAGCTCTAACTACTACACCTCTTTTTATATGAGCCATTTTAATTTTCCTAATATACTTTAGAAATGAAATTTAATAAATTTAAAGCTAACAATCAAAATTTATACGTATGGTAAAGAAGTCATTATCAAATTTAAATCACCTTTTGATACCATAGTTTTCACTCGTAAATGACGTTTACGCTTAGCTGATTTTTTAGTCAAAATATGACGAAGATTAGCCTTCTTATGTTTAAAATTATTACCTTTTGCAGTTTTTTTAAAACGTTTTGCTACGCTACGCACTGTTTTCATTTTTGGCATTTTAACATCCATTACGCGTAATTAATTATAATACATCTTGATTTATTGATATTTATCTAAAAAACATTATTTTTTAGGAACTAAAACCATAATCATTTGACGAGCTTCTATTTTTGTTGAAAAAAACTCAACCACAGAAAGTGCATTTAAATCATTTTTTATGCGATTTAACATATTAATACCAATCTGTTGATGAACAATTTCACGCCCACGAAAACGTACGGTAATTTTTACTTTATCACCACTTTCCAAAAATCGCACAAGATTACGTAATTTCACTTGGTAATCAGCTTCATCTGTCCCAGGACGAAATTTTATTTCTTTTAATTGAATTACTTTTTGTTTTTTTTTCTGCTCTTTCAGTAATTTACTTTTTTCATAAAGAAATTTACCATAATCCATAATACGACAAACTGGTGGATCGGCATTAGGACTAATTTCTACTAAATCAAAACCGGCTTGATCAGCTTTCAAAAGCGCTTCTTTTAAACTAAAAAGACCAAGCTGTTCATTATTAACATCAGTTAAACGAACTAAAGGAGCTTTAATCTCCGTATTGATACGATTTTGACGAATCGTCTGCATTCTTCTTCCAACTTTAATATTTTATTTCCTCCAATTGATGCATACTACGAGTTTTAATTTCATGAAGAACTCGTTTTTTAAATTCTGTGATATTAAATGTTCCTAAATTTTTTCCACTACAAGTTCTAACAGATACTTGTTTTAGTTTTACTTCTTTGTCACCACAGATTAACATATAAGGTACACGACGCAAAGTATGCTCACGAATTTTAAAAGCTATTTTTTCATTTCTCAGATCTGCTTTTACACGAATACCAACATTACACAACATTTTTAGTATTTTTTTTACAAAATCAATCTGTTTATTTGTAATATTAATTATAATAATTTGTAATGGTGCTAACCATGTTGGGTAAAAACCACCATATTGCTCAGTTAAAATTCCAATAAAACGTTCAAGTGAACCTAAAATAGCACGATGAATCATTACAGGAATTTTACGTTCATTATGTTCATCAATATAAAAAGCCTTTAAAAAATGAGGTAAGGAAAAATCAAGTTGTACCGTACCACATTGCCATGCTCTATCTAAACAATCATAAAGAGTAAATTCAACTTTAGGACCATAAAATGCGCCTTCTCCTTTTTGATAAGTAAATGGAATATTTTCTAATGCTTTGGCAAGATCTAATTCTGCACGATCCCATTGTATATCATTTCCTATACGTTTTTTTGGTCGAGTGGATAATTTAACTGTAATTTTTTTAAATCCAAATATTGAATAAATATCATAAATCATTTTAATACAATTTTTTACTTCACCTACAATTTGTTGTTCAGTACAAAAAATATGCGCATCATCTTGAGTAAAACCACGAACTCGCATGAGACCATGTAAGGAACCTGATGGCTCATTACGATGACAACTTCCAAATTCTGCCATACGCAATGGTAAATCACGATAAGATTTTAATCCTTGATTAAAAATTTGTACATGTTCTGGACAATTCATGGGTTTTATACAATATTCACGATTTTCAGAAGAAGTAACAAACATATTTTCTTTATAATTTTCCCAATGACCTGTTTTTTCCCAAAGTATACGATCCATCATTAAAGGAGTTTTAACTTCTTCATACTGATATTCATACAATTTACTACGAATCATTTTTTTTAATTCAAGAAATATAATCCACCCATTATTATGCCAAAATGTCATACCTGGCGCTTCATCTTGCATATGATATAAATCAAGTGCTTTAGCAATTGTACGATGATCTCTTTTTTTTGCTTCTTTTAAAGACAATAAATAAAGATCTAATTCTTTTTGATTAGACCAAACTGTCCCATAAATTCTTTGCAACATTTTATTATTCTTATTACCACACCAATAGGCCCCAGCTACTTTTTGTAACTTGAAATAATTACAAAAACGTATGTTAGGTATATCAGGAGCATAAGAAATATCGACATATTCTTGATAATAAGAAACTTCTAAATAACTTTTTTTATCATAATTTGCTTCTAAAAATTCAATTTTGTAATTTTCATTTCTAGCTAAAAAAATATTTTTTGCTTCTTCCCAACTAACTTTTTTTTTAATTATATTATATTTTTTTTTTGCTAATTCATGCATCCTTTTCTCAATTTTTTCCAAATCCTCTTCTATTAAAACATGCTTAAGATCAACATCATAATAAAAACCATTTTTTATAGTATTAAAACTACCCATCTTAATACTAGGCCACAGTTGTTTTATAGCCTGTCCTAGCAAAAAAATACATGACTGACGAATAATCTTTAATCCTTCTTTATCTTTACTGGTAATAATCAATACTTTAGAATTTTTATCAATAGTATAACTAGTATCAACAAGTTTACCATTAACACAACCGCCAATACATTCCTTTGAAAGGATTACACTAATATCATTAGCAATATCCATAACAGAAAGAGAATCTTTGTATTCACGTTGATTACCATTAAAAAGAGTAATAATTGGCATTGAAAATCCTTTATTTACAATAATGATTTATAAAAAGATTCATAGTCTAATTTTTTTAAAAAAACACAAAATTTTCTTTTATTTTATGTAGATTATTATTCATGATATATTATATAGTTTTAATTATAAAAAAATATATTTTATATATGCATTGGTAAACTCTCAATAACAATAAATATGATTTCATCTCATTTTTTATATGCATAATTAATAAAATTTTTATATTTTTATTCATTTTAATTTTAAAATAAACTAAAAAAATATTTTTTGTATTCAGTAAAATACTTTAACAAATAAAAATTTAGTTTACATTTTACTTGCTATATTATTCTATAAATATATATCAAAAATTAAACATTTATAAAATGCATTAAAAATAACTTTACTATTATATCTTACTATGTATTATATCTTATATTTTACTATTATATCTTACTATGTATTATATCTTATATGTTTAATTAAATAAAAAAATATTAAAAAAATTTAAAAAAGAAAATCTCTCATTTTATTTTCTAAATATGATCGTAATAACAATGACTACAATAATTTTTTTAAAACATATTTTTGAATTAATTAATTTATTTTTCATAATAAAAATTAATAAAATTTATTTAAAATACAAAGCGTACTTTTTAAATGAATGAAATATTTTATAAAATTTATTTTAAAATTTATTTAATATAAATAAAATTCATATTTTCATTTATTATAAATTTACAAATTATTAAAAACAAAATTAAATTTTAAATATTTTTTTTATTTTATTTCCTAAATGTATATGAAAAAAAATTAATTGCAATTTTAGAACAAAAATATTAGTATAAACTTCAATAATTAATTACATAATATTACAAAAATTTTTTTATCATTATAAATTATTATGTATTTTAAAACAAAAAATTAATTAATATTTCACTAAAATATTTTAAAAAATTATATATTTATTTAAAATTCATAAATCTATAAAATTTATTTAATTAAAAAAATAAAAAATATAAAAAACATATAATACATTCTATAAAAACAAAAATTTTTTATTTACAAATTTTTAAAATAATTCAAAAAACTGTTTATTTTAATAATATATAGTCAAAATTTACTAATATAGTATACTCAAAATAATTTTGATATTCCATAAACAAAATAAAATATCATACCATAAAAATTAAATATAATTTATTTCAAAAAATAATGTATACTTTATTAATATACAAATTATGTAATTTTTTATATGATTCTTATAACTAAAATTTAGTTTTTAAATTTAAAAATATTTATGAAAAAAAAATCTAACATTTTATCTAAAAAAAATATAAATTTATTAATGTTTACTACAATATTTTTTATACATACAATGGTAAATGCAAAAAAATTTACTGTAGTCACTACTTTTACTATTATTCAAGACATTGCAAAAAATATAGCAGGTAATGCAGCAAATATTCAATCTATTACAAAACCCGGAGCAGAAATTCATGAATATCAACCGACTCCAAAGGATATTTTAAAAGCACACAATGCTGATTTAATTTTATGGAATGGATTAGGACTTGAAAAATGGTTTTATCGTTTTTTTGAAAATTTAAATGGTATTCCTGCTGTTACCATTACTAAAGGGATACAATTAATGCCAATCAGGGAAGGAGGACACCAAGGCAATCCTAACCCTCATGCTTGGATGTCTCCAAAAAATGCATTAATATATATAGAAAATATTCGTCAAGCCTTTATCAAATACAATCCTCAGAACACAGAAATATATAATAACAATGCAAAAATATATGCTAATAAAATCAGAGAAATTGATGCACCATTACGCAAAAGACTTATAAAAATCCCAAAGGAAAAACGTTGGTTAGTTACCAGTGAAGGTGCTTTTAGTTATCTGGCTCATGATTATAATTTTAAAGAAGCTTATCTATGGCCAATTAATGCTGAAGAACAAACTTCTCCACAACAAGTTCGTAAAGTTATTAATATTGTAAAAAAATACAATATTCCTGTAGTTTTTAGCGAAAGTACTGTATCTGATAAACCAGCAAAACAAATTAGTAAGGAAACAAACGCTCAATACGGAGGTATACTGTATGTGGATTCTTTATCTAAAAGTGACGGTCCAGTACCAACATATATAGAACTATTAAAAACAACCGTTGATACTATTGCAAAAGGTTTTGGCAAATAATTATGCATTATGATAAACCTCATTTAATTATCGATAACATTACTGTAAAATACAATAACTCATATATTGCTATTTATGATGCTAACCTTAATATCACTGGTGGTTCAATTTATGCATTAGTAGGAATAAATGGTAGCGGAAAATCAACGCTATTCAAAACAATAATGGGTTTAATAAAACCAACAAAAGGATTTGTAAAATTAAACAACAAAAAAATAAAAAAAGCTCTTCAGAAAAATATTATTGCTTATGTACCACAAACTGAGGAAATTGATTGGAATTTTCCTGTTTTAGTATCCGATGTAGTAATGATGGGGAGATACGGAAAAATGGGGATTTTAAAAATCCCAACAAAAAAAGATAAAAAAATTGTTTCTGATGCATTAAATCGGATTGGTTTAACAGGTTTAGAAAAAAGACAAATAGGTCAACTTTCTGGAGGACAAAAAAAAAGAGTCTTTCTTGCACGAGCCCTTGCTCAACAAGGAAAAGTATTATTACTGGATGAACCATTTACTGGGGTAGATATCAACACAGAAAATTCAATTATTGATCTTTTACGTGTGTTACGCAACAATGGTTATTTAATTTTAGTCTCTACTCATAATTTAGGAAGCGTTCCTGAATTTTGTGATCAAGTTATTTTGGTAAATCGTACAATATTAGCTAGTGGTCCGATTGAAACTACTTTTACAAAAAAAAATCTTCAACTCGCTTTTGGCGGTGTTTTACGCCATATTCACCTTTCTGGTACAGAATTGCATGATGATGACGATCCTCGTTCATTAACTGTAATTACTGATAATGAAAAAGCAGCAGTTTTTTATGGACATCACGAAGAAATATCTGTCATTAAAAAAAAACCAGGAAAACATAAAGCATGTTAAATTTGTTACTAGAACCTTTTGAATATAACTACATGGTCAAAGCAATTTTAATCAGTGGTATAGTCGGAATAGTTTGTGCTTTTCTTTCTGCTTATCTCATGTTAAAAGGATGGTCTTTAATGGGAGATGCTCTTTCTCATTCAGTTGTCCCTGGTATCGCTGGAGCTTATGCTCTTTCTCTTCCCTATTCTTTAGGTGCATTTTTTAGCGGTATTCTGGCTGCACTGGCAATAACATTAATACGTCATATCTCTAATCTTAAAGAAGATGCGATCATCGGTTTTATTTTTTCTACATTTTTTGCTTTAGGATTATTAATTCTTTCATTAAATCCTACATCAGTAAATGTACAAACTATTATTTTTGGTAATATTTTGGGTATTGCTAATGAAGATATCATACAAATCTGGATTATTGCAATAATCTCATTTATTGTATTAATTTTTATATGGAAAAATTTATTAGTAGTATTTTTTGATGAAAACCATGCTCTTTCTATTGGATTAAATCCATTAAAATTAAAAATTATTTTTTTTATATTATTAACTGCATGCACGGTTACTGCTTTACAAGCAGTGGGATCTATACTTGTTATTGCAATGGTAATTACACCTGGCGCAACAGCTTACTTACTTACAGATCAATTTAATCGATTACTGCTTATTGCAATAATTATTGGATTTATATCCAGTACTGTTGGTGCTTATACCAGTTATTTTATAAACGGAGCTACAGGTGGAATTATTGTCATAATACAAACTATAATATTTATTTTTGCTTTCTTTTTCGCACCAAAATATGGTTTATTGATTAGATATATAAAAAGAAATGCAAAAATTATAAATGTTATAACTTCTTTAAAAGAAATAAATTCCAATGAATGAATTCATAGAATTATTGGTAATACCTTTTAGTTTTTCTTTTATGCAAAAAGCTATTATTAGCGCATTAATTACTGGATCAGTATGTGCTATACTATCTTGCTTTTTAATTTTAAAGGGCTGGTCTCTAATGGGAGATGCTATTTCTCATGCTGTATTACCTGGGATAGTTCTCGCTTTTTTAATTGGTATACCTTTGGCTTTTGGAGCTTTTTTATCAGGATTTTTTTGTTCTTATGCAACTGGTTATCTAAAAAATAACAGCCGAATCAAAGAAGATACCATAATGGGTATAGTATTTTCTGGTATGTTTGCGCTTGGATTAGTAATGTTTACACGTATTGATACTGATCAACATCTTACCCATATTCTTTTTGGTAATATATTAGGAATTAATGAGATTGAATTCCAACAAATACTTTGGATATCAGGATTGAGTGCTGTTATTATTTTATTAAAACGCAAAGATTTTTTAATTTATTGTTTTGATCCTACTCAAGCAAAAATTGTTGGTTTATCTGTTGAAGTCTTGCATTATTGCTTTCTTTCTTTATTATCTTTAATGATTGTAGCATCTTTACAAGCAGTTGGTATTATTGTTGTTATTGCTATGCTGATTTCTCCTGGTATTATTGCTTTTACTCTATGCAAAAACTTCAATAAAATGATAATTATAGCTATTATTGTTTCTATTACCTCTTCTTTTTTAGGTATCATTATTAGTTTTTACATTGATGGAGCTACAGGTCCTTGCATAGTTATTACTCAAGCTATATATTTTATAATTTCGTTAATATATAATTATATTAAAAAAATTTATAATCATTCTATTATAGATTACACAAAAAATCTTTAATAAAAAATACAGTAAACCTATGATCAAAAAGTATTTCTGATTATAACTATATTTATAAAAAATCTTATGAAACTTATAAAATTCCAATGAAAGATTTTTTTTAAAAAAATATCAAAAAAATTATAAAGATAAAAATTTTTAAACTAAAAATACTAAAATACTGACAATTATTTTTTTATCTATCATACAACAATGTTCTATAATTAAAATAATTATATTTAATTTAACATATTCATAATAGTATATATTTTTTTAATAATTAGTTACCAATAACCTAATTGTTTCCACCATAAACTACCAAATACCATCCATATAAAAAGATTAAATAAACTTAATATGAAACCTATTTTCCACCATTCGGATAAAGTAGCATAACCTGAACCAAAAATAATTGGTGCACTACCTGTAGAATAATGTGTTAAAGACATCATTAATGATGAACAAAAAGCTAAAATCAAACCTAACAACATAGGAGGAGCACCTAATGTTAAGCCCGCAGTAAAAAATGCTGCTAACATTGCCATAATATGAGCTGTAGTACTAGCAAAAAAATAATGAGAATAAACATATATCAAAACTAAAAATAAAGTTCCTATAATCCAATTTAGACCCATATTACTAATCATACTGCCAACTGTTTGTGAAAACCAGTGAATTAATCCCAGTTTGCTTAAAAAACTAGCCATCATAACTAATGCGGCAAACCAAGTAATTGTATCCCAAGCTCCTTTAGTTTTTAAAATATCATCCCATTCTAATATTCCAGTACAAAGTAAAATAGAAATTCCAATTAATGCAGCTACTGTTGGATTAATAGTAAATGCATTACCAAAAATAAAAGCAGGTATATCGGCCCACATCAACAATAATATAAAAAATATAATTAAAGTCGTTATTTCTGCTCTTGAGATAGTTCCTAACTGTTTTAATTTTTTTCTAGCAAAAATTTGAGCATCTGGTGTCACTTTAATTTCAGGAGGATAAATCCAATAAATAATTAATGGCATTACCAACAACGAAATAACACCTGGAACAAAAGCAGCTATAGCCCACATCCCCCAAGTAATTTCAAATACAGGAACAGTATTTGCCATAATTAAACTAACAATTAATGGATTAGGCGCCGTTGCAGTAATAAACATAGCTGATGTAATAGGATTAATATTAAAATTGGTTAATGCAAGATAACGTCCAATTTTTTTTGAAGTAATTGATTTGGGTTTAGAACCAAAGCTATCTGCAATAGAACACATAATTGGATGTATTATTCCACCACCGCGTGCTGTATTACTTGGTGTTACTGGAGCTAATATTGTTTCTGCAATTACTAAAGAATAAGCAATCCCTAAAGTTTTTTTTCCAAATAAAGAAATAAAATAATAACCAATACGTGCACCTAATCCTGTCTTATTTAAACTAACAGAAATCATAATAGAAACGCCAATTAACCAAATTAATTGATTAGAAAATCCGCTTAAAGCATCATTAATTGCCTGAGTTGCATTATTTGGATTAGTTACACCGGTTATAGCAATTAAAGTAATAGCTATAATTGAAATTGCTCCTATTGGTAATATTTTAAGTATAATAGATAATATAGTACCAACGAAAAGAGCAAATAATTGCCATGCATGAACATCTACCCCTTTAGGAGCAGGAATAATAAACCAAATTATAAAAATAATTCCAATAACAATAATAGTTGATAAAAATTTTAACGGAATAAATTTATACATATTATATTATCCAATAAATTAAAATACATGTATATCATGTTTAAAAAATATGTAATTTTATATAACTTTATAAGTTAATAAATTTGATATAACTTTATAAAATAAAATGGAATATATTATATATTATATATTATATTTTTTTTAAAAAAAATATTTTTTTATATTTTAAATAAAAAAATCTCTTAAATGTACAATTCAATTTAATATGATAAAAATTTTAAAAATAAACCAAAATAAAAAAATAAATAATTAGTTTTTATTACTTATTTATCAATTCAATTTTTTCATAAAAAATAATTTGCAAAATATCAAATAAAAATAATAAAGACTTTTATAGTATTTTTTATATCCATTCAGTATGTATGGTAGTTTTCTTTTCTATATGAAAATAAGTATGAGCACCAAAATAATCACGTTGTGCTTGAATTAAATTAGCTGACAAAAGGGGAGTTCGATAATTATCGTAATACGAAATAGCTGCTGTTAACGCAGGTAATGGGATACCATGTTTGATACCAACACAGACAATATCACGTAATGATTCCTGATATTTATCAATAATTTTTTTAAAATAAGGAGATAACATCAAATTTACTAAACATGAATTTTGGTCATAAGCATTGCTAATTTTTTGTAAGAATTGTGCTCTAATAATACAACCGGAACGAAAAATTTTTGCAATATCACCATAATTTAATTGCCATTTGTATTTATCTGATGCTATTTTTAATTGATAAAATCCTTGTGAATAAGCAATAATTTTTCCTACGTAAAGCGCTTGACGAATTTTTTCAATAAAGATTTCTTTATTTCCTTTAAATTTAACATTAGATGGACCAGTTAATATTTTTGATGCTCCTAATCTCTCTTCTTTAAAACAAGAAATATAACGAGAAAATAAAGATTCAGCAGCAAGAGTAGAAGGAATTTCTAATTCTAAAGCATTTTGACTAGACCATTTTCCTGTTCCTTTGCTAACTGCAACATCTAAAATAAGATCTATCAAATAAATATTATTTTTTTCTTTTTTGCGAAAAATATCAGCTGTAATTTTAATCAAATAACTATTTAATTCACCTTTATTCCATTCACTAAAAACATCGGCTAATTCTTCATTATCTAAATTTAATATATTTTTTAATATCAAATAAACTTCAGCAATAATTTGCATATCACAATACTCTATGGCATTATGAACCATTTTTACATAATGACCGGCACCATCAGAACCAATATAACTTAGGCATGCTTCACCGTTAACTTTAGCTGCTATTTTTTTAAAAATAGGTTCGATTAAATTAAAAGCTTTTTTTTGTCCTCCAGCCATAATAGATGGACCTTTTAATGCACCCTCATAACCTCCAGAAATTCCCATACCAATAAAATTAATTCCTTTTTTAGAAAGCTCTTGATTACGACGAATAGTATCTTCAAAATAAGCATTTCCTCCGTCTATTAAGATATCATCCTTATTCAAATAAGGTATTAATGAAATAATCATGTCATCTGTAATTTTTCCAGCTTTTAACATCAATAAAATATAACGTGGTTTTTTTAATGAAAGAATAAATTGATTAATTTGATAAAAAGGAATTAATTTTTTACCTTTATTTTCTGCAATGATTGTCTCAGTTTTTTGCCTAGAGCGATTAAATATTGACACAGAATAACCATGATTTGCAAAATTAAGTGCTAAATTACATCCCATTACACCCATACCAATTAAACCTATTTGTTGCTTTACCATACAATAAACTCATCTTAATGATCAATTATATAAAATAAATATTTAAGTATATAAAAGTTATAATAAATATTTACCTATTTTTATTTCTTATCTGGTTACACATTTGTCTGTAAAGTATAAATATTTTTATAATAAATATTTTTTAATTTATCATAATAGATTATTTTTACATAATTTATTTTGAATTATTGAGAAATAACTAAAATTAGCATTTAGAACAAAAAATAAATAAAATATTTAATAGTTTGCTAATTTTATTTTTTATTCTCAAAAAAATATTGTTATATTATAAATATTTACATTTAAATAATATTAAATTTTTAAAAAACATTCTCTATGCATTATATAATTTTACAAATAAATTACTATAAACACAATTTAAGACTAATTTTTTCTAATAAATCCGTAATTTTGATTAATTGTATTTATACAACTAAGCTAACCAAAAAAAAATAATAAAAAACATTTTTTTATATAAACTACAAATAATATTTTCTCATAGATCAAATTAGGAAAAATAATGCATATAATAATAGACTTCTAAAATTATTTAAAAAAAATTAAAATAAATATTAACAGATATTTAAAACAATAAACAATATTATTTAAAATAAATTATAAAATTTAAGATATAAATATCTATAAAATATTTGATAAACTTAAAAATCATAAATTGATAAAATTAAATTAATATAATTTATCAAACTTAGACATATGTTTATTTAAAAAAATATAAAAATCAAAAACTTAATTTCATATGTTCATACTTTTTTGTATTATAAATGATATTAAAAATAAAATTTTTATATTTTAATCAAGATTTCATAATACGTTAAATAATATAATATTTTCAATATTATCAATGCTATTAGTTTATTATTAACAATAAAAAATATCGATAATATATATATGAGAATACCATAATAATCTTAAAAATATAAGTAATACTACTTTTATTTTATGATGCAATAAAAAAGCTAAAGATTCTTTTAAGCTATGAAAAACATGAACATTTTTTAATCTTCAGTAATTTTACTTCCCACTGCACTTTTTTGATTATTATATTTTGCATTTGATCGAAGATGATACGGACGTTCAGCAAAACCTGATAAATATTCAAAACTTAATGCTCCAATAATCATTCCTGGTTTTAACGCTAAGGGCAATTTACCTGAATTATAAAATTCTAATACAAGATTTCCAGACCAACCTGGATCAACACGATGAGCAGTAACATGAACCATTAATCCTAAACGAGCAAGAGAGGATCGACCATCCAACCAACCAACAATATTGTTAGGTAAACAAATTTTTTCTAAAGTAACCGCTAATACTAATTCAGTAGGATGTAAAAAAAATGCATTATCATATTTTAATGTAATTTCATTGCTCATAATTTGATCTAAAGCGGCATTTACTTCATTTTTTTTACCACTAAGATCAATATAAGGTACTTTATATCCTTTAAATACTCGAAATTTATTTCCTAAACAAATATCAACAGTTGCTCCATTAATACGTTCAATTGATGGCCGTGGTTCAATTATTATTTTTTTTTTATTTAACCAATTAACTATGTCACGATCACAAAGACGCATTTTTTATCCTTTTAAAGTAAGATATTAATTTTAGAAAATGAAGAATTATTGACAAAACTCTCTTATTTTAGCTTTTAAAATATCAATTGCTATCCGATTTTTTCCTCCCCTAGGAATAATAATATCCGCATATTGTTTTGATGGTTCAATAAATTGAAGAAACATTGGACGCACTGTTTGCGTATATTGTTTAAGAATAGAATCTAAAGTTCTTCCTCTTTCATGAACATCTCTTTTAATTCTTCTAACTAAACAAATATCTAAAGGTGTATCAACATAAATTGCAAAATCTAATTCGTCACGCAAACGTTTATCAGTCAATAACAAAATACCTTCAAGGATAATAACTTTTTTAAAATAAAAAAAATAGTTGTATTTTTACGCGTATGATTAGTGTAGTCATATTGTGGTAAATGAATACCTTTACCTATTTTTAATAATTTTAAATGATGAAATAAAAGATCATGATCCATGGAATTAGGATGATCATAATTTACCTTTCTTTTTTCTTCCATAGTCATTTTATCTTGACTTTTATAGTAACAATCTTCATCGATTATGCCAATGTTATTATCACCTACTTTATTGAGCAATTCATGGTAAAGAGTTTTTGCAATAAGACTTTTTCCAGATGCTGAAGGACCTGATATTCCTACAATAGTGCATTGATGTACTACTTTAGACATTTCAAAAAAACCTTTTTCAAAAAAAAGTAAAATATATTTTTATATAGTTATAATTATATAAATATAAAATCTTTTGTTATCTTTTATATGTATTTCATAATCTGGTAAATAAAATACTTTTAATTATCTATACATACATATTGCCTAATATATAATGTCATAATGTTATGAAAAAATATATTATCTATAAAAAAATATTTTTAAATATAAAAACTATAAATATAATAAACCCTATGTACGCGACATGTGAATAATTGTTACATAACAAACAGTAATAAATAACTTTAACTATTGTAATTTATGTAAAATAACTATAAATTAAACTACTAAGACTTTTTTAGTAACATATTATTTGTAAATAATACAAAAAATATATTTTTTTTCAAAAATATTTATTTATCTTTATCATGTTTCTTAAAAAAATTGAAATATAATTTTGTAAAAAATAATTTTTATTCTCATAAAATATAATATTTATGAATTTTAAAAATTTATATTTGATTTATAAAAAGATTAAATCCATATTTGAATCTTTAAAAAATCTAGATTTATTTTTTATATAAAAAATCATTATATAATAATTTTTCAAAAATAAAAACAATTCTATTGATGATAAAAAAAATATTATATATAATACCGCATATAATTCTCAATGAATTTTACTGTTTAAATTATATAATGTAATCAATAAATATTAATATTTTTTTCTGTAATATAATTTTTTTTAAAAATTTTTGGATATTTTTTAATAGTATTACAGAATATTATGTATATATCTTTAAATAGTTTTTAACTATATTTTTAAACTATTATTTTAAATAAAATATCTTTTACTACTATTAAAAACATAAATCCATTATATTCATATCTACTTAAACATAAATCAAAACAATTACATAAATTAATAACAATTAAAATTCTATTATGTATAAAATCTCGAACAAACTTTTAGTTACTTGTGCTTTACCTTATGCTAATGGTGCAATTCATCTTGGTCATATGTTAGAACACATTCAAGCAGATATTTGGGTACGTTTCCATCGTATGCGTGGAAAAGAGGTTTATTTTATCTGTGCTGATGATGCTCATGGTACCCCGATAATGCTTAAAGCTCAAAAATTAAAAATAGAACCAGAAGTCATGATTAACAAAATAAAAAAAGAACATGAAAAAGATCTTGCGGATTTTTTTATTAGTTATGATAATTACCACTCAACTCATAGTATAGAAAACAGAACATTCTCTGAAAAAATTTTTTTAAAATTAAAAAAAAATGGTTATATAAAAAGTAAAATAATTGCACAACTTTACGACCCTATAAAATGTCTTTTCCTTCCAGATAGATTTATTAAAGGAACTTGTCCAATATGTTCTGCAGATAATCAATATGGTGATAATTGTGAATTATGTGGTGCAACTTATAGTTCAACAACACTTATTAATCCATATTCAGTTATTTCTGGTGCAACCCCTGAAATACGCAATACAAAACATTTTTTCTTTGATTTACCAGCATTTAGCCATATATTGCAAAATTGGATAAAATCAAATGCTTTACATAAACATGTTCGAAACAAAATACAGGAATGGTTTAAAAGTGGACTACAACCATGGGACATTACTCGCGATGCCCCTTACTTTGGTTTTAAAATACCAAATGAAGAAAAAAAATATTTTTACGTCTGGTTAGATGCACCTATAGGCTATATAAGCACATTTCAAAATCTATGTAAAAAAACAAACATTGATTTTAATACTTATTGGAAAAAAAATACGACTACTGATCTTTATCATTTTATTGGTAAAGATATCGTCTACTTTCATACTTTATTTTGGCCAGCAATATTAGAAGGCATAAATTATCGTAAACCTACAAATATACTAGTTCATGGTTATTTGACAATAAATGGCGCTAAAATGTCAAAATCACGTGGCACTTTTATCACTGCACGTTCTTATTTAGAACACTTTGATCCTGATTGTCTACGATACTATTATGCGGCTAAATTATCATCAGGTATTAACGATATTGATCTAAATTTAATTGATTTAGTCAATACTGTAAACAGCTATATAGTTAATAAAGTCGTCAATATAGCAGCACGGAATGCTGGATTTATCAATAAACTATTTCATGGTAAATTATCATCTCGTCTTGCAGAACCAAATATTTATGCAAAATTCATTGTTGCAGAAAAAAAAATTGGACAAGCATATTCTGATCGTGAATATAATAAGGTAATTCATCAAATCATGCATCTTGCTGATTTGGCTAATCGATATATTGATAATCAAGCGCCTTGGATTCTTGCTAAAAAAGAAAAAAAAGAAGAAGACTTACACGATATATGCTCTATGGGAATTAATTTATTTCGTGTATTAATGACTTATTTAAAACCTGTATTACCAGGATTAAGCAGTCGTACAGAAAAATTTTTAAATATTTCACTTCAATGGAAAGATATAAAAAATCCTTTATTAAATCACAAAATCAATCCATTCAAAAAATTATTTCAACGTCTTGATATAAATCAAGCAACTTCAATGCTGACAAAATCTTTAAAAGAAGATATCAAATAATATTTATATTAATAATATTACGCAATAATAATTTTTATATTTTTAATATATACAAAAGAATCTTATAATCAGAAAATAAAAAAATAATAAATATTTTATTATTAATAAATAATTATATAAAGTTCCTAATAAATATTATAAATATTAAAAAGTTTTACATAACTAATAAAATATAAATTTAATTACAAAATTTTTATTAAGTATATATTCAATAATCCATTTTATATTCTGAAAATATTTTATATAATGCATAAAAACAATTAAATTTTATTTATATAAATAAAAAAAATATTTAAATATATAATCTTTTAATTAAAAAATAATATTTAATTGCTCAATTTCATATTAATAAAGTCTACTTAATATTTAATATATTATATTTAATATATTAAAAATCTTCTATTAAATCTAATTTTAAAATTATATTAATTATAAAATATTTAAATTACTAAAAATATTTTTTATTCTTTTATTAACTCATAATATGATTATTTTTTATTAATAAAAAATAATCGTTATAACTAAATTAATATTTTTATAATTATTTCAATAATAAAAAATATAAAAAAATAATCATTTATATTTCTTATAGATAATATAATAAATATACCGATTAATCGTTTATTTTTATAGAATTACCATGTTAAAATAACTTAAAAATTTACTGAATATCAAAAAAAAATACAAACATACATTATTTGTGAATAAATAATATAAATATAAAAATAAAAAAATTATAAATATTTATTTAATCATTTCAAGAAATTATAAAACATGTTTTCATTAAAAATATGACTTTTAAAAAACTATTTATAAAAATATTTTAAATATATAAATTCAATATAAATTATTATAATAAATAACAACATTTTTCATAAATTTATTAACTTTATTGTAACATAAATAATATATTTTTTATTAAAAAATTATTTTAATTAATTACGTAAACGAGAAACATTTCGCAAAAATTCTTGACGAGTATCGTGACTAGATTTAAACAAACCACCAAGAGATGTTGTCATAGTACTACTGGTCATATCATGGATGCCTCGAGCTTTAACACAATAATGAATAGCATCAATAGAAACAGCAACATTAATAGTATTTAATAATGTCTGTAATGCAATCAATATTTGTTGTGTTAAACGTTCCTGAACTTGTGGCCTATTAGAGAAAAATTGAACAATACGATTAATTTTTGATAATCCAATTAGCTTATCTTTTGGAACATAAGCCACGGTTGCTGTTCCATCAATGGTAATAAAGTGATGTTCACAAATGCTTGTAAGTGTAATATAACGAACAGTAACCATTTCCTCAACATCCATTTTATTTTCAATTAAAGTAATTTTAGGAAAATTATTATAATCTAATCCTGAAAAAATTTCATCTATATACATTTTAGCAACACGTTCTGGTGTGTTAACTAAACTGTCATTTTTTAAATCAAGATTTAGTAAACACATAATCTTATGTATACATTTTTTAATCTTCCGTTTACGTTGATTGCAAGAAAACGATTTAGTATAAAAAGGCGTTTCAATACCAGAATTTTCTAATGCTTTACGAACAAGATCTGCTTCTTCTGTTAAAAATGACATTTTTTTCCCCAAAAAGTAAATTTTTAATCAAAAGTATCAAAGTATACTTTTCATAACTACAATTTTATAATACATTTATAGAATTCTTTTATTCTGATACCTTAGAATATTTATAATATTTTTTTAAAATTACATGAATTAACATCATGTACATAATAAAATAATTTTTGAAAATCCAAACAAACAATCAACTAATATATTATAATATATAATATATTTAATAATAAATAATGTATAATATTTCTTAAAAGAAATAACAATAAAATATATTTAAAAATTAAACAAAACTTAAACACTGAAGATATTAATACATAACAAAAAAATATTGTTATTATCAAAAAATTAAATAATTTTAAATAAAAAATATTACAAAATATTTTATATTATGAATATTTATAATAAATAAACAAAAATATAAATAAAAAATATTATATAGGTAATTTTTATTTATTCATTTACTTCTTAATATGAATATACTGTACAAAAAAAAGAATGATTTTTTATTTTAAAAATATTTATTATTTATATTAAAATATTGGAAATATAATATTATATTAAAATATTAATTAATAATTTTTATATATAATCATAAAAATTATTGACAATATTAGTAAAAATAAACTTTTTTAATAAAAACAAAATTTCAATATTATATAATAAATATTACTTTAAATAACACTATTAAGATTATTATAAATAATAAACTATATAAATTAATAACTTAAAATTCAAAAAAAATACATAATTTTTATCTTTAAATTATTTAAAACTTATATTATAAAAAACAAAAAAGCAAAATTAAAAAATAATTTTTTTTAAATAATAAATTTAATAAGAATTCTTTAAACAATATGATTTTTCTATTTATACGCAAAAGAAAATAATTTTGATAAAAATATCATTTTTTTAAAAAACATTATAACAAATTATATTCTATAATAGATATATAACTAATTATATAAAAATATAAATTCTCTTATTTTTTTTAGTATAAAACACTTTATATTCATTATATTAAAATATTTTTTTAATATTTCTAAATAAGTTATCATGTATATTTTAATATAAATATTCAAAAAAAAATACTATTTAATATAAGTTACATAAAAGTTAAAAAAATATTACTGAAAAAAAATAAATATTTTATTTTTAACAAACATCCTCTCTACATTTCTTTATTATAATTAATTTTAAATTTAATTTATATATAAAATATATAAATTATATAATATTTTTTGTTTTTGTAATTATAATTAAAAAAAATAAAAAAAAGATTTTTTAATTACAAACAATGAACTCATGCAATGATTATTAGAATAATATTTATTTATAATTAAAATTTTTAAAAATGATAACTAAATTTATCAACAATAAATACTAAACAAATGAAATTATAATTATTTTTATAAAATATTAATTCAATACTAATAAATATTTTTTTTTAAAAAGATTAAAAAACAACAAAATCTTTTTTTAGTATTGTTATATAAATTTACGATAAAAAAATTATAAAAATGCAAATATATTTTTAACAAAAATTAAAAAAAATATTTGTTTATATTTTTTTATGTAATAATTGTTTATGCCATTAAACAAAAATTTTATTACTAAATTCACATTTAATTTTATATAATTTTCATATTTACTGAGGATAGATTTAATGTTGTTTTTCTTACATCACAAACCAAAAACACTTTTACCAATATTATTATTACTGTTAGCAATGATATCAATACAAAGTGGTGCTTCATTAGCTAAAAGTTTATTTCCAACTATTAGTGCACTTGGCGTAACAACACTTCGATTATTTTTAGCAACAATTATTTTATTTATTATCTTCAAACCTTGGAGAAAAAAAATACGTAGGCATTCTTTAAAAGATTTGTTAATTTATGGAATATCTTTAGGTTTAATGAATTTTTTATTTTATTTATCTCTAGAAAGGATACCGTTAGGTATTGTAGTCGCATTGGAATTTACTGGACCACTTGCTGTTGCAATGTTTTCTTCCAGACGTCCAATTGATTTTCTTTGGATATCAATGATTATTATTGGACTAACATTTTTATTTCCTAGAGGCAATAACATTAATAATTTAGATATAATTGGAATACTCTATGCTTTATCTGCAGGTGTTTGCTGGGGTATGTATATTATTTTTGGACAACGTGCTGGTGCAGGATATGGAACAGAGACTGTAGCCTTAGGTTCATTTATTTCTACATTAATTTTTTTTCCTATTAGTTTATTTACAATTGGTATAAAACAATTACTTGATTTCTCAATTCTTCCTATTGCAATGGCTGTAGCTATTCTATCTACTGCATTTCCTTATACTATTGAAATGTTTGCATTAACAAGAATTCCAACGAAAACATTTGGTTCATTAATGAGCTTAGAACCTGCAATGGGTGCTTTTATGGGTATGATTTTTCTCAATGAAAAATTATTCTTTACTCAGTGGTTAGCACTATTTTGTATAATTGGAGCATCAATTGGTTCAACATTAAGTATAAAAAAACAAAAAATGTAAAGAAAATATTTTTAAAAATCAAAAATATTATTGATGATTACAAAAAATAACAAATTATAGTTTTTAAAACTTATCATTTAATTTTAATATTATTTTAGTATATTTGATTTTATTTGTTGATTTTAAAAAATCCAATAATATTGATAATATTTTTTTAAAAAAACTGTATTACCAGATTTTTTTAAAAACAAAATAAATAGTGGGTTAATTTAAAGATATTTTTTTATAAAAAATAAAAAAATTAATACAATTTATAATGATTTATTTGATCATCTTAAAATAAATAAAAGTTTTTATTATAAAAAACTTTTATTTAATAGATTTATCAAAATTTTAAGAATTTAGCATTAAATAATAAAATTTTTATAAAAATTCTTAATAATAATATATTTAAGTATATTAACAAAAAATTGTTATTTCTACTCAATAGGCAAACTATTATCTTTTCCCCATTCAGCCCAGGATCCATCATAAAGTTTTACTTGATCATTACCTAAAATTATCAATGCAAGAAAAACTACAGCAGCTGTTATACCTGATCCACAACTAATTACAGTAGGCATCATAGTATTAACGCCTTGTTTATGAAAAATAGTATTTAATTTTTTTGGTTTTTTATAACAACCTTTATTAACCAACCAAAACCAAGGTACATTTTTACTACCAGGAATATGTCCCATTCTTAATCCTGTACGTGGTTCTGGTTCTTTTGCATTAAAACGTGCAGTTGTACGACTATCAATAAATTGAATATCTGATTTACCCAAAAGAGATAAAACTTCTTGTTTTGATAATACATAATCACTAGAATATTTAATAATAAAACGTTGTTTTTTTCTGAAAGTAGAAATACCCGATTCTACAAAATAACCAGCTTTTTCCCATCCACTTAGTCCGCCCGCTAAAATCTTAACATGATTACATCCAAATATTTTAAAAGTCCACCATGCTCGAGGTGCAGAAAATAAATCACCCTGATCATAAATAATGACTTGATGAGAATTACTAATACCTAAATCTGCAATGATATTATTAAAAGTTAATGTATCTGGTAACATATGAGGTAAAATAGAATATTTATCAAATATATTTAAATTTAAAAATTGTGCACTGGGAATATGTTTTTTATAAAACAAATATTGATAATTTGTTTTTTCTAATGGTTTTTTCGAAGAAGCATCAAGAATAATAACATTTTTATCTGTTATATGGTCATAAAACCATTGTGGGGTAACAAAAAATCTTGCGTACATAAAGTCCTCAATTACATAAAATAGTAACTATAATAATTATATTTTTTTTAAAAAATAATATTTATTTTATATTAAAATAAATAAACTAATATTTTATTCTCACAAACAAAATGATTTTTTATATAATTTTTTAAAATAGTTACTATTTTTAAAAAACCAATAAAATATAAATTTCTTGTTAAAAATGTTATGTAAATCTAAATGTTCTTGTTAAGAAATATTATTAAAAAAAATAAGATAAATTAATTTTTATTCATTTTATTGAAAAATAAATATAAAAAATATTGTAATAAAAATTTAATGTACATATATTTTTTATCTTAAAATATTATATAACTAAGTACAATAATTAATTTAATAAAAACAATAAATTTAAATCAAAAATTATTTAAATAAATCTTACTAATTTTAATTAAATTAAATATAGAATTAATATAATTGATTCACGTAATTTTTTATATATAAAAAAATAAATAAAATTAAGAAACTACTAATTATTTGAATCTCAATTTTATAAAAAAACTTTTTTAAATGTTTTTAATTTATTTATGCTCATAAAAAATATAATTATATTATATAAATAATAAAAATTACACATGAATAAAAATATATAAAATTAAATGATACATTTCAAAAAAGTCATATTTAAAAATATAAAAAATAATAATTAATCATTTTAATTTACAGTTTCTAAATATTTTAATTATTTTTTGTTAATTAAATATTGATTCGATGTAGCAATAAAAACAATGTATATTATTTATTAATTAATAATATGATAATTAAAAAACTCATATTTTCAAAAAATGTCATTTTATATGATTATTGATAATATAGTTTTTTACTATTTAAAATATTACTAGTATTAATTCGTACTCTATGCTCATGTAAAAAAATAACAATCAATATTAATATACATTCCATTATTAAAATTACTTAAAATCCTCATGTCTTTATATTTTTGATATTTATACTTTATTTGAATATTTATAAATATGATTATAAAAGAATAAAATCTATTAAAACGCATATAATGTAAAATATATTAAAAAAATATAAAATTTCTTCTATTATATCATCAATAATTCTGTCAATTTATCAATTTATAAATAGCATTTTAAAAAAAATGTTTTATCTAACTTTCATATCTAAACATTATAAAAAAATAAAAAACATAAAAAAACCTAGCATTATTAGTGCCAGGTTCTTTTATGTTACTTTTAAAAAAATTAATATTTTAATACTAACGCCTATCACCAACAATACGCAATAACATTAAAAATAAATTAATAAAATCTAAGTAGAGTGTTAATGCACCAACAATAGCATATTTACGCATATTATCTTGATCTGAAGAATCAATTTGACTACCCATATTTTTTAGTTTTTGAGTATCATAAGCAGTTAAAGCAGAAAATATTAGTACAGAAAAATAACTGATGATTAACATTAAACCAGCACTTCTTAACCAAATATTTACTAATGAAGCAATAATGATACCTATGATTGCCATAAATAAAAAAATTCTCATACTGCTTAAATTACGTTTTGTACTATATCCATACAAACTGAGAGAACCAAACATAGCTGCTGTTACAAAAAAAGTACTAACAATAGAAGCACCTGTATAAGAAATTAAGACTAAAGAGGTTGTTATTCCTGTTAGCATTGAGTACAACATAAACATTGCTGTTGCTGCACCTGCACTTAATGTAGGTAACAAAAAAGATAATCCTATTACTAATCCGATTTCAGCAATAATCAGTCCTATCAGCATCCAACTATGCACCGCTAAATAACTAATAATATTACTATTATTAATAGCGTACCAAGAAACAAAAGTTGTTAACAATAAACCTACTGTCATCCAACCATATACTTGAGACATATAAGTTTGAATTCCTGCTCCAGCCCGCTGGATGATCGAATCATTTCTATGATCAAATAAATCCATAATGATTATCCTTATCAGTAGTTAAAAATAAAGCTATTTAAAATAATAATTTAGAAAACTTCAAAAAAGAATATCATATTTTTTTTAAAAAATCATTAATTAACATTAACAAATTATTAAAATTTTACATACATATCTTTAAAAAACACAAAAATTATTTTACTGGCATATACTTTCAAATATAAAAAAGTATTCTAATACTAAAATATTTAATCAAAAATATTTTATAATATTTTATGCTAAAAAATATTAAAAAATATATAAAAATTAAAATTTTTTTATAAAGAAAAATAATAAAGAATGCAAGAATTATAAATTTATAATTTTTATTGCAAAAAAAAATATTATGTTAAATTCTAAATTAAAATGATATTAAATATAACACACATATTTTATATTATACATGGTTTTTCAAAAAAATTTTATTGCAAAAATCAAAATTTAACTTTTTTGTAAAAAAATAAAAATTTTAAAACATAAACAAAAGTCACTTATTTTTGCATGATCAATAATCAAAAAAATATCTAAATTATTATTGTTATTTATAATTTAAAGAATATTTAACTTTTAAACAATACTTTTAACTATATAAAGATATAAAATTTAAAAAATATTTTTTTTAACTTACAAAAAATTGTTTCATTTTTAAGAAAATACTTTTATATAATTATTAGATATAAATTAAATGCAAAACATCACTGAAAATAATAAATTGAAATATTAATCTAAAAATTCAAACGATCTAATATTTGAGAAAATTTTATAAATTTACCAATAAAAGAAGATTTCCAATGAGGAAAATATGGAATCACTCCTAAGCATGGAACAGATAACTTATTTTTTAATGTTAATAAATAATCTTCTTCATCATGCTTTGAAAAAATAATTTTTGTAGCAATCCAACCGATTAAAAATAAACCACTATTTTTAATAGCTTGCTCAGTCAACATAGCATGATTAATACAACCTAATTTTATTCCTACAGTTAATATAACTGGTAATTTTTGTTCTATAACCCAATCAGAAAAATTTTTTTTAACTGAAAGTGGCGTATACCACCCACCAGCCCCCTCAATAATTATCCAATCAGCGCAATCTTTTAATTTTTGTAATCCTTTTGTCATGGTTTTATGATCTATGACCTCCCCTACTCTCTGAGCAGCTATATTAGGTGATGTAGCTTCTAAAAAAACAATAGGATTAACATCATCATAACTAAGATTTACAGTACTATTTTTTCTTAAAAGCTCAGCATCTAAATTTCTTAAACCAAGAATTGATTTTGTACTACCTGTAGCTATAGGTTTATAACCTGCTGTTTTATAACCCCTATATGATGCAGCCTGCAATAATGCACAACTCACCACAGTTTTTCCAATATCTGTATCAGTCCCAGTTAAGAAAAAACATTTACTCACAATACAGTATTCCAAAAACAAGTTGATAAGTTAATGGAAAATTATGACCAGTGTGGGGATAATGATGAACAAGTTCAGTTAATCTTTTTTTTGTCATTAACCCATGATCTTGCCGCCTCTTGACTAAATAAGTAGCACCAATACCTTTCAAAGATTTCAATAAACACCAAAATGATGGATAAGTTAATCGCCAAGATTGTTGTTCTAAGCTATGCGGCCAATACTTACAAACCATTTTTATTTGCTCAAAAGTCATAAAAGAATTAATATGAGAATCATTATCAACTTTTTGCCAAGATTGTTCTAATTCTTTTAAAGAACCATCAACTAAAGTAGAAAAAGCAACTATCCCACCTTTTTTTGTAATACGATATAATTCACTTAATGGAGTATATAAATTAGTACACCACTGAATAGCAAGATGACTGAAACATAAATCAACACTTTCATTTTTAAATGGTAAATCTTCCATATCTCCTTGTATATAAGTTATAGCAGTTTGTTTTTGTTTTGCAAAAAACAACATAGACTCAGAAAGATCTAAAGCAATAACATATTTTCCTGTTAATTGCCACTGATTACTAAAATAACCAGTTCCACAACCGGCATCCAAAACAATATTACCTGGTCTTGTAGAAACACAATCAAAAAGATGTTGACCACTTTGTTGTTGGAAAATTGCAATATCATCATAATTTTTAGCTGCACGACCAAAAGCGTGAGCAATGGCTTTTTTATTCATCTGGATTATTTTTAAAAAATTCATGTAAAGTTTTCACTAACTTTGCAATATCGGCCAATCTATGATTGGCCGTTAAAGTGATTCTTAATCTTGCTGTACCTGGTGGTACAGTTGGCGGAAGAATAGCATGTACCCAAAATCCTTGATGACGTAAGAATGCAGATAAATTTAAACAACGTTGATTGTTTTTAATAACCAATGGTTGAATAGCTGTGGTAGAATTTAATAATACAAAATTGTATTTAGAAGCCAAATAACGAAAATAAAGAATATTACGCTGTAATTTTTTTCTTAAATGATCTGCTGTTCGAACTTGAATAATTGCCTCAGATAATGCTACAGCTTGCGCTGGTGGCATAGAAGTAGTATAAATTAAATGCCGTCCATATTGCAAAAAATATTCTGCAATATTTTCATCGCAAAGTAAAGCCGCTCCACTTAGACCAAATGCTTTACCAAAAGTTATCACTAATAGCTGCGGTTTTATTTGATGAAAATCACAACTACCTTTACCTTCATCACCTATTACACCAATACCATGTGCATCATCTACTAATAACCATGCTTTTCTTTTTTCTGTTACAATTTTTAATTGTAATAAAGGACTGGTATCACCATCCATGCTAAATACTCCTTCAGTTACAACCAATGTTTTCCCGTTATGATTATTTTTCAAAAATTTTTCTAAATTATTAATTTGATTATGTGCAAATCGTTTCAGTTTTGCTGAAGATAAAATTGCTCCATCTAATAAGGAAGCATGAGTCAATCTATCGGCTAAAATATAATCGTACTTATTCATTAAAGTAATAATGACAGCCTGGTTTAACGTATAACCAGAAATAAACAATAAAGCTTTAGGATATCCTAACCAAACAGATAATTGTTCTTCTAAAAGTGCATGAGCATCAGTATAACCTATAATATGACCGGAACTACCACTGCCTAAACCGTATTTATTTAATCCAAATTTCCAAGCATTAATAATTGCATGATTATGACTTAATCCTAAATAATCATTATTTGAAAAATTAATGTATTTTCGCTGATTAAATATTACAGTACGTCCATTATTTTTTTTAATAATATTGCGTTTTCGCCATAATGCTTCTTTTTTACGTAAATTAAGATGAGTAGTTAAAAACGTTTCCCAATTCATCATATTGCCGCATTGTAAAACTTTTCTGTATCAATAACTTTGATTAAAGAATCTTCTGATTTCTTCATCTCTTCTGGATAATTTAAGTCAATATTTCTTTTTTCAGTATTAATATTTAATTTTTTAAATAATAGCTGGTCTTTATCTTCTGTGGGGTTCCCAGCTGTCAATAATTTACAACCATAAAAAATAGAATTAGCGCCTGCCATAAAACACAGTGCTTGTGTTTGCTCACTCATTTTTTCACGACCAGCAGAAAGCCTAACGTAAGAAGTTGGCATCATAATACGAGCAATAGCAATGGTACGAATTAAATCAAATGGATCAATATCTGTATTGTTTTCAAATGGAGTACCTTTTACTTTTATTAACATATTAATTGGTACACTTTCTGGTACTTTTGGTAAATTAGCTAATTGAACTAATAATGCCGCTCGATCAGTAATATTTTCACCTAAACCTACAATGCCACCAGAACATACTTTCATACCAGCTTTACGTACTTTATCTAATGTATCAAGACGTTCTTGATAAGTACGTGTAGTAATTACATGTTTATAAAATTCAGGTGAAGTATCTAAATTATGATTGTAATAATCTAATCCAGCATCTGCTAAACGACGTGCTTGATTATTATTTAATGTACCTAATGTCATACAAGTTTCCATACCTAGTGCTTTAACTTCTTTTATCATAACCTCTAAATATGGCATGTCTCTCTCATGAGGATTCTTCCATGCAGCTCCCATGCAAAAACGAGTTGAACCAGCTTTTTTTGCTTTTTTTGCTGATGCAATGACTTTTTCTACTTCCAATAATTTCTCGGTTTTTAATCCTGTTTTATAACGTGCACTCTGTGGACAATATTTACAATCTTCAGGACAAGCACCAGTCTTAATTGAAAGCAAAGTACTAACTTGTATCTTTTGAGGATCAAAATATAAACGATGAACCTGTTGTGCTTGAAAAAGTAATTCAAAAAAAGGTAAATCAAACAATGCTTGTGCTTGACGAAGCGTCCATGATTTTTCCATCTTCACCATCCTTATTTAATGAAATAAAAAGTATTGCCAGTTTAAATAATAGCGTTATCATGTCAACAAAAATAAACAAAATAAATAAAATTACCTTTAAAAGCATTATAAAAATGAGAAAATAAAATGAAATTCGACGATCTTGATTTTGATATTAAACATATTTGGCATCCATATACTTCTATGATTAATCCAATTCCATCTTATCCTATTATTACTGCATCGGGTGTTGAACTTGAATTAGCAGATGGAAGAAAACTAATTGATGGTATGTCTTCTTGGTGGGCAGCGATTTATGGTTATAATCACCCAATACTGAATCAGGCAGCTATAAAACAACTAAACAAAATGTCACATGTTATGTTTGGGGGAATCACACATCCACCAGCTATTGCATTGTGCCGACAATTAATTAATATTACCGATGAAAAATTAGAGTGCATTTTTCTTGCTGATTCGGGCTCTGTAGCAATAGAAGTTGCATTAAAAATGGCATTACAATATTGGTATGCAAAAGGAGAAAAACGTCATAAATTTCTTGCTTTAGAAAACGGATATCACGGTGATACTTTTGGTGCTATGTCAGTTTGCGATCCTAAAAATTCTATGCATAATATTTATAAAGGTTATCTTCTGCCTCACTTTTTTGTCCCAGCTCCAAAATATAGTTTTTATGATCAATGGAATGAAGAAGATATAGAAAGTTTAGAAAAAAAACTTACAAAATATGCTGATAAAATTGCAGCAATTATCCTTGAACCTATTGTACAAGGAGCAGGTGGAATGCGCATTTATCATCCTAATTATCTAAAAGCAGTACGAACATTATGCGACCGCTATCGTATCTTATTAATTGCAGATGAAATAGCAACAGGATTCGGTCGTACTGGAAAAATGTTTGCTTACGAACATAGTTCTATTGTACCTGATATTTTATGTTTAGGAAAAGCATTAACTGCTGGTTATCTTACACTTTCAGCTACATTGACTACTCGTCATATTGCAGAAACAATTAGCAATAATAAACCAGGTTGTTTTATGCATGGACCAACTTTTATGGGTAATCCATTAGCTTGTGCCATTGCTGATGCAAATTTAACATTATTAAAAAATAGTCCATGGAAAATATGGATAAAAAATATTGAAAATCAACTTTTTTCTGAACTTTGTATGCTTCAAGATCATCCAAGAATTTTTAATGTAAGAGTTTTAGGTGCAATTGGGGTGATTGAGATGAAAGAATATCTAGATATAAGCAAATTACAACGTCAATTTGTTAATGAAGGAGTATGGATTCGACCATTTGGTAAATTAATTTACGTGATGCCACCATATATTATTACACCTGAACAATTAACTCAATTAACAGATTCAATAAAAAAAATAATTTCAATGAATACATTGTTTGAATAATTTTAATTTCATTTATAATGAATGAATTTCAATCCACATGGGACCTTTTCCTATTAAATAACGTTCTATAAACTCTAAAAAACCAGTAAAAGGATTTATTTTATAAATAGAAATATGATTAGATTTTTGACCAACTACAAGCAAAAAATTACCGGTATTATCAATGTTAAAACCACGAGGCTGAATTTCTGTTGCATATGATTCTATTGGCAATAATTGTAAACCATCCCTTATTACTTGAAAGTGTCGAATAATACTTGTAGAACGTTCACTGGCGTAAAGATGAGAACCATTTGGAGTAATATGTATATCTGCTGCCCAAGGCTTATTCTTTAAACCAATGGGTATAATATCATATTTTTTTACTTGCCGATAAATTCTCAAAAAGGAATAGACACTGATAGTTGCATCCAATTCATTCACACAATAAAAAATATTTTTATAAGGATGAAAAACAAGATGTCTAGGTCCTGCACCTTTTTTAGCAAAAATACAATCAAACCTACATTCTTTCAGAGGGGTTTCATTATAACCAATCATAAACATTCTAATTTTATCTTCTCCCAAACAAGGAACTAATAAATATTTTTTATCAAAACTTATACCTACAGAATGAGGATTTTGTAAATCACCAATAATCTGAATTACTGAACGAATAGTTCCTTCTGAATCAATTGGTAATACCATTAATTGATTACCATGATAAGAAGCAATAAATAACCATTTATTATGATGATCTGTAATCATATAAGTTGGTGAAGATGGAATATTTGTAATAGATTTCTGTGTCAATTTACCTTCATGTGAAATAAAATAAGTTATAACAGAAAAATCATAACGCATACCAAGATAAAGATATTTTCCATCATGACTAATTTTTATTGTTTGTCCGGGATGAGGTAAGGTTAATTCTTGCAATAAGGTTAATTTTCCTGTCGTATGCAACACCAAAACATGAAGTTGTTTGCTTTCGGGACTTGCAACATACACAACTTGCTTCATAATCCAACCTCCTTTAAATATAAGTAATTTTATAATAAGATATAAAATATAAAAAATAAAAATCATATTAAAGAATCAAAAAATATTTTTAAAATTAACAAAAATATACTTCTATAAATTAATGCAGAAAAATACATAAAATAAGTATTGTAATAAATCTTTTTTTTCTATAATTCTAATTCTTTTAATTTTTTATAAAACTAATATATTTATGTAATATTATGATATATCTAATTTTTATTTAAAATTTAAAATTATTTTAATCAAATAAATAAATTAAAAATATAATTTACTAAAACATTCATTGCACAATGAAAAGGTATAACGCAGAAACATTTAAATGTAAGTTATATGACTTATTTTTATCCAGATTATTATAAAAGATTTTTTATATATCATAATTTATATTAATATAAATAATTGCAAAAATAAAAAATAAATACCAAAGTTATATAAAATTCATTTTTTATATATTTTTTATTGGTAATTTTTTATAAGAATTTATTTTAAAAGTAACGATTATAATATTTGTATTATTCATAATTATAACATTTAATATAATTAATAGTTATCAAAAATATTCGAAATATATTCAATAAATTTATATAATTAAATTATTATTTAGATTAAAAAACTTGAAAACAAAAGTATATTTTTTAATAAAAATTATCTTTCAATTATCTTGAATGTATCAATGAATTTTTTAATAAAATTTAATAAAAATCAAAAAAATTATAATTAATATATTTTAAAAATACTCATAATTTTTTATAAATATTTTTTATTAAAAAAATATTTTTATACTTTTTTGATTAATCATGCAGTAAAATTGAATTATGGGCGATACCAGACTTGAACTGATGACCCCCTCCTTGTAAGGGAGATGCTCTACCAAACTGAGCTAATCGCCCATCTTTTAAATAAAATGGTACTAATCAATCTTATAGATAATTCTTAATAAAGTCAATTGTTTTATTTTTTTTAAAATACCATTTAAAATATAAAATTATATCAAAATAAATTACATTATATTAAAAGTAAGTTTATACTGTTATAAAAATAATTATATAATATAAAAATCAAAAATACTGAATCACTAATGCTAAAAATATCAAAAATATTAAATTAATAGATATAAATTTTATTTATAATTGTTTATTTTTAATCATAAAATATATAAAAATATTTTAGGTCGTTTTTCATGAACATAATAAAAACCCGTTTTGCACCAAGTCCGACAGGTTTTCTACACATCGGTAGCGCTCGTACTGCACTTTACTCATGGCTGTATAGTCAAAATAAAAATGGAAAATTTATATTACGTATTGAAGATACAGATATTAAGCGTTCAACAAAAAACAGCATTAATGCTATTATTGATGGAATGAATTGGCTCAATTTAAATTGGGATGAAGGTCCTTATTACCAAACCAAACGTTTCAATCGCTATAATTCAGTAATTAATCACATGCTAGATACAGGAACAGCATACCGTTGTTATTGTCTTAAAACTAGATTAAATCATTTACGGGAAAAACAAATCTCTAATGGTCAAAAACCACGTTATGATGGCTATTGCAGAAATAATAAAAATAGTCATAAAATAAATAAACCTTATGTAGTCCGTTTTTGCAATCCAGAAAAAGGTTCCGTTGTTTTTCAAGATAAAATTCGCGGTCGAATTGAATTTAGTAATCTTGAATTAGATGATCTAATTATACGTCGAAGCGACGGTACTCCAACCTATAATTTCTGTGTAGTTATTGATGATTGGGATATGAAAATCACCCATGTAATAAGGGGTGAAGATCATATTAATAATACTCCAAGACAGATTAACATATTAAAATCACTTAATGCACCCATACCTCAATATGCACATGTTTCAATGATATTAGGTAGTGATGGAAAAAAATTATCTAAACGTCATGGAGCTATTAACATTATGGAATACAAAGAAGAAGGTTACTTGCCAGAATCATTGCTAAATTATTTAGTGCGCCTAGGATGGTCTCATGGTAACCAAGAACTTTTTAATTTAAATGAAATGATAGCTCACTTTTCTTTAAAAAAGATTAATAAATCAGCAAGTATATTTGATATTAAAAAATTATTATGGCTTAATCATTATTACATTAACTCATTACCACCAAAATATGTTGCAAAACATTTAAAATGGCATATGGAAAAACAAGGCCTTAATATACAATCTGGACCTACTTTAGAAAATTTAATAAAACTTCTTGGTAAAAAATCAAAAACTTTAAAAGAAATTGCCGTATCATCTCACTATTTCTATCAAGATTTTGATTTTTATGAAATTGAAGCAGCAAAACAATATTTATGCACAAGTGCTATTTTACCTTTAAAAACAGTAAAAGAGAAATTAGAAAAGATAAATATCTGGAAAAAAGAAAATATTCAAGATATTATAAAAATAAGTGCAAAAATACTAGAAGTTAGCACTAAAAAAATTTGTATGCCATTACGTGTTGCTTTGACTGGTGGCATTTGTTCACCAAGTATTGATGTCACTTTATATACTATCGGGAAAAATCGTGTATTAAAACGTATTGATAATGCTTTAATTTACATTAATAAAAAAAATAAAAAAACCAATTTTATTTCAGAATAAAAATTCTATGAATTTTAATAAATCTTTACATAAATCTTTACATAGATGTTTTCCTGGGGCTATAGCTCAAAAGGCAGAGCGCTTGTATGGCATACAAGAGGCAGGCGGTTCGATCCCGCTTAGCTCCACCAAATTTTAACAGTGTTTTAAAAAACATACTATGTTTTTTAAAAAAATCATACTGAAAAATTATTATTTATAATAAATTTTAGCGCTTTTTTAATAATGTTAATATCTACATTTTTTTTAGATAAATTTTCACTTAAATAGCGTCGCCATTGACGAGATCCTGCAACTCCTGAAAACATTCCTAACATAGGACGAATAATATAACCTAAAAAAGTACCATTTTCACATTCCTTATCAATATAAGGATACATTGCTTTTATTGCCGCAATTTTATCAAAAATTAAATTACAACTTTTTCCGAATATTTGAGAATCAACCTGCATTAATAATGCAGGATTTTTGTATACTGCTCTCCCTAACATGACACCGTCAAGATATTGCAAATGCTTTTTAGCTTCATTAATGGTTGTAATTCCACCATTAAGTACAATTATTAATTTAGGAAAATTTTTTTTTAATTGGTAAACACGTTTATAATTTAAAGGAGGAACCTCTCTATTTTGTTTTGGCGTTAATCCAGATAACCATGCTTTACGAGCATGAATAATAAATAAACGACATTGACTATTAGTAATAATTTTATCGATAAAATCAATTAAAAACTCATAACTATCATCATTATCTATTCCAATACGAGTTTTAATAGTAACAGGAATATTTACTGCATCTTGCATGACTTTTATACAATCTGCTACCAAAGAAGCTTCTTTCATTAAAAAAGCACCAAAACACCCATTTTTAACTCGATTTGAAGGGCACCCAATATTTAAATTTATTTCATCATAATTATATTTTTGAGCTATTTTTGCACAATGAGCCAATTCTTGTGGTTTATTCCCACCTAACTGCAAAGCTAAAGGATGTTCTTCTTCATTGTAAGTTAATACATTTTTTGCATTTCCATAAATAATAGCACTAGTTGTAACCATCTCTGTATAAAGTAAAGTTTTTTTGGTCAAAATTCTATGAAAATAACGACAATGACGATCTGTCCAATCAAGCATTGGAGCAACACTAAAACGATTTATATTACAGTAATTTTTAACTTGCATGTATTGATTTATTCTGGTTTTTTTATAAAAAAATTATTTCTTAACAAAATATTTTTTTTGTTGAATTACTATTCAACAAAATTTAATGTTATTAAACTAACAATATTGATCACATTGATTTTAGTAAAATTGATTTTAAATAGCAATTTAACACAAAATATAAAAATATGTTTAATATGAAATTAGTTAAACAAAAATTTAATACGTATTTAAAAATTAGTGTAATATTTTATTGAAATTTGCTCATAAAAAAATAATTATTAAAAATTTAAAACAAAAGAAAAAAAATAATTATCTTATTTTTTATTAAAAATGTTAATTTATCATGATAAATTAAAAAAATTTTAAGATATTTTATAATATTAAAACAATATTTTTTAAAAATTCGTTTTTATTTTTAATATATAAAAAATATATATTATTTATTGAAATATTATTTGTTTAAAAAATGATTTTTATATAAATTCATTAAAATATATTTAAAAAATAAAAATGCTTTACTTAAAAATATAAACAGTATCATTTTATAATATTAAATATTTTTAATGATTCATTATATTTATTATTTATCAAATTATTTTTATTTTCATATTTTGTTATTTTTAATGCTTTAAAAAAAATATTACTGTAAAATTAATAAAACAAATTATATCAAATATCATGATCAATAAATCAATAATTATTTATATATCTTTTAAAAAAATAATAATAAATGCAATTTACGAAAAAAATATATAAATCATAAATTTAATTAAATGTATTAATTTTTATAAATAAAAAAAATTTGTTTATTTTTATAAACACTTATTTTAATTGATAATCTCGATATTATATTAAATATCTTATATCTAATTTCTAATATCAAATAAATTTTTGACAAGAAAGAATTTATCTAAAATAATTTTAAAATTATAAATTAATAAATCATAAAATAATAGTTAAATACTTATATTCTTATTTTTTATAGATATATTTTATAATGATTTAAAAATATTACATAAACTTACAAAATAAAAAATTAAATATTAATCTTTCAATCCATAATAGAAAAATAATTTAAAATTTATTATAATAATTTCAAGAATAATAAATTTTTATAAAATATTAAAAAACAATGATAATTTAGTGTAATTTTAATAAATTATGATTTTCTTATTACAATGCAAGAAAATTCGTAAAAAAAGTATTTAATCAATAAAGATAAATATTATCATAAAAATATTATTTATATAAAATAAAAAATATTATCATTACAAAATAAAATTATATGATACAAATATATTAAAAAATATTACAAATACTAGGAAAAAAATGGAATATAAACAAAATATTCAGCGTCTCAGAAGATTACGTCAAACACAATCTATGCGCACTTTATTTCAAGAAACAAATTTAAGTATAAATGACTTAATATTACCTTTATTTGTTGAAGAAAATCTTCAAGATTATAAATCTATTAAAACTATGCCTGGTATATTTCGTATCCCAGAAAATAAATTGGCTTATGAAATTGAACGAATTGCCAAGTCTGGTATTAAATCAGTTATGTTATTTGGTATTTCTCATAATAGAGATGAGATAGGTAGCGATACCTGGAAAAAAGATGGACTGGTCGCCCGTATGTCAAAAATTTGCAAAAATATAGTACCAGAAATCATAATAATCTCAGATACTTGCTTTTGTCAATATACTTCTCATGGACATTGTGGAATCTTAAACAAAAATACCGTTGATAATGATCAAACATTGTTAAATCTACAAAAGCAAGCGATTACTGCAGCAAATGCTGGCGCTGATTTTATTGCACCTTCTGCTGCTATGGATGGACAAGTTTTTGCAATTCGTCATGCACTAAACAAGGCGGGTTTCATAAACACAGGTATTATGTCTTACTCAACTAAATTTGCTTCTAATCTTTACAATTCTTTTCGTGACGCTGTAGGATCTTCTTTCATTGGTGATCGAAAAAGTTATCAAATTAATCCACTAAACCGCAATGAAGCTATTAGAGAATCTTTAATAGACGAAAAAGAAGGTGCTGATATTTTAATGATAAAACCAGCAGGAACGTCTCTTGATATTATACGTGATATTCGTGAAAGAACCACTTTACCATTGGCTGCTTATCAAGTAAGCGGGGAATTTTCTCAAATAAAATTTGCTGCTAGAGCTGGTGCAATTAACGAAATTGATGTCGTTTTAGAAACATTAAGCGTGATAAAACGTGCTGGAGCTAAATTAATATTAAGTTATTTTGCATTAGATTTGGCAGAAAAAAAACAAATTTAATAAATGTTAAATTTATAAAAAATAAAAATTATTTCATAAAAATTAAATTATAACATTTAAATCAAAAATCTGAATTAATATAATATTATCATTTTTAATAAAATATGAAAATTCTTTTTAAACATATTAAATATAATTACTTAACATTTTTATATAGAAAATTATTACATCATTTTTAATATTTTCTAATTATTTTAAAAATTTATCAAAACTAAATTGCACACACTATTAATTATTCCCAATACACCAAACAGTAATTTTTTTTACCGCGTTTTATTAAAGAATATCGTCCAAATAAACGATCTTTTTCAGTAAAAATATAGCCAGGATCAAAACATTTTTTACCATTGACCATAACTGAATGAGATTCAATCATTTTTCTAGATTGTCCACGTGAAAAAACAAACTGAGCTTTAATTAATGCTTGTTGTAAATTTGCCCCTACATTTAATTTTATCATTGGTACTCCATCTTGTCCTAATTGTACAAAATCTTTTATTGATAAGTTATCGATATTATTGAAAAACAAATTTTTGGTAATTCGTTTAGCTGCCTCTAAATTTTCATTTCCATGTACAAATTTAGTAATTTTTTCTGCTAATAAAAATTGGGCTCTAAATTTTTTATGACTATTTTTATTTTCTTTTTGTAATATATCGATTTCGTCAATAGGTATAAAAGTAAAAATTTTTAGAAAACGATAAACATCTGCGTCTGTAGTATTGATCCAAAATTGGTAAAATTTATACGGACTTGTTTTTTTTGCATCTAACCAAATAACGCCATCTTCTGTTTTTCCAAACTTAGTACCATCAGATTTAATAATAAGAGGCACAGTTAAACCAAAAACATCTTTTTGATATAAACGACGTATTAAATCAATGCCAGAAATAATATTACCCCATTGATCCGATCCACCTACCTGCAATTCGATATTATATTTATGAAAAAGATGAGCAAAATCATAAGATTGAAGCAAACTATAAAAAAATTCAGTAAAAGAAATTCCATGATTATTACGTTCAAGACGTTTTCTAACCGCTTCTTTATTAATCATTTTATTGACGGAAAAATATTTCCCAATATCACACAAAAAAGTTAACAAATCTATTTTACTAATCCAATCATAATTATTAATAATTTTTGCACTATTTTTACCACAATCAAAATCTAAGAATGGAAGAATTTGTTGACCAATTTTATTTGCCCATTCAGATACCATTTCTAAAGTTTGTAATTTACGTGCATAAGATTTAAAACTTGGATCGCCAATCAAAGCCGTTCCGCCACCCACTAAAATAATCGGTTTATGTCCCATATTTTGAAAATGTTTTAAAGATAATAAAGGAACTAGATGACCTAAATGTAAACTATCAGCAGTTGGATCAAAACCACAATAAAGACTAATTGATTCCTTTGAAAGTTTATTACTTAATTTTCTTTCATCTGTTAATTGAGTAATTAAATTCCTATTTTTTAAATATTGCAGTATATTTTTATGAAACATTAATAGGTTCTCCATAAATCATATTTTTTTATTTTACATACATGGTATCTAAAGTCTTAATCTTTAAAAAAATAAAATATTTATTTAATGAAGCCATGAAAGAATATATTTTTTATTAAGGTGCTAAACGATTAATTTCCCAATGATCGGATTTCCACATATATATAAATCTATCATGTAATCTTTTATTACCACCTTGCCAAAATTCTACACTATGAAACTTAATACGATATCCTCCCCAAAAACTGGGGAATGGAATTTTATTATTTTTTACTATCTTACAGAATTGTAAGAATTTTTTTTCTAAAACATTGCGACTAGATATTTGTTCTGATTGTGGAGAAATCCAAGCTGCTATTTGACTTTCTCTAGGTCGACTATAAAAATATTTAATAACTTCAACAGCAGATAATTTTTTAGCAGTACCAAGAAAGCAAACTTGACGTTCTAATGAATACCATGGGAATAAAACACTAACGTTATTATTAGAAATAATATGTTGTGATTTACGACTAAACAAATTAGTATAAAAAATTAATCCATTTTTATCATAATGTTTTAATAAAACAATTCTTTGATATGGTTGTCCATCAGAATCTACTGTAGAAATAGACATTGCTGTTGGATCAACTAATTTTTCTTTGTAAGCATCTTGCATCCAAAGGTCAAATAAAATTAACGGATCATGCGTTAAATCTTGACGTCTTAAAATCCCTTTAAAATATTCTCTCCTACAACTAGAAACATTCAATTTAGTATTTTCTAACATGTTTTTGCCTCCATATAATTCCAATCAATCAAAATAAAAATCATATTACATTCATTAGTTTATAAAAAATATTTATAAAAAATATGTATAAACTAATATTATTAAAATACTCAAAAAAATGAAGACAATTTACTAAAAGATTTTTTTTAAATAAAAAAAATTAAATTTTTATATATTTTTTAAAACCATATATCATATGTTAAATTTAGATACTTTACTTAATAAATCAAAAGACAAATTTAATTCTTACTAAAATGTATGTTTTATGCTCATATTTTATAAATCGAGCGTTATAAATCAAAAATAAAATTTAATATATTACTATCTTATTGTGAATTATTTTTTTTAAAAATAAAAAATAACTAATAGAAATCTTAATAAATTAACTGTGTTATTAAAAGGTAAAAAAAATTATAAATTCAATCATATAATTCTGTTATCCTATTAAAAAAATACATGTAATATTTATAAAAATAAGAAAAAATGTTTTATATATTGAAGTTTACCCTTTAAAATTGCCTTAATATAAATAATAAATTTAATTTTAGTATCACATTTTTATTTTTGTTTTATTGAATATTTATATACTTTTAAATGTTTTATTAGATCGAAAATTCTTATTATTTTTATATACTCATAATAATTAATTAAAAAATCAACAACATTATAATTATTAAAAGTACTAAGACCAGAATAATGATTACTGATAACATATAATTTATAAAATATTTATATATAATATCGGTATTGAAAATTTCATGATTTTTTTTAAAAAAATAAAAATCTGACACAACGCAATGAATTATACGTAAAATAATATTTTATAAACTTTTTATTTTTTTATATTTCAAAACATCATAAATCTTAAAATTAAAAAATATTACAGAAATCATATAAAAATTTTTAAATAAATGCATTAAAATTTAATATTACTGTAAACAAAAAACATTTATTAATAATACAAAATATTTTACAAAAAATCTGGCATATTATTGTTAATAGTGTTCTAAAAAATATACAAACTTTAATCAATTTTTATTATTTATGATATAAAACAAAAAAATAAACAATATTAATAATTATAAAAAAATATATCTGATTTGAAATATTTAAATCTTATTATATTAACTAATTTGCCATTTTTATATCAAATATTAAATAAATGTACTGAGATATTAAAAATATAATACTAAGTATTTATTTAATAAAACATCAAAAAATAATTATTTCTTTATATAAAACTTTAATACTTATTAATTTAAAATTAAAATACTTTTTGCTATATTTTCAATTAATAAACTATTTTTTAAAATATTTTTAAAAATTAATTTTTACTATATTTAAAAATAATAGAAAACATCAAAATATATATTATTTAATTACAAAAAAATATTATACTTTTTATATTTATATAATTCCACTTAAAAACTTTTTTTATCTAAAAAATATAGATTTTTTGTATAGAAATATTTATCATAAAAAAATATAATGATAATATAATACTTTAAAAAATAAATTTATATAAAAAATATTATATATGAAAACGTCTTAAAAAGAAAACATCAATAATAAAATACATATTTTTATATTAAGAAAATAAAAATATAAATCACAGTAATCAAAATTTAAATAATAAATATTTTTATAAATATTATATCCATCCATACATTTTTTTATGTTATGCTAATATTCTATATATTATAGAATAATATTCTTTTATTTTTAATCATAAATTAGTATAAAAAATGTCTAATAAAAAAAATGATATTAATACATTATCAGAACGTTTTCGAGGCTATTATCCTGTCGTTATAGACGTTGAAACTGGAGGATTTAATGCAAAAAATGATGCATTATTAGAAATTGCAGCCATAACATTAAAAATGGATCAAAAAGGTTGGTTAGATATTGATGAAAAACTTCATTTTCATTTAATACCTTTTTCAGGTGCAAATATCGAAGCCACTTCACTAGCTTTTACCGGAATAGATCCAGAAAATCCATTACGTAGAGCAGTAAATGAACATACAGCTTTATATGAACTCTTTAAAATGGTAAAAAAAGGCATAAAAAATAGTGATTGTCATCGAGCCATTATTGTTGCACACAATGCTAATTTTGATCATAGTTTTATAATGGCTGCAACTCAGCGCACAAATTTAAAACATACTCCTTTTCATCCTTTTGTTACTTTTGATACTGCCACACTTAGTGGTTTAGTTTTTGGTCAAACAATATTAGCTAAAGCTTGTGATACTGCAGGAATACCGTTTGATGGGAAACAAGCACATGGTGCACTTTATGATACAGATAGAACAGCTTTGCTATTTTGTAAAATTGTCAATAAATGGAAAAAATTGGGAGGATGGCCATTAAATATAAAATCATAGTAAAAAATATAAAATTATGAATTCTTTATAAAATATAGAAGGAATTACAACTATTTTTCATCTAATTTCAACTATTGCTTTAATATATTTAAATATGTTTTCTATATATTATCAATGTATTACATTATTAATAATCATTTATAAAAGAGATTATATTTTTTTGAAAACTTAAAAAATAAAAATCACAAAATAATCTTAAAAATCTTTTTGATATTTCTAAAAATAGAACCAAATTATATTTGAAATATAAATTTAAAAATAAAGAAAATTTTTTATAACAATAATCTTTAATAAATTTTTATAAATTTTATAAAAAAACAAAAATCAACTGATAATATTTTTTGTAATTAAAATTTATTCTATTATCAGATTTTTAAAAAACAAACATAATATATTTAAAATATATGATATTGAATCTAATCAATGTGCAATAATTATCAAAATAACTTATAAAATTTACGTATAAAAAAATGCAAAATAATGCAATTTTTTTTATTATATATAAATACGCCATAATTTCAATGAATATTATATATGAAATATATTATAAGAATTATTTATTTTTTTATCATTAATACTTGTTTTCTATATAAAAAATTGACTATTTTAAATAAAAAAAGACATGATTTTAAAAGTATAATATTTTGAATACTATAAAAAATTATTAAAACATAATAAAAATAATTCTATTAAGAAAATACAAACTTTATTGTGCATAATATTTTATTGCTTACATTTAAAAACATAGTATATAATAATTATATATAAAAATATATAAAACAAACAATTAATTTCACACCATGAAAAAATAAATAGATTAATTGTCATGAAAAAAACAAAAATTGTGTGTACTATTGGTCCAAAGACTGAATCTAAAAAAAAACTTTTGCAATTATTAAATGCTGGCATGAATGTTATGCGACTGAATTTTTCACATGGTAATCATGAAGAACATAGCCGAAGAATTAAAAATTTTCGTACCGTATGCAAATATAACAATCAACATGCAACAATATTATTAGATACAAAAGGACCAGAAATTCGTACCATGCATCTTAAAAATGGAAATGATGTATTTTTAAAATTAGGACAAAAATTTGTGTTTACTACTGATATATCAGTTACAGGTGATAAAAATAGGGTAGCTATTACATATCCAGATTTGCCTTATGAAGTACAACCAGGTGATAAAATTTTAATTGATGATGGTTTGATTTCTATGAAAATTTTATCTATTAACAGAAACAATATAATATGTCAGGTACTAAACAATGGAAATTTAGGTGAAAATAAAAGTATCAATTTACCAGGAATATCAATTAATTTACCAGTACTAGGAGAAAACGACAAAAAAGATCTAATTTTCGGTTGTCAACAAGATGTTGATTTTGTTGCTGCCTCATTCATTCGAAAACATACTGATGTAGAAAAAATTCGTGCTTATCTCAATCAGCATGGAGGTAAAAATATACAAATAATTTCTAAAATTGAAAATCAAGAAGGATTGAATAATTTTGAAAAAATTTTAGAAGCCTCTGATGGTATCATGGTTGCAAGAGGTGATCTAGGTGTTGAAATACCAGTAGAAGAAGTAATTTTTGCACAAAAAATGATAATTAATAAATGTATTTCTTCCAGAAAAATTGTTATTACTGCTACACAAATGTTAGATTCCATGATTAAAAATCCGCTACCCACACGTGCTGAAGCAGGTGACGTAGCCAATGCTATTTTAGATGGTACAGATGCAGTTATGCTTTCTGCAGAAAGTGCAAAAGGTAAATACCCTATTGAAGCAGTAAAAATCATGTCAACCATTTGTGCACGTACTGATAGAATAATGTCAAGTCGCATACATGACACAAACAAAAATCAAAATATACGCATTACTGAAGCTATTTGCCGTGGAGCAGTGGAAATAGCAGAAAAATTAAACGCTCGCTTAATTATAGTAGCAACTTATGGCGGAAAATCTGCTAAATCAATACGTAAATATTTTCCAAAAGCACCAATACTCGCTTTAACTACTCACGAAAAAACAGCTCGTCAATTATTATTAGTAAAAGGTGTAATTCCAGAAACAGTCAAGACAATTAATTCTACGGATGATTTTTATCACATCGGTAAAAAAATTGCTTTAGAAAATAAAATTAGTCAAAAAGGCGATATAGTAGTTATGGTTTCCGGTGCGTTAGTAGAAAGTGGTACAACAAATACATCATCTGTTCATATTTTATAGATTTATTCTAGAAAATAAATTTATTACTATATATGCTATATATTTATTATAAAAATTTTCAAATAGTTTCTTAAATTCTTATAATAATATACTATTATAAGAAAAAATAAGAATTTTATATAATTTTAAAAAAGATCTAATAATTGAAAGTTAAAAAGAGAAAAATATTCTCTGTTTTGACAGAAATGTGTCATACTTACTTTACTACTTAGTAGATTAACTAAATTTAAAGGATAATATAATGAATCGCACTAAAATTTCACTAGCTTCTATCTTTTTAACTTCTTTTTTACTAGCAGGTTGTTCAAGTAGTAATCAAATGAATAAACTTTCTTCTGATGTGCAAACATTAAATGGTAAAGTTGATCAATTATCTAATGATGTCGAATTATTACGCACTGATGTTCAAACTGCTAAAGATGAAGCTGATCGTGCTAATCAACGTTTAGACAATCAAGTACGTACATATAAAAAATAATTGAATTATTTTATAATATGTAATTTATTTATTAATAAATAAGGTACCTAAAATATAGGTGCCTTATTATTTCTTTAAAAGTTTTTGTTTTTAAAAAGATTTTAAAAAAAATTATATAATTAAGATTTACTAATTTTATTAACTTTTACCGGCATTCCTGATCTACGTGCAACAACTTCATCAACCAATTGCTTATCAATCTCTTCTTGCTCTAAAAAAATTTTAAATTCATCACTATATATTAATGGCATTGTTTGTGGATCATCAGACTCTGTTTTTGATAATGGTTGATGCACTTCTATATAATAACTACCATCAGATTCTTTATAATATTTAATAGGTTCATTAATCACCTGCACACGGGTTCCTAATGGGATAGAATGAAATAATGTTTTTATATCTTCAGATCTTAACCGAATACATCCAGAACTAACACGCAATCCAATACCAAAATTGGCATTAGTACCATGAATAAGATATTGTCCTTTATCATAAGATAAACGCAAAGCATAAAGCCCCATAGGATTATCAATCCCAGCAGGTAAAACATCTGGTAAAATCACTCCATCCATAGCATATCGTTTACGAATATCAGATGTAGGAGTCCAAGTTGGATTCTTAATCAACTGATTGACACTAGTTAACATTATAGGTGTATTTGCTCCTAATTGACCAATACCAATGGGATAAACAATAACTTTATTAACATTTTTAGGAAAATAATACAATCTTAATTCTGCTAAATTAATAATAATTCCATCATGTTTGGTTGCGGGTAATAGCATTTGTGATGGAATAATTAATTTATTTCCAGCTTTAGGCAAATAAGGATCTGTACCTGGATTAGCTTCTAACATAGCAAGCATTCCTATATGAAATTCAGTTGCAATCGCTTCTAATGTTCGACCATCACTGGGAATAATATAATTAATATTTTCACCAATTAAGTGTGTACTCTTAGATGGTAAAAAATATTCAGTAGCACTAAGATTTAAAATAAGACTATTTAAAAAGTATAAACTGATAACAAATATTTTTTTATTCATATGTATCCTCAAAAAAATATATCACATTATAATGCTAATAATTTTTTAATAATATACATTATTTAAAATATTTTAAGATTTTGATTGCATAATTTTCTGAGTGCGTTGAAGAATGGTTTGAACAATAGCATGTAACCCTTGACTACGTGATGGTGTTAAATGTCGCTCCAATGATAATTTTTCAAAAAAAAATTTAGTATTTATATTTAAAATTTCTTTTCCAGTTTTATTTTGAAAAATGATAATTATAAGTGCAATTAAACCTTTAACAATAACTGCATCACTATCGCCTAAAAATTGAATTTTACCATCAATATCAACATTCATAACAATCCATACTGTACTTTGACAACCGGTAATTTTATTTTTAGATTGTTTTTGTTCATTACTTAAAGGTAATAATTTTTCTCCTAATTCAATTAAATAAAGATAACGCTCCTCCCAATTTTTACAACGCAAAAAATTAGATAAAAATTTATTTTGATCAGGTAAATTAGACATTATTTTTCTCTTATGTATTTTTTAATAAATTAATTAATTTAATAATTTTTCAATATGTTGCAAAATTTCTACTAAAAAATTAATTTCTTCTTTCTTTGTATAAATAGCTAAAGAAACCCGACACATTGCTGGTACTCGATAGAAATCCATCAAGGGTAATGCACAATGGTGACCTGTTCGTATTGCTATACCATAATTATCTAAAAGAATACCTACATCATAAGCATGATGATTCCCTAAATTAAACGCAACAACTCCCTGACGCTCATCAGAGCCGTAAAGATTTAGAGAATTTATTTTTTTCAAGGAACTAGTCGTATATCTCATTAATTCACTTTCATACTGATGTATTTCTTCGTAACCGATATTATTAATATAACGCATAACTTCACCTAAACCTATAATACTAACAATATTAGGAGTGCCAGCTTCAAAACGCCATGGTATTTTTTCATAAGTAATATCAAAAATTATTGGTGATTCTTTTAAGTTTATGCTCACATTATCAACCATAGCACCACCACCCTCCCAAGGTGGCAAATTATTTAATAACGACTTTTTTCCATATAAAATACCAATCCCAGTAGGTCCATATAATTTATGCGCTGAAAAAACATAAAAATCACAATCTAGTTCTTGTACATCAACAATATTATGAACAATACCTTGTGCACCATCAATTAAAATTGATAATTTTGCTTTCTGTTTTTTTGCACATTTTCTTGCATAACTAATAATATATTTTACTGGATTTACAGTACCTAAAATATTTGACATATGTGTAAAAGATAAGAATTTTGTTTTAGCATCAATTAATTCTTCTAATTTTTCAAAAATTAATTTACCATATTTATTTATAGGTAATATACGAATATTAAAACCAATTTTCATTGCAAGTAAATGCCAAGGAATAATATTAGAATGGTGTTCCATTTGACTAATAATAATATTATCTCCTGATTTAATAAAAGTTTGTCCATAACTGTTAACAATTAAATTTATACCTTCAGTCGTTCCTTTTACAAAAATAATTTCTTCAAAGGAAGATGCATTGATAAAATTAGCTGCTTCTTTACGAATATTTTCTATCATAAATGTTGCATCGGTACTCAAAGAATGAATACCTCTATGAACAGCAGCATAATTTTTACAAAGAAAAATACGTTCTTTTTCTATTACTTGAATAGGTTTTTGCGCACTGGCAGCACTGTCTAAATAAACTAATTGTTTACCATTTATATTTTTTTTTAACATAGGGAAATCTTTACGAATAGATTCCACTGAAAATGCCATATTAAATCCCTATAATAACAAGTTAATATATGTATGATATTCTTTTTATTGACAATATTATTGTTAATATTGTAAATATAGATATAAAAAGATAATATCAATATTCTTTATATTCTGAATATAAACACTTAAAAAATCTTTCTTATATATGGTAAATTTATTGATATATTATAAATATTTATATTTTTAATATACAGTGTTATGTTTAATAACATTAATACAATTTAAATGATTATTGTATTGACATGATAAATTTTTAAAAAATATTTTTTTTATAAAAAAAGGTTTTATATATTTTATATATATCAAATTTATTTGATAAAATACCCAAAAAATAAAGAAAAAATAAAAATATTATTTATTAATTCATAAATAAAAGTAAATGTTTTTATATGATTAGTATATTTGAAAAAATATTAAAAATCATTGTAATTTAAATAAAATACAAATTTCCTTATTTATAATGTACTATAATCTTTCAAAAAAAATATTGATGATACTAAAAAATACTATTATGTATATTGCAAATAATACAAAAATTATTAATTTAATATTTTTATTAAATCAATTATTTTTAAACTTTATCAATAATCCATCCATAACCTTGTAATTCTAATTTCTTAGCCAAACTAAAATCACCAGATTGAATAATATTACCTTGATATAAAACATGCACAAAATCAGGTTTTATATAATCTAAAATACGTTGATAATGAGTGATAATTATAAAAGACCGATCTAATGTACGCAACATATTCACTCCATTGGCTACTATTTTTAATGCATCAATATCCAGACCTGAATCAGTTTCATCTAAAATACATAATACAGGTTCTAAAAGAGACATTTGCAAAATGTCATTCCTTTTTTTTTCGCCACCAGAAAAACCTACATTTACTGATCTGTTTAACATATCTTTATTCATATTTAAAAGATGCATTTTATCTTCAAGAAAATCCTGAAACTCACATCTATCTAACAATTCTTGTTGACGATATCTTCTTATTGCGTTAACAGCTGTCTGTAAAAATAACTGATTAGTGACACCAGGGATTTCTACTGGATACTGAAATGCCACAAATATACCCTCGCCAGCACGTTCCTCTGGAGATAATTCAAGCAAATTTTTATTTTTAAAAATAATTTCACCCTTTTCTATTTTATATTCATCACGTCCTGCTAAGGTTGAAGATAATGTACTTTTTCCTGATCCGTTAGGACCCATTAAAGCATGTATTTCACCTGCTTTTATTACTAGATTTATTTCTTTGAGAATAATTGTTCCTTGAACACTAACATTTAAATTCTTAATACTCAACATTGCCTAATCCTTTAAAAAACAATATTTTACAAAAATAATTAACCAATACTTTTTTCTAGACTAATTGCTAATATTTTTTGTGCTTCAACAGCAAATTCTAATGGTAATTTAGAAAATACATCCTTGCAAAAACCATTAACGATCATAGAAATTGCATTTTCTTCACTAATTCCACGTTGTAAAAAATAGAAAATTTGCTCTTCACCAATACGAGATGTAGTAGCTTCATGCTCTAACTGTGCATTATGATTTTTTACTTCTATATAGGGAAATGTATGTGCACCACATTCATTCCCAATTAACATAGAATCACATCTAGTATAATTTCTAGCATTTTCTGCACTCGGTAATATTTTTACCAAACCACGATAACTATTTTGACTCTGACCAGATGAAATTCCTTTAGAAATAATAGTAGAACGAGTATTTTTACCTATATGAATCATTTTTGTTCCAGTATCTGCTTGTTGTATGCTATTTGTTAATGCAACAGAAAAAAATTCACCAACTGAATTATCACCTTGTAAAATTACACTTGGATATTTCCAAGTAATGGCCGATCCTGTTTCAGATTGTGTCCATGACATTTTAGAATTCTTACCCTTGCACAAAGCGCGTTTTGTAACAAAATTTAAAATTCCAGCAGTTTTTTTTGTATCACCAGAAAACCAATTTTGTACAGTAGAATATTTAACCTGAGCATCTTGATGTACAATGACTTCAACAACTGCAGCATGTAATTGATAAATATCGCGAACAGGAGCTGAACATCCTTCTATATAACTAACAAAACTACCTTTATCAGCAATTAAAATAGTACGTTCAAACTGACCTGTGTTTTCTTCATTAATTCTAAAATAAGTTGATAATTCCATAGGACAGTGTACACCCTGTGGTATATAAACAAAAGTTCCATCAGAAGCAACAGCAGCATTTAATGCAGCAAAAAAATTATCTTTATTAGATACAACACTGCCAATATATTTTTTTACCAAATCAGGATATTTTTGTATTGCTTCACTTAATGAAGAAAAAATTATACCATATTTTTTTAATTTACTACGATAAGTTGTTGAAACAGAAACAGAATCAAAAATGGCATCTACTGCAATAGAATTACCTTCGCGTACTGGGACACCTAGCTTATTAAAAGCATCTTCAACTTCTTTAGTTAAATAATTATTTTGGCAATGATTACACTTTGGTGCAGAATAATAAGAATATTCTTGATAATTTAAATTAGGATAATAACCTTTTAACCAATGAGGTTCTTTCATATTTATCCAATATTCATAAGCATCTAAACGAAACTCCAACATCCAGTCTGGTTCATTACGTTTCTTAGAAATTGCATGGATCACATTTTTATTAATACCTACATCTAATTTATCTGTTTTTATTTGAGTAGAAAATCCTTCTTTATAATTTTTTTTTAACCATATTTCAAAATCACGATTATCTTCTGAGTTACACTGTGACATAATTTACTTCACTTTAATTTATTTTTTTATTCAGAGATACTAAAGCTTTCACCACACCCGCAAGCATGTTGAGCCTTAGGATTATTAAATTTAAATGCTTGATTAAGTCCTTCATGAACATAATCAATTTCAGTACCATCAATAAATGGTATTGTTTTTAAAGAAACAAAAACTTTAGCACCATTATTTTCAAATAATAAAAATTCTTTAGTGGGACTATTTATTAATTTAATTACATAAGTAAATCCTGCACATCCTGATTTTTTAACATTAATTAATAATCCATGACTATTCGGATTTTTTTCCATTAATTTGCGAATTTGAGAAGCAGCTTTATCGGTCATAGTCACTCCCTGCCAAGTTTTTTTATTGCATGAAAAATCAATATAATTAATCATCATTAAAACCTCCACTAATTAATGACTACTTATTACTAAAAATAAGAAAAGATTACCGGTATTTTTATAAACTTTATGCATTAATAATAACTTTTTTATTTTTATTTAAATATTATATTAATACTTTATATCATTGTTAATAAAATATTTTTTATCTTACTCAGATTAATTTAATATCATAACAACTTTTAAATATGCTAAATAAAAAAAAATACCAAAAAATATCCTAACCAAAATATGTTATAGAAATTTAATGAAAAGTGATAAAAAATTCTTATAAAAGATTAATACTTCTTGCTTTTATAATATATGCATATATTATAAAATTTACTGAAATCTCATATATAAAGTTTTTTTAAAAAAATATACATATTTCTTTTAATGAGATTTTTAAATAAAAATAAAGATGATGTAAAAATCAAGGTTATTAAAAAACTAAAAATTATATAAAAAATATCATTGTTTATAATTTAATTTTTGAATTAAAATTATAAATTAATTAACGATTATTAATGGCATATTTGATTTTTTAATAATCATTACTAAAAAAAAATACTTGTAACTATCTTAATCTTTTTAATTAAGATTTAATATATATTATATGTTAAAATAATAATTATTTTTATAAAAAATAAATTATTTTTCAATAAATCATTTAAATATTCTGAAGAATCTGTTATAAATGCAAATAATTTTCATAATCAAAAATTTATAACACAATAAATTATTAAAAATAATTCAGTTATATATAATTGTGTATATTTAAATATTAATTTAAAATACTCAAAAAATTTAATACGATATTTTTTTAGAATAAAAATATAAAAAACTTATCAATTCATATTTTAAAATCAATATTTTTTATTTACAAAAATATACATACAACATAATGAAAAAAATCTTTTTAACTTGAATTAAAATATCATTAAATTTAATGATATTTTCGAGAAAATTAAAAAATTAACAAAATAATCCAAAAATTTTAATATTTTAAATTACCTTTTTATTTCATTATTTAAAATTATTATATGAAACATTCAAAATATAAAAATTAAAATTATAACTTTCATAAAATTTTTTTCAAAAAATCGCAAATTTATATAATATATATCAAATGTTTTTCACTTAAAAATAAAATTTTTATACAAAAAATAATTATATAATCATAAATATAATACAATATTTTATTATAAAATGATAAAATAAACATAAAATATCACATAAATTGTATAATATTTTTATTCCAAAATAATAAAAACAAAAATATTTTTTTTATAAAAAATATAAAAAAATCTATAAAAATCATTCAATTATAACAAATACTTTTACTTATAAAAAATTTATCTATAATATTTTATCAAAATATTTTTATTTTTTAATCATTATATATTTTATATATAATAACTATTTTTATTAACTAAAACTTATCATAAAAATCTTATCAATAACAAGAATTTTAATCAAAATCGTTTATATAAAAAAGATTATTAATGATAAAAAAAGTATTTATAATATTAAAGTATTATCTTTATATCAAAGGTCTATATGAAAAAACTTCCATATTATAATGATTTACCAAAATTTATTTTTAATATAATAGCCATTTTATTAATGATAATTGCATGTTTTTTTATATTAAAACCTTTCATATTAGGTTTTTTATGGGCAATCATGGTTGTAATTACAACTTGGCCATTATTCATCCAACTCACTGGAAAAATAAAATATAAAAAATGGTTAGCAAGCATAATAATGCTATTATTAATCATTTTGCTATTTGTAATTCCTTTAGGGATATTAATTGGCAGTATTTTGCAAAACAGTGGGCCATTAATTGCATGGGCTAAATCCCCAAAAAATATTCAATTACCGCATTTTTTTTGGTTAGAAACCATACCATTAATAGGTAACAAACTTTATTATGCTTGGCATACATTAGTAATCAATGGAGGAAACTTATTCATAGGAAAATTGCAACCTTATATTGGAGAAACTATTATTTGGTTTTTAGCACAAGTAATTAATATTGGACGTTTTGTATTTCATCTAATTGTTATGTTATTATTTAGTGGATTACTGTACTTAAAAGGTGATCATATTATCTTAAATGTTCGTCATTTTGCGTTTAGACTTGCTGGTATAAAAGGTGAAAAAACTATTCAACTTGCCGGGAAATCAATTCGAGCTGTAGCTTTCGGTGTAATTATTATAGCATTAATAGAAGCAATTTTTAGTAGCATAGCTTTATTTTTAGCTGAAATACCTTATACTGCTATATTAAGTATTCTTATTTTTATATTTTGTGTAGCACAACTTGGACCATTAATGATTATGATACCATCAATAATATGGTTATTTTATTCAGGTTCTACTACTTGGGGTATTATCATAATTATATGGAGTATCATACTCTCTATCATGGATGGTATCTTACGCCCAATATTGATAAAAAACATAGGAGGAGGATCATCTATGATACTAATGTTGATTGGTGTAATTGGTGGTATTTTATCATTTGGTTTAATTGGACTTTTTATTGGACCAGTTGTTTTAGTAATATCTAATAATTTGTTAATTTCTTGGATGAATGAAATTTCTAAACCATATTAAAAAAAAATTATAATTAATCATAAAATGATTTAATTATTAATGATTTACATACGATAAATATTAACAAAATAATTTTATATTTTAATAATTAATATTTCTAAAAATTTTTTATACTTTTCATTTCTTACAAAAAGAAAAATTAAATAATTTTAATAATATTTTTTATTTAATTCTAAATATTCTTAGAATTATTGTATAATTTGATTTTAATAAATTTTTAAAAAATACATTTCAGATAAAAGTTATGAAAAATAACAAAAATAAAAAATGATATATCCAAAAAATTGTATAAGATATAAAAATATTATTAATATTAATAATTAAAATATTTTTTATCTATTCATGATTTTATTATATAAATGTAATTATATAATAATTTTAATAAACTGACTTAAATATAAAAAAATAATACATGAAATTATTTTTTAGATTTTTTTTGAAATAACAAAACTTTATTAAAAATAATTAAAAATCATAAAATGTAATATTAAAAATTGACCAACTAAAAAAAAGATTTTTTATCCATCATAAGTAAATTTTTTACTAATTCAATACAACGCAAAAAACGAACATCATAATCAGGAGAATTTACCACAACAAATTCTACTGCATTTTTAAGTAATAAATTAATTAATAAATTTTGAAATTTTATACGTTCTTTATCAGTCCCTAAACTACGTAATCCATCAGAAACCCATGGTGTATTATTTTCTAATAAAATTACTAAATCAAACCGATATTCATCAATTAATGCTTGTACAAACGGATGAGCCTTACCTTCGTATTGTTGACAAAAAGCTTGAGTAGTAATAAAATCAGTATCAATAAAAACAACTTTATTAGCATATTTAACTGCAAAATCAATATATTGTAGATGACCTAATGCAATTTTATCATAATCAGAATATTGTAATGCCATTTCATCACCACCTAAATGGGAAAAAATATAATCACGACCATACTCCCATGCACTAGTAGTATTAAAAATATTAGCTAACTTATTTACTAAAGTTGATTTACCACTTGATTCTCCACCCAAAATCACTACTTTACGAACAAAAAAAGGTTTAACTTCTGTAGGAATATACTCCCAATAACGAAATGGATCTTTTCTAATTTGACGTCCGCTAATATTCATAAATGTATGATTTGGATCGATTAGTATCACGTTTATACCAAAATATTTTTTATAATACGGTACATCTTTTATTTCTCCAGAATAAATCCACTGTGGTTGAATATTTTTTTTTATCAAAAATTTCTTCATTTCCGTACTCCACAATTCCCATCCATAGGGGTATGCTTCTATTCCATGCTCATCAAAAGAATGGATACAAATATTTTTTTGATATTTAAAAGTTTGTAATAACCAACGAAGTCTGTCACTTACTGTAGGTTGCTGTGACATAGAACTATCTAAAAAAATGGATTTATCATATTTTTCATCATGACATAAAATAATGTATAATTTATCCAATTGACTACATGCACGTTGTATAAGATAAATATGTCCAGTATGCAATGGATAAAATTTACCAAAAATAATACCAATTTTTGAAGATTTAAATGGATGTTTAATATTTAAAAAACGATTCAATGCAATATTTTTTTTTGTACTAGGATTCTGAATTTTACCATTAATTAATTTGTTTAAATAATCTGGAATAATATTACAAATAGTAGCAAGGAATTCTAAAGAATAACCAGTTTGTTTAATTGCTTTTTTAAAATAATCAAACCGTTTCATAACTATTTCCTAATAAATATTTTTATAAATAAATATTCTTTTAAAAATTTTTAAAAGAAAAAAATATATTTGAAATATTAAATAATATGGATAAAAGTTAGATAATTATATTAAAAAATAAAATATTAGATTTAAAATTAAGTAATATTTACTCTACATTTTTTTTATATTTTTTAAAATAAAAACTGAAATGATATATTTAAAAATAAACTTCAATATTAATTTAAAAATTAGAGCAATAATAATGATTCTAATGCAATTTCAATCATATCATTAAATGTATTTTCTCTTTCTTTTGCAGCTATGGTTTCACCAGTAAAAATATTATCAGAAACAGTACACATAGTTAATGATTTTACACCATATTCTGCTGTAGTACTATATAAACCAGCAGACTCCATGTCTACTCCTAGTATACCATACTTTTTTGTTTTATGAAAAAAATCTATTTTATTTGGATAAAATAGATCGGTAGAAAAAATATTGCCTACACGAATATTTGTATTTTTTTTCTTAGCGACAGTCACCGCATTATAAATCATATCATAATCTGCAATAGCAGAAAAATCATTATCATTAAACTTTAAACGATTTACTTTAGAATCAGTGCATGCTCCCATAGCAATAATAATATCTCTTAATTTTACATCATCAGCAATAGCACCACAAGATCCTGTTCGCAATATTACTTTAACACCAAAATTTACAATTAATTCTCTTACGTATAATACACAAGAAGGTATTCCTATTCCGTGCCCCATTACAGAAATTATGCAACCTTTATAGTTTCCAGTAAAAGCTAACATACCACGAATGTCATTGACTTGATAAGTATCACTTAAAAAGTTCTCTGCAATATATTTTACACGTAAAGGATCTCCTGACATTAAAACAATATTTGAAAAATCACCTATTGAAGCATTTATATGTGGTGTACTCATAAATCGAATATCCTATTTATATTTTTATAAATTCAAAAATTTTATAAAACTAAAAAAAATATATAATAATATTTTTCATATTTAAAATAACGCTTCTCCATATTGCATGAGACATAACCCATAATATCAAGAAAATATTTTTTCAATATCAGAAAATATTTTTCTATCACCTAATCTACCTCCTTTCTTGATTTTTTTCATAAATGAGATTGGAGATATTTTTTTGTATTATCAGTACTCCTCCAAGTTTAATCGCAATTATAATTGACTATAATAATTAAAAGATTATCTTTTCGTACTAATTCTAATATTTCAAGCAAACGATAATAAAATAACTTCAATTTTTTCATAACCAGAAACATCACAACGAGTCCATAAAAATAAAAAAAATCAAAAAATTATTAAATAATATATTTTTAACTATTTTAATCTTCTGAAGAGTAACATGAGATATTTTTTTAATTTTTATTACTTTTATTCTTTTACTAATACCTATATTAGCATAAATATCTGAAATTTTCTAATTCCAAAAAAAATTAGCTATTTTTTTTATTTGGTTTTTAAAATACAGTGTCCATAGTAGGAAAAAATAATTACACCGATTTCCTGTTCGTTGAAAATAAACATCATTTTTTCTATAAAAGAACGAGCTATAAAACGAGAAATATTATAAATACTGTCATCTAAATTTTTTCTGATTATTTTACAAATTTTATAAAAATTTTTAAAAAAAAATTCTTTATGAAATGCAACTTGAAAAACAGAATCTGCAGAAATATAAAAAAATAGGTTTACCAGTTTTTATTTAAATTTTACCTAATTAATATAAAATTGTGGTACAAAAATCATGATAATTACCTAATATACCAATAAATTAGCTACTTTAATAACTTTATTTGATAATTTTTTATTAAAAATGTTGTGTTTTTTTTAAATATCCCCATTTAATAAAAAAAGGAAATCCGGTCATTTTTTTACAATGACCTAAAAGCATATCTTTTAAAGATAAAGAAATAGCATAAAAATATAAACAAACGATTCTAGTGAAATCTTCTAATCCCACTGCAAATATACCTTATGATTCTTTTTAAACTTTTCCTAAACCTAAACATAATAAATTTAGAAAATATAATTTACCTCTCCTTCCATTATTGACTATTCCTCTTTTATATACTTAAGAAATATTTATCAAAGTATTAGCACAAATATCACAAAATTTATAAGTATAAGAAATTGTTCCAATACCAAAAAAACAAAAAGAATAATAAAAATATAAGTTTTATAATATTTCCAATACACTAATAAATCTAAATATAATAAATATCCTACTAAAAAATTATTAAACGTAAATTGCTCTTTTTATCAAAAAAAAGAAAAATAATATTATTTTTGGTATTACTTTATTAAAAATTAAAAGTATATTATTTTAAAAAAAATATTTATAAAATATAAAAAAGACTTTTTGTATCTTATAGTATTTAAATAAAATCAATTTTCATATTTTTTTTATTAAAATTATATTTTTAAATCTTATCTTTTTTTTATTTTTTTATTTTAAACATATAATATTTTTATGTTCTTTTAAAAATAATATAAAAAATTAAATTATTTTAGCACCTAGAGATAAAAAAAATCCAGCAATTGTAGCACTCATCAAATTTGATAAAGAACTAGCTAATACTGTTTTTAAACTTAATCGAGCAACATCTTTACGACGATTTGGAGCAATACCTCCTAAACAACCTAATAAAATCGCAACTGATGAAAAATTAGAAAAACCACATAACGCAAAAGATATAATTGCTTTAGTATTTTGAGAAAGTACTTCTTTACCAGTAGAAATAAGATAATTATCTGGTTTTAAGTATTCGCTAAAATTCATATAAGCAATAAATTCATTCATAACTAGCTTTTGTCCAATAAATGAACCAACAATTTTTGCTTCATTCCATGGAATTCCAATTAAATAAGCAATCGGTGAAAAAATATATCCTAAAATTAATTCTAATGAAAAATTGGTTATATGCATCCAATCACCAATTACGCTTAAAATACCGTTTAATAAAGCAATCAATGCAACAAATGCTAATAACATACCACCGACATTTAAAGCAAGTTGAATTCCAGTAGCAGCACCAGATGCAGCAGCATCAATAATATTGATAGGAGTATCTTTCTCATTATTAAGCTCACTTATATTAATTTTATTATATATTTTTTCTGTTTCAGGTACTATCAATTTAGCAAATAATATTCCACCTGGAGCAGACATAAAAGAAGCTGCAATAAGATATTCCATTGGAATCCCCATTTGGGAATAACCTGCTAATACAGAACCAGCAACTGAAGATAAACCACCACACATAACAGCAAATAACTCAGAATTTGTCATAGTGCTAATATAAGGTTTAATAACTAAAGGAGCTTCAGTATGTCCAACAAAAATATTAGCTGTTGCAGATAATGACTCAGTACGTGAAATTCCTAACATCCATTGAAAAAAACCACCTATAATTTTAATAAAAAATTGTATTATACCAAGATAATAACATACGGAAATTAACGAAGAAAAGAAAACAACAATAGGAAGAACACGCAAAGAAAAAATAAAACCACTGCTACCAAATAAATCTAACATTTTATCAGATACTAAAGCACCAAAAACAAAATCTATACCAATTTTTCCATAAGAAATAACATTATACACAACATCAGATAATATTGTTAAAGTACTACGACCAGATGGGATATAAAGAACAAATGCTCCAATAAATATTTGAATAAAAAAAGCACCAAATACAGTACGTAATTTTATAGATCGACGATTATTAGAAAAAATAACAGCAACAAAAATTAATATTATCATTCCTATTATACTTATCATACATTGCATAAATTATATCTCTGTTTGATTAAATCAATCCATAATTTAATTTTAATAAAATTTAATTAATATAATTATTTTACTATAAAATTAAAATATTACACAACATTGATTACTACAAGTTTAATAGTTAACTCTAAAATTCAAAAATTGTTTTAATTACTTTTTTAAAAGTAACTTATTATAAATAATAAAGATATTAATTTTTATATCAATATTTTTTTAAATTTTTAAAACATATTTTTTACTTTTTCTATAAAAGTACCAAACCTATTTTTTTTTATTTAGATTAATGTTTTAATTATAAATAAATTAAAAAATTTAAAAAATGTGATTAAAATCTGAATTATTTTTTTAGCAAAAAAAACTCTAATTTTTTTATAAAAATATATTTATATTTATCTAATTATTTATGTATAAATATAATAAAAAATACAATATATTAAATATTATTAAAAATCAAATTCGTAAAATGAAATATCAAAAAATATATTTATTTTATGATTTTTTAAATTTTTAACACTTTATAAATATTTAAAAATAATATAAAACACCTTGCATAAAAATCTTTACAATAATATTCATAAAACTGTTGATAATTAAATATTAAAAATATTTTAAAAACTATATAAAAATTATCATACTCAATATTTACCTATTTTTTATAAGCATATTAATAAATAAAAAATTGTAATTTATCTAAAAAAATAGATATAAAAAATATTGAATATTTATATAAATTTTTTTATATATATCATTATTAAGAACTTTTGTTTACATTATTAATATAATTATTATTAAAAATAAAACATTATAATATGTTTAATATATTTAAACATTTATGTGCAATATAATAAACAAATAATTAATTAATAATTTTTAAAATTTATCTTATTTCATTTAATGTAATTTAATGTGTTTTTTTTAAAAAAAAAATGTTTCATCATATAACATATTTATATATCTTTATATATAACATAGTTAAATATCTTTATAAATAAAATAATTTTTAATATATCAAAATAAAATAAATGATTTTAATCAATTATCATATAAAAATGTGTAAAATATTTAATTATTTTTATATGTTTGGCGAAAACTCTTCTTATTTTACCCAAAAAGGTGCATAATGCATTCATTTGATGTTACCAAACGTTCACTTTATTCACTTAGTTGGCCCATCTTTATTGATGTTCTACTACATTTTTCCACTTTGCTTATCAATACCTACATGGTAAGTCATGTCTCTACATCATATTTAGCTGCAATGGGAGTAGGAAACCAAGTTTTTGATCTTTTTATAACAATATTTAATTTTATTAGCATAGGATGCAGCGTTGTTATTGCTCAATATTTAGGTGCAACTAAAACAGAAAAAGCAACTCAAGCAATTCATATTGCTATTGCTTTTAATTTTTTATTAGGATTTTTAGGTGCTATAATCACTTTATTTCTAGGTTACAAAATACTTACTATAATGAATACACCAATTCATTTACTGGATGATGGTTATGCGTACTTACATGTACTTGGTTTATGTTTAATTCCAGAAGCAATATCAATTATATTAGCCGCTTGCTTACGTGTTTATGGAAAATCAGAACCTGCTATGTGGGCGACATTTATTGCTAATATCATGACCATTATTGGTAATATAATTGTTTTATATGGTTTTTTTGATTTACCAAAATATGGATTAATTGGAGTTGCATATTCTACTACCATTGGACGTATAACAGCTACTATATTGCTTTTTTTTCTACTATTCAAAAGATTAAAAATAAAATTTTCTCCTAATTTACTATTTAATTGGTCAAAAAAAATAGTTAACAAAATATTAAATATTGGTATTCCTTCTGCAGGTGAAAATTTATTGTGGATTTTACATTATATTATTGCTTCTGCTTTTATTGGTATAATGGGAGAAATATTTTTAGCAGCACAAACGATTTACTTTCAATTATCCTTGTTTATTATGTTATTTGGGATTGCAATAAGTATTGGTAATGAAATTATAATTGGACATTTGATCGGATCTAAACGATTTAAAGATGCATATAAAAGAGCATTTAAAAGTTTGAAATGGGGATTTTGTATTACAATTTGCATCGTGTTTATTTTTTGGTTATTCCGTATATCTATATTAAATATAGTTAATCAAGATTATCAAATAATGCAACTATTACTTCCTCTTTTTTTATTATCTATTTTTTTAGAACCAGGGAGAACAGTAAATATTATCATGGTCAATTCTTTACGTGCTGCTGGAGATGCTAAATTTCCTTTTTATATTGCTTTAGTTTCAATGTTTGGGATAGCAATTCCAATTAGTTATTTATTGGGGTTAAAAATGGAAATGGAATTATTAGGTATCTGGCTTGGTTTTTTATGTGATGAATGGATGAGAGGTTTACTTAATACTTGGAGATGGCAATCCAAGCATTGCAAAAAAAATGGTTAACCTATAAAAGATTATAAATTTAAATTATCTTATAAAAACAAAGAACTAAATTTAATAACTTTAGATACGAAACAATTTATTATCATCAAAAATCAATTACTTTTTTTAACAAATAGTAATATAAATTTTTGATTAATTATAAGATTTTTTATGCCGAAGGCCGGAATCGAACCGGCAAAACCATAAGGTGATTGATTTTGAATCAACTGCGTTTACCAATTTCGCCACTTCGGCATTTTTATTAAAATTTAAAAAACTAACTTTAGTATAGTTATTTAGAGATAAATAACAAGTATTATTCTTTATAAAAATCATTAATATTAATTATAAAAATTAAATCTTAAGCAAAATTATTATTAATAAATAGATCATATCATAAAATTCTTAAAAATAGTTTATTTTTTATATTACTAAAAAATATAAATATATGTAAATAAATATTTATAATATTCTCATTAATAGAATTATGGAATATTTCTAAAAATAATTATACTAATACAAATAATTTTTATAAAAATTTATATGATAAATATTGATAGTACCATTAACATAGTAAAAAAAAATATAAAAAGAATGCCTTATTACTTCATTTTATTATAAAATAAAAAAATGTTTTCCTAAAACATCTAAAATAGAAAAATCAAAAAACGAAAATACCTTTTATGCATATAAATAAAAATTAACAATTTAATTTTAATACAATACAAAATAACAAATACATGAATTGAAATAAATTTAAAAACTTTTTATATTTAAGAAATATTATTTTATACGAGAAACATACTGACCTAATCTCGTATCAACTTTAATAATATCACCAATTTGAACAAATAAAGGAACTTTAACTTTCACTCCCGTAATTAATATTGCATCTTTTCCTCCACCCATTCCACCGCCTAATGTATCACCTTTCAATCCTGGATCGGTATATACTACTTCTAATAAAACAAAATTAGGCAAAGTTATCATGATAGGTTGTTGATTCCAAAACGTAACAACACAATTTACCTGATTAGTTAACCATTTTTTTTTATCAGCGATAACTACATGATCTACAAAAAATTGTTCAAAATTATTATAATTCATAAAATACCAATATTTTTTATTATTATATAAATAAGTCAAATTTAAGTCTATAATATCAGCACACTTTAAACAATCAGTTGATTTAAATGTTTTTTCTAATAACTTATTAGAAATCAATTTACGAATACGTACACGAGCAAAAACTTGACCTTTACCTGGTTTAATAAATTCACTCTCAATAATTATAGAAGGTTCTTTTTCTAAAATAATTTTCAAACCGGGACGAAATTCGTTAATAGTATAAACAGTCATAAAAATCCTTTATTTTTTTAAAAACATGACTAAAAATTAAAAAACTAAAAATTAAACACAATGAACATCATAAATCAAAATATAAGAAAAAGAGATATTTGGATAAAACAACTGAATGAATCTGTAACAAATCATCATGAACTACTAAAATTATTATCGCTACAACATCATCCAGAATTATCTGCTGGAGCTACAGCTCATACTTTGTTTCCTTTACGAGTTCCCCATCCTTTTATAAAAAAAATGAAAATTGGTGATCCTCAAGATCCTCTTTTACGACAAGTTATTGCTTTAAAATCAGAATTTAATCTTACACCAATGTTTTCTATGGATCCATTAAATGAACAAAACAACCCAATTCCAGGAATATTGCATAAATATTACAATAGAATATTACTTTTAGTAAAAAACAGCTGTGCTGTTAATTGCCGCTACTGCTTTCGACGCTATTTTCCTTATGAAAAAAACAAAGGAAATAAAGAAACTTGGAAAGTAGCCTTAAACTACATTCAAGAACATAAAGAAGTCAATGAAATAATTTTTTCAGGCGGAGATCCATTAATGGCAAAAGATCATGAATTAGATTGGTTAATTACACAATTAGAAAAAATTTCTCATATTAAAAGATTAAGAATACATAGCCGATTACCTGTAGTAATTCCTAAACGTATTACAAATACACTGTGTCAACGTTTTTACATTTCACGATTGCAAATTATTTTAGTTACTCATATTAATCATCCAAATGAAATGGACAATACTTTTTATAATTCTATAAAAAAATTAAAAAAAATACATGTTACTTTGCTAAATCAAAGTGTACTATTACGAGGTGTGAATGATAATGCTTACATTCTTGAGCAATTAAGTGATAAACTATTTCAAAATGGAATTTTACCTTATTATTTACATTTATTAGATAAAGTTCAAGGCTCTGCTCATTTCCTTGTGACTGAAGAAGAAGCTAGAAAAATAATAAAGCAATTAATGAAAAGAATTTCTGGATATTTGGTACCTAAATTAACAAAAGAATTAGCCGGGAAATTAAATAAAATCCAAATTAATTTGTAATTATCACAATAATGCAATTATATGAAAATTTATATATTATAAAATTATTTATTACATAAAATTAATAAAAAAACATAAAAAAATATTTCTTAAATAAATTGTATTTCAAAATTTCATTGCTAATATTTATATTATAAATATCCAAAGAATTTTTTATTAAAAAAATATGTATAATATAGAATCTAAAATTTTTAACCCTTTGATAATTCAATATAAACTTTCTCTCATATTTATTTCAATTTAGACTACATTTCAAAAAGAATTGATTTTTTAGAAAAATCAGATTTTTTTATTTTATTATTCATGATGACTGATCATATTTTATATTTTCTTATAAAACAATAAAATATAAATTTATAGTTTATAAAAAATATACTACGTTAATTTTAATAGTAATATAATATGATACATAAAAAAACCCTGAGGCGTATAGTTAACCGTCAGGGTTTTTATATAATGAAGTTGTTAAAACGTTATTATAATATCATAATACAATAATGTTATAATAAAAACGATAAACTTCTTATTTTTACATCATTCCACCCATGCCACCCATATTACTGGAAGCGCTTATGTCAGATTTCTCTTCTTTTGGTAAATCGGTGATCATGGCTTCAGTTGTAATCATCAAACCTGCAATTGAAGCTGCAAATTGTAAAGCAGAACGTGTAACTTTTGTTGGATCTAAGATACCCATTTTGATCATATCTCCATACTTTTCAGTAGAAGCATTATAACCATAATTATCTTTTCCTTGCTTAACATTGTTAACAACTACTGCTGCTTCTTCACCAGAATTTTCAACAATTTGACGCATAGGAGCTTCCATAGAACGTAATGCAATACGAATACCAACTGTTTGATCTTCATTGTCACCAGTCAAGTTAGTTAATGCAGTTGCAACACGCACTAAAGCAATACCACCGCCTGCAACAACACCTTCTTCTACAGCAGCACGAGTTGCATGTAATGCATCGTCAACACGAGCACGTTTTTCTTTCATTGCAACTTCAGTAGCGGCACCAACTTTAATCACAGCAACACCATCAGATAATTTAGCAATACGTTCTTGTAATTTCTCACGATCATAATCTGATGTTGCTTCATCACGTTGTTGCATTATCTGTTTAATTCTATCTTTAATCGTATTTTTTTCACCCATACCATCAATAATAGTAGTGGTATCTTTATTAATAACAATACGTTTAGCTTGCCCTAAATGTTCTAGAGTAGCTTTTTCTAATTCCATTCCGATTTCTTCAGAAATAACAGTTCCATTAGTTAAAATAGCAATATCCTGTATCATCGCTTTACGACGGTCGCCAAATCCTGGAGCTTTTACCGCAGCAACTTTTACGATGCCTCTTAAATTATTTACCACTAATGTGGCTAATGCTTCACCTTCAACATCTTCAGCAATAATCAAAAGTGGTTTTCCTGCTTTAGCAACACTTTCTAATACAGGTAACAATTCACGAATATTAGAGACTTTTTTATCTATAAGTAAAACATATGGATTTTCTAATTCAGCAACTCCACTATCTGGTTTATTAATAAAATAAGGAGATAAATAACCACGATCAAATTGCATTCCTTCGACAACATCAAGTTCATCTTCTAAACCTGATCCTTCTTCAACCGTAATGACCCCTTCTTTACCAACTTTTTCCATTGCTTCTGCAATTAATTTACCGACTGTTTCATCAGAGTTAGCAGAAATAGTACCTACTTGTTCGATTGCTTTATTATCAGCGCAAGGTGTAGATAATTTTTTTAATTCCTCGACTCCAGCAGCAACTGCTTTATCAATACCACGTTTTAAATCCATTGGATTCATACCAGCCGCTACTGCCTTTAAACCTTCGCTAACAATAGATTGAGCTAATACTGTCGCAGTAGTTGTTCCGTCACCTGCTGCATCATTTGCTTTAGAAGCAACTTCTTTTACCATCTGGGCGCCCATATTTTCGAATTTATCTTCTAATTCAATTTCTCGGGCAACAGACACACCATCTTTAGTAATTGAAGGTGCTCCAAAAGCTTTATCTAAAATTACATTTCTTCCTTTCGGACCTAAAGTAACTTTTACTGCATCTGCAAGAATATTTACTCCACGGAGCATTTTTATACGTGCATCAGTACCAAATTTTACGTCTTTAGCTGCCATTGTTTCTTTCCTTTAAATTCTTTCATTCAGAAGATCTAAACTAGAAATTATTTTTCGATAATTGCCAAAATATCGCTTTCTGACATAATCAACACTTCTTCCTCATCAATCTTCTCTGTTTTCACACCATAACCGTCGTTAAAAATAACTATATCATCGACTTTCACATCTAATGGTTTAGTCTGACCATTTTCTAAGATGCGACCTTTACCAATAGCCAGCACTTTACCTCGAGTTGATTTACTTGCTGCAGTACCAGTTAAAACAATACCACCTGCAGATTTAGATTCAACTTCTTCGCGCTTGATGATAACCCGATCATGCAATGGACGAATCTTCATGAATAGATCTCCTATAAATACAATCCACGTAAAGTAAATGAAGGATAATACTAGTATGTTTTAATATCAACAACTAGCACCCTATTTGGTATATGGGGTCAATAAAAACCACTTCAAGGGGGGTACACAAATTTTTTTTACATTTTTTATTATTAAAAATAACAATAACATGTAACCTAAAAAAATAAATATTTTAAATATTATCAAAAAAAATCATAAGACAAAAAATAATATATTTTTATATAATAATATATACATTTAATAATATATACATCCTTAAAATTTGCAAATAATTATTAAAAATTAATACAATTTAATGCTTTGTATGCCTGTTCTAAACGTTTCATCATAGCAATCTGACCGGCTCGCATCCAGATACGAGGATCATAATATTTTTTATTTGGTTTATCTTTACCTTCTGGATTACCTAATTGAGTTTCTAAATAATTCTTATTTTCCTTATAATAATTTAATATCCCTTCCCAAGTTGCCCATTGCGTATCTGTATCAATATTCATTTTTACAACACCATAATTGACAGCTTCTTTAATATCTTCAATAGACGAACCAGATCCACCATGAAACACAAAATTTAAATTATTTTTTTCTGGTAAATGAAACTTTTTAGTAACATATTCTTGTGAATTCTTAAGAATCTTTGGCATTAATTGAACATTGCCTGCTTTATAAACACCATGAACATTACCGAAAGATGCTGCAATCATAAATCGATTACTAATTTGACATAATTTTTCATAAGCATAAGCAACATCTTCAGGTTGTGTATAAAGTAATGCACTGTCTATTCCAGAATGATCAATCCCATCTTCTTCGCCACCAGTACAACCTAACTCAATTTCTAATGTCATCTCCATTTTACTCATTCTTTTTAAATACTGAGTACAAGTCTTAATATTATCTACCAAGGATTCTTCTGATAAATCAATCATATGTGATGAAAACAATGGTTTTCCTGTCATTTGATAATATTTTTCACCTTCATCTAGCAAACCATCAATCCATGGCAGCAATTTACGACCACAATGATCTGTGTGCAATATAACAGGTACACCATAATATTTAGATATTTTATGTAAATAATGAGCACCCGAAATAGCACCTAAAATTGCTGCTTCTTGACCTTTTACTTGTAAACCTTTACCTACAACAAATGCAGCTCCACCATTAGAAAATTGAACAATGACTGGAAAACGAATTTTAGCAGCAGTTTCCAAAACAGCATTAATAGAATCCAGACCGAAACAATTAACTGCTGGTAATGCAAATTTATATTTTTTTTCAAGAGAAAAAATTTTTTGCACATCATCGCCAGTAATAACACCGGGATTAACAATGTTAAAAATGTTTAACATAAGATAAATTCCTTTTTTACATAAGTCATTAATCTTACCTATTATTTTTTAAATATGATTGCTGATTTTCCCATTCTTCTAATGCAACAATTGCAGGTAATTTCTTATTTTGAATAAATTCTAGAAAAGCTCCTCCGCCAGTAGAAATATAAGATATTTTATCTACAATACCAAGCGCATTAATAGCTGCTATTGTATCACCACCACCTGCAATAGAAAAAGCTGTGCTTTTTGCAATAGTTTTTGCAATCACTTCAGTAGAATAACGGAAATTAGCAAATTCAAAAACTCCAAGAGTACCATTCCATAAAATTGTTTTTGCTTTTTGTAAAATATCTACTAAATAATTAACAGTTTTATGACCTAAATCTAAAATGTGCTCATTATCTTTAATGTCATTAATAGACTTTACAATTCCTACAGCAGTCTCTGAAAATTTTTTTGCAACACACACATCAATTGGTATAATAATATCAAAATTTGATAATATTTTTTTTGCTGTTGCAACAAAAGATTGTTCGTATAAAGAACATCCTATTTTATGATTAGCAGCAGCAATAAAAGTATTAGCAATTCCACCTCCTACAATAATTTGGTCAGAAATCTCTACTAAAGAATTTAATATATTTAATTTACTGGAAACTTTTGAACCACCAATAATAGCTACCATTGGACGTGCAGGATTTTTTAAAGCTTTACTTAATGACTCTAATTCAAACGATAATAATAATCCTGCACATGATAAAGAAGCAAATTTTGCTATACCAGAAGTTGATGCATGAGTACGATGAGCAGTTCCAAATGCATCCATTACATAAATATCACAAAGAGCAGCATATTGCTGAGACAAATTTTCATCATTTTTTATTTCACCTCTGTTAAATCTTACATTCTCAAGAACTACTAATTCATTATCCTTAACTTTAATTCCATTTAAATAATTTCTGACTAACCGAACAGGATAATCAAGTTTATTTGCTAAATATTTTACAATAGGCATTAATGAAAATTTTTGATTATATTCACCTTCAATCGGACGACCCAGATGAGACATGATCATCACTTTTGCACCTTTCTTTAATGCAATTTTAATTGTTGGCAAAGAAGCGCGAATTCGTGCATCAGAAATAATCCTCCCATCTACAATAGGGACATTTAAATCAGATCGAATTAATACTTTCTTATTTTTTAAGTCTAAATCAATTATTTTAATTATAGACATAGATAATAAATTCTCTTAAATATTTTTTAATACATAAAAAATATTTTTTTTATTCTTTTGTAAAATAAACAATGAGATGCATTCTAAAATCCGGTGGCAGCCATTGCTAAAGTAGTATCAAGCATACGATTAGCAAATCCCCACTCATTATCACACCATGCGAAAATTTTGATTAAATTTTTTCCACTTACACGTGTTTGTGTGCCATCTACAATAGCACTATGTGAATCATGATTAAAATCTGTTGATACCAATGGTAATTCAGTATAATCAAGAATACCACAAAATAATTCTTTTGCTGATTTTTCTAATATTTGATTAACCTTATCAACTGTAACTTTAGATTTTACTTTTACATTCAAATCAATTGCTGTTACATTGATAGTAGGTACGCGCACTGATATTGCTTCAAAATAATTTTTAAATTTAGGAAAAATTCGTGTAATTCCAGAAACTAATTTCGTATCTACAGGAATTATAGATTGACTAGCAGCTCTTGTTCGACGTAAATCTTCATGATAAGCATCGATTACTGGTTGGTCATTCATTGCAGCGTGTATGACTGTCACTATACCGGATTCAATATGCAAAGAAGTATCTAATATTTTTATTACTGGGATAACACAATTAGTGGTACAAGATGCATTTGAAACAATTTGATCAGTTTTTTTTAAACTATTTTCATTAACACCATAAACAATAGTTGCATCCAGATCACCAATACCTAAATGAGAAAACAAAACTTTTTTTGCACCACTAGATAAATGAGTATAACCATCTATATTTGAACCATAAATACCAGTACAATCCAAAACGATATCAATATCTAATGCGCCCCATGGTAATTTTTCTATCTTATATTCATGAAAAAGATAAATCACATCATTACCAACTGATAAAAAATCCTTATCAATACTTACATCCCAAGCAAATATACCATGACTAGAATCATATTTTAATAAATGTGCCATACCTTCTGCAACAGCAATTTCATTAATTGCAATAACAGCAATTTTAGTCCGATAACCTGATTCATAAAGCGCTCTTAATACGCTGCGTCCTATTCTTCCAAAACCGTTAATGGCTACTTTAATTATCATATTATTCCTTCAATTTAATAAAAACATATTAACAGAAAAAAATACTGATAATTATAGTTTTCATTCTAAATATTCTTTTAATAGTAAAATTTATAAAAAATATTTATTTTTAGGAACTAAATTTTATAAAATATAATCTTTGTACAAACATCAAATAAAACAATTTAGGAGCTAAAGTTATAAAAAATTTAAATTACTTAAATGTTTTTTAAATAAAAAAAATAATAAAAAGTTCATGTTTTTATATTTTTAAATACATTAATGTAATAATAATTTGGCCTGACTTAGTACATTTTTAACATTAAAACCAAATTTATCAAATAATATATCTGCTGGTGCTGATTCACCAAAAGTACTTATACCAATAATTTTACTGTTTTTACCAATATATTTATACCAATAATCAGGAATACCAGCTTCAATTACAAGACGAGTAGTAACTGCAGATGGCAATACAGATTCAATATAATCTATATCCTGTTTTTCAAAAGTATCTGTTGATGGTATAGATACTACTCGAACTTTATATCCTTCATCACTTAAATTTTTATATACTTTAACAGCTAATGCAACTTCGGAACCTGTTGCAATTAAAATAATTTCAGGCATACCTATCGGAGTATCTTTTAGAACATATCCTCCTTTACTAATATTGTTTAATTGTTTTTTATTACGTACTTGTTGTTCAAGATTTTGCCGAGAAAAAATTAAAGCAGTTGGGCCTTCAACACGCTCAATTGCATACTGCCAAGCAACTACCGCTTCCACTTGATCACAAGGACGCCAAGTGCTCATATTTGGTATTATTCGTAGAGTAGCTAATTGTTCAATAGGTTGATGAGTTGGACCATCTTCACCAATACCAATAGAATCATGAGTATAAACAAAAATAGTACGAATTTTCATTAATGCTGCCATACGTAATGTATTCCGCGCATATTCAACAAACATCAAAAATGTACCACCATAAGGTATAAAACCACCATGTAATGAAATTCCATTCATGATAGCTGACATTCCAAATTCACGTACACCATAATGAATATAATTACCACCCGAATCCTGATGAATTGCTTGAGAACCAGACCACATAGTCAAATTACTTGGTGACAAGTCAGCCGAACCACCTAACATTTCAGGAAGTTTTTTACAAAATACTTCTAATATATTTTGTGAAGCTTGACGACCAGATATATTACGCGGATTAGATTGTAATCTATTGATTAAATTATTCACGATAAATTTCCATTTATCAGGAAAATGTCCTTTTTTACGACGCAAAAAATCTTTAGCAAGTTGAGGGAAAGCCTTTTTGTATGCTAAAAAATTTCTATTCCAAATATCTTCTTTTTTTTGACCTATTTTTATAGCATTCCACTTTTTATAAATTTCTGATGGTATTTTAAAAGGTGGATACGGCCAATTTAGTGCTTCCCTAGTGGCAAATACTTCACTTTCACCTAGTGGAGCACCATGAGCTTCTTTTAAACCCGCTTTATTTGGAGATCCATAACCAATAATTGTTTTACAAATTAATAAAGATGGTTTATCAGTAATATTACGTGCTTCCTCTATTGCTAATTTTATTTTTTCAGAATTGTGTCCATCAATATCTTTGATAACATGCCAATTATAAGCAGCAAAACGTACGGATGTATTCTCTGTAAACCAACCTTTTACTTTTCCATCAATTGAAATATCATTATCATCATAAAAAACAATAAGTTTACCTAATTTTAATGTCCCAGCTAATGAGCAAACTTCATGTGAAATTCCTTCCATCATACAACCATCACCTACAAAAACATAAGTATAATGATCAATAATAATATGGCCAGGACGATTAAATTGTTTAGCTAAAGTTTTTTCTGCAATCGCAAATCCTACAGCATTTGCAAGTCCTTGTCCTAATGGACCAGTTGTTGTTTCAATTCCTGGTGTGCACCCATATTCCGGATGTCCTGGAGTTTTAGAATGCCATTGACGAAATTTTTTTAATGCTTCAATTGGCAAATCATAACCAGTAAGATGTATCAAACTATACAATAACATCGACCCATGCCCATTAGATAACACAAACCGATCACGATCTATCCAATTTGGATTAGCAGGATTATGATTCATATAATCACGCCACAATACTTCAGCAATATCAGCCATTCCCATTGGAGTACCTGGATGTCCTGATTGTGCTTTTTGCACTGCATCTATGCTCAAAAACCGAATAGCATTAGCAAGGATTTTGCGATTTATCATTATTTTTCTCCAATGAAATCAATAATATCATACTTGTTATAAACAACTTTTATTTATTCTAAAAAAAATCTTTTAAAAAATATATTCATCAAATATAAAACAGAAAAAATAAATAACGTCCAAATATTTTTTAAAAAAAATTTTAATTAAAAATAAAAACCTTTTATGGATAAAAAACTACCAGTTCATTAAGATTTTGATAAGGTTTTGATAATATTATGGCGGTGCGGACGGGACTTGAACCCGCGACCTCCGGCGTGACAGGCCGATATTCTAACCGACTGAACTACCGCACCAATTCTATTAATTGAATTAGAAATATTAGTGATATTACGAATCTGGCATCTAAACGTCAATCTTTTTTAAAAAATATTTTTTTAAAATTATGATTTTTTATGTTAATTATCTTTTTTAAGATTTAAGCGCCAAACAGATTTTCTTTTGATTTTATGTTCAATAAAATTTAACTTTTCTTCATGAGCAATCTTTTCCGAATGGTTAGCATAAATTACAATTAATTTATTTTTTAATTTTTCCAATTTTTGAATTTTATTTATATAAACTTGACTATTTAACTCTGAATTAGCCAAAAAAGATAATGAAATTTGACCTCCAGTCATTGCTATATAAACTTTTGCTAAAATAGAAGCATCAAGCAATGCTCCATGCAATATACGTTTTGAATTATCAATTTTATAACGATTACATAAAGCATCAAGATTGTTTCTTTTACCAGGAAAAAGTTTTTTTGCTAAAAGCAAACTGTCTGTTATATGACAGATAGTTTCTATTAAAGGAATATTTTTTTTTAATTTAGAAAATTCATAATTTATAAAACCCAAATCAAAAGGTGCATTATGCATAATTAATTCACTTCCTTTAATAAAATTAAGGAAATCATCGGCAACTTCTGAAAAATTTGGTTTATCTGCTAAAAATTCATTAGTAATTCCATGAATAGCTAAAGCTTCAGAATCAATTAACCGATTTGGTTTTATATAAACATGAAAATGAGAATCCGTTAAATTTCGGTCAACGATTTCTAAAGCACCAATCTCAATAATATTGTGTCCTTCATAAGGTACTCCAAACTTATTTATTCCAGTTGTTTCTGTATCAATGACAATTTGTCGTCTAATCATTGTGCTCATCTTACTTTTTTATGTCACACTAAGAAAAATATTAACTATAAATATATAATGAGTTTATTAAAAATGAAAAAAAAAGTAGAAATTTTTACTGACGGTTCTTGTTTAGGAAATCCAGGTCCAGGTGGTTATGGTATTCTATTAAGATATCATAAATATCAGAAAACTTTAAGTAAAGGATATTTTTATACAACAAATAATCGAATGGAATTGATGGGCGCAATTATTGCATTAGAAACACTTAAAAAACCATGCAAAATAATTTTTCAAACAGATAGTCAATATGTTCGCCAAGGAATTACAAAATGGATACATAATTGGAAACATCAGAAATGGAAACGCACTGCTAAATTGCCTGTTTTAAATATAGATTTATGGAAAAGATTAGATGCAATCATTACAAAACATACAATAGAATGGCATTGGATTAAAGGACATTCCAAAAATCAAGAAAATGAAATATGCGATATATTAGCAAAAAATGCAGCTTCTTTACCAACAGAAGAAGATAAAGGTTATTTTAAATAAAAAAATCGAAAATTTACACCAAGTCTCAATAAAACCTAATGTATTATTACCTATTTTTATGCAATTTTTAATAAATTTTATCGATCTTGGTGTTAATGGCAATGTTCTTTTACGAGCAATAATAAGCGTAATACAACCTGCAAATTTAAATGTTTTGTTAATAAAATGATAGGGACTTCTCCAAGGGAGAATTTGAAAACTTTCTTGAAAGAATATTTCATAATTTAAAAAAGTTAACCAATCGAGCAAAATAGATAACGAAAATATACGACTATTATATCTATATAGTTGAGATTTACGAAAAAAAGGAATAGAGTTTATAATACCTAACAAACTCATAAAATTAAAATTAGATATAATTAGCCAACCATCATCAACTAAAATTCTATCCGTTTCACGTAATAAAGAATACGGTCTATTACTGTATGCAAGTTCTTGTATTAATAAGCAAACATCTATTGATTTATTTTTAAAAGGCATTTCATTAGGATTACCTAATAATTGAGCATTCTTTCCAACCATATGCATGCTAAACTTATGATTAATAAAAGACGATTGAGTATCAATATCTAAACTAAATTGACCAATTTTTAATAAATGAAATCCAAATATTTTTGGCCACCATAATTGCAGCTCTTTGTTTAATGCAGTACAATAATACTCTCCCCATGGTATATTTTTCCATGAATTAGAACTTTGATATGTTTTATTAAAAAATACTGACTTCATTAGAATATCCTGTTAACAAATAAGATTTTTAAAAATCATTATGAAACTTGTAAGAATTCCTGCATTAGTTGATAACTATATATGGTTACTAATTCATAAAAAAAAATGTATTATTATTGATCCTGGTATTGCTAAACCAGTAAAAATTTTTTTAGAACACCATGATATACAACCAATCGCTATTTTACTTACTCATCATCATAATGACCATGTTAATGGAATTAAAAAATTAAAGATCAATTATCCAAAAATAGATATTTATGGACCAATGGAAACTTATAAAAAAGGAGCAAAATACATCATAAAAAACGGAGATATTTTAATTTTTTTTGGATGTAGATTAAACGTGTTTTCTGTTCCAGGACACACTTTAGGACATTTAGCTTATTATCAAAAACCTTATCTCTTTTGTGGCGATACTCTATTTTCTGGTGGTTGTGGGCGTATCTTTGAAGGAAATAGTCAACAAATGTATCGTTCTTTAAATATTTTAAAAAAATTACCTGACGAAACTTTTATATGTTGTGGACATGAATATACTGCGATTAATATGAAATTTGCTAGTTATTTATTACCCAATGATGAAGCAATTAAAAATTATACCTTAATAGTAAATCAAAAAAAAACAAAAAAAGAACCTACAATTCCATCAACACTTAAACTTGAAAAAAAAATTAATATATTTTTAAGATCTCACGATTATAATATAAAAAAAGCATTAGGATTTTCTCCTCATATATACTATTCAAATTATGAAATATTTAAAAAAATACGTAAACTAAAAGATTTTTTCTAAAAAAAATATTGATAATTTCTTCCAATTTTTTATCGAAATATCATCTTTTTTTTATTGAAAATTAACAAAATTTTGTAAAATTTATTAAATTTATCAAATATAACAAAATTCTAAAAAAGTTTTATTAAAAATAATTTCACATTAAAAATTGACAATTTACTTCTTGTAAACCATTAAAAAATACTTTTTTACCCAATTCTTCTTCAATACGAATCAATTGATTATATTTAGCTAATCGATCAGATCGACTCATTGAACCTGTTTTAATTTGACCTGCAGCACTTCCTACGGACAAATCTGCAATTGTAGCATCTTCAGTTTCACCAGATCGATGTGATATTATTGTAGAATAACCAGCTTTTTTTGCCATATTAATTGCCAATAAAGTTTCGGTCAAAGTACCAATTTGGTTAAATTTAATTAAAATTGAATTAGCTATACCTTTTTTAATTCCCTTTTCTAAAATTTTAGTATTCGTTACAAACAAATCATCACCTACCAATTGAATTTTATTACCTAAAACTTTAGTTTGATAAATAAATCCATCTAAATCTAATTCATGAAGACCATCTTCAATAGAAATAATCGGATATATTTTAGTTAATTCTTCAAGATAATGAGTAAATTCTTGAGAAGAAAAAGTTTTATGCTCACTTTTTAAATTATAAGTTTTTGTTTTATTATCATAAAATTCAGAAGCAGCACAATCTATTGCTAAAGTGATATCTTTACCTAAAATATAACCAGATACTTCAACGGCTTCCTTAATTAATTCTAAAGCGGCAACATTTGATTTTAAATTTGGTGCATAACCACCTTCATCCCCTAATGCTGCGTTGATGCCTTTTTTGTTCAAAACTTTCCCTAAATGATGAAAAATTTCACATCCCATACGAATCGCTTCTTTAAAATTTTTGGCACTAATTGGTTGAATCATAAACTCTTGAATTTCAAGGTTATTCTCTGCATGTTTTCCACCATTTATAATGTTCATCATAGGCAAAGGCATTGATAATTTACCAGACATACCACTTAATTTTGAAATATGTTTATATAAAGAAATACCTTTTGCTTTTGCTGCTGCTTTTGCATTAGCAATAGAAACTGCTAAAAGTGCATTTGCACCAAATTTAGATTTATTGTCTGTACCATCTAATTCAATCATGATATTATCGATATAAGATTGCAATGTAGAATCTTTTCCAACTAATGCATCCATAATTGGCCCATTAACTGCAGAAACAGCTTTTAAAACACCTTTTCCTAAAAAACGGGTATTATCAGAATCTCGTAATTCTAATGCTTCTCTTGATCCTGTTGATATACCAGATGGTGTGGCTGCTAAACCACAAAAACCGCCTTCTAAATGCACTTCTGCTTCAACAGTAGGATTACCACGAGAATCTATAATTTCTCGTCCAATAATTTTTACTATTTTTGAAATCATATTGTTCTCCTGTAGATATTTTCTTGATTAGCATAATTAATCAATATATTTCTTATATTTTTCTTTGTTGATATTCTTGAGCTGCTTTAATAAAAGAAGAAAATAAAGGATGACCATCCCTTGGAGTAGACGTAAATTCAGGATGAAATTGACAACCAACGAACCAAGGATGATTTGGATTTTCAATGATTTCTACTAATTTATTATCTTCTGAACGTCCTGTAACAGATAAACCTGCTTTTTCCATTTGTCCTAAAAACATATTATTTACCTCATAACGATGACGATGTCTTTCAATAATTATATCTTTATTATATAATTTTTTAACTTTACTACCTGCTATCAAATGGCATTTTTGAGCACCTACACGCATAGTAGCAAAATTATCAATATTATTATCTATTTTAATTTTGTTTTGATTTTTAAAACGTTCAGTGATTAAAGCAATAACTGGATATTTACAATCAGGTGAAAATTCTGTAGAATTTGCTTCTTTCATATAAGCCACATGACGTGCATATTCAATAAATGCCACTTGCATACCTAAACAAATGCCAAAATAGGGAATTTGATTTTCGCGCGCATAACGAGCGGTAGCAATTTTTCCTTCAATACCACGTTCACCAAAACCTCCTGGTACTAAAATAGCATCCAGTCCTTTTAAAGGATCAGTACCATATACTTCGATATCTTCAGAATCAATCAATTTAATATTAACCGTTAAACGGTTTTTTAAACCACCATGTTGTAAAGCTTCAATAACAGATTTATAAGCATCAGGTAATTTGATGTATTTACCTACCATTCCAATATTTACTGTACCTATAGAATTACGTTGCGCATCAATAACTGCTTCCCATTCAGAAAGATCAACTGATTGATATCTAAGTTTAAATTTATTACAAATATAATCATCTAACTGCTGCGATTTTAATAAAATCGGGATTTCATAAATTGAATGGACATCCATTAATGATATAACTGCTTTTCTTGATACATTGCAAAAAAGAGCAATCTTTTCTCTTTCATCAATTGAAATCATTTTATTTGAACGACAAATTAATACATCAGGCTGAATACCAATAGACAATAATTCTTTGACTGAATGTTGTGTAGGTTTAGTCTTAACTTCAGCAGTTACAGGTAAATAAGGAACCAAAGTAAGATGAATAAAAAGAGTATTTTTACGACCAAAATCGACAGCTAATTGACGAATAGCTTCTAAAAAAGGCAAAGATTCAATATCACCGACTGTTCCACCTACTTCAACTAATACAATATTATAACCTTCTCCTCCATTAACAATTCTTTTTTTGATTTCATCGGTAACGTGAGGTATCACTTGAATAGTTTCACCTAAATAATCACCACGACGTTCTTTGCGTAATACTTCGGAATAAATACAACCAGTTGTAAAGTTATTACGACGAGTCATTTTTGTGCGAATAAAACGTTCATAATGTCCCAAATCAAGGTCAGTTTCTGCACCATCTTCCGTAACAAAAACTTCTCCGTGTTGAATTGGACTCATTTTACCTGGATCAACATTAATGTAAGGGTCTAATTTAATAATTGTAATATTAAGTCCGCGTGCTTCCAGTATAGCTGCTAAAGAAGCTGATGCAATACCCTTTCCAAGAGAGGAAACCACTCCTCCAGTGACAAAAATATAATTTTTTTTCATGTTAAAACCTAAAAAGTTAGATATAAAAAATACATATAAAAAAACAGAAAATTTATTATTTGTAATATCTATTTCTAATATTATATTCATTTTCTTAATTAAAATATTTAATATGAATAATTAATTTTTATTAATCTAACATATAAATCAGATAACCAATAAATTTTTTAAAAAAATTAATAATATTAAGATATGTATTTTTTGTGTAATAACTTTTTACTAATTAAAGTTTTTTAAAAATATAACAAATTTTATCTTTTATATAAATATCTAGAAATTTAATAAATAAATAATAAAAAATTTAATACTGTTATTATTAACAATCATCTAATATAAGACTTTTATTCTATCATAGAATATTTGTAAGAAGTATTTTTTTGTTATTTTTATTTTTGATATTATTTGTATTTTAAAACAATAAAAATATTATTAAAAATAATACTATAAAAAATAAACAAATAAAAAATAAATTATATTAATAATAATATGAAAACTTAGTTTATAAAAAATATTAAAATTATAAATATCATGTAATATATTATTCATATTTTTAATAACATTAATATTTAATTAATAAAAATCTTATTAAAAATAAAAAAATATCTAGATTACTCATTAATTATTTTTAATACATTTTAGCAAAAATAATCACACAAAAATAAAATTTGTAAAATATTTTTACTAAAACACAATATGAAATATTATATATTTCTAATTTTTAATAAATAAGTATTTTTATTAAAAATTTTATTTTTTAATAAATTAAAACAATTAATTCTGAATAATTTTAATTATTTTAACTAAAAATTTATAAATAAACAATTTTTTACTGATCATAAATCTTTATAAAAAACATGATTAATTTAATAAAGTTTAATAATTATTATTAAATATAATTTAGATATAAATCATATATAAATTAAAAAATTTAGTATATAAAAATACGTTTTATTGTATTAAAATTATATTTTTTTTGATTCTCTATTAATTTTTATAAAATATTAAAATTATGTTTTTTATAAAGATTTAATTTCCTCCTACAAAAAACTTTCTTTATATTTCCAGTGTATAAAAATACTTTATTTCATTTTATTTTTTATGCACATATTAAAAATAAAATTTTATTTTAATTTTTTATTATTTTATCTTAAATAATAACAATATTTATAGATTACATTAATTTCTATATAAAAATATAATTATTAAATGAATTAGATAAAGAAAAAATCGCAAAAAAACCATTAGAATATTATAATAATTTTCTAAAAATTTAATTGTAATTTATATTAATAAATATCAAAAAGTTTTTTTAAAATTCAAACATTTTTTATATTTTTTAAAAAAAATATATAATTTAACCTCAATCATAAAATGCAAATATGATATTTTCTATAAAAAATTATGAATAAATATAAAAAATGATTGATATAATATTTTTCAAATTTTATTAAAACTTCATAAAATCAATTCTTTTGGTTTCAAGTGAATACAAATAAAAATTTTTAAAATTCTAATTTTAGTTACAAAATCTCCAGATTATTTAGTATATATAAATATCTAAAAAATAATCAACTAATAAAATTTTTGTATATCTAAATTATTCTCTTATTTAAGAATAACAAAAAATAATTGTTATTATTTTAATTTTTAACGAATTTTTTAAAAATTTATATTTTTCTAAAATAATTTATCAAAAAAAAATTTAGCATTTTCTAATATGTAAATTTGACAATTTAACCTTATTTATTCTGCTTTATTTTATCAAAAAAAAATCATTTAACTAAACTTAAAAAGTATAATTACATTATATAATTTTCATCTTAAACTAAAAAATATTTTATATTTATAATCAGAATAATAACATATTTTTCTATACCAAAAAAAATAAATAATTAGTATTTTATACTACAAATAAAAAATAATATTAAAAACATTTTATTTGTTAAATAATAATTAATTAATTTAAAAAGCAATTCAATTGCATAAAAAATCTTTTCTGTAAAACTTAATAATTGTTAATTTTTATAAATTATTTTTATATATTTTATAAAGATAAATTTTTATAAAAACAATTATTTTTTATAAATTTTATAAAAAATACATAAAAAACATGGTGATATTTTATACTTAATTAATTATTTCGTTATTAACTTTATAAGTTTTGTGTTCAATAACATATCAATAAAATTATAAACAAATAATAAACAAATTAAATTTAATAAATAAAAATTATACTTTTAAAAATTTTAAATATTTAATAAATTATAACTTTACTTTTATAGATAACTAATAAAAAATAATTTTATGAAATATTTTTAAAAAAATAATTTTTAAAATTAAAATATAAAAAATATTTAATATATGCTATCTTAAAACTATTTTTAAAAACTGAAAAATAATATTTACAAAATACAAAAATTTTAAAATATATAAATTAAATAAACATTACGTAATAATTAATCATATTATAATGAATTCTAGATAACATTAATGTTCTAAAAATTATTTTTATTTAATCAATAATTCTTATTTAATAAAATTTATAAAGAAACATAAAAAACTCAAAAAAAATTTAAATATTAAGTAAAAATTACAATTTAATATAAAACATTATTGTATGTTTTTTATAAAACTTATGCAATCTGTAATAAAAATATTATTCCTAAATTGTACAAAAATCATTAGTAAAAATAAAAAAATTAACAAAATTATCATTTTATATAAATATTAATAACTTAAAAAGTTACAACCAAAAAAACAAAAAATAAATTTTTAAATGTTATTATCAAAAATAAAAATCAAAAACTTTAATCAAAAATTATGTTAAGTTAATAATTTTTATACATATCATTATGTTATATTATCAACATATTATTTCATATAATTAAGATATATGTTATAAAAAAATATTTTTATTAAAATTCAATTTATTTAAAAATACCATATAGTAAAATATTAAAATAATTTTTAAATTATTAATTTATAAAAAATATATTTTATAAACAAAAAATAATAATCTACGATACAAAGTACTATTAATTTAGCACAATATTAAATCAACTACATATACCACAATATTAAATCAAATACATATACATATATCAGAAAATGAAAATAGCAATAATAACTGCAATGAATTCAGAAATAGACTCATTACGTAATACAACTAATGCTTATCTCTCATTATCAATAGCAGGATGTGATATATATCATGGAAAATTTAATCATCTTAATATTGCTGTATTAAATACAGGAATAGGAAAAGTCTCCGCAGCAATTGGAACAACATTGTTAATAAAACATTTTTCACCTCAATTTATTATTAACAGTGGTTCCAGTGGGAGATTATCACCAACTTTAAAAATTGCTGATATTGCAATTTCAACTCATGTTTGTTATCATGACGTAAACATCACAGCCTTTGATTATAAATTAGGACAAATGGCACAATGTCCCACTGTTTTTATAGCAGATAAAGAATTAATATTAATAGCAAAAAAATCTATAAAAATACTTAATTTTAATGCTATGTACGGTTTAATTTGCACTGGAGATAGTTTTATAAATGGAAAAAAAAAATTAAGTTACATCAAAAAAAATTTTCCTGATGCAATTGCCGTTGATATGGAAGGCGCTGCAATTGGTCATGTTTGTTACAAATTTAAAATTCCATTTATTATAGTACGTGCAATTTCTGATATCGCTAATATAAAATCTAATTTTTACTTCAAGAAGTTTTTGCCTATTGCTGCAAAAAAAGCAAATCAAGTAATAGAAAATATGTTAATAATTTTATCAAAAAAATAAAAATTATCATCAAAAAATAATGAATTATATTTTAATATCTAATCTTAAAATTTTTATACATAAAGAAATTTTAAAAACACTAAATACCAAAAGAAGAACCACATCCACAGGTTATTTTTGCATTCGGATTTACTACTATAAATTTCGATCCTTCTAATCTTTCAACGTAATCTACACAACCTCCTACTATATACTGAAAACTCATAGGATCAATAATTAATTCGACTCCTTGATTTTTAATCTTAAAATCCCCTTTCTCTACTTTATCATCAAAAATAAAACAATACTTAAAACCACTGCATCCTCCGCCAGTAATATAAACGCGTAAACGCAAATTTAAATTTTTTTTATCTTTTAATAATAGTTTAATTTTATTTGCTGCAGTATCAGTAAATTTTATAGGTACTTTATTTTTATCAATCATTTTTTATTCCATTTTAATTTAAAAATCAAAAACAAAAAATCAAAAAAATTTATTATAAAATAATATATTGTTTTATTAGATTATTTAATTCAAGATGAAAATTCATCTACTAAAATTAAATTTTATACCATTTCTTATAAATTTAATATTTAATTTAGTATAAGTTTTTCAAAAAAAAAATAATAAATATCTGTCAAATTATGAATATTAGGAATGTATTTATGAAACAATCTAAAATATTTTTCAAAAAAGCAAAAAAAATTATTCCTGGCGGAGTTAATTCACCAGTACGTGCATTCCATTCTGTTGGTGGTTATCCATTATTTATTAAAAAAGCTAATGGAGCTTACATTTATGATGTTGATAATTATTCCTATATTGATTATGTAGGATCTTGGGGAATTATGATTTTAGGTCATAATCATCCTTATATTAAAAAATCAATTATAAAATGTTCAAAAAATGGCTTAAGTTGTGGCGCACCAAGTTCTATGGAAATAGAAATGGCAGAATTTATTACTCAAATTATACCATCTATAGAAATGATACGAATGGTAAATTCAGGAACAGAAGCTACCATGACTGCCATTAGAATTGCCAGAAATTATACAGGACGTAACAAAATTATAAAATTTGAAGGATGCTATCATGGACATTCGGACTCCTTGTTAGCACAAAAATTTTCTAAAACTTTTAGTAAAGGAAAAAATAATACTAATGGGATTCCTAATGATTGTATTAAACACACTCTTCTTTGTAAATTTAATGATTTGAATGCAGTTCAAAATACTTTTAATCAATATCCAGAAATAGCTTGCGTAATAGTAGAACCTATAGCCGGAAATATGAATTGTGTTTTACCTACTAGTCAATTTTTGCTAGGACTTAGAACATTATGCGATAAATTTGGCGCATTATTAATTCTAGATGAAATTATTACAGGATTTCGTATTGCATTAGGAGGAGCACAAAAATATTACCATATTACACCTGATCTAACTTGCTTAGGAAAAATAATGGGCGGTGGTATTCCTATTGGTGCATTAGGTGGCAAACGTATATTAATGGAAACATTAGCACCAATAGGGGGGTTATCAAGGAGGTACATCATCAGGTAATCTATTAGCTATGACAGCAGGACTTACTTGTTTAAAAGAAATTGCTAAAATAAATACTCATGTAAAATTAAAAGAACTAACAATAAAACTTGCAAAAGGTTTACAAAAAAAAGCTAAAAAAGAAAAGATTCCATTTATTATAAATCATATAAATGGCATGTTCGGTTTATTCTTTACTAACTCAAAAAAAATTAACTCTTATAATGATGTGATGGAATGTAATTTTGAAAAATTTAGGCAATTTTTTCATCTAATGTTAACCGAAGGAGTGTATTTAGCACCTTCTCCATTTGAAGCTAATTTTGTTTCTCTATCACATACTAATGCCGACATTAATTTTACAATAAAAGTAGCAGAAAAAGCTTTTTATAACATGAACAAATGAAATCATATTATTAACTATTATAAATATTCTACAAAAATTTTTTAATCAAATATTTCTTTAATCCAAAAAGGGGGAATGTTTTTTTTGTTTTTTAATTCTTTTTCATGTAGTTGATAGTTTAAATTTAATGATTGCACATTTTCTTCACATAATGCTACAGAATTTTTAGCCCAAACAGGTAAAACACGATAACCGCCACCAAAACAATTAAAACTACCATCAAAATTAATTCTCATTTCTATAATTCCTTCTGGAGGTTGATTATCTAACACTAATGGAATTTGATGCTCTAAATAACGACGATAAATATGTAATGCACCACTTGCACCCGTTAAATTAGTTGGACCATTATTATCACGACCAACCCATATAATCACAACTTCTTTGCCATCAATACCTACAAACCAACTATCACGTAAATCATTTGTCGTTCCTGTCTTAGCCGCTAAATGATATTGAGAAAATTGATTTGTTAAAGAACTTGATGTACCTCGATCAACAACTTGTTGCATACCATAAAGTGTTAAATAAGCTGCTTGTGGAGAAACTACTCGTTTTCCTAAAGGAAAACTTTTATAACATTCATTACCATGACCATCAATTACAGAACGTAATGCTGATAATTGAGCTCTATTTCCACCACCACTGATCGTTTGAAACATTTGTGCCGTCTCAACTAAAGTTAAATTTAATGAACCTAATAACATTGCCGGTACCTGTGTGATTACATCACTTGGAACACCAAGATTTACCAATACTTTACTTACTTGATTTAAACCAAGACTTAATCCAATATTTACCGTAGGTATATTGAGTGAACTTGATAAAGCATCAATTAACATCACTTGACCTCTAAACCTGCGATCATAATTTTTTGGTTCCCAAGTTTGATTATCAAATTTTACAATAATTGGTTCGTCAGGTATCCAAGTATTTAACCGAAACCGATTAGGTTCACTTAATGCTGTCAGATAAGTAGCTGGTTTAACCAATGACCCAATAGATCGACGAGCATTCAATGCTCGGTTAAATCCAAAATATTGCGGTTGAGAACCTCCAACCATAGCACGAATTTCACCGTTAATACGGTCAACTACCACCATGGCTCCTTCAAGATCAGATAATTCAAACTTTTTACGTAAATCTGATATTCCATTTTCTATTGAATTTTCAGCTTCCTGTTGAGAAACAGGATCTAAAGTAGTAAATATCTTAGCACCAGAAAGATTATTGGCTTTTTCACCTAATGTTTTAAACAATTCTTGTTTAATAAGTTGCATAAAAGCGGGTTGAGGTGTCAAAACATCGCTTTTAGATTTTACTCCTAATGGTCTAGCATATAATATAGGATATATTTCACGATCAATGATTTTATTAGTTTCTAGAAGTTTTAATACCAAATTACGGCGTTCAAGTGCCAATTGAGGATTACGCCATGGATTATATAATGATGCTCCTTTAACCATACCAACTAATAATGCTTGTTGATCAATACTTAATTCATCTATGGGACGACTGAAATAATAAAGGCTGGCAAGCGGAAAACCACGAATTTGATCATCTCCACTTTGACCCAAATAAACTTCATTAAGATAAAGCTCAAGAATACGTTCTTTTGTATAATGAAAATCCATTAAAAGAGCCATATATGCTTCATTAACTTTACGCATTAATGTTCGTTTATTGTTTAAAAACAAATTTTTAACTAATTGCTGTGTTAAAGTACTTCCACCTTGAACGGTTTTACCAGCCATTAAATTAGCAATAATTGCACGTCCGATAGAATAAATGCTTATTCCATCATGTTTATAAAATTGACGATCTTCAGTTTCAAGTAACATCTTTACTAAAGATTCTGGAAAATCTTTTCTTGGCAATACTAACCTTTTTTCATTATTAACTGATTGCATCATAGTAATAAGCTTAGGATCGAGTCTAAAAAAACCAAACGAGCGACCATTGCTAATGTTAATTATATTTTTTAATTTAGTATTATCAAAACTTAATTTTACAAAAATTTGTTCTTCTTTTTTATCGGGGAAGGAAAATGGTCGACGTAACATTTCTATAGTATTATCTATAACTACATATTCACCTGGCAAAGTAATCTTTTTTACTTGACGATATTGCATACCATCCAATAAACGAATCATTTCTTCTTTATTATAATTCATTCCGGGTTCAAGATTAACCATTCGACCATAAATAGCTGCAGGAAGATCCCAAACTTTTCCATCCAGTCTATAAATAATTGTATGATATAAATAAAAACCATAAATACTAATTAACAAACTAAAAACTATTATAATTTTGATAAAAAATAAAAAACAACCTATATTTTTTTTAGGTGATTGATATCTATTTGCTTTTTTTATCATTATCTTTCCTCTTTTTATCAAAAAAATTATCCTTATAATAATTATTTAAATATTTTTATAATTAAATTTAAATTTTTATCAGAAACTTTCTTTTAATAAATTCAAGTATTTACATATTACTGTTATATCTTGAATTATTAGAAATCAATAATACATGTAAAATAGGATAAAAATTTTTAATAATTATTATTTTTTTATTTTTAGAATTGATTCTTAACTATTGATTATTAAATAACATAATATATTACATATACTTTAAAAATTAATAACTTAACAAAAAAGATTATCTTAAACTATTCATGCATGAATGTAATATTATCAATATTAATTAATACAGTTATTTAAATAATTATCACATCTTATGTTTTATATTGATATTTCAAAAAAATTGAATGTTATTTCTCTAGACAAAAAATATAAAAATATATGTAATTTAAAATACTAAAAAATCAAATATAATAAAAACAATGAACGTTTACTTTATATATCTATAATTTTACTCATATCGATATTTAAAATAATATTCAAATATTTTTTTCAAAACAAAATTTTCAAAAATTGTATAATTTAAATTATAAAAAAAATATATTTTATAAATGTAAATTTCAATAAACACACAACATCAAAATAATTAATAAATTTACTAGATAAAAAATAAAAATTAAAATTTTTATTAACAAATACGCAATTTTTTACAAAAACTAATAATATAAAAATATTTTTCTTCACAAAATATGATAATTTTGATATAAAACAAAACTGTTGCAAAAATTTATTTTTTGATAAAAAAAATATTGCTTTATGTAACATAATATATATCTAATATGGATATTTAATTAAATAATAAAATTATACTCATATATTACATTAAAGAAAAAAATAATTTTCAATTATATAAATTTTTAAAATTTGCAATACTTTGTATCTCCTTCTCCACCGATATAATGGAGATATTATTAATATTTTCTTCATGGAGAAAAAATATGCAAGAAGGGCAAAAAAACAAACACTCGTCCTTAAGCATTCTTGTAATTGCAGGAGTAAAACCTTACCAAGAAAAACCAGGCGAAAAATATATGAATAACACTCAATTAATACATTTTAAGCGCATTCTTGAAACATGGCATAATCAACTTATAGATGAAAAGGATCGTACTGTTACTTATATGCAAGATGAAGCTGTTAATTTTCCTGACCCTGTAGATAGAGCAGTACAAGAAGAAGAATTTAGTCTAGAATTACGTAATCGTGATCGTGAACGTAAATTAATAAAAAAAATTGAAAAAACACTCAAAAAAGTTGCAAACAAAAATTTTGGTTATTGTGAAAGTTGTGGTATTGAAATTGGTATTCGTCGTTTGGAAGCACGTCCAACAGCCGATTTATGTATTGATTGTAAAACATTGGCAGAAATACGTGAAAAACAAATGACAGGATAAATCAAGATGTTATATTAACGGTAAATTTATGTATTTTACCGTCAATATAACTGTTTTATTCTTTTTATTAATTAATAAAAGTTTTAATGTAAATATAAGGTATTTTTATTAATTTCTTTTAATAGAAAAAGATATATAATACAAAAAAATAATATACTTAAAAACATCTAAAAAATAATATTTATTTAATAATTAATCGCATCTAAATAAAAAAAATATTAAAAATTTTAAATACAAAAAAATAAATTTTTGAAATTAATTTTAAGAAAAAAAATTATCAGAGTAAAAAATAACTATGGGTATTTTAAGAAATAAATTACAGGTTTATAATAAAAAAAACACCTTCATTATAAAAAAATCAAACATTATTTAGTTACATAATCTTTTAAATTTATTAATAAAAATTTCATTTATTAAATTGTTCAAATTATTAATATATAATTAACAATTAAATTTTACATAAAATATTCTAACTTAAAATCATAAAACATTAAATTTAATAAAATTATATGTTTTCTGTAAAATGGAATTTTATAAAACATATTGTTTTATAAGAATAACTGATTTATGCTATTAAAATTGAATAAAAAACAAATAATAATTTCTTCCATAACTCTATAACTCATGCTATATAATATTACATATAAAATATAAAATAATGGAAAAAAATTCATTAACAAAAAAACAAAAAAATAAGCGTTTAATTCATCAACTAATACCTTTATCCAGTATAAAGGACGCAATATCTATAATAAAAAAAGAGAAAAATCTTATATCAAGAAAATATATTAGTGATAATGCACTAAAAGTATTAAATCGTCTAAATAAAGCAGGCTATGCAGCATATCTCGTTGGTGGTAGCGTTAGAGATTTATTATTGGGAAAAAAACCTAAAGATTTTGATGTAACTACAAATGCAACACCAGAACAAATTTATGAACTTTTTCGTAATTGTCGTTTAGTTGGACGTCGTTTTCGTTTAGCACATATTATTTTTGGTTATGAATTTATTGAAGTTTCCACATTTCGCTCTTCTTTAGAAAATAATAATATTAATAAAAATATGTCACATAGAACTCGTAATGGTATGTTATTAAGAGATAATATTTTTGGGAATATTGAAGACGATGCTATACATCGTGACTTTACAATTAATAGTTTATATTATCGAATTAATGATTTTACCCTACATGATTATGTTGGTGGATATAAAGATTTAAAAAATGGTATAATTCGTTTAATTGGTGATCCAAAAATTCGCTATAGAGAAGATCCTGTAAGGATGCTCCGAGCTATTCGTTTTTCCTGTAAATTAAATATGAAAATTGATAGTGATACAACAAAATTTATTCCACAATTGGCATTTTTATTAAAAAATATTCCATCATCACGTTTGTTTGAAGAATCTATTAAATTATTACAACACGGTCAAGGTTATGAAACATACAAAAAATTAAAAGATTATAATCTTTTTCAAGTTTTATTTCCAATAATTGCAGAAAATTTTAGTAATAATAAGTTTCCTATGGAAACCATTATTAATCAGGTATTAAAAAATACTGATTTTCGCATAAAAAGTAATAGACATGTTAATCCTGCATTTTTGTTTGCAACCATGTTATGGTATCCATTAGTAGACTATGCAGAAAAACTTTCAAAAAAAAACAATTTAACTTATTATGACGGTTTTTCAATTGCAATGAATGATATACTTAATAAACAATGTCGTTCTATTGCAATACCTAAAAAGCTAACTACAATTATGCGTGATATTTGGAAACTGCAACTAAAATTACCATGGTATCATAAAGAAAAAGCAAACATACTTTTTGAACATCCAAAATTTCGTGCTGCATTTGATTTACTAGAACTGCGTTCAAATGTAGAAAAACTTACCAAACTAAAAGAAGTTGCTAATTGGTGGACTAACTTTCAAGAAAAAAACAATAATTTAATACATAAAAAAAATAAAAATTTAGCAATTTAAATCCTTAGTTATGATTTTAATTAAAATATGTATCTAAATTCTTTTTTACTCAATAAGAAAAAAAGAGAAAAAATAAAAATGAATTGTGTTTATATCTCTATTGGTAGTAACTTAAATAAACCTTTAAAACAAGCAAAAAATGCTATTAAAAAATTAAATCAATTACCTAATACAAAATTTATTAAAATTTCTTCTTTTTATCGTTCTAAACCTATGGGAAAAAAAAATCAACCTGAATATTTAAATTTAGTTATTGCATTAGAAACTACTTTATTACCTCATAATCTGCTGCAATATACTCAAAACATTGAATACATGCATGGAAGAAAACGCACAATTAATCGTTGGATACCGAGGACACTAGATTTAGATATTCTATTATATGGGAAACAAACTATTCAAACTCATCATTTAACTATACCACATTATGGTATTAAAAAACGAGAATTTATACTATATCCATTAGCTGAAATTGCTCCTAAACTATGTTTTCCAGATGGAGAATTACTTTCTCATAGATTAAAATTAGTTCCAGAAAATAATCTTAAAATATGGTAATCCTATTTTAAAATTTTAAATAAGAAAAATCTGTAATCTTTTATAAAAAATTTTTTATTGATGCAAAAATATTTTTTTATATATTAAAAATATTGTTATTTTTAATCGTTTTTATGTTTTATAAGCATTTATAATACAATTTAAATAATTCATTTTTATTATAAATTTATTTACAAAATAATAAAATCAAAAATCTTAAATAAATGATTTTTATCTATATAATATTTATGAAAAAAATATTTTTTCTATAAATTTTAAAATATATTAATATAATTATTATTTATTGTAAAAAATAACCATTTAAAAGCTATTATATAATACTTTAAAATTAAAAAGATATATTAAAATTTTTTATGTATAATGAACATTATTAGAAAGTAATAAAAAATTAATATTTCTCGTATATTAAAATATTTATAAAAATTACTTTGATCAAAGCATTTTAAAATACTCTTATCATAAAACAAAAAATAATAGATTATATAATATAATATCAATACGATTTATTTATTAACTTTTTAATCCTTGTCCTTTTTCAATTAAATACCATGTAACAGTATATAAAATAACAATAAAAATAGTTAACATTAACAAAGTAATAGATAACTTCACATCACTCATACCAAGAAATCCATAACGTAATCCACTAATCATATATACAATAGGATTTAATTTAGAAACCATTTGCCAAAATTCAGCTAAAAGAGACAAAGAATAAAACACACCTCCTAAATAAGTTAATGGTGTTAAAACAAAAGTAGGAATAATACTAATATCATCAAATGTTTTAGCAAAAATTGCATTTAATAATCCAGCTAATGAAAACAAAATGGCTGTTATTACAACAGTAATAATAACAACAAACCAAGAATAAATATGTAATGGTACAAAAAATAAGGAAACAATTGTAACTAATATGCCAACTAAAATGCCTCGAGCAACCCCACCACCAATAAATCCAATTATTAAAATATGAGTAGGAACTGGAGCAACCAATAATTCTTCAATACTTTTTTGAAATTTTGCTCCAAAAAAAGAAGAACAAACATTAGAATAAGCATTAGTAATAACTGACATCATAATCAATCCAGGTACAATGAATTGCATATAATTAACACCATCCATCTCACCAATCCTAGAACCAATTAAACTACCAAAAATAATAAAATACAGAGACATAGTAATTACTGGAGGTAATAAAGTTTGCACCCAAATACGAGCGAAACGTGTTATTTCTTTGATCCAAATTGTTTTCATAGCGACCCAATAAAGCTGAATCATTTCTTTATCCCTTGACCGATAGACTTACAATATTGTTTATTCATTAAACCAAGAAATAATTCTTCTAAACGATTAACTTTATTGCGCATACTAAGTATTTCTATACCTTGTTGAGACAATTGCTTAAATAAACTATTAAGGCCTTGATTTTTTAGTACATCGACTTCTAATGTTGTGTTATCTAGCACTCTAAATTTATAACCTTCTAATATAGGAATAAAACTTTTTGGGGTAAAATCAAAAATAAACGTTTCCAACTCCAATTGATTAAGTAATTTTTTTATAGTAGTATTTTCAATTAATTGACCATATTGAATAATACCAATATTACGGCATAATATTTCTGCTTCTTCTAAATAATGTGTTGTTAAAATAATTGTGGTTCCTTGTTCGTTTAATCTCTTTAAAAACGACCACATTGAACGACGCAATTCAATATCTACTCCTGCTGTCGGTTCATCTAAAATTAATAATCTTGGTTGATGCATCAATGCTCGAGCAATCATTAATCGACGCTTCATACCACCAGAAAGATCTCTAGCAGGTTGATTACGTTTATTCCATAAAGAAAGTTGACATAAATAAATCTCTGCTCGTAATAATGCTAATGACCGTCGAACACCATAATAACCAGCTTGATTTAAAACTATTTGTAATACAGTTTCAAATGGATTAAAATTAAATTCCTGTGGTACTAAACCTAATTGACTTTTTACATGAACAACATCTTTATCAAGATCGTAACCAAAAACTTTTACTTTTCCACTAGTTTTTTTAATTAATGAACTAATAATACCAATAATCGTTGATTTACCAGCACCATTAGGTCCCAATAAAGCATAAAAATCACCGATATTCACTTGTAAATTAATACCACTTAATGCTTTTATAGCACCTGGATAACTTTTTTTAAGTTGAAACAACTCCAAAGCATAAGTCATAAAAAAACCTATTTGATTATTTTATCATCCATAATAAATCATATGAAACATTATAATTTATTATATTGTTAGCAATTATTTCAATTAAATTTTGTTTAAATGAAACTATATAACAACTGTTGAATATATAATAAACAAGAACATAAAAAAAATCTTATGTAATTTTTTTTCTTAATTAAATATAAAAATTTTTATTTTTTATATAATTTTTTAAAATATCAAATATTCAGTAATTATAATTATTATTGCACTTAAAATTATAATTTTTACTTTTATATTATTTTATAAAATCATATAAAATCAAATGCTTGAGATAATATTATTTTATTCAATCGTTTATTTATCCTATTAAATATAAGTATTTGAAAATAACTAAGTGAACATCAATAAACATGAATATTTATCATATATCTTAAAATTATATATTAATAATTTTTATAAAAATACCTTAATCATCTAAAAAAACAAAATGTCCAATATAAGGTAAATAACGATATTGTTGAGCATAATCAATTCCATAACCAAAAACAAATTCATCTTGAATAGAATAACCAATCCATGATACAGGAACTTCAACTTCACGTCTTGAAGGTTTATTTAATAATGTACAAATAGCAATAGATTTTGGAGCTCGTGATTCCAATATTTTATATAATTGTTTTAATGTATAACCCGAATCAATAATATCTTCTACGATTAAAAGATGTTTATTACGAACATCTTCACGTAAATCATTAATAATTTTCACATTATGCGTAGAAATTATTCCATTTTCGTAACTTGATACTGTCATAAAATCAATTGTATGAGGAATATTAATTTTTCGACATAAATCAGCTAGAAAAATAAAAGAACCTTTTAAAATACCAATTAAAACTAAATCATCTTTTAATAATTTATAATGTTCGACAATTTCTTTTGCCATTTGATTAATACGATCTTTAATATTTTCTTCTGAAAACATCACTTCTACAAATTGTTTCATAACTTTATTTTGTAAATAGAAATAAAAAAAAGTGAAAATCTTAACACAAGATAAATTGTGACGCGACAAATGATATCATATAAAATTTTTAATATTTTTCACAAAATGTCTTATTCAATAATTCTATATTTTCTTTTTTAAAATATGAATTTTTATAAACTAAAAATAAAATATAATTTTAAAAATCTAAAAAACAAGAAAGATGAATTCTATAATGAAAAAATATATCATCTAGTAATACATTAAACTATAAATTCTATAATAAACATGAAAAATTAAATAATAATATTAAAAATTCTATTTTCTTGTATAACCAGCCAACCTACAATAAAATTGTTTATATTTTATAATATAGGTTCTCATATGATGCGTTATCTAATTTTATTTATGATTTTAATAAACACATCAACAAAAAATTCATTGGCTGAAACTATTCCTCTTAAAATTCGTAAAACTAGTTTTATTTATTGTACTCATGGTATTGTTACTACATTTAACCCACAAATTAAAAATACAAGCTCAATAATTGATTTACTAGCTTTACAAATTTATGATAGATTATTAGAAATAAATCCATTGACCTATAAATTAAATTCTTCACTCATTACACATTGGAAATCATTTGACAAAAGCAAAACTTACCGTTTTTATTTGAAAAAAAATATTCAATTTCAAAAAACAAATTGGTTTAGCCCAACAAGAACACTCAATGCAGATGATGTTATTTTTAGTTTTTTACGTATGTTTGATGAAAAACATCCATACCATTATGTTAGTAGCGGGAAATATCCTTACTTTGATAGTCTAAAAATAAAAAATAACATTCGTAGCATTAAAAAAATTAATAGTTATATTGTTGAATTTAAATTATATAAACCTGATGCTTCATTTCTTTGGCATATTGCAACTCATTACGCCCCAATACTTTCAGAAGAATATTCTAAATATCTCTATAAAATCAATCACAAAGAATTGATTGACAGACAACCTGTTGGAACAGGTCCTTTTATGTTAGATAATCATAAAAATAATCAATTCATTAAACTAATTAGACATGATAATTATTGGAAAGGAAAACCGTTAATGAAAAAAATTATACTAGATCTGAGGTCAGGTGCAACAGGACGTATATCTAAATTACTCACAGGAGAATGTGATGCATTCGCTTATCCACCTGTCAGTCAATTACAATTATTAAACAAAAATACTTGCTTACGATTATCTATAATACCTAATATAAATATCGCTTATCTTATTTTGAACACTAAAATTCCTCCATTAAATCAATTAAAAATCAGAAAAGTTATTTCATATGCAATTAACAAAAAAAAATTAATACAATCAATCTATTATAATACTGCTGAAATAGCTACTTCTATATTACCAAAAGCTTCATGGGCTTATAATAATCAAATTAAAACAACAGAATATGATGAAAAAAAAGCAAAAAAAATTCTTCAAGAATCAGGTTTATCTAATATTACATTAAAACTTTTAGTACCTTTTGTTGCTCAATCATATAATCCAAGTCCCTTAAAAACTGCAGAACTTATTCAAGATGACTTAGAAAAAATAGGGATAAAAACAAAAATTTATTTAATTGATGGAAACTCATTACACAAAAAAATTAATTATGAATATGATATGATACTTGACGGTTGGTCACTAGAAAATAGTGATCCAGATGGATTTTTTCGTCCTTTATTTAGTTGTGAAGGAATAAATTCTTATACAAATTGGAGCAAATGGTGTAACCTATATTTTGATAAAATTTTGAACAGAGCTCTCATAAATCAAAATATTGAATTCAGGATTAATTATTACAATCAAGCACAATTATTGCTAAAAAAAGAATTACCAATTTTACCTTTAGCTTATTCATTACATTTACAAGCTTATCGTCAAAATATAAAAGGTTTAATTACTGATTCTTTTGGTAATTTATCTTTTACAAATGTATATCGTGATAAATCTTCTAATATTTCTTGTAACTAGTAGTAATATTAATGTTGATAATTTATCAGGAGAATTATAGTGATTATTTATTCATTAAAAAGATTATTACTATTAATAATTACATTTTTTTTACTTACACTAATTAGTTTTAGCTTAAATTATTTTACTAAATATGCTCCATTAAGTGAATTATCTTTAATAGATGGGTATATCTTATATTTTCAAGGTTTATTAAAATGGAATTTTGGTATTTCTACTTTAAATGGTCAACCTGTTAGTGATCAACTAAATTCCGCTTTTCCTGCTACAATGGAATTATGTTTACTATCATTTATGTTAGCTTTGATAATTGGCATTCCAACTGGAATTATTGCAGGCACAAACAAAAATAAACCTATTCAATATATTATTAAAATTTTTACATTAATGGGTTTATCTATGCCAATTTTTGTATTATCTTTATTGTTAATTTTACTTTTCTCATTAAAACTACACTGGTTACCTAATTCTGGACGAATTAATTTATTATATGATCTGGAACCTATTACTGGATTTTTACTTCTTGATGTTTGGTTATCTGACTCAATATATCGCCATGAAATGTTTTTGAATGCACTTGAACATTTAATTTTACCAGTTATTACATTAGCTATTGCACCAATTTCTGAAATTATAAGATTCACAAAAAATAGCACTGAATTAGTTATGAATGAAAATTATATTAAAGCAGCTAAAATTAGAGGACTTTCTAATTTTACTATAATAAAACGTCATGTATTACATAATGCACTTCCACCTATTATTCCCAAACTTGGTTTACAATTTTCTAGCATGATTACGCTAGCCATGATTACAGAATTTGTTTTTAATTGGCCAGGATTGGGTTATTGGTTAATAACATCTATCCGACAAAATGATTACTCAGCTATTTCTTCTAGTGTTATGATTATTGGTAATTTAATTATTTTTGTTAATGTTATATCAGATATTTTAAAATCTAAAATGAACCCTTATAAATATAAGGACGGATATGTTTTCAGATAATTTTTATTACGAACAAAAAATAGCATCTCCAATCAAAATAATATTACAATATTTTTATAATGATATTTTTGCTATGACTGGATTTTATGGTGTCTTATTTCTTTTAATTTTAAGTTTATTTGGAAATTATTTAGCACCTTATAACATTAATGAACAATTTTTAGAATATCAACTTTTACCACCATCTTGGTGTCATAATGGTAATGTTACTTTTTTTTTAGGCACTGATGATCTTGGAAGAGATATTATGAGTCGATTACTTATTGGAACAGCATCTACATTTGGTTCTTCATTTATAATTACCATCAGTGTAATGCTATTTGGATTAATATTTGGATGTTTAGCTGCTATTACTAACGGATTAAAATCAATTATTTTACATTACATATTAGATACATTACTATCAATTCCATCACTATTATTATCCATTATCATTATTGCTTTTGCTGGTGCAAGCTTAAAGAATGCGATAATTGCAATTTGGCTAGCATTATTACCAAGAATAGTAAAAACAGTTCACAATGCAGTTTCTAATGAACTAGATACCGAATATGTTCTTGCGGCACGACTTGACGGTGCTTCAAATTTTTATATTATATGGTATACAATATTACCAAATATTACACATATTTTAGTTATTGAAATTACCTGCACATTATCTGTAGCCATCCTTGATATCGTAGCATTAGGTTTCCTTAATTTAGGTGCAAGATTACCAACTTCTGAATGGGGAACAATGGTGGGTAATAGCTTAGAATTAATTTACGTTGCACCATGGACAGTTTTTCTTCCTAATGTAGCTATTATGATGAGTATCTTATTCATTAATTTGCTAGGAGATGGTTTACATCGTGCTATTAATGCAGGGGTAGAATAACAAAATGTTATTATTAGATATTCGCAATTTAACTATTACATTCATTACTAATAAAGGATTAATAAAAGCTATTGAAAAGATTTCTTTACAATTACATGAAGGAGAAATTCTTAGCTTAACAGGGGAATCAGGGTCAGGAAAAAGCTTAATTGCTCAAGCTATTTGTGGCATTACTCAAGATAATTTAAAAGTTACTGCTGATCGTTTTCATTTTCTTGATATTGATCTATTAAAACTGAGTTCCAACCAAAGACGTAGAATCATAGGACATAATATTTCTATAATTTTTCAAGAACCTCAATCTTGTTTAGATCCTGTTATAAATATAGGAAAACAACTTATTTATTCGATACCAAAATGGACTTTTAAAGGTAAATGGTGGCAAAGATTCACTTGGCGTAATCGACGTGCAATTGAGTTACTGCATCGTGTAGGATTTAAAAATCATCATAGTATTATGAATAATTATCCTTGTGAATTAACTAAAGGTGAATGTCAAAAAGTTATGATTGCTATTGCATTAGCAACTCAACCTAAACTTTTGATTGCAGATGAACCAACAAATAATATGGAATCTAGTACACAAAATCAAATTTTTCGTCTTCTTTACAGATTAAATCAAAATAATAATATGACAATTTTGTTAATTAGTCATGATATGCAAATTATAAGTAAATTAGTTAATCGCATTAATATACTTTATTGTGGACAAACTGTTGAAATTGCAACTCCTGCAGAATTACTTACTCGTCCTCATCACCCTTATACTCAAGCTTTAATAAGAGCGATCCCTAATTTTGGAAATCCATTACCTCATAAAAGTAGACTGAACACACTTTCTGGTTCTATTCCTTCTTTAAAACATTTACCCATTGGTTGTCGACTTGGTCCTCGTTGTCCGTATGCACAAAAAAAATGTATTATTACGCCATCATTACGTATCATAAAAAATCGAGCATTTGCATGTCATTTTCCTCTTAACATGAACGAAATTCTATGAATATTGCATTATTAGAAATCAAAAATTTAACTAAGATTTTTTATCATCGTATTAATTTATTTAAAAGTGAATTATTAGAAGCAGTCAAACCTTTAAGTTTTACTTTAAATACTGGAGAAACATTAGCTATTATTGGTACTAATGGATCTGGTAAATCAACTCTTGCTCGTATGTTAGCAGGTGTTATTGAACCGAGTAATGGTGAAATTTTTATTAATGGTCATAAACTAAGTTACGGTGATTATAGTTACCGTAGTCAACGCATAAGAATGATTTTTCAAGATCCAAGTACTTCCTTAACACCTAGGCAACCTATTGGACAAATTCTTGAAATTGCATTAATACTAAATACTTCACTTTCCATTATTGATCGACAAAATAGAATAAAAGAAACACTTCGTCAGGTTGGATTATTACCAGACCATGCAGGATATTATCCTCATATGTTAGCTGTAGGTCAAAGACAAAGAGTAGGACTAGCAAGAGCATTGATTTTAAAACCGAAAATTATTATTGCAGATGAAGCATTAGCTTCATTAGATATGACAATCCGTTCTCAAATTATTAACTTAATGATTGAATTACAAGAAAAATATGGTATTTCTTATATTTATGTTACCCAAAATCTGGGTATGATGAAACATATTAGTGATACTGTATTAGTAATGAATAATGGTATTGTAGTCGAAAGAGGTAACACAGCAGAAGTTCTTGCGTCACCTTTGCATAAAATAACTCGACGTTTAATTTCTAGTCACTTTGGTGAACTTTTATCAGCTGATTCATGGAGTCAAGACACGAAATAAAAAATTTAGATCATCAAAAATAAAAATAATATTTTTTTATTATGGTACACTATATCTATTTTAATAATATATATTGTAGATATGATATAAAAAGTAATTTTTGATCAAAAATAAATTTAAAAATAACAATTCATTTTATCCGTAAAATAAATTTATTTTAAAAAATAAGAGGATATAAAATAATGGGTTTTCTAAAAGAAAAAAATATTTTAATTACTGGTATATCTAGTAAACTATCTATTGCTTACGGTATTGCAAAAGCAATGCATAAACAAGGTGCAACACTTGCATTCACTTATCAAAATAATAAACTAAAATCTCGTGTAGAAGAAGCAGCAAATCAATTTGATTCAAATATTGTTTTTTCATGTGATGTTGCTTCAGATAACAGTATCAAAGAATTATTTTTAAAATTAGAAAAAATATGGAAAAAATTTGATGGTTTTGTTCATTCAATTGCTTATGCACCTTCAGATCAATTTAATGGAAATTATATTGATACAGTGACTCGCAAGGGATCAGAAATTGCCCATGATATTAGTTCATATAGCTTTGTTGCATTAGCAAAAGCTTGCAGAAAAATGTTAAATGCTAATTCTTCTTTAGTTACTCTTACTTATTTAGGATCAGAACGTGCTATACCTAATTACAATATCATGGGATTGGCTAAAGCTTCACTTGAAGCAAATGTTCGTTATATGGCTCATGCTATGGGTCCTGAAAATATTAGAGTAAATGGTATCTCTGCAGGACCGATACGTACTTTAGCTGCATCTGCTATTAAAAATTTTCGCAAAATGTTATCTCATTGTGCATCAATTACGCCAATCCGCCGCACAGTAACCATTGAAGAAATTGGTAATTGTGCTGCTTTTTTATGTTCTAATTTATCATCTGGTATTACTGGAGAAATTATACATGTTGACGGCGGTTTTAATATTGCTTCTATGAGTGAAATTAATACATAAAATTTATATAACACATAAAAAACAAATTAAAATTTAATCTATTTCAAAAATGTAAAAAATGATTTTTATAGAAAAAATTAAAGATAAAATATAAAATTTATGAAATTAAAAATTGTTAAATTAAATTTAAAAACATTGCCTATAAAATATAGTATTTATATTTTTTATAAAAAAAATCTCATTTTATTCAATTAAAAATTCAGAAAAAAGAACATTGGTTAGTTTTTTTATTTTTAAAAAAAAACAAAAAACTTCTTAAAAGTCAAAACTATTTTATGGTATATTCATATTATAAAATTATAAAAATATTATTAATGTCAAAAAAAAATACTTATAAAATAATTTTAATAAATTATTATATATTAGAAAAACATGGTTAAAAAACTTTTTAAAAATATAATAAGTTCATATTTTAAATAAAATCCATACTAAAAAAGAATTTTATAACCAACAAAAATCATTTAATAAACATATTTTTATATTTCTATTAATTTTAAATTACAAATAATTTTATTATAAATAAAAAAATATTGACTTTTTAAAATATAATTATACTATTTTAGTATAAAAAATACAGTTTCTTATTTTCTATATTTTATATAAAAGTTAAGAAAAATAAAAATTAATAAAAATTTGCAAAATTAAATTTTAGAAAAATTTTTTCTTAACTACATATAAAATTTATTTACACAACATGAATTATATTATAATTACTTCAATAATCTTTCACTATTAATCTTTGTATTGAAAATAGCACCTTAATTTTAAAAATTATAGATATTTTTCTAAAACATTTATTTCAAGATAACAATTTTTTTATTCATCGATATAATAAAAATTATATTTTAATAAAATTGTTTTTATGTTTTTAATTAACAATTATAATCAATATTTTTTGATTAATACAATATAAATAATATGATTCAGTTTTTATAAAAAATATTTTAAGAGGATAATTTTGAAAATTGCTATTGTAGGAATAGGTTATGTTGGTTTATCAAATGCTATGTTATTAGCACAACATAATGAAGTAATTGCTTTAGATGTTATTCCTGAAAAAGTAAACATGTTAAATAAAAAACAATCACCAATAATTGATAAAGAAATTAAAAAATTTTTAAAAGAAAAAAAATTAAACTTTATAGCGACAACAAAAAAGAAAATAGCTTATAAAAATGCTGATTTTGTAGTAATATCAATACCTACTAATTATGATAATACAATTAATTCTTTTAATACTTCTTCTATTGAATCCATAATTGATGATATATATAATTTAAATCCAAATGCAACAATTATTATAAAATCAACTGTTCCAATTGGTTTCACTACACGCATAAAAAAAGAAAAAAAAAACAAAAATATTATTTTTTCACCAGAATTTTCAAGAGAAGGAAAAGCGTTATATGATAATTTATACCCTTCCCGTATTGTAATTGGTGAAGATTCTAAAAAAGCAAAAATATTTGCTGAATTATTATTAAAAGGTGCATATAAAAAGGATATCACTGTTTTATTTACTGATTCAAATGAAGCAGAAGCAATTAAATTATTTTCTAATGCTTATCTCGCAATGCGCATTGCTTATTTTAACGAATTAGATACTTATTCCTATATTCAAAAATTAAATACTCGAAAAATAATTGAAGGTATTGCGCTAGATCCACGTATTGGAATGTATTATAACAACCCATCATTTGGATTTGGGGGTTATTGTTTACCAAAAGATACTAAACAATTAGTATCTGATTATAACAATATACCAAACAATTTAATAAAAGCAATTGTAAAATCTAATCATACACGTAAAAATTTTATTGCTAAAATAATTATTAACAAAAATCCAAAAACAGTTGGAATATATAGATTAATTATGAAATCTGGATCAGATAATTTTAGAACATCGTCAATAAAAAACATCATGAATAAACTAAAAAATAATGGGATAATAATAATAATATATGAACCTTTTATAAAAAAAAATTTTTTTGAAAAATATAAAGTAATTAATAATTTAGAATATTTCAAAAAAAAATGTGACATTATTTTAGCAAATCGCATAGTACCAGAATTAAAAAACATAAAAGAAAAAATTTATACAAGAGATGTATTTGGAAATAATTAATGAATGATTACAAAGCATAAAAAACATAAAAGAAAAAATTTATACAAGAGATGTATTTGGAAATAATTAATAAATGATTACAAAGCATAAAAAACATAAAAAATAAATTTATGAACATTTAATTTTAATATATAAAATATTTTTAATATGTACTCATAAAAAATAAACCGATTTTTTTAAAAAAACTCTTAAATAACAACTTACTAAAACACTTTTAAAGAAATTATATTTTTATATCTATCACTGATTATTATATAATAACATATTAAATATATGATTTTATTTTCCAATACAAAAATTAGAAAATATCCTAGATAATAAATCATCTGAAGTAAATTTTCCAGTAATTTCATTCAATGAAATATGAGCTAATCGCAGTTCTTCAGCCAACAAATCAATAGAATTAAAAACAATTAATTGTTGATTTGCCTGTTTTAAATGTCCTAATGCCAAATTAATTGCTTGAATATGGCGATTCCTTGCTAAAAATCGACCATCAAAATTTGGATGCAATCCAGAAAAAATCTTTTTCAAATGATGACATAATAAATTAATACCTTTTTTTTTATAAACTGATAATCGAATCATAAAAAAATCACCAATTTTTACTGTTCCTATTGGTTCATTAGTAATATCTACTTTATTTCTAACTACTGTAATAGATAAAGTTTTAGGTAATTTTTGTATAAATTTTAATACGATTTTTTCAGTTTCTTGAATTTTTATTTTTGTGCTATCTATCATAAACAATATATGATTAGCTTTATTTATTTCTTTCCAAGCCCGTTCAATACCAATTTTTTCAACTTCATCGATCGCTTCACGCAAACCTGCAGTATCAATAATATTAAATGGCACACTTTCAATATTAATATGTTCACGTAATACATCCCTAGTTGTACCTGCAACATCAGTGACAATTGCAGTTTCATAACCTGACAATACATTGAATAAACTAGATTTACCTGTATTAGGTGGACCAGCAATAACGATCTTCATTCCTTCTCGTAATAAATTAGATTGAGAGGCTTGTGCAGCCATGCTTTTTACATCAGAAATCAACTGATTTAATTCTAATTTAATTTTATTTTCAGATAAAAAATTTATTTTTTCATCTGGAAAATCAATCATAGCTTCAACATAAATACGTAAATTAATTAATGCTTCTACTATTTTATTAATATGTTGAGAAAAAACACCTTGTAAAGAATTGACTGCTGAACGAGCTGCTGCCTCATTGTTTGCATCTATAATATCAGCAATTGCTTCAGCTTGAGTTAAATCTATTTTGTCATTTAAAAAAGCTCGTTGAGAAAATTCACCAGGTTTTGCAATACGCACTTCATCTATCTGCAAGATTTCCTGAAGCAACAAATCTAAAATAATACGTCCACCATGACCATGTAGCTCTAAAAGATCTTCACCAGTAAATGAAAAAGGTGAAACAAAATAAATTGCAACCACTTTATCTAATAATTGACCTTTTTTATTATAAAATGAAAGATAATCGGCATATCTTGGTTGAGGTAATTTACCTAAAAAACATTTAGCAATTTCAATAACTTTAGGTCCTGATATTCGTAAAATGCCAATTCCTCCTCTTCCAATTGGAGTTGCTTGTGCAATAATTGTATCATTTATATAAATCATTTTGATATAAAATTTTTTGATATGTAATTTGATATACCTTTAAAAGTGTATTTTTTATTTAATATAACTTGATATTATTTTTATGTACTTAGTTTATATTTATTCTCACATATTACAAACAAAATTTCGAAATATAGAAAGAGAAACATAAAATATTAATAATGATCTAATTTAAAAAGAAATTGATATAAAAAAATAATCATTGGTATTAAATATTTTCATATACTAAGGTACTAAATAAAAAAATATCATATAAAAAACAATATTCATCTAAAATAATTTTTATTTGAAAAATAAAATGATTTTGTTTTTTATAAATATCAAAAAATATTAAATAAAACAATTAACTTAATTTTAATTTTAAATATATTTAAAATTTAAGAAATAGGAATAAAATTCTTCACAAAAAAAATAATACATTAAAAATAAAATGGCTTCGATTATTATTCAAATAAGTAATATATGCAAAAAAATATTTATTATTTTTTATGTTTTTATAAAAATGATAAATATCTTAAAATAAAAATCAAAGATCATATATCACTGGGAAGAAAAATAATCAAAATTGTGTACAATAACATTAGTTTTATGTATAAAAAAATTATTTTTTATTTGGATTATATAATCCACACTTTTCTAATCCACGATAAATAATTTGCTGTTGAAAAATTGTTATCAGATTACTTACAGTATAATACAAAACCAACCCAGAAGGAAACCATAAAAAAAACAAGGTAAAAATAATAGGCATATATGTCATAATTTTTAATTGTATAGGATCAGCAATTGTAATTGGTGACATTTTTTGTATTACATACATTGTCAAACCCATTAAACATGGTAAGATATAATAAGGATCTTGATCTGATAGATCCTGTATCCAAGCAACAAAAGAGGCATGACGTAACTCAACAGAACCCATTAACATGTAATATAAAGCCAAAAAAATTGGCATCTGAATAAGCAAGGGGAGACATCCACCTAAAGGATTAACTTTCTCAGTCTGATAAAGTTTCATCATTTCTTGACTGATGCGTTGTTTATCATTACCTATTCTTTCTCTTATAGCCATAACTTTAGGTTGTAATACACGCATTTTTGCCATAGAAGTATATTGTGCTTTAGTTAAAGGATACATAATGAAACGAACAATAAAAGTAATGACAATAATAGAAAAACCCCAATTACCAATAAAACCATAAATAAATTTTAACAATTTAAACAATGGTTGAGAAATAAACCATAACCACCCGTAATCAACCGTCAGATCTAAATGAGGTGCAATAGATGCCATCTCTGATTGCAATTCAGGACCGACCCATAATTGTGAAAGATAATACGCCTTACTTTTAGGCATGATTTTTACTGGAAAACTTTTATAACCAATAATAGCTGCAGATTTATCTAAATTTATACTATATATTGTATTTATATTCTGATATTTTAAAATCCATGCTGTCACAAAATATTGCTGTGACATTGCAACCCATCCATTTTTTGTATGGATATTTAAATTGTTATTAATAATATCATTAAAACTATATTTTTTGTAATTTTTTTGATCAGAAGAATAGGCAGTACCACGATAAGTATGTAAATCAAAACTATTGTTTTCTATGGTGCGGTATTTTGGTAATTCTATCGTCTGTTTTAACTGACCAAAAAAAGATAATGTCAAAGGTTTATTACTGTTATTAGTAATTTTATATTTAATATAAATATTATATTTACCACGTTGCAATACATAAACTTTTTGATAAAAAATTCCATCTTTATCTATAAAAGTTAAAGGAACACGTAATTCATTTTCACCATCTTCTAATATAAAATTATTTTTACTAGTGAAATATAAAGGACGAAAACCTTTATTGTAATTAGGATTATCTGGACCATCTTTTCCAATTATACCACTTTGTGCTTGATAAATAAAATCTTTACTGGTTTCTAATAAACGAAAAGGATCAGATGAATCTAATGTTTGAGAATAAGATAATAAATCAGCTTGATTAATATCCCCTCCTAAGGTATTTATTTCTAAGGAAAGTACATCAGTTTTTACCGTAATGATTTTACCTTTTTCATAATCTTCTGAATTAATTTGATCATCGTAAATAATTCTGTATTTTTCTTTTATTTTTTCATCAGAATTTAAAATTGTTTGTTTATCATTTTCCCATGTTTGCCACATTAAAAATGAAACAAATAAAAAAACAAAAAACAAAACATTGCGTTGCGAATCCATTATTAATGTTCTCTATTATGATTAACATATCTTGGTGATACTGGATCATCGCCACCTACATGTAAAGGATGACACTTTAATATACGTTTTATTATTAACAAAGTGCCTTTTATACATCCAAATCGAAATAATACTTCAATACCATATTGAGAACAGACTGGATTAAATCGGCAATGAGATCCTAAAAATGGACTTATTACTAATTGATAACATTTTATTATCAAAATTAAAATCTGCGTGCTAAATGACAATGACGAAACCATAAGTAACCTAATTTTTTTGTAATTTCTTGATTATCCAAATTTACAACGGTTTTTTTTACTAAAATTACAAAATCCATCGACGGTAATTTATCTCGATTTAAACGAAAATATTCTCTTACTAATCGTTTAATGCGATTGCGATCATGAGATAATTTAATGTTTTTTTTTGCAATAGTAAAACCGATACGTGGATATCTTAAATTATTTAGACGTCCAAGAATAATTATTTCTGGAGAATATACCTTTTTAGGGTATCGAAAGACATAATCGAAATCTTTATGATTTAATAATCTTAACTTTCTAGAAAAAAACAGCTTATTCACTTTTATAAATTATTATTTTGAAGAAACAGTGAGATGAGAACGAATTTTAGCACGTCGATTAGCTAAAATCTGTCGACCATTTTTAGTAGACATGCGAGCACGAAAACCATGAGATCTATTACGTTTTAATAAAGATGGTTGAAAAGTACGTTTCATAAAAATTTTACCTAATTTAAAAAAGTTTTTATTAATTAAAATTCATATATTAATCATTAAAATAATATTAATTATTAATATTACTTTTAATTTAGTAATATCTAAAAAATATTTTTTAATCATTTTTACATCTCCACTCAAATGATATTGTAATAAAAGATATAAGATTTCGCAATAAAAAATAAATATTACATTTATCATTCTAAAATTGGTTATGATGAAAATCTATATTTTTGTATTTGTATAATAATTAATATTAATAATACTAATATTATGAATGATACATTTAATTTTAATTTTTTTAACATAAAAATAAATATTAAATAATTTAGAACATAACAAACAATAAAAATTATATTTTTAATTATATAATTCATTTATTTATTAAATATATAATTAATTTATTTATTAATAAATAATAATATATAATATATTAATATTTTTTTCTTTTTTGTTTATTTTTTATGAATGTTCGTAATAAATTTTATATCATAAAATAAAAATTTCTAAAACTATCTAAAAGAATACAGATTTTATAAAAATTTTAATATATAATTCATATTCTTAATTCTTTATTTAGTCTTTTAGTCTTTTTCAAAATATTAATAATTTTATTACCTATTTAATATAACAATTTTTTATTTGTTTTGTTTGAGGGGAATTCATCGTGTCATTTTCACTTTGGCAACAGTGTCTTGCTCGATTGCAGGATGAGTTACCTGCCACAGAATTTAGTATGTGGATACGCCCTCTCCAAGCAGAATTGAGTAATAACACATTAGCACTATATGCTCCTAATCGTTTCGTCTTGGATTGGGTAAAAAATAAATATATTAACAATATAAATGAATTATTAAATGATTTTTGTGGATCTAACGTTCCAAATTTGAAATTTGAGATAGGTAATAAACCTCAAAAAACAGAAACTCACGTTATAAAAAATATTCCTGTAAAAAAAAATGTTTTAGAAAAATCTCATTTTAAAAATACAATTAATTGGGGTAACACAAACAGAAATATTAAAAATACTTATTTTTCTAACATAAACCATAAACACACATTTAATAATTTTGTTGAAGGTAAATCGAATCAACTGGCCCGTGCTGCTGCAATTCAAGTTGCCAATAATCCTGGTAAAGCTTACAATCCACTATTTATTTATGGTGAAACCGGTTTAGGAAAAACACATTTGCTTCATGCAGTGGGAAATATTATAACAAAAAAAACAAGAAATACAAAAGCAGTATATATGCATTCTGAACGATTCGTACAAGATATGGTAAAAGCATTGCAAAATAATGTCATTGAAGATTTTAAGCATTATTACCGTTCTGTAGATGCATTATTAATTGATGACATTCAATTTTTTGCTAATAAAGAACGTTCTCAAGAAGAATTTTTTCATACATTTAATGCTTTACTTGAAGGTAATCAACAAATTATTTTAACTTCAGATCGGTATCCAAAAGAAATTCATGGAGTTGAAGATAGATTAAAATCTCGTTTTGGATGGGGTTTAACTGTTGCAATTGAACCACCAGAATTAGAAACACGTGTTGCTATTTTAATGAAAAAATCTGATGAAAATGAAATTCAATTGCCTGATGAAGTTGCTTTTTTTATTGCTAAACGTTTACGCTCAAATGTTCGAGAACTAGAGGGAGCATTAAACAGAGTTATTGCCAATGCAAATTTTACCGGTCGTGCTATTACAATTGATTTTGTACGTGAAGCATTACGAGATTTGTTGTCTTTACAAGAAAAACTGATCACCATTGATAATATTCAAAAAACAGTTGCGGAATATTATAAAATAAAAGTAACTGATTTATTGTCTAAACGTCGTTTTCGTTCTGTCACACGACCGAGACATATAGCAATGGCATTGACAAAAGAATTAACAAATCATAGTTTACCAGAAATCGGAGAAGCTTTTGGAGGGCGGGATCATACTACAGTATTACATGCTTGTCGAAAAATTGAACAACTGCAAAAAGATAATCAAAATATAAAAAAAGACTTTTCTAATTTAATAAGAACATTATCATCATAATATTATGAAATTTACTATTGAACGCGAACAATTACTTAAACCTTTACAACAAGTAAGCAATTCATTAAGTGGACGCACTATATTACCTATATTAAATCATGTATTATTAAAAGTTGATGAAACATTCTTATCATTAACGAGCACTGATCTAGAAATAGAAATGATATCAAAAATTAAATTAGAAAATGAAAGTGAAAATGGTATCATTACCGTTCCTGCAAAAAAATTTTTTGATATCTGTCGTGGATTACCAAATCATGCTATCATACAAGTTATTTTAAAAGAAAATCGTTTATTACTATTTTCTGGTCGTAGTCGTTTTTCACTTATGACCCTCCCTGCTATTGACTTTCCAAATCTTCACAATTGGAAAAGTGAAGTTGAATTGAAAATACCAAAATCCATCTTAAAACGTCTTATTGAAACAACACAATTTTCAATGGCTCATCAAGATGTACGTTATTATCTTAACGGTATGTTATTTAAAACAGAAGGAAAAAAAATATGTACTGTTGCTACTGATGGACATCGGTTAGCATTATGTTCAATAAACATTAATCAAGTCTTACCAACATATTCAGTTATAGTGCCACGTAAAGGAATTATGGAATTTGTAAAATTATTAAATAATAGTGAAGAATTAATCAAATTACAAATTGGTAGTAATAACATTAGAGCTCATATTAATAATGTTACTTTTACTTCTAAACTAATTGATGGTTCTTTTCCTGATTACCAACGTGTTATACCAAAAAATCCCAATAAAACATTATTTGCTGATTGTAATACATTAAAACAAGCATTTTCACGCGCAGCAATTTTGTCAAATGAAAAATTTCGGAGTGTAAATCTTTATATAACCAAAAATCAAATTAAAATTACAGCAAAAAATACAGAACAAGAAGAATCAGAAGAAATTGTTGATGTTAATTATCAAGATGCAGAAATAAAAATTTCTTTTAATGTTGGTTATATTCTCGATGTTTTAAATGCACTAAAATGCAAAAAAATTAGTTTATTATTGATTGATTCCAATTCTAGCATACAAATCAAAAATTCAGAAAATCATGATGTAACTTATATTATCATGCCAATGAGGTTATAATGTCATTATCTTTTAATGAAATTTTAAAAAAATTACAAAAAAAACATTTAAAAATTTATTATTTTTTTATCAAGCTTTATAAAATATGATAAAAAATATATTGTGTATTTTTATACATTTATTAAATTAAAAATAAATATTTTTTATTTTTTCTCAATTTTAAAGATTAGTAAAATCATAATGTATATCATAATTTTAAGAAATTCTTATTTTTTATTGAAAATATAAGTAATTGTGTTATAAAAATTTTTATTTTTTAAACATGCGATTAATAAAAAACAATTAATACAATCTATTAATAAATCATAAGTTTTTTGCTTACTTCAATATAATTAACATATTATAAAAAAATCTAAAAATTATTAAAATATTTTTTAAAAATAAAAGATTTATTTTAATTTTAAGCAGGGTGAAAAATGTTTTTTTTATATAATCAAAAACAAAATAGCATAAAAAACATATTTATAATATATTATTAATAAATATACAATATAGATTAAGAATGTTAATGTTTTAGTATGATAGCAAATTTTAAAAATTTTACAAAAAAAACCTTATACACAATATCTTAAAAAATCAAGCATAAAAATCTATAGTACAGTAGTGAGAAAAATTGATGTTAAATAATATATATGACTCGTCAAGTATCAAAGTATTAAAAGGATTAGATGCTGTTCGTAAACGGCCAGGTATGTACATTGGTGATACTGAAGACGGTACCGGTCTTCATCACATGGTATTTGAAATTGTTGATAATGCTATTGACGAAGCTCTTGCAGGATATTGCAATAATATTATTGTAACCATACATGCAGATAATTCCATATCTGTTTTAGATAATGGCCGTGGTATTCCTACAGATATTCATGAAGAAGGTATTTCTGCTGCAGAAGTTATTATGACTATTTTACATGCTGGTGGAAAATTTGATGATAATTCTTATAAAGTTTCAGGTGGACTGCATGGTGTAGGAATTTCTGTTGTAAATGCTTTGTCAGAAAAATTAGAATTGATTATTCATCGTGAAGGAAAAATTTATAAACAAAGATATCAATTAGGTATTCCAGAAGCTCCTTTAAAAATTATCGGAAAAACTGATAAATTAGGAACTTATATTCGTTTTTGGCCCAGTTTAGAAACATTTAAAACTGTCACTAAATTTGAATATAATATTTTAGCTAAAAGATTACGTGAACTTTCTTTTCTTAATTCTGGTATATCTATTTCTTTAATAGATAAACGTGATGAAAAAAAAGAAAATTTTTTTTATAAAGGTGGAATTAAAGCATTTGTTCAATACTTGAGTTCTAGCAAAAAAGTAATTCATCCAAATATTTTTTATTTTTCTGCCGAAAAAAATGCTATTAATGTAGAAATATCTATGCAATGGAACGATAGTTTTCAAGAACATGTTTATTGTTTTACAAACAATATTCCACAAAAAGATGGTGGGACTCATTTAATTGGTTTTCGTACAGCAATAACACGAACAATAAATAATTATATAGATAAAGAAGGATATCAAAAAAAAACAAAAATTAATACCACTGGTGATGATGCACGTGAAGGATTAACTGCAGTTATATCTCTTAAAGTTCCTGATCCAAAATTTTCTTCACAAACAAAAGATAAATTGGTATCTTCTGAAGTAAAAACAATTGTTGAAACATTAATGAGCGAAAAATTAATTGAATATTTATTAGAAAATCCCAATGATGCAAAAATTATTATTAATAAAATAATTGATTCTGCTTATGCACGTGAAGCTGCTCGAAAAGCACGTGAAATATCTCGTCGTAAATATAGCTTTGAAATTACAGGTCTACCAGGAAAATTAGCAGATTGTCAGGAACGAGACCCTGCTTTATCAGAACTTTATTTAGTAGAAGGTGATTCTGCTGGGGGATCTGCAAAACAAGGAAGAAACAGAAAAAATCAAGCAATTTTACCTTTAAAAGGTAAAATTCTTAATATAGAAAAAGCTCGTTTTGATAAAATATTATCTTCGCAAGAAATTATGACTTTAATTACAGCATTGGGATGTGGTATTGGACAAGAAGAATATAATCCAGATAAATTAAGATATCATACAATTATTATCATGACTGACGCGGACGTAGATGGTTCCCATATTAGAACCTTATTGTTAACATTTTTTTATCGCCAGATGCCAGAAATTATCAATAGAGGTTATCTCTATATTGCTCAACCACCTTTATATAAGGTGAAAAAAGGAAAAGAAGAAAAATACGTAAAAGATGATGATTCAATGAACCAATATTTAATTTCAATAGCATTAGAAAATGCTGCAATTCATATTAATCCTAATATTCCTGCATTAAAAGGAAAAGAATTAGAACAAATAATTATCAATTATAATACAACACAAAAAATCATCAAACGTTTAAAACGCGTTTATCCATATACTTTGTTAAATCATCTTATTTATCAACCTACATTAGAAGAAAATATCTTAAAAGATTATTCTAAAATAGAAAATTGGATAAAAATGTTGTTATCACGTTTATCAGATCATGAAAAAAATGCCAGTACTTATAATTACTATATTCATAAAAATATTCAAGATAAATTATTTGAACCAATACTTATCATTAGAACTCATGGAGTAGATACTTCTTATCATTTAAATTTGAATTTTATTCATAGCATCGAATATCGTCATATCAAAAATACTGGTGACAAAATAAGAGATCTTATTCAAGATGGTGCATATGTGACAAAAGGAGAACGTCGTAAAGAAATTCATACATTTTCAGAAGCATTGAATTGGTTATCTCAAGAATCACAACGTGGATTAATAGTACAACGTTATAAAGGATTAGGTGAAATGAATCCTGAACAATTATGGGAAACAACCATGAACCCTAAAACACGTTCTATGATGCGTGTTACCATTAAAGATCCAATTGCTACTGATCAATTATTAAATACGTTAATGGGAGATGCTGTTGAACCCAGAAAACATTTTATAGAAAAAAATTCCCTTAATGCAGAAAATATAGATATATAATTATTAAAAGAATTATTCATTTAATCAATTTTACATAAAATCTTTAACATTCGGTGCAAAGGTTCTGCTGCTCCCCATAATAATTGATCAGCAATTGTAAAAACAGATAAATATTTTAAACCAATATTTAATTTTCGAATTCGTCCAACAAGAATATTTAATGTTCCTGTAACCGCAATAGGTGTTAATTTTTTAATTGTTAATTCTCTATCATTAGGAATAATTCGTACCCAAGGATTATGAGCTAATAATATTTTCTGAACATCTTTAAGAGAAACATTTTTTTTTAATTTAATAGTAAAAGCTTGACTATGACAACGTAACGTACCAATACGGACACATATACCATCAACAGGAATAAAATGAGAACTGTGATTATTTAGAATTTTATTAGTTTCTGCTTGACCTTTCCACTCTTCACGACTTTGTCCATTTGATAATTGTGTGTCTATCCAAGGTATTAAATTAGTAACTAATGACTGATCAAAAAATTGATTATTTATTGTCATATTACGTATAAATGTTGTAGATTTTTTTTCAATCTCTAAAATAGATTTAGCAGGATTTTCTAATTCATCAGAAATATGTGAATATAATGCACCCATATGAAATAATAATGTTTGAATATTTCTTGCGCCTGCACCAGATACTGCTTGATATGTTGCTACTGAAATCCATTCAATTAATTTTTCTTTAAATAATCCACCTAAAGCCATCAACATTAAACTAACAGTACAATTAGCACCAATAAATGTTTTTATTCCTTTATTCAAACTTTTATCAATATATGGACGATTAACTGGATCAAGTATGATAAGACTATTTTTTTTCATTCTTAATAAAGATGCCGCATCTACCCAATAACCTAACCATCTAATTTTTTGCAGTTTAGGATAAATTTTATTTGTATAATTATTTCCTTGACAAGTGATAATTATATCTAATTCTTTTAATATATTGATATCAAATGCATTTTGTAATATTTTTTCATTCTGTCCATAATTTGGTGCATATTGACCATATTGAGAAGTAGAAAAAAAAACAAAAGAAATATTATGAAAAATATTTTCTTTCATAATTCGCTCCAAAAGAACTGAACCAACCATACCTCGCCATCCAATTAACCCTACATGTTTCATTCTTGTTATATCTCATTATAAAATTTTTTTTATTAAAAACATCAAAAAAAATCAAAACATAAAAAATTAAAATACTTTTTATATTTTATTGATAAAATATTATTTAGACTATATAATTTAATTTATTTTTCATAAAAATCTTTGATAAAAAAATAAAAAATTAATACAATCAATTCCATTTAGATTTTATATAATTTACTGCATTTTTAGTTTTTTTATCTTGCAAAAAAGATTCTCTAAACAAAATTATTCCTTTAATTTCAGGTAAAGATTCATTAAAATCAAATTGTTTTTTTAATTCAGCAACACCTCCATCTACAATCCAATCTGGTTCAGTATCAGATTCTATTCCAGCTTTATATAGTGCAATACCAATATACAACTTAGTATTATTTGTTTTAACAATATTAATCCACCATTTTACAATAACATCATATTTTGCGATCTCACGAGAAAAAGACCAATATATTTGTGGAGCAATATAATCTAATAAACCTTCTTCTACCCATAATTTAGTATCAGCATAAGATTTATCATAACTAGATCCACTAGATTGTGTTTTAGAACCTCTTGGATCATCTACAAAATTTCTCCAAACAGCATCAGGACTGATACCAAATTCAATATTTGGTTTTAAAAAATTAATTATAGAAGATACCTTTCTGATTAATAACAAAGTATTATTTCTTCTCCAATTTCCTTTATCTAGAAAATTTTTTCCATATTTTTTATATGTTAAATCATCATTTAATTTCGATGAAGATATTTCATTATAAAAATAATCATCAAATTGTATTCCATCTATGTCATAATTCTTAATTAATTCAATAACAATAGTAGTAATCCAATTACGTACTTCAGGTAATCCTGGATCAAGTACAAAACGATTATAAGCGATTCTTATCCAATCTTGATGTAAAACATAAATACTTGGAAGTGGCAAAAAAATTGTTTGTTTTAAAGAAGAAATAGTTTTTTGATATATATCCATAGAAACACGATATGGATTTAACCAAGCATGTATTTTTAAATTTCTTTTGTGAGCTTCTTCGATAATAAATTCTAATGGATCATAACCTGGATCTTTACCTATTATACCAGTTAGTACTGAAGACCAAGGAAGAATATTAGAACGATAAAGTGCTGTACCATCTGGTTTTACTTGAAAAAAATTGTATTAATTCCTATTTTTACCAAATTATCAAGTTTATCAATTAATGTTTTTTTTTGTACTTCAATTCTTAATACGTCTGAATGAATATTAACTGATGTAATAGAAGGCCAATCAAGACTAGAAACAGTAGCTATCCATATGCCTCTTACTGGCATATTTTGCCTAATATGTTTTTTCTTTTCATCTATTATATTTTTTGTGCTGCAACCAGTCATAAAAAATAAAAAAAAATATAAAATAAGAAACATATGTATTTTTTTAAAATGTAATAACATTCTAAATTCCTTATTTTTAATAAAAAATTATGCAAATGATAATTTTATTAAAATTAACAAATAAAATCTCAAAAACATACATAATAAAAATAGATTTTTTTTAAAAAATATAATAATCAAATAATATAAAATAATTTACTAATAATGTTTATAAATAAAAATATTATTTTTTACTCAACTGTTACTGATTTAGCTAAATTTCTTGGTTGATCAACATCAGTCCCTTTAATTAAAGCAACATAATAAGATAGTAATTGAAGAGGAACAACATAAAAAATTGGAGCAATTAATTCTTCTACATGAGGCAATGGAATAATTTTCATATTTTTACTATTAACAAAACCGGCATTTTTATCAGCAAAAACATATAATAAACCTCCTCTAGTACGAACTTCTTCAATATTTGATTTTAGTTTTTCTAGTAGTTTATTATTTGGAGCAATAATGATAACTGGCATATCTGCATCAATCAATGCTAACGGTCCATGTTTTAATTCACCAGCAGCATATGCTTCTGCATGGATATAAGAAATTTCTTTTAATTTTAATGCTCCTTCAACAGCTATTGGAAATTGATCACCTCTTCCTAGAAAAAGAGAATGATTTTTATCAGAAAAATCTTCAGCTAAAATTTTAATCATTTTTTCTTTTAAAAACATACTATTAATTCTGGTAGGCAAAGCCTGTAATGCTTTTATTATATTTTTTTCAAGTAAAACATTTTTATTTTTTAAACGGATCATGTATGCAACTAATAACAACAAAATAGTTAATTGAGTAGTAAAAGTTTTAGTCGATGCTACACCAATTTCTATACCAGCTTTTGTCATTAATGCAATATCTGATTCACGTACCAAAGAAGATCCAGAAACATTACATATAGATAAAGATATTAAATAACCGAGTGTTTTTGATAAACGTAATGCAGCTAATGTATCTGCTGTTTCACCTGATTGGGAAATAGTAATCAACAAACTATTTTTTCGACGAGCCGGTTTTCTATAACGAAATTCCGAAGCAATTTCTACATCACATGGTATACCTAATAAAGATTCAAACCAATAATGAGCAACCATTCCAGCATTATATGAAGTACCACAAGCAACAATTTGAACATGTTCCACTTGAGTTAAAATATTTTTTTCTATTTTATCTAATTCGCTAAAGAAAACATTGTTATTATTAACACGCCCTTCTAAAGTATTTTTTATTGCTAATGGTTGTTCATATATTTCTTTTTGCATATAATGTGTATAGATACCTTTTTCACTATTATTAAATTTAATATTAGATTCTATTTTTTTTCGTTGAACTTGAAGCCCTTTTTTATCAAAAATATGAACCGTTCTGCAAGTAATTTCAACAACATCACCTTCTTCCAAATAAATAAAACGGCGTGTAACTGGTAATAAAGCTAATTGATCAGATGCTAAAAAATTTTCACCAACACCTAAACCTATAATTAAAGGACTGCCACATCTTGCAGCTACCAGCCTTCCAGGAATATGACTGTTCATGACAACTATAGCATATGTACCTTTTAATTGTTTTATGACACGCTGAATTACTTTACAAAATTTTCCTCCATTTTGTAATTCAAAATGTATTAAATGAGCAATTACTTCAGTGTCAGTTTGTGAAGTAAAAACATATTTTTTTATTTTCAGTTTTTTTCTAAGTTCTTGATGATTTTCAATAATACCATTATGCACAATAGCAATATTTTTAGAAATATGAGGATGAGCATTTTTTTTGCTTGGTTTTCCATGGGTAGCCCACCGGGTATGTGCAATACCAGTTCCACCAACTACAAAATATTTTTTTAATTTTTTAGCTAAACTTTGAACTTTTCCCAATTCACGTAACCTTGTTAGATTAGTGTTATTATCGACAACAGCTAAACCTGCAGAGTCATAACCTCTATATTCTAATCTACGAAGTCCCTCAATAAGAATTTCAGCTATATCACGTTGTGCTACTGCACCTACAATTCCACACATAAATTTTATATTCCAAAAAATATAGTGTTATGTTATTATATTTTTACAACATAATATAATTTATTATTTTATTTATTTTACAACTTTATTAACATTTTTTTTTTGTGGACGTTTCCAATTACAAATATGTTTTTGCTTTACACGACTAATAACCAGTTCATTTTCTTTAACATCATTAGTTAATGTAGTTCCGGCTCCAATGGTTGCTCCTTTACCAATTGAAATAGGTGCAATTAGTTGACTATCTGAACCAAGAAAAACATCATCATGAATAATTGTTTGAAATTTATTAACACCATCATAATTACAAGTGATTATTCCTGCACCAATATTAACATTATTACCAATTTTTGTATCACCTAAATAACTTAAATGACCAGCTTTAGAAGCCACACCAAAAACTGAATTTTTAACTTCTACAAAATTACCAATGTGTACTTTATTCGCAAGTTTAGTTTTTGGACGTAAACGAGCAAAAGGACCAACAATACAATCCATAGAGAGTTCTGATCCTTCTATAAAAGAATAAGGATGAATAACTGAATTATCCTGAATAATACAATTTTTTAATATACATCCAGTATGGATATAAACATTATTACCTAATGTAACATTTCCTTCAATGATAACATTAGTATCAATAATTACATTACGTCCATGTTTTAATGTGCCTCGTATATCAAAACGAATAGGATCAATAATTAGAACTCCATTTAATAATAATTTTTCTGCTTGTTCTTGTTGATATATACGTTCAAGAGCTGCGAGTTCTAAACAATTATTAACTCCTTTTATTTCACTGAATTTTGTAGGATGCACAACATTAATTTTGCAATTTTCTTGATAAGCTAATGAAATTACATCAGTAATATAATATTCATTTTGAGCATTATTTTTATTAATTTTTTTTAACCATCGTTTTAAATCACCACCATTAGCAACTAATATACCACTATTTATTTCTTTAATTGCAGATTGATGGCGCGTTGCATCTTTTTGTTCTACAATTCCAATTACTTTACCTTTTTGACGAATAATGCGTCCATAACCTGTTGGTTCATCTACTACCGCAGTCAACAAACCAATTCCCCCATCAATTTTAGATTTTATTAATTTTTTAAGTGTTTCTTTTTTTATAAGTGGAGAATCACCATAAAGCATTAAAACGTCTTCATTATCTAAAAAATAAGAAGATGCTTTTTGCATTGCATGTCCTGTTCCCAATTGTTCTTTTTGTAATATCCAATGAATTGGTTGATTAACTAAAGCCAATTTAAGTAAATCAGCACCATAACCATAAACAACATAAATATTAGATGCACCAAGTGATATTGATGTATCAATAACATATTGAATCATCGGTTTACCTGCCAAAAGATGTAAAACTTTCGGCAAATCAGAATACATTCGAGTACCTTTACCAGCAGCAAGGATTACAACACTTATTTGCTTCATAGACATAAAAAATCTAGTAATTCCATTAGTTAATGTAATATTATCTATTAATATATATTTCTGAATAAAAACTTTCTATTTTATGCTAAAAAAAAAGAGCGAAACAAAAAAACACTGTCTCACTCCCTGTATATTTGATTTTAATATTTTTTGTAACGTATTTTTATAAAATGTTTTAAACAATCATGTTCTTATTTGTTTTCAATAATTTGAAATTTTTCAATAACTTTTTTAAATTCTAATAATTCCTGTATTTTATTTATATTATTATTTAGTGATAAAATATATTTTTCTGCTTTGCATTTAAAAATTGATAATTTAGTGTTATTCAAATTGTGATCAAAATCTTTGGCATATATTGCTATGTCAGCTAATATTATCGCATTGTTTTTTTGTATTTCTAAAATTCCAGAAGAAATATAAATAACTTTTTTTTCATATTTTTTGTCAATAAATAAAAAACAAGGTTTAATTAAAGTTAACATAGAAATATGTTGAGGATAAATACCTAATTCTCCTTCAATACCTGTAATTTTAACTTTTTTTACAAAATCATCAAATATTTTTTTTTCTGGACTAACGACAATAAGATGGTAAGTTTTTGTGAACATTGCAAAACTTTCCTAAGTATTAGAATGTAATATTTTTTTAGCTTTTTCAACAGCTTCTTCTATAGTACCTACCATGTAAAATGTTTGTTCAGACAAATCATCATAATCACCATTTAAAATTCTTTTGAAACCATTTATAGTATCTTTTAATGATACAAATTTTCCGCTTGAACCGGTAAAAACTTCAGCTACAAAAAATGGTTGTGATAAAAAACGTTGTACTTTTCTGGCTCTAGAAACAATCAATTTATCTTCTTCTGATAATTCATCCATACCTAAAATAGCAATGATATCTCTTAATTCTTGATAACGTTGTAAAATAGATTGTACACCACGTGCTACTTCATAATGTTCTTCTCCAACAATAATTGGATCAAGATGACGACTAGTTGAATTTAATGGATCTACAGCAGGATAAATTCCTAATGATGCAATTTGACGACTTAATACAACTGTTGCATCTAAATGTGAAAAAGTGGTTGCTGGCGATGGATCAGTTAAATCATCTGCAGGAACATATACTGCTTGAATAGAAGTTATAGAACCATTTTTAGTTGATGTAATTCTTTCTTGAAATAAACCCATTTCTTCAGCTAAAGTAGGTTGATATCCTACTGCTGATGGCATGCGACCTAATAGAGCGGATACTTCTGTTCCTGCCAATGTATAGCGATAAATATTATCAATAAATAATAATACATCTCGACCTTCGTCACGAAATTTTTCTGCAAGAGTTAATCCTGTTAAAGCAACACGTAACCGATTGCCAGCTGGTTCATTCATTTGTCCATATACAAGAGATACCTTGTTTAGTACATTTGGATCTGTCATTTCACGATAAAAATCGTTACCTTCACGAGTACGTTCTCCAACACCTGCAAAAACAGAATAGCCAGAATGTTTAATTGCAATATTACGAATAAGTTCCATCATATTTACTGTTTTTCCAACACCAGCACCACCAAATAATCCTATCTTATTTCCTTTGGCAAATGGACAAATAAGATCCATTACTTTAATCCCTGTTTCAAGTAATTCAGTTGAATGAGATAAATTTTCATAATTAACAGGCGATCGATGAATATTCCAATATTCTTTTGCAGTAATCTTTCCTTTCATATCGATAGGATCACCTAAAACATTCATTATACGACCTAAAGTAGCTTTACCAACAGGTACTTGAATTTGGTGTTTTAAATTAATGACAGGTAAACCACGTTTCAAACCATCAGAATTTCCCATGGCAATACAGCGAACAACACCGCCGCCTAAGTGTTGTTGAACTTCTAAAATTAATTTTTCTTTACCATTTACAATCTTGAGCATATAATAGATTTTAGGTACACAATCTTGAGGAAATTCAACATCTACTATAGCACCGATTATTTGAATAATTTTTCCAGTATTCATCCAAAATCCTCTTTGTATTAATGTCTAAAGATTTGCTATTGAATTGCAGAAGCTCCTGCAATAATTTCATTAATTTCTTTAGTAATATTACTTTGACGACATTTATTATAAATTAATAATAATTCTTTCATCATATTGCCACAATTATCTGTAGCTGATTTCATTGCTATCATGCGAGCAGCTTGTTCACTAGCTAAATTCTCTAAAAGACCGTTATAAACTTGTGATTGAATATAACGAAATAAAACAATATCCAATATTGTTTTAGAATCTGGCTCATATAAATAATCTCCAGTTTTTTTTTTATTTTTTTGATTATTTTCATTAATCAAAGGTAATAATTGGATAATACTTGGTAATTGAGTGATGGCATTAACAAATTTGTTAGTAACAATATATAACTTATCAATATTTTCTTTTTGATAAGATTTTAATAAAATTTTTGTCGGTTCAATAATATCTTTTAATAAAGATTTCCATTCTATATGACTTTTTTTAGAAATAATTTTATAATTAATGCTATTAAAAAATGAAATTGCTTTAGAACCAATTAATACTAATTCAATTTTAATACCTTTTTTTGAATAAATTTTTGTTTGGGTTAATAATTTTTTAAATAAATTAGCATTTAAACTACCACACAAACCATGATCAGTTGAAATTACCAAATATCCTACACTTTTAATATCACGTTGTTTAAAATATGGATGTTTATATTCTAAATTAGCTGATATTAGATGAGAAATTAAATGTTGCATAGTTTTTGCATAAGGACGATTTGCTAATAAATGTTCATGTATTTTTCGCATTTTTGAAATTGCAACTGTTTCCATTGCTTTGGTAATTTTTTGTGTATTTTTTATGCTGTTTATTTTATTACGTATTTCTTTGGCGACCGCCATTTTTATTTCTCCTATATTCATCAAGCGATCGAAATAAAATTTAAGTATAATTTAAAAAAAAACACTTTCTTTAAAAGAAAGCAGTACATGATGTAATTCTGTTTCTATTTCTTTGTTATATGTACCTGTTTGATTAATTTTTTTTAATAACATAAAAAATTCACGATTAGCATAATTTAATAATGATGTTTCAAACTTATTTATTTCTGTTACTTCAACATCTTTTAGATAGCCATGTTCGGCAGAAAATAAAGACAAAGCCTGTTCTGCAATAGACATTGGTTTATGTTGTTTTTGTTTTAATAATTCAGTAACTTTTTGCCCATGAATTAATTGTTGACGTGTTTCTTCATCTAAATCAGATAAAAATTGTGAAAATGCAGATAATTCATGATATTGTGCTAATGCATTACGAATACCAGCAGATAATTTTTTTATAATATCAGTTTGTGCTGCACTTCCTACACGTGAGACTGATATTGTAGGATTAATTGCAGGACGAATTCCAGAATTAAATAATTTAGATTCCAAAAAAATTTGTCCATCTGTAATCGAAATAACATTAGTTGGTACAAAAGAAGAAACATCACCTTCTTGAGTTTCAATAATAGGTAATGCTGTTAATGAACCAGTTTTATTTTTTATTTTTCCTTTAGTATATTTTTCAATATATTGACTATTAACACGTGCAGCTCGCTCTAATAAACGAGCATGAATATAAAAAATATCACCTGGATAAGCTTCACGTCCAGGAGGTCGTCTTAATAATAGAGAAATTTGTCGATAAGCAATAGCTTGTTTAGAAAGATCATCGTAAACAACTAAAGCATCTTCGCCATGATTTCTGAAATATTCACCCATTACACAACCAACATAAGGTACAAGATATTGTAATATTGCGGATTCAGAAGCTGTTGCAACAACAATTATTGTATTATTAAGTGCATTATGTTCTTCTAATTTTTTAACAATATTACCAATCGTTGAAATTTTTTGACCAATAGCTACATAAATGCATTTTACTTTTGAATGGTTTTGATTAATTATGGTATCAAGAGCTAATGTAGTTTTTCCAGTTTTTCTATCACCAATAATTAATTCACGTTGACCACGTCCAATAGGAATCATTGCATCGATTGATTTATATCCTGTTTGTAGAGGTTGATCAACAGATTGACGATCAATAACCCCAGGAGCCATAACTTCAACCGGTAAAAAACCATTGTGTTTAAGAATACCTTTACCATCAATCGGTTCACCTAATGTATTAAGTATACGTCCAAGTAATCCTCTACCTACAGGTGCTTCAAAAATACGACCAGTACATTTTACTTTCATACCTTCAGTTAAATGAATGTATGATCCCATAACAACTGCAGAAACCAGATCACGCTCCAAGTTAAATGCAATAGCGTATTGATTACCAGGTATTAATATCATTTCACTTTGCATTACTTCAGATAAACCATGAATACGAATTATACCGTCACCAACAGTAACGATTATACCTTCATTATGAGATGTATTTAGTACATCAAATTGAAGAATACGTTCTTTTATTAATTCACTGATTTCAGCAGAATTTAATTTCATATCCTACAATTCTCCTTAAAATTGTAATGTATGATTTAACCGTTTAATACGATTACGTACACTACCATCAATCACTAAATCTCCTATATTTATTATTATGCCTGCAATTAAAGATTTATCAAATTTATAATTCAAATTAACTTGACAAAAAAATTTATTTTTTATTGTTGTTAAAATTTTTAATTTCTGTTTTTCATTTAATTGATGAGCAGACGTAATGTTTACATTAATCTTTCCTTCTAAAAAATTACGTAATGAAATAAATTGTTTTAAAACTTGAGATAATGCAGCTAATCGCTTATTTTCAGCCATAATATAAATTAAATTTTTAATGTACTTATTGAGTTTATTGTCACAAACAGAAATTAAAATTATTGCTATTTTTTTAGGTGCTATTGCAGAATAAATAAGTTGATTAATTTTTTTGTTATTTATAATATCCACAAGAAATATTAACATACTTTGGCATTCATCAAGCAATTTATTTTTTTCTGCAAGATCAAAAATTGCTTTAGCGTATGGTCTAGCAATTGTAATCATTTTAATGATATCCTATTATCTTTCTTGCTAATTTCATTTAAAAAATTATCAATAATTTGATTGCCGGTTATTCTATCAATAGAATGTTCAATTATTTTTTCAGCTCCTAAAATAGCCAATTTTGCAATTTCTTTATGTAATACTTCACGAATATGTTTTTGGTGAATATCAATTTCCATATTTGCTTCAGAAATTATTTTTTTTTGTTTTATTTTAGCTTCTAATTTAGCCTTTTCAATAATTTGAATTCGTTGTTTATTAGCTTCATCGATAATTTTTTTGGCTTTTTGTTTTGCTATTTGTATTTGTTTTTTTGCATCTATTTTTATTAATTCTGATTCATTTTTTGCTTTTTCTGCAATGACCAAATTTTCTGTAATTTCTTTTTGACGTTTTTCAATTGCATTTATAATAGGTTTCCATACATATTTCATACAGAAAAACACGAATAAAAAAAATGCAATAGCTTGACCCAAAATTGTTGCATTAAAATTCATAATAAAAATTTTCTTTTAAATTTTGTTGTTAAAATTTTATCTTAACTATTAACTATTTTTTTATTATTAAGAAATAACGAATATCATATACAAACCCAAACCAACAGTAATCATAGGAATTGCATCTACCAGTCCCATAACGATAAAAAACTGGGTTCGTAACAATGGAATTAAATCTGGTTGACGTGCAGCACCTTCTAAAAATTTCCCACCTAATATTCCAATACCAATTGCAGCACCAATTGCAGCCAATCCCATCATAATACCGGCTGCTATGTATAATAGATCTGTATTTAAATTTTCCATCATATGTTTTCCTTTGATATTAAAAAATTAATAAATTATTGTTTTTTTTCTGATGCCATTGATAAATAAATAATTGTTAAAATCATGAAAATAAAGGATTGTAAGGTAACAACAAGTATATGAAAAATGGCCCAAGGTACATTTAGCATCCACTGTGACCACCATGGTAAGAAAGTAGCAATAAGAATAAAAATTAATTCACCCGCATACATATTACCAAATAATCTTAAACTTAGTGATATTGGTTTAGATAAAAAACTGATTCCTTCTAAAATTAAATTAAGAGGAATAAAAATAGGATTATTAAATGGTTGTAAAATTAATTCTTTTATGAAATTTTTTGGTCCTTTGATTTTTATGCTATAAAAAATAATTAAGATAAATACATTAATGGCCATAGATATAGTTATGTTTAAATCTGTAGTTGGTACAACACGTAATGCAGGTAAAATTAAATATTCCTTAGCGATATAAGGTAGAAAATCAATAGGTAATAAGTCCATGATATTCATCATAAAAATCCAAATAAAAACTGTTAAAGCTAGTGGTGCAATAATTTTACTTTTTCCATGATAAATATCACAAACAGAGTGGTTAACAAAATTAATAATCATTTCTATTGCAGTTTGTAATTTGTTTGGTACAGAACTAGTTGCATTAACAGCAATAATTCTAAATACAGTCAAAAAAATAATTCCAAGAAAAATTGAAAAAAAAAGTGAATCAATGTTTAATATCCAAAATGAAAATTCATTTTTGTTTAATGGATTAATTAATTTAAAATTATGTAAATCTAACTGAAGATTTTCTAAATGATGTTCTATATAATTTTTTTTTGTCATTATTTCGTTTGAAACAGACACAATTCCTTACCTTTTTTTTTCTTTATTTATAGAAATTATTGTGATTGATTTTCTTAAAGTACATTTTTAAATTATTAATTTTTAATATTAGCATTAAAAAAGTTATTTTATCAAAAATTGCTTAAAATGATAATTGATTTTAATAAAATTTTTTATTATTTTTTATAATTTTGATATTAAAAAAGTTTTTATAAAAAATATAAACAAATAATATGATAAAATTTTATCTGTAAATCTCAAAAATATTTTTGTTAATTAAATTGTTGATAAAAATGTTGATTATTTAAAATTTTTAATACATTCAATTATAATTGATAAAATTTAATATTCCATACGTATAATATTTAAATATAAAATTTAATTCAATAAATTTGTTCATTTTTATAATATTATTTTAAAAAATATCTATATTAATATTTTATGAATATAATTTGAAAAAAAAGATTTTTTAAAAATTAATTTTTCTATTTAAAAATTATGAAAAAAATTATGAAAAAAAATTTTTTGTTTTATTTTGTTTTTATAAAAAATATTTTTGAATATCAAAATTTTTTATTTATAATTTCATTAATTTTTTACAAACTATTTTTTAAAAAATTGAAAAATAAAATAAACTACTAATTATTTTAATGTATTTTTATTTTTTTATTTTGAAAATAAAAAATAATTTTTAACATAGAAGATGATATTTTTTTAAAGTTAAAAATTATAATATTTTTTTTGTATTATAAATAATATTTTTAATTTAAGAATAATTATATTATCAACTGAATTTGATAAATTTAAATTACTTTTTTGAAAAATTCAACACATAAAAATATTTTATTCTATTTAATTATTAATATAAAAATATATTATTGATATCTTTTTAAAAAATAAATCATTTTTTTACAATTAAACATTTGTGCGTAACAAATTTTGTTTTTTTAACCATATTAATAATATTGATATTGCTGCAGGAGTAATTCCTGATATGCGTGATGCCTGACCAATAGAGATTGGTTTATGAGCATTGAGTTTTTCTATTACTTCATTAGAAAGACCTTTGATATTTTTATAATCAGTATTAATGGGTAAAGTTATATATTCATTACGTATATGTTTTTTTACTTCTTTTTCTTGACGAAGAAGATAGCCTTCGTATTTTATTTGAATTTCAATTTGATTTGTAATTTGAATCTCATGAACAACTAAAGGTGAAAAATATTTTAATGAAGTAAGTAATTTATAATTTATTTCAGGACGACGTAATAATTCTTCTCCATTAGTTTTTTTTGAAAGTGGTACACTTAAAATTTTTTTAATATCATTACAATTAGGATCTATCCAAGTATTACGCAATCTTTGGCGTTCCTGTTCAATTAATTCAATTTTTTGACAGAATATTTTCCAACGATTATCGTCAATTAATCCAAGTTTGCGACCTTTTTCAGTTAAACGAAGATCAGCATTATCTTCGCGTAACATAATTCGATATTCTGCTCTTGAAGTAAACATGCGATAAGGTTCTGTAGTTCCCAATGTACAAAGATCATCGACCAAGACACCAATATAAGCTTGATCACGACGTGGGTACCATCCTTTTTTTTCATGAGAATAAAGAGCAGCATTAATTCCAGCTAATAATCCCTGTGCTGCAGCTTCTTCATAACCTGTAGTACCATTAATTTGACCGGCCAAAAAAAGTCCTTTTATGAATTTATTTTCTAAAGTAGGTTTTAAATCACGTGGATCAAAAAAATCATATTCAACAGAATATCCAGGTCTAGTAATATCTGCATTTTCTAAACCTTTAATAGAATGAATCATTTCTATTTGCACATTAAAAGGTAAGCTTGTAGAAATTCCATTAGGATAAATTTCGTTACTTTTGAGTCCTTCTGGTTCTAAAAATATTTGATGTGCAGATCTATGAGAAAATCGAACTATTTTATCTTCAATAGAAGGACAATAACGTGGTCCTGTACCTTTAATTATACCTGTATATATAGGACTATATTTTAAATTTTTATTAATTATTTGATGAGTTTTTTCATTAGTATAAGTAATATAACAAGGTAATTGTTTTGGATGTTGATCTAATGTTCCTAAGAAAGAAAAAACTGGTATTGGATTATCACTAAATTGTGGTATTAATTCTGAAAAATCAATACTTCTGCTATCTAGTCTAGGAGGAGTTCCTGTTTTTAATCTGTTAATTCTTAATGGTAATTCTTTTAATTTATTTGATAAATGAATAGAAGAAGGATCACTTGCTCTACCACCATCAAAACTTTTGAACCCTATGTGTATTTTTCCATTAAGAAATGTTCCAACAGTTAATAATACGGATTTTGCATAAAATTTTAATCCAATTTGTGTTATTACTCCAATAATGTGGTCATTCTTTACTATAATATCTATGATATTTTGTTGAAATATCATTAAATTTTTTTGTTGTTCTAATGTTATTCGAATATTTTTCTTATAAAGCATTCTATCAGTTTGCGCTCTTGTTGCACGTACTGCAGGTCCTTTTTTTGCATTAAGTGTTTTAAATTGGATTCCTGATTTATCAGTTGCGATAGCCATTAATCCACCTAATGCATCAATTTCTTTTACTAGATGACCTTTCCCAATTCCACCAATAGATGGATTGCATGACATTTGACCTAATGTTTCAATATTATGAGTTATTAACAAAGTTTTAGATCCCATTCGAGCAGCAGCTAAAGCTGCTTCTGTTCCAGCATGGCCTCCACCAACAATAATAACTTCAAATTTTTTTGGATAAAACATTATAAATTTTTATACCTTAATTTATTTTTGATTTTGATTTATTTTTAATTTTAATTTTACATAAATAATATGTAAATAAAAAACAATTAATTTTGTTATAAAGTTTTTTAAATAAAAAAATATATTTTTAAACTATTGAAAATATAAAACAAAATAATTATAAATATTTTTTTTATTATTCTTTTTATTATAATAAAGATTATCTGTTGATAAATGAAAATATATTAATAAGATTGAGATCTTGTTAAGATATTTAATTGTGAATGATAAGTGATCGTTCATAGGATAAGTTTGTATTAATATCATAAGTTATTCACAATATATAATTATTTTTGTGTTTATTTATTTATAAACACAAGTTATTCTCATACTTATCAACAAATTTATTAATTTATTATACTCTGTAAATTAGTAATAACATTGTTCCATTTTTTAATCCACTGTTTTGTTAAATTTTCCATAAGATCATATTCTAACATATTAATCTCTAAAGTTTTTCCTATTTTTTTGGCATTGTATCTTTTGAGTAAAAGATCTAGTTGATGAATTGCGTTACAAAAAGTATCATATTCTCTACTTCCTATGCCTATTGCACCATAAAAAATTTTTTTAAGATTGGGTTTTTTTTTGTTAATTTCTTTTGCTAAAGGTTTTATGTTTTCTGGTAGTTCACCGACTCCATGAGTAGAACATACAATTAACCATATACCTTGCATTGACAAATCTTCCAGATTTGGTCCGTGTTTTATATTGGTTTCAAAATTATATTTTTTTAATATTTCAGCTGTATAGTCAGCTATATATTCGGCAGTACCCATCGTACTACCGGTTATTAATGTTATTTTTTGCATTATGAACCTCAATATTTTTTAATATTATTTTCATAAAAATATGATTTTTTATTTTTTTAATGAGTTTGAATTTAGTATTATATTAATGTATTTTTCATGTCTTATTGTTATATTTTTATAAATATAATTTTGTTAATTATTTGATTAATATTTTTAATATATTTTTTTAATATATTTATCTATGCATAAATAATATTGATTATTAAAATTTTATTTTAGTATCCTTATATTTTAAAAAAATACTTAATATATATATATTCTGTTTTTTAAAATCTAGATATTTTTTTTAATTTTTTAGATATTAAAATTATTTTTTATTTTTATGTTTATGTTTATTTGATAATATATTAGTTGAAAAAAACTTTTTTTTATTATTTTTTAAAACATAATACATTTTTTTTAAGATTAAGAAGTTTTCAATATATAAGAATTTTTTGATATAACAATAATAAAAAATATAATTATTTATAAGGCAAAAAATGGAAAAATTATTTGTAGAAAAACAACAGCAAATTAATTTTATTAAATCTTATTTTTCAAATTTATTAGAAAAAAAGTTATCTTTAATTGAAATACAATCTCCTATTTTAAGTCGCCTTGGTGATGGTATTCAAGACAATTTATCAGGATATGAGCAAGCAGTAGAAGTTAAAATAAAATCTATTCCCAATGTTGTTTTTGAAATTGTACATTCGTTAGCCAAGTGGAAACGGAAAACTTTAGCTCGTTTTAATTTTAAACCAGGAGAAGGCATATATACGCACATGAAAGCATTGCGTCCCGATGAAGATTGTTTAACACCCATGCATTCTGTATTTGTTGATCAATGGGATTGGGAAAAAGTAATTTTTAAAAAAGATCGTTCTTTAGATTATTTAAAAAAAACAGTTATTGAAATTTATAAAATAATAAAAAAAACAGAAGAAATTGTTAGTTTTAAATTTAATTTAATTCCATTTTTGCCTGATCAGATCTTTTTTATTCATAGTGAAGAATTACTCCAACGTTATCCTAATCTTAATTCTAATGAAAGAGAATATGCTATAGTCAAAAAACTAGGTGCAGTGTTTATTATTGGTATTGGTGGAAAGTTATCTCATGGTTGTGTTCATGATATACGTGCCCCTGATTATGATGATTGGACGACACAGAATAGTGAAGGATTTATTGGTTTAAATGGTGACATTATTGTATGGAATCCAGTATTGCAAAATGCATTTGAAATTTCTTCAATGGGTATACGTGTTGATGAAGAGTCACTTAAAAATCAATTAGAAATAACAGGATATCATAACAGAATTTTTTTTGAATGGCATCAAGATTTATTAAAAGGTCATATGCCACAAACAATAGGTGGGGGTATTGGACAATCGCGTTTAATTATGTTATTACTTCAAAAAAAACACATTGGTCAAGTACAATGTAGTGTATGGTCTATTAAACATCAAATGGAAGTTATTGATATGCTATAAATTTTTGTTTATATTATTTGCAAGAATTTCTTTAGTTATTATTTTGAATTTAAATTATTTTTTAATCCAATTTACGTTTCTTATTTTACAAAAATCATAGATATTATATTGTACTTTAAATTTTATTTTTTGATTAGTTTAGTAAGTAAATTATCATAGTCACTAAATTATTAGGTAACTTTTATAAAAAATTTAAATTTTATTATAAAAACAAAAAATAACTGTTTTTAAAAAAATAATCTATTAAATTTTTATTTTGGAATTGTTAATTTTATTTATATTGATATAAAAATTAAAAAATAATCAATTTATTATAAAAATGTTCCATTAATAATTTTTTGCAAATGTTTTATTATTTGTAATTTTTTTTGTATTGAAATATTGTAGTAAAATATGATAATTTTATATTTGATTTTGCTCTTAAGAAAAATTAAAAAAAAATATATAAAAATACAAATTTTTCATATTTTTCTATTTGTATATTTTTCTATTTGTAAATAAAAATTATTATTTCTTAGATTAATAATATTAATAATTATTTAAATAGTTTTTTAAAACTGCTTAAAAACAATCTATATAGTTAATAAAACAATATTTTTTATAGAAAAATTATCGAAATAAATGATGTATTTTTAACAGTTTTGTTTTTTAAAGTAATAATAAAAATTAGTTTTATGCAAAAAATAAAATTTGCATGCTTTTAATAATTGACAATACAAATTATTTTTGTTATTATAAGAATATTTCAGTGATTTTTTTGCTAAATTTTTTAGGTATTATTGTAATTAAAAATATTTATTTTAGATTTTTTTTTTATATTTAGTATCATACATTATAAATAAATTATTAAAATATTAAGAATTAAATAAGAAAGTATAAATAACTACTTGACTTTATAATTTCAAAAAGTAAAATGATTATTTAGTAAAAACGCTCTTTAACAATTTAATCAGACAATCTATGTGGGCACCAACAAAAACATCAAAATAATAAAGTCTTAAAAAATACAATTTTTTATATTTGATATTTTTTAAGCATCAAACTTTTAATTGAAGAGTTTGATCATGGCTCAGATTGAACGCTGGCGGCAGGCCTAACACATGCAAGTCGAGCGGCAGCGAAAATATAGATTATCTATATTTTCGGCGAGCGGCGGACGGGTGAGTAAAATATGGGGATCTACCCTAAGGCGGGGGATAACTATTGGAAACGGTAGCTAATACCGCATAATCTCTTAGGAGTAAAGTGGGGGACCACACATAAAATGTGGCCTCATACCTTAGGATGAACCCATATGAGATTAGCTAGTAGGTGGAGTAAAGGTTCACCTAGGCAACGATCTCTAGCTGGTCTGAGAGGATGATCAGCCACACTGGGACTGAGACACGGCCCAGACTCCTACGGGAGGCAGCAGTGGGGAATATTGCACAATGGGCGCAAGCCTGATGCAGCCATGCCGCGTGTATGAAGAAGGCCTTCGGGTTGTAAAGTACTTTCAGTCGGGAGGAAGATATTACAGTTAATATCTTTAATATTTGACGATACCGACATAAGAAGCACCGGCTAACTCTGTGCCAGCAGCCGCGGTAATACGGAGGGTGCAAGCGTTAATCGGAATTACTGGGCGTAAAGGGCACGCAGGCGGTTAATTAAGTTGGATGTGAAATCCCCGGGCTTAACCTTGGAATGGCATTCAAAACTGATTAACTAGAGTTTTGTAGAGGGAGGTAGAATTCCATGTGTAGCGGTGAAATGTGTAGAGATATGGAGGAATACCAGTGGCGAAGGCGGCCTCCTGGACAAAAACTGACGCTCATGTGCGAAAGCGTGGGGAGCAAACAGGATTAGATACCCTGGTAGTCCATGCTGTAAACAATGTCGATTTGGAGGTTGCGGTCTTGAACTGTGGCTTCCGGAGCTAACGCGTTAAATCGACCGCCTGGGGAGTACGGCCGCAAGGTTAAAACTCAAATGAATTGACGGGGGCCCGCACAAGCGGTGGAGCATGTGGTTTAATTCGATGCAACGCGAAGAACCTTACCTACTCTTGACATCCAAAGTACTGAACAGAAATGTTCGGGTGCCTTCGGGAACTTTGAGACAGGTGCTGCATGGCTGTCGTCAGCTCGTGTTGTGAAATGTTGGGTTAAGTCCCGCAACGAGCGCAACCCTTATCCTTTGTTGCCAGCGAATAAAGTCGGGAACTCAAAGGAGACTGCCGGTGATAAACCGGAGGAAGGTGGGGATGACGTCAAGTCATCATGGCCCTTACGAGTAGGGCTACACACGTGCTACAATAGCGTATACAAAGAGAAGCAAGCCCGTAAGGGGAAGCGGAACTCAAAAAGTACGTTTAAGTTCGGATTGGAGTCTGCAACTCGACTCCATGAAGTCGGAATCGCTAGTAATCGCGGATCAGCATGTCGCGGTGAATACGTTCCCGGGCCTTGTACACACCGCCCGTCACACCATGGAAGTGGGTTGCAAAAGAAGTAGGTAGCTTAACCTTTTGGATGGTGCTTACCACTTTGTGATTCATAACTGGGGTGAAGTCGTAACAAGGTAACCGTAGGGGAACCTGCGGTTGGATCACCTCCTTAAATTTAATTAATAGATGAAATTGTACAGGTGTCCACATAGATTGTCTGATGTTAAAATATCATTAGGCTTGTAGCTCAGGTGGTTAGAGCACACCCCTGATAAGGGTGAGGTCGGTGGTTCAAGTCCACTCAGGCCTACCATATTCTAAAAATCTTAGTAGATTTTTTTAAAAGTGTAATGATAAAATTATAAAAAGGGGCTATAGCTCAGCTGGTAGAGCACCTGCTTTGCACGCAGGAGGTCAGCGGTTCAATCCCGCTTGGCTCCACAAAAATATTTTAAATTTTCAATATGTCAAAAGTTTTTAGTAATCGCAAATAATAAATACTAAAGAATTAAATTCATATGCTCTTTAACAATTTGAAACAAGCTAATTAAATTTTGCTATATATTAAGTATGAAATATATAGTAAATGCAAAACAACCAAAGAAAAAAAATTTTAAATTACTTTTCTTTAAAAGACATTTTTGGGTTGTGAAGTTAAGCGAAGTAAGCGTATACGGTGAATGCCTAGGCAATCAGAGGCGATGAAGGACGTGCTAATCTGCGAAAAGCATCGGTAAGCTGATATGAAGCGTAATAACCGATGATTTCCGAATGGGGAAACCCAGTGTATTCATACACTATCGTTTTATAAATTCATAGTTTAACGAGGCAAACCAGGGGAATTGAAACATCTTAGTACCCTGAGGAAAAGAAATCAAAATGAGATTCCCTTAGTAGTGGCGAGCGAACGGGGAAAAGCCAAAAGTTAAAATCAATATTAATTTCAAGAGAATGATTTGGAAAAATCAGCAATAAAGGGTGATAGCCCCGTATCTAAAGTCTTTATTATTGTGAACTTTAATAAGTAGGGCGGGACACGTGTTATCCTGTCTGAAGATGGGGGGACCATCCTCCAAGGCTAAATACTCCTGATTGACCGATAGTGAACTAGTACCGTGAGGGAAAGGTGAAAAGAACCCCGGTGAGGGGAGTGAAATAGAACCTGAAACCGTATACGTACAAGCAGTGGGAGCCCCACCACTAAGCTAAAATGTATATCATTTTTATTGATTGATATTAAAATGTTAATTCCTCTTTCCAGAGGAGGCTTAGTGGTGGGGTGACCGCGTACCTTTTGTATAATGGGTCAGCGACTTATATTTTGTAGCAAGGTTAACTGATTAAGGGAGCCGTAGGGAAACCGAGTCTTAACTGGGCGTTAAGTTGCAGGGTATAGACCCGAAACCCGGTGATCTAGCCATGGGCAGGTTGAAAGTTAGGTAACACTAACTGGAGGACCGAACCGACTAATGTTGAAAAATTAGCGGATGACTTGTGGCTAGGGGTGAAAGGCCAATCAAACCGGGAGATAGCTGGTTCTCCCCGAAAGCTATTTAGGTAGCGCCTCGTGGGTTCATCTTTAGGGGTAGAGCACTGTTTCGGCTAGGGGGTCATCCCGACTTACCAACCCGATGCAAACTACGAATACTAAAGAATGCGACCACGGGAGACACACGGCGGGTGATAATATCCGTCGTGAAGAGGGAAACAACCCAGACCGCCAGCTAAGGTCCCTAAGTTATGATTAAGTGGGAAACGAAGTGGAAAGGCTTAGATAGCCAGGATGTTGGCTTAGAAGCAGCCATCATTTAAAGAAAGCGTAATAGCTCACTGGTTGAGTCGGTCTGCGCGGAAGATGTAACGGGGCTAAATCATGCACCGAAGCTGCGGCAGCAATATTTTTTTTGCTGGGTAGGGGAGCGTTCTGTAAGCTGTAGAAGGTAGATTGAAAAGTCTATTGGAGGTATCAGAAGTGCGAATGCTGACATAAGTAACGATAAAGCGGGTGAAAAACCCGCTCGCCGAAAAACCAAGGGTTCCTGTCCAACGTTAATCGGGGCAGGGTAAGTCGACCCCTAAGGCGAGGCTGAAAAGCGTAGTCGATGGAAAACAGGTTAATATTCCTGTACTAAGATTGTTGCGAAGGGGGGGTGAAGAAGGTTAGGCTATCCGAGTGACGGATATCTCGGTTTAAGCGTGTAGATGAGTTATGCAGGAAAATCCGCATAACTATAACATTGAGGCGTAATGACGAGCTACTAAGGTAGTGAAGTAGTTGATACCCTGCTTACAAGAAAAGCCTCTAAGCGATAGACAATTATTAATCGTACCCAAAACCGACACAGGTGGTTAAGTAGAGAATACTAAGGCGCTTGAGAGAACTCGGGTGAAGGAACTAGGCAAAATAGTGCCGTAACTTCGGGAGAAGGCACGCTGACATTAGGTAAAGAACCGTGCGTTCTGAAGCTGAAGTCAGCCGCAGACAACAGCTGGCTGCAACTGTTTATTAAAAACACAGCACTGTGCAAACACGAAAGTGGACGTATACGGTGTGACGCCTGCCCGGTGCTGGAAGGTTAATTGATGGGGTAAGCTTTTATTAAAAAGCAAAGCTCTTGATCGAAGCCCCAGTAAACGGCGGCCGTAACTATAACGGTCCTAAGGTAGCGAAATTCCTTGTCGGGTAAGTTCCGACCTGCACGAATGGCGTAATGATGGCCAGACTGTCTCCACCCGAGACTCAGTGAAATTGAATTCGCTGTGAAGATGCAGCGTACCCGCGGCAAGACGGAAAGACCCCGTGAACCTTTACTATAGCTTGACACTGAATATTGAATTTTAATGTGTAGAATAGGTGGGAGGCTATGAAGTATGAGCGTCAGTTTATATGGAGCTAACAGTGAAATACCACCCTTTAAAGTTTGATGTTCTAACTTCGGTCCGTAATCCGGACTAAGAACAGTGTCTGGTGGGTAGTTTGACTGGGGCGGTCTCCTCCTAAAGTGTAACGGAGGAGCACAAAGGTTGGCTAATCACGGTCGGACATCGTGAGGTTAGTGTAAAGGCATAAGCCAGCTTAACTGCGAGCGTGACAACGCGAGCAGATACGAAAGTAGGTCTTAGTGATCCGGTGGTTCTGAATGGAAAGGCCATCGCTCAACGAATAAAAGGTACTCCGGGGATAACAGGCTGATACCGCCCAAGAGTTCATATCGACGGCGGCGTTTGGCACCTCGATGTCGGCTCATCACATCCTGGGGCTGTAGTAGGTCCCAAGGGTATGGCTGTTCGCCATTTAAAGTGGTACGCGAGCTGGGTTTAGAACGTCGTGAGACAGTTCGGTCCCTATCTGCCGTGGGCGAAGGAAGATTGAGAGGGGCTGCTCCTAGTACGAGAGGACCGGAGTGGACGCACCACTGGTGTTCAGGTTGTCATGCCAATGGCATTGCCTGGTAGCTAAGTGCGGAAAAGATAACCGCTGAAAGCATCTAAGCGGGAAACTTGCCTCAAGATAAGTCTTCCCTGACAAATAATTGTCCTATAAGGGGTGTTCGAGATCAGGACGTAGATAGGCTGGGTGTGTAAGCGTAGTAATACGTTAAGCTAACCAGTACTAATAACCCGAGAGGCTTAACTTCATAACACCAAAAGTGTTTTTTAAAAATTAGTTTGTTTTATTTACTAAAAAACGAAAAAGATTTATAATAAATCATAAAAAATTTGTCTGGCAGTTTTAGCGCGGTGGTCCCACCTGATCCCATTCCGAACTCAGAAGTGAAATGTCGTAGTGCCGATGGTAGTGTGGGGTTTCCCCATGTGAGAGTAGGGAATTGTCAGACTTTTTATTCAAAAAGCCACTCATTTTTAAAAATGAGTGGCTTTTTGAATATTTTTTTATGTTTGTTTTATAAAATCATCTGCTATTATAAAATACTTTTTTATTTTTGTTAATCTTTAAAAAATATATACGAATAACAACAGATAATAGAGTGTGTTATATATGTATAATGAAAATTATGATAACTATAAAATCTGCAACACCTTTAATCTTGATGTAAATGCTAAGGCAATATATTCAGCTTTTTCAATAAAAGAATTATTATTTTTATGGGAAAATGCAAAATTAAAAGGATGGCCTGTTTTATTATTGGGAGAAGGAAGTAATGTTCTCTTTTTAAATAATTTTAAAGGTATAGTAATTTTAAACAAAATTACTGCATTGAATATCACTGAATCATCTCAAAATTGGTTTATACATGTAGGAGCAGGAAATAATTGGCACAAATTGATTAAAGAACTCATTAAACGTGGTATTTATGGATTAGAAAATATGGCGTTAATTCCAGGATCTGTAGGTGCTGCACCTATACAAAATATTGGGGCTTATGGTATTGAATTTAAAGATGTTTGTCATTATATAAATGTAATTGATTTAAATAACAAAAAAAAATATTGTTTAAATGTTAGTGAATGTCAATTTAGTTATAGAAATAGTATTTTAAAATACAAATATTATAAAAATTTTGCAGTGATTTCGGTAGGATTAAAACTTAAAAAATCATGGAAACCAATATTAACATATGGTGAATTAGTTTCATTAAGAATAAAGAATATTACACCAGAAAATATGTTTAATATAATTTGTAATATTAGAAAACACAAATTACCTGATCCATTTTTTGTTGGAAATGCAGGTAGTTTTTTTAAAAACCCAGTCGTTTCCAAAATAATTGCAAATAGAATTAAGATTCTTTATCCTCAATGTCCTACATATCTTCAATTAGATGGAAAAGTAAAACTTTCTGCCGGTTGGCTTATTGATCAATGTAATCTTAAAGGTTATCAATATGGTGGTGCAGCAGTAGATATGAATCAAGCTGTAGTTTTAATTAATAAAAATAATGCAATTGGAACAGATGTTATAAAATTAGCTAGTTATATACATAAAAAAGTTATAAAAAAATTTAATATTATTTTAGAACCTGAAGTTCATTTTATAGATGAATATGGAGAAATAAATCCTATGGATGTTCTTTAATGAAAGATTTACATATTTCTTTGCAACTTATAAAAATACTTGCTGATGGTAGTATTTATTTAGGTGACCACTTAATTCAACTATTGGGTCTCACATGTGTTGATTTTAATGGGCATATTAATAGATTACGCAAATTAGGTGTTGAAGTAAATATTATGAATAATAATCTTTATCAGATTGCTAAAAAAATAGATTTATTAGATTATAATAAAATTTATAGTTTAGTAAAAAAAGATAAAATATTTGTAAAATCTGTTCTTAATTCCACCAATCAATATTTGTTAGATTATGTTGATCAATTGAAATCTGGTGATGCCTGTGTGGCAGAATATCAAATGGCCGGTAGAGGACGTTATGGTCGAAATTGGATTTCTCCTTTTGGATGCAATCTTTATTTGTCTTTATATTGGTATCTAAAAGATGCTCATACTTCTACAATAGGATTAAGTTTGGTAGTTGCTATTGTAATAGCGGAAACTCTTAATCAATTGATTGGCAGTAATATAAAAGTAAAATGGCCTAATGATCTTTATTTAAATGAAAAAAAACTTGCTGGAATTTTAGTTGAAATGAGAAGCAAAATTGGAAATATGGTAGATATTATTATTGGTATTGGCATAAATATTTCAATGAGTCAAATTCATGCAAAAAAAATTAATCAAAATTGGATTAATCTTGAAAAACCAGGAACAAAAATAGAAAAAAATATAATTGCTGGTAAACTTATCGTAGTTTTGCGTAATGAATTAGTAATTTTTGAAAAATATGGTTTTGTCCATTTTATTGAAAGGTGGTTAGCTTTAGATAATTTTTTAAATAAAAAAGTAAAATTACGAATTGGTAATCGTAATGAGATTGGTATTGTAAAAGGCGTTAATAAACATGGAGCTATTTTATTAAAGCAAAATGGTAAAATATTTTCTTATTTCGGCGAAATAATTTCTTTGCGTTCAAATAATACATTTTATTAAAAACCAATTAAAAATACAAAATTATTTTTTTAATTGTATTTTTGCAATGGAATGATTATTGCTTTTCGTAATAATTAATTTTGCTTTATCTTTTGTTGGTATGATATTTTTTTCTAAATTAATTTTATTAATTTCTTCCCATATCACTTGAGCTATTTTTATTATTTCTTTTTTGTTTAATTTTGAATAATGGTAAAAATAAGATTTTGAATTAGAGAATGCTTTTTTGCAAAATTTTAAAAATCTTTTTATATACCATTTTTTTAATAAATTTTCTGGAGCATCAAGATAAATTAAAAAATCAATAAAATCTGAAACCAAAAGATGATGTGATGTATATTTGCAATCTATATTATTTTGTAAAATATTCAAACCTTCTAGGATAAGAACATCTGGTTGATAAATTATTTTTTTTTTATTTGGAATAATATCATAAACAAAATGTGAATATATTGGAGTTGTTACTTTTTTAATGCCTGATTTTATTGCAGATATAAATTTTATAAAATTTTTCATATCATAAGATTGAGGAAATCCTTTCTGATGCATGATTCCTCGATCTTGTAAAGTTTTATTGGGATATAAAAAACTATCTGTTGTTATAAGTTCGACTCTATGATGCAGCGGTCCACTGCTTAACAATCTTTGTAATAAATGAGCAGTTGTACTTTTTCCAACTGCAACACTTCCTACTATACCGATAATATAAGGTATTTTATTTATGTTATTATCTGATGATTGTTTTAAAAAACTTTTTTTATCTGAATTTAAATTTATATAAAAATTAAGTAGTTTTGCAATAGAAATATATACTTTATTGATTTCTTTCATTTGAATTTTACAATTTATTCCTTGAATTTTAAATAATACATTTTTTCTTGATAGTTGAATGTGGGTTAAAAAATATGATCCAGTTTTCAGGATTAAATTCCAGATAAGTTTTTATTAAAGAATTTTCTTTTTTTTTCATAAGTCAATATATTTTATTATTGAAAGAGTGTTTATTTTCTATAAAAAAATATTTTTTTAGAATTTTTGTATTTTTAGTTTATTGATATTTTTTTATCAAAATAAAATTTAATTTGATATTAATTTTAAACTTTTTAATCTTTTTCTATTTTTTGAAATAACCAGAAATATTTTATTTGTTAAAATCAAAATTAATTTTGTAAATAATTGTATCATTTATGAAAAAATATAAATAAAAATAAAACATATCATAAAAATTATTTTAATTTTTATATTGAAAATTGTTTTTTTTTGAAATAAAATGACTTATAATGTTAATAAATTAATTAATTTATGCTCTATAAAAAATAATATATCGATATTTTTTAATACTTTTTTTAGTTATATATTAGTTTTCTGTAAAAATAGATTTCAAAAAAAATGGTGGGATTCCCGAGTGGTTAAAGGGAGCAGACTGTAAATCTGCCGTCATGGACTTCGAAGGTTCGAATCCTTCTCCCACCATCATCAACTTGATTTTAAATTTTTATTTTCAAAATCATCTATTAAAATAAATAACAATACTACAAATAAATTTTTGATTAATTATATAAAATAAATGGTCTTAATTGGAATTAAAATAAATGGTCTTAATTGTAATAAGAGTAAAAAAGTATTTTTGCGGGTATCGTATAATGGTTATTATTTCAGCCTTCCAAGCTGATAATGCGGGTTCGATTCCCGCTGCCCGCTCCAAAAAAAATTAAAAACATACTTTCTGCTGATATAGCTCAGTAAGGTTAGAGCACATCCTTGGTAAGGATGAGGTCGGTGGTTCGAATCTACCTATCAGCACCAAATGTCTTTTTTTTAGTACTCTTTAAAAATTTAAAAAAAATAAAAAGTTATATCTTTATCTTTTTTTTATCCTCGTAATGTTTTATATGTTTTGTTTTTGAATTATTTTTATAAAATTTTAATAATTTATAGTAAAAAAATAAAGTAATAATATTGAGAATTATAAATTTATTTTTAAATAAATAATATTTTATGCAATTTTTATCAAACGTTGCATAATTTTAATAACAATCAAAAAAAAGGTTATTGATAAATATTGATATTGGAGGTTGTATTTTTGTATATTTACAAAAATATTTTCATTATATAAAAAATACAGTTTTCGTAAAAAATTGAATTAATAAAAAAATAATACAAAAAAAATACTATATAATCATAAATATAAAAAATATTTGTTATTTTTAAATAAAAACTATGAAATATATTGTTTATTTAGAATAATATTTTATTAATTAATGGAGATATTATAAAATATAAAAATGTATTAATAATGAATATTATCGAATTAAATATGATTTGATTGCTTATAAAAAATATCTTATTTGATTTATAAATTAATATTTATTAAAATTAACCTATTATATCAAATATTTTTTTATGAAAGTTTTTTGAAATTATTTTATCTGTATAAAATAATATAGATACAATGTTTAATTTTTAATATTATAATTAATGTATTGATTAATTTTTAGGTTTAATAAATATTTTTACCTGTTATAATAAATAATAATTTTTTATAAATCATAAAAATTAATGATGATATAACTATAAAAAATTTTTAATATAAAGTATCATGATCAATATTTCGATATTTTATGCATAGAAAAAATAAATTTTATGATTGATATTTTTATATAATTTACTTTTATATAACCACATAAAATTTTTTAAAATAAATATATAATTTTATTTATAAATAATTAAATTTAATTTAAAATCTATAACTTGCTCTTATTTTATAATTGCGTATAATAATTTTGCTTTTTGTTTTCAAAAAAGCATACTGAAAGATCTTTATAAATTATCTACAGTAGTTAAACTGCATTTTTAATAATCTCAATTTCTTTAAAGAGGTTATGATAGTAATAATTCTCCCCCCTATCAACTAAAAATAGTTAATAGGAATAATTTTATATTTTTTAAATAGTTGGAGTTCTGGTCTTATGCAGAACCAAAGAATCCGTATTAGGTTAAAAGCTTTTGATCATCGTTTAATTGATCAATCCACTGTTGAAATTGTTCAAACTGCTAAAAGAACTGGTGCTCAAGTGCGTGGTCCAATTCCATTGCCTACACGTAAAGAACGTTTTACAGTTCTTATTTCACCTCACGTAAATAAAGATGCACGTGATCAGTATGAAATTCGTACTCATAAGCGTTTAGTGGACATAGTAGAACCAACTGAAAAAACTGTTGATGCTTTGATGCGTTTAGATTTGGCGGCAGGTGTAGATGTGCAAATTAGCTTAGGTTAAGTTAACTTAAGTAGAAAAGAGTTTTGCATAAAAAAGGTAATTAAGAGGTTAAAACAAATGATTGGTTTAATCGGAAAAAAAATAGGAATGACACGTATTTTTAATGAAAATGGTGTTTCTGTACCTGTAACTGTTATCCAAATCGAAAATAATCGCGTAACTCAAATTAAGAGTTTAGATAAAGATGGTTATAATGCAATTCAAGTTACCACAGGTAGTAAAAAACCCAATCGTTTAAAAAAATCGGAGATTGGGCATTTTATGAAAGCTGGTGTTGAAGCTGGTAGAATTTTACGTGAATTTCAAACAAATTCAAATAAAGAATTTGTTTTAGGTCAAAAAATTACTGTTGATTTTTTTTCTAATATAAAAAAAGTAGATGTTGTTGGCATTTCAAAAGGCAAAGGTTTTTCTGGAACGGTAAAACGTTGGAATTTTCATACTCAAGACGCTAGTCATGGTAACTCATTATCACATCGTGTTCCTGGTTCTATTGGTCAAAATCAAACTCCTGGTAAAGTATTTAAAGGCAAAAAAATGGCAGGTCAATTAGGTAATGAACGTGTAACAATTCAAAGTTTATCTGTTATAAAGGTTGATTCTGCACGTAATTTACTACTGGTTAAAGGTGGTATACCTGGTGCTATTGGTAGTAATGTAATCATAAAAGAAGCAATTAAATCATAAATGTCTGGGAGATAGAAATGGAATTGGTAATAAAAGACGAAAAAAGCACATTGCTTGTTTCCGAAACTATCTTCGGACATAATTTTAATGAAGCACTTATTCATCAAGTAATTGTTGCTTATTTAGCTGGTGCCCGTCAAGGTACAAAATCTCAGAAAAATCGGTCTGAGGTTTCAGGTTCTGGTAAAAAACCATGGCGTCAAAAAGGTACTGGTCGTGCGCGTGCTGGTTCAATAAGAAGTCCAATTTGGCGTTCTGGTGCAATGACTTTCGCTTCAAAACCACAGGATCATACTCAGAAAGTAAATAAAAAAATGTACCGAGCTGCTTTAAGAAGTATTTTTTCTGAGTTATTGCGTCAAAACCGTTTAACGGTTGTACAGAAATTTAAAATAGAAGAACCAAAAACCAAGCTTTTACTGCAAAAATTAAAAGATATGGCTTTATGTAAGGTACTGATTATTACAAATAATTTTGATAAAAATTTGTTTTTAGCATCTAGGAATTTACACAAAGTTAATATTTGTCATGCAATAAAAATTGATCCTGTTAGTTTAATTTCTTTCGATAACATCATTATCACTGCTGATGCAGTAAAAAAAACTGAAGAGATACTGGCATGAATCGTGAAGTATTGTTATTAAAAATATTATCTGCACCACATGTTTCTGAAAAAGCTTCTATTGCAATAAAAAAAAATAATACTATTGTTCTTAAAGTTGCTAGAGATGCTACAAAATCAAAAATTAAATGTGCAATACATAAAATATTTGAAGTTGAAGTAAAAAATGTAAATACCTTATTAGTTAAAGGAAAAATAAAAGCTAATAATCAAAAAAAAAGAAGTCGTAGGTATTCTTGGAAAAAGGCTTATGTTACTTTGAAAGAAGGGCAAAAAATTGACTTTATTGGCAGCACACAGTAAGTTGGAGGAATATAAAAAGTTATGGTAGTTGTTAAATGTAAACCGACATCTCCTGGTCGTCGCCATGTAGTTAAAGTTATTAATCCAGAATTATATAAAGGTAAACCTTATTCTCCATTATTAAAAAAAAATAAAAAAACTGGTGGACGTAATAACAATGGACGTATTACTACACGTCATATTGGTGGTGGGCATAAACAACATTATCGTTTGATAGATTTTCAACGTAAAAAAGATGGAATTTCAAGTATCGTTGAACGCATAGAATATGATCCAAATCGTTCTGCAAATATTGCATTACTTTTATATAAAGATGGAGAACGTCGTTATATTTTGGCACCAAAAAATTTAAAAATTGGTGATGTTATCGAATCAGGCACAAATGTAGCAATTAAAATAGGTAACAGTTTACCTATGCTTAATATTCCCATAGGTTCAATTGTTCATAATGTTGAACTAAAACCAGGTAAAGGTGGACAGTTAGCACGTTCAGCTGGTGCTTATATGCAAATTATTGCAAGAGAAAATAGTTATGTAACTGTTCGTTTACGTTCTGGAGAAATGAGAAAAATATTTTCTAATTGTCGGGCTACATTAGGTGAAGTTGGCAATGTAGAACATATGTTACGTATTTTTGGTAAGGCGGGTGCTAATCGTTGGCGTGGTATTAGACCTAAAGTTCGTGGTACAGCAATGAATCCAGTAGATCATCCTCATGGTGGTGGTGAAGGTCGTAATTTTGGTAAACATCCTGTAACCCCATGGGGGATACAGACAAAAGGAAAAAAAACTAGAAGCAATAAACGTACTGATAAATATATAATACATCATCGTTCTAAAAAATAATTAGAGGATAAAAATTATGCCACGTTCTCTTAAAAAAGGTCCTTTTATTGATGTACATTTATTAAAAAAGGTAGAAAAAGCATTAAAAAGCGGCGACAAAAAACCAATGAAAACTTGGTCACGTCGGTCAACAATTTTTCCAAATATGATTGGGTTCACTATAGCTGTTCATAATGGTCGTCAACATATTCCAGTATATGTTACTGATGATATGGTTGGTCATAAATTAGGTGAATTTTCACCTACACGTACTTATCGTGGTCATGTAGCTGATAAAAAAGTCAAAAAACGATAAAAAGGTTTAAGATAATGGAAACTATTGCTATGCACCGGTATGCACGTTCTTCTGCTCAGAAGATTCGTTTAGTAGCAGATTTAATTCGTGGAAAAAAGGTATTTAAAGCTATTGAAATTTTAAATTATACTAATAAAAAAGCTGCTAGTTTAGTCAAAAAAGTTCTGGAGTCTGCTATTGCCAATGCTGAGCACAATAACAGTGCTGATATTGATGATTTAAAGGTGAAAAAAATTTTTGTAAATGAAGGTTCTACAATGAAACGTATTATGCCTCGTGCTAAAGGGAGAGCTGATCGTATTTTAAAACGTACCAGCCATATTACTGTCGTGGTGTCTGATAACTAAGACACTTTTTTGGAGAGAAAAAAAAGCAATGGGTCAGAAAGTACATCCTAATGGACTTCGGTTAGGTATTATTAAACATTGGAATTCTACTTGGTATGCGAATACAAAAGAATTTGCTGATAACTTATATAGTGATTTTCAAGTACGTAAATATTTAAATAAAGAATTAGCAAAAGCATCGATTTCACGTATTGAAATAGAACGCCCTGCAAAAAGCATTCGTGTAACTATTCATACTGCTCGTCCCGGTATTGTTATAGGTAAAAAAGGTGAAGATGTTGAAAAATTACGTAAAAAAGTATCCTATATTACTGGAGTTCCAGCACAAATTAATATTTCTGAAGTACGTAGACCCGAATTAGATGCAAAATTAGTTGCTTACAGTATTGCTTTGCAACTTGAACGGCGTGTTATGTTTCGTCGTGCTATGAAACGTGCAGTACAAAATGCTATTCGTTTGGGTGCAGAAGGGATAAAAGTAGAAGTTAGTGGTCGCTTAGGTGGCGCTGAAATTGCAAGAACTGAATGGTATCGTGAAGGTCGTGTACCATTACATACCTTGCGCGCTGAAATTGATTATAATACTGCTGAAGCAAAAACTACTTATGGTGTGCTTGGAGTTAAAGTTTGGATCTTTAAAGGTGAAATTTTAGGTGGTATGACTATTTTAAAACAAGCAAAAAAAATACCATTTAAAATAAAAAATAATATAAAGTCTACACGTAAGGAGAGTCGCTTGGATGCTACAACCAAAACGCACAAAATTTCGTAAGATGCAGAAAGGTCGTAATCGTGGTTTTGCTAAAGGTACAGATATTAGTTTTGGTTCTTTTGGTATGAAAGCAGTAAATCGTGGACGGATAACTGCACGTCAAATTGAATCAGCTCGTCGTGCTATGACACGAAGTGTTAAACGTGAGGGAAAAATTTGGATTCGTATATTTCCAGATAAACCTATTACTGAAAAACCACTAGAAGTTCGTATGGGAAAAGGCAAAGGTAATGTAGAATATTGGGTTGCTTTAGCTCAACCAGGAAAAATTCTCTATGAAATAGATGGTGTTTCGGAAGATTTAGCCCGTGAAGCATTTAAATTAGCTGCAGCAAAATTACCCATTAAAACTATTTTTGTAACTAAAACGGTAATGTAATGAAAGCAAAAGAATTACGAAAGAAAAACATTGAAGATTTAAGAATTGAACTGCTTCATGCAATACGTGAAAAATTTAATTTGACTATGCAGTTAAAAAGTGGTCAATTAAAACAATGTCATTTATTAAAACAAATACGTCGTCATATTGCACGGATTAAAACTTTGTTAACTGAAAAAGTGAGTGTATAATGAGTGATAAAATTCGTATTTTACAAGGTATTGTTATCAGTAATAAAATGCAAAAATCTATTGTTGTCGCCATTAAACGTATGGTAAAACATCCCTTATATGGTAAATTTATACGTCGTACTACCAAATTGCATGTACATGACGAAGATAATGAATGTAAAATTGGTGATTTAGTAGAAATACGTGAAAGTCGTCCAATATCAAAAACAAAATCATGGAAACTTATTCGTATTGTAGAAAAAAATGTTCTTTAAACAAGATTATTTAAAAAATAGTTTTTTATTTTTAATGAATGTAAAATTATTAATTTTATAATTTGAAAAAATATTTTTGTCTGTCTGAAAAAGCATATCTCCAATTAATATATAAGAGAGAAATATAGATGATTCAAGAACAAACCATATTAAATGTAGCTGATAATTCCGGAGCGCGTCGAGTGATGTGCATTAAAGTTTTAGGCGGTTCAAATCGTCGTTATGCAAATATTGGTGATATTATTAAAATTACTGTTAAAGAAGCTACTCCACGTGCTAAAGTAAAAAAAAGTGATGTATTAAAAGCAGTAGTTGTTCGCACAAAAAAAGGTGTTCGTCGTCCAGATGGTTCTTTAATTCGTTTTGATAGTAATGCTTGTGTTTTATTAAACAATACAAATGAACAGGTGATAGGTACACGTATTTTTGGCTCAGTAACTCGCGAATTGCGAACTGAAAAATTTATGAAAATTATTTCTTTAGCACCAGAGGTGTTATAATTTTAATGGGAGTATTTTAAAATAATGGGAGCTAAAATTTGTTGTAATGACGAAGTTATTATTGTAGTTGGTAAAGATAAGGGTAAACGAGGTAAAGTAAAAAAAATATTTTTTTCTAAAAAATCTTCTAATAAATTAATTGTTGAAGGTGTTAATTTAGTTAAAAAACATCAGAAGCCTGTCCCTTCTTTAAAGCAACCAGGTGGAATAGTTGAAAAAGAAGCAAAAATTGATATTTCAAATGTTGCAATTTTTAATTCAATAATCGGAAAAGCTGACCGTATAGGTTTTCGAATTGAAAATAACAGAAAAGTACGATTTTTTAAATCTAATAATGAAATTATTAAATAATTTTGAGGTTATATGATGCAAAAATTGCATGATTACTATAAAGAAAGTATAGTAAAGAAAATGATGTGTCAGTTTAACTACAAATCTATCATGCAAGTACCTAGAATAGAAAAAATTGTTTTAAATATGGGCATCGGTGAAGCTGTTAATGATAAAAAGTTACTTGATAATGCAGCATCTGATTTAGCTCTCATAACAGGACAAAAACCTTTTATAACAAAAGCACGTAAATCTGTTGCAATTTTTAAAATTCGTCAGGGCTATTCAATAGGATGTAAAGTAACTTTGCGTGGTAAACGTATGTGGGATTTTTTTGAACGATTAATTTTTATTGCTATGCCACGTATTCGTGATTTCCGTGGTTTATCCATTAAGTCTTTTGATGGACATGGTAATTATAATATGGGTGTGCGTGAGCAAATTATTTTTCCAGAAATTGATTATGATAAAGTAGATAAGGTACGTGGTTTAGATATCAGCATTAATACCACTGCAAAATCAGATAATGAAAGTTTTGTGCTTTTGAAAGCGTTTGATTTTCCTTTTCGTAAATAATGCAAGATATTTGATTTTTTATAAGGGTATTTATGGCTAAACAATCAATGAAAGCACGTGATTTAAAACGTGAAAAATTAGCTAAAAAATTTTTTTTAAAACGCATAAAATTAAAAACTATAATTTCTAATGTTAACTCTTCTGATGAAGACAGATGGCATGCTGTTCTTAAGTTACAAACACTACCCCGTGATTCCAGTCTTTCTCGTCAACGTAATCGGTGTCGACAAACTGGTCGACCACATGGTTTTTTACGTAAATTTGGTTTAAGTAGGATTAAAGTACGTGAATTTGCTATGCGTGGTGAAATCCCTGGATTAAGAAAAGCTAGTTGGTAATTTTTTATTAATTTTTTTTGTGGGAGTAAAGATAAATGAGTATTCAAGATCCAATTGCAGATATGTTAACACATATTCGAAACGGTCAAAATGCAACTTTATCATCAATTAGTATGCCTTCAAGTAAGTTAAAAGTAGCAATAAGTAAAGTACTAAAAACAGAAGGATATATTATAAATTATAAGATTAAAGGAGATATTAAACCAAGATTAGAAATTACATTAAAATATTTTCAAGGTAAACCTGTAGTCGAAATTATTGAGCGTGTTAGTCGTCCAAGTTTACGTATATATAAAAAGAAAGAGGTGCTTCCACAAGTTTTATCTGGTTTAGGTATCGCTATTATTTCTACTTCTAAAGGTGTTATGACCGATAGGATTGCTCGTCAAGCAGGTTTAGGTGGTGAAATTCTCTGTTATGTGTCTTAATTCAGGAGAAAAAATGTCTCGTATAGCAAAAATGCCTATTGTTATTCCTTTTGATGTCAATGTTAAACTTGATGGTCAAATTATAACAATTAAAGGTAAAAATGGGGAGCTTACGCGTAAAATTCATGAATTTGTTAAAATTAAATATTTTGATAATCAATTAACTTTTTTATTTAGCAAAAGTTTTATTGATGCACGTACACAAGCTGGTACTGCTCGATCTTTGGTTAATGCAATGGTGATTGGTGTTACTGAAGGATTTACCAAAACACTTCAATTAGTTGGTATAGGTTATCGCGTATCAATAAATGAGAAAATTATTAGTTTATCTTTAGGATTTTCTCATTTAATTACATATAAATTACCAGTAAGTGTTTTTGCAACATGTCCTTCACAAACTGAAATTATTTTAAAAGGTGCAAATAAACAGCTTATCGGTCAAGTAGCTGCAGAATTACGTTCTTATCGACCTCCTGAGAAATATAAAGGAAAAGGTATTCGTTACGCTAATGAAATTATCATTACTAAAGAATCTAAAAAAAAGTAGGTTGATTTTATGAATAAAAAAATTGCTCGTCTTCGTCGAAGAACAAAAACTAGGTCTAAACTACATCAATTAAATGCGACGAGATTAATTGTACACCGTACTTCGCGTCATATTTATGCACAAATTATTGAACCAAAAAATAATGATACCTTAGTCACTGCTTCCACTACAGAAAAAAATATTAATAAACAAGTGAAGTATACTGGAAATAAAGAAGCAGCAACGATAGTCGGGAAATATATTGCCGAACGAGCATTAAAAAAAGGTATAAAAAAAGTATCCTTTGATCGTTCTGGATTCCAATATCATGGTCGAATTAAAGAATTAGCAGATGCTGCCCGTAAAACAGGGCTTCATTTTTAAATTAAAGGTTTATATAATGGCTCATTTTGAAAAACAAGTTGGTGAATTAAAAGAGAAATTAATCACAGTAAATCGTGTATCAAAAACTGTTAAAGGTGGACGTATTTTTAGCTTTACTGCTTTAACTGTTGTAGGTGATGGTAATGGTCGTGTTGGTTTTGGATATGGGAAAGCACGTGAAGTACCGGCTGCAATTCAAAAAGCAATGGAAAAAGCTCGTAGAAATATAAAAAATATTGCTCTTAATAATGGTACATTATATCATCCTGTAAAAGGTGTTCATACTGGATCTCGTGTTTTCATGAAACCAGCTTATGATGGTACTGGTATTATAGCTGGAGGTGCTATGCGTGCTGTATTAGAAGTCGCAGGCATACATAATGTATTAGCTAAAACTTATGGTTCAACTAATCCGATTAATGTTGTATGTGCCACTCTTAATGCTTTAAATAGTATGAAGTCTCCAAAAATGATTGCATCTAAGCGTGGTAAATCTGTCAAAGAAATTTTTGGTAACGAATAATTATGAACAAAAATATTAAAATTACACAAGTAAAAAGTGCCATTGGTCGTTTATCAAAACATAAAGCAACATTAATTGGTTTAGGTTTACGTCATATTGGTCATAGTGTAGAACGTGAGGATACATTGGCTATTCGAGGGATGATAAATTTAATAAATTATATGGTTAAAGTTAAGGAAAAATAATAAATGCGTTTAAATACTTTATCTCCAACTGAAGGCGCAAAACATGTATCAAAACGTGTAGGTCGTGGCATTGGTTCTGGTTTAGGGAAAACTGCTGGACGTGGTCATAAAGGTCAAAAATCTCGTTCTGGAGGAAGTATTCGCCGTGGTTTTGAAGGTGGTCAAATGCCTTTATATCGTCGTTTACCAAAATTTGGTTTTCTTTCACGAAAAGCAAAACAAACCATAGAAGTGCGCTTATCTGATGTTATTAAAGTTAAAGGAAATATCATTAATTTAAATACATTAAAATCTGCTAATATAATTGGTATTAATATAAAATATGCAAAAATTATTCTATCTGGTAAAATCAATTATCCAATAACTGTAAATGGTATTCGTGTAACTAAAGGTGCAAAGAATGTTATTAAAGCCGTTGGTGGAACAATTGAGGAATAAATCATAGATGCTAAAAAAACAACTAGGTTTAGATTTTCAAAGTGCTAAAGCTGGAATAAGTGAACTAAAAGGTAGACTTTTTTTTGTTATTTTAGCACTGATTGTTTTTCGTATTGGTTCTTTTATTCCTATTCCGGGAATAAACGCCGCAGTTCTGACCAAATTATTTCAAGAGCAAAAAAACACCATTATTGAAATGTTTAATATGTTTTCTGGTGGTGCACTTAGTCGTGCTTCTATTTTTGCATTAGGTATTGTTCCATATATTTCAGCATCAATTATTGTTCAATTACTTACTGTAATCAATTCAAGATTAGCAGAAATAAAAAAAGAAGGTGAATCTGGTCGACGTAAGATTAATCAATATACACGGTACGGAACTTTAATATTAGCAATATTTCAATCTATTGGAGTTGCAATAGGTTTACCAAACATGAATGGTATGCATGGATTAGTTCTTAATCCAGATGTTTCTTTTTATTTTGTGGCTGTTATTAGTTTAGTTACAGGAACGATGTTTTTAATGTGGTTAGGTGAACAAATTACTGAAAGGGGTATTGCAAATGGGATTTCAATTATAATTTTTGCTGGTATAGTAGCTGGATTACCCCCTGCAATCTCTAATACTTTTGAAAAAGTTAGACAAGGTGATTTGCATTTTTTCCCATTATTGCTTATTTTATTTTTAATATTTTCTGTTACTTATTTTGTTGTTTTTATGGAAAGAGCACAGCGTCGCATAATTGTAAATTATGCAAAACGTCAACAAGGTCGACGTATGTTTGCTGCACAAAGTACACATTTACCATTAAAGATAAATATGGCAGGTGTTATTCCTGCAATTTTTGCTTCTAGTATTATATTGTTCCCTGGTACAATAGTTTCCTGGTTTGGTGATGGAACAGGTTGGGGTTGGTTGACCGTTATATCAATGTATTTACAACCAGGACAACCTTTATATGTATTACTTTATTCATCTGCAATTATTTTCTTTTGTTTTTTTTATACAGCACTAATTTTTAATCCAAGAGAAACAGCGGATAATCTTAAAAAATCAGGTGCATTTGTACCTGGAATTCGACCTGGAGAGCAAACATCCAAATACATTGATAAAATAATGACGCGTTTAACATTGGTTGGTGCTTTATATATTACTTTCATTTGTTTAATACCAGAATTTATGCGTGATGCAATAAATGTTCCTTTTTATTTTGGTGGTACTTCATTTTTGATTGTTGTGGTTGTGATTATGGATTTTATGTCTCAAGTACAAACTCTTATAATGTCCAGTCAATATGAATCTGCATTAAAGAAAGCAAATCTTAAAGGAAAATAATTGAGTTTTTTATATAAGTATTACAGAGCGTAAAAATGAAAGTTCGAGCTTCCGTTAAAAAAATATGTCGTAATTGTAAAATTATTAAACGAAAAGGTAGTCTTCGTGTAATTTGTAGTGTTGAACCGAGACATAAACAACGTCAAGGTTAATAAAAAAATATTTTTTTTGCAAAGTTTGGGTTAAGCTGTTTATAAATTTGTACAGAAAAATTTTTTATAGAAAAAAGTATAATCTTTTAAGTATCCTAAAAATATTTTTTAGTAAAAGGTATACAAAATTGAACTTTAGGAGTATATAGTGACCCGTATAGCAGGCATTAACATTCCTGACAACAAACATACTTTAATTGCATTAACAGCTATTTATGGTATCGGAATAAATCGTGCGCGTTTGATTTGCATAGAGACTGGTATTTCTGAATATCTTAAGGTCAGTAAATTATCTGAAGAGCAAGTTTATAAATTACGTGCAGAAGTTTCTAAATATATTGTTGAGGGTGATTTGCGTCGTGAAGTTACCTTAAGTATTAAACGTCTGATTGATCTCGGTTGCTATCGTGGTTTACGTCATCGCCGCGGTCTTCCCGTCCGTGGTCAGCGTACTAAAACTAATGCACGTACTCGAAAGGGCCCACGTAAATTGATAAAAAAATAAATGTTTTGTGGTGGAAGGGGGAAAAGGAGATATTAAATAATGACAAAAATATCTGCACGTTTGCGCAAACGTGCAAAAAAACAAATTTTAGATGGTGTAGCTCACATTCATGCTTCTTTTAATAATACAATTGTTACGATAACTGATCGTCAAGGTAACGTATTAGGTTGGGCTACTGCAGGCGGTTCTGGTTTTCGCGGTTCTCGTAAATCTACTCCTTTTGCTGCTCAAGTGGCAGCAGAACGTTGTGCTGAAATAGTAAAAGAATATGGCATAAAAAATTTAGAAGTTATGGTTAAAGGACCAGGTCCGGGGCGTGAGTCAACTATTCGTGCTTTAAATGCAGCGGGTTTTCGTATTACAAATATAAATGATGTAACTCCAATACCCCATAACGGTTGTCGTCCACCAAAAAAACGTCGTGTTTGATTGCGCTATGTTTTAGGATTTTTTTGGAGAAAAAATGGCTAGATATTTAGGTCCTAAGCTTAAGCTTAGCCGAAGAGAATGTACAGATCTTTTTCTTAAATCTGATGTGCGGTCAATTGATAGTAAATGTAAATTAGAACAAGCACCAGGACAACATGCTACACGTAAATTACGTTTATCTGATTATGGTGTACAATTACGTGAAAAACAAAAAGTTCGTCGTATTTATGGTGTTTTAGAACGTCAATTTCGCAATTATTATAAAGAAGCAATGCGATTAAAAGGAAATACTAGTAAAAATTTATTAAATTTATTAGAATGTCGTTTAGATAATATTGTTTATAGAATGGGATTTGGTGCAACACGTGCTGAAGCACGTCAAATAGTTAATCATAAATCTGTTATGGTTAATGGTAAAGTAGTTAATATTGCCTCTTATCAAGTTTCTCCTAATGACATTATTAGCATTCGCGAAAAAGCAAAAAAACAATCTCGTATTAATGCTGCTTTAGAACTTTTTGAGCAACGTGAAAAACCAAATTGGATAGATGTTAATTCTGCTAAAATGGAAGGTGTATTTAAACATATTCCTGAACGTGCTGATTTATCTGCGGATATTAATGAACACTTAATCGTCGAGCTTTATTCTAAATAAAGCTTAGAAGAACAGAGAGGATATAATGCAGACTTCTATAACAGAATTTCTTAAACCTAGTTTGGTTGATATTAAACAAATTAGTGCGACACATGCTAAGGTAACATTGGAACCTTTAGAACGCGGTTTTGGTCATACTCTCGGAAATGCATTACGTCGTATTTTGCTTTCATCTATGCCGGGTTGTGCTGTAACAGAGATTGAAATTGACGGTGTATTGCATGAATATAGCACTAAAGAAGGTGTACAAGAAGATATTTTAGAAATTCTTCTTAATTTGAAAGGACTAGCGGTAAAAGTGTACAGTAAAGATGAAGTAATTTTGACATTAAATAAATCTGGTATTGGACCTGTTACTGCAGCAGATGTTAGTCCTAATGATGATATAGAAATTGTTAAACCTCAACATATTATTTGTCATTTAACTGATGAGATTGCTTCTATAAACATGCGCATTAAAGTACAACGTGGACGTGGATATGTTCCAGCAGCAATTAGAGTTCAATCAGAATTATACGAACGTCCCATAGGTCGTTTATTAGTTGATGCATGTTATAGTCCAATAGAGCGTATTTCTTATAATGTCGAGGCTACTCGTGTAGAACAACGTACTGATTTAGATAAATTAGTGATTGAATTAGAAACCAATGGTACCATTGATCCAGAAGAGGCCATTCGTCGAGCAGCAACTATTTTAGCCGAACAACTTGAAGCTTTTGTTGATTTACGTGATGTAGCCAGTAAAGTAGAAGTGAAAGATGAAAAACCAGAATTTGATCCTATTTTACTGCGTGCAGTGGATGATTTAGAATTAACTGTGCGCTCTGCAAATTGTTTGAAAGCAGAATCTATTCACTATATTGGTGATTTGGTACAACGTACTGAAGTAGAGTTATTGAAAACACCTAATCTTGGTAAAAAATCACTTACTGAAATTAAAGATGTTTTAGCATCAAGAGGTTTATCATTAGGTATGCGTTTCGATAATTGGCCGCCAGCAAGTATTGCTGATGAATAAAATCATCATATATTAATAGTAGTTTTGTTAAAAAGGATAAGGTCATGCGACATCGTAAGATTGGTCGTAAATTTAACCGTAATAGTAGTCATCGCCATGCCATGTTTCGCAATATGGTCGGTTCTTTAATTCGTTATGAGATTATAAAAACAACTTTATCAAAAGCAAAAGAATTACGTCGCACTATTGAACCATTAATTACTTTTGCAAAGATTGACAATGTAGCTCATCGTCGTTTAGTATTTGCACGTACTCGTGACAATCAAATTGTAGAAAAATTATTTCATGAGCTTGGAGTTCGTTTTTTAAAACGTCAAGGTGGTTATACGCGTATTATGAAATGTGGTTTTCGTGCAGGTGATAATGCACCAATGGCTTATATTGAATTGGTTGATCGACTTTTTCTGTCTAAAGGCGATATTGTTAAAAAATAGATGAAAATTAATTAAATTTAATTGTTATATTTTTTTAGTTATAAAAAAACAAAATACCAAATAATATTTTTTTATCTTTAAATAAAAATTATTTATTATAAAAACATAATGTAATTTTTAATTTTAAAAAATAACTTATATTTATTATGTTATTTTTATTAAATCTTATATTTATTTGATTTATTTTTATTTAATTTTTTCTGTTACAATCAATTAATTTTAAAAAAAATTTTAATAACAAAAATATATATAAAATCAAAATATTATAAAAAAAATGGACTGGGTTGAAAAATTTTTTCTACTTCATGCACATATTTTTTGTCAGTTATAAAGATAATTATGTGATCTCCTTGTTCAATAATGTGACAGTTATCAGCAATAATCACTTTATCATTACGAACAAGAGCACAAATAATTGTTCCAGGTGGGAGTTTAATTTTCTCAATTTTTTTTCCAACTATTTTTGATGTAGCTTCATCACCATGTCCAATAACTTCTATAGCTTCTGCAATGCCTTTTCGCAGAGAAAAAACATTGATTATCCCAGCTTTACGAATATGGCTTAGTAGTGCTGAAATTGTTACTTGTTGAGGTGATATAGCGATATCTATTACTTCGCCTTGTACTAGATCCACATAAGCAGAACGTTGAATTAAAACTATTACTTTTTTTGCACCCATTTTTTTTGCAAGCATAGCTGACATAATATTTGCTTCATCGTCATTTGTAACTGCTATAAAAACATCTATTGTTTCAATATGTTCTTTGGCTAGTAATTCTTGATCTGAAGCATTGCCATAAAAAACTATTGTATGATGTAATAATTCTACTAATTCATTGGCTCTGTCTTGATTTCTTTCTATTAATTTAATGCTATATTTTTTTTCTATTTTTCTTGCCAAACCAGCACCAATATTACCTCCACCAACTATCATAATGCGTTTATATGGTTTTTCTAAACGTTGTAATTCATTCATTACTGCAAGAATATGTTCTGTTTCTACAACAAAAAAAATTTCATCGCTTGCTTCAATAATAGTGGATCCTTGTGGTCTTATTGGTTTTTCTTGACGAAATATTGCAACAATTCGTGTATGAATATGAGGTAAATGTTCTTTTATATGTGATAAAGAATTCCCTACAAGTGAACCACCATAGTATGCTTTTGCAGCTACAATACTAACTTTATTATTTGCAAAATTAACAACTTGAAGTGCTCCAGGATATTGAATTAATTTGTAAATATCATCAATGACAAGTTGTTCTGGTGAGATAAGATAATTAATTGGTATACTTCCATTAGGAAGAAAAAGTTTTTTTTTTCTTTAATATATTCAGATGATCGTATTCTGGCAATTTTATTGGGAGTATGAAATAAAGAATCAGCAATTTGACATGCAATCATATTAATCTCATCTGAATTTGTAACAGCAATTAAGATATCAGCATCTTCAGCGCCAGCCTCTTTTAAGACTTTAGGATAAGAGCCATATCCAGTAATAACTTTAAGATCAAATTTATTTTGTAATTGATGCAATCGTTCACTATTTATATCAATAATAGTAATATCGTTATTTTCATCAACTAAATTTTCTGCAAGTGTTTCACCAACTTGTCCTACACCTAAAATAATAATTTTCATTTTATTTTTATTTTATTTATGTTTAGATTCAATAATATTAATCTTAATATTATTTTTTAACCAAAGAGGCATAAAAAAAACCATCTCCTCCATTTTTAGTTGGTAATATTTGCTGATCGAAAGCAATATCATCTTGAAAAGATATATCTTTATGATATGAAAAAAATTTTTTGATTTGTTTTTGATTTTCATCTGGTAAAATAGAACAAGTGCTATAAACAAGAGTACCTTTATTTTTTAAATAAGGCCAAATAGCTTTAAGAATTTTATATTGTATTTTTATTAAATTAAGAATATCTGTGGGATTTTTAATCCATTTAATATCTGGATGTCTACGAATTACACCGCTAGAAGAACAAGGTAAATCTAATAATATGCGATCAAATTTTTTTTCTGATGTTATCCATTTTTCTGGATAACAGCCATCTCCTACAATAGTGTTTGCATGTAATTTTAATCGATTAAGATTATCTTGAATATATTTTATTCGTGATTTATTGATATCAACTGCTACAACACAAGATTTTGGGGCGAGCTCAAGTATATAAGTAGTTTTTACACCTGGCGCAGCACAGAGATCCAAAATATATTCATTATTTTTAGGGGCTAATATTTCAACACATTTTTGTGAAGAAATATCTTGAATTGTTACCCAACCTTTATCAAATCCTGGTAATTGATTAATTTTGCATGGTTGATTTAATTTAATTGCAGAGAGACAATCTTTGCTTAAATTGGCTGAAATATTACTTTTTTTTAGCAAATTATAATAATCGTGAGTAGAATGATATAATTGATTTACTCGTATCCACATAGGAGGTTTTTGATTATTTTCTGCAATAATGTTTTTCCAATGATAAGGATAAGCTGTTTTAATTTTTTTAAATAACCACTGAGGATGTAAATGGTTATTTTTTTTATTTTTTATTTTTTTGTTTAATATTTTTTTTTGTCGTTGAAATTCCCTTAAAACTGCATTAACAAAATTTTTTAATTTAGGATTTTTTAATAAAACTGCACCATCTACAGTTTCATTTAAAATAGCATATGATGGAATACGTGTGAAATTTAGTTGATAAATTCCTACTATGATAAGATAATTAATGATGCGTTTTTTTTTGTTTAATGGTTTTTTTATTAATTGTTTCATGCACCATTGTAGAATAGGTAATACTCTAAGTATTCCAAAACTTAGTTCTTGTAAAAGTGCTTTATCTTTGTCTGATAAATTTTCTTTATATTTTAAAAGTGAGTTATTTAATGTTTTTTTTTGATCTATTACTTCTAAAATTACTTGAGCACAAATACTTCTAATATTATTTTTTTGATTCATTTAAAATCATTACCTATATTAAAAAAGTGTTTTTTTTACTTTGATATTTTTTAATTAATTATATTCCCGGGAATAAATAATTTATGATGAGAATTTATAAAATTTTTAACTAACATTATTTTTTTTCCTTCTGGTTGTATCTTTAAAATGTTCAAAATATTTTTTGAGGTCATTATTTTTAAACCTGTTTTATTAATTTTTAAAATTGTTCCAGGAGATAAATAAATATTCTCAAAAATAACTTGAGCGTCCCATACTTTTATTAGTGTATTTTTAATCATAAAATAACTGACTGGCCAAGGATTAAATGCTCTAATACATCGTTCAATTTTTATTGCCGATAATTTCCAATTAATTAGTGCTTCTTTTTTTTTGATTTTTTTTGCATATGTAACAAAAATATTATTTTGTTTTGTTGATTTTATTTTTCCAAAAGTAAGTAAATCAAGCGTGTGTTGTAGAGCTATAGGTCCAATTTTTTCTAGTTTTTGATATAGTGTTGCAGTTGTATCATATATTTCAATTGGACAAGTTATTTGATAAAGTATATTTCCTGTATCTATTCCAACATCCATTTGAATAATACTAATTCCTGTTTTTTTATCTCCAGCTAAAATAGAATGTTGAATTGGTGTAGCTCCTCTCCATCTAGGTAATAATGAACAATGAACATTTATGCATCCCATAGGTAGAAGATTTAGTACTATTTCAGGTATAATAACACCGTATGCAATTACAATCATAATATCGGCATCTTGTTTTTTAATCCAATTTTGGCTTTCTATTGTTTTTAGTGTTTTTGATTGAAAAACAGGAATATTCATTTTATTGGCTAATATTTTTACTGCACTTGATGTTAGTTTATTTCCTCTTCCTGATGGTCTATCAGGTTGTGTTAAAACCCCAATAATTTTATATTTATCTTTCTTATTAAGAAGAACTGCTAAATGTTGTGCTGCAAAGTCAGGAGTACCAGCAAAAATTATTCGTAGACAATTTAACACTTTTCAATAATTCCTATTTTTTCTTTTATTCGTTTTTTTTTAATTTTTTTGAAAATACGTTGCCGTTTTAATGGTGAAAGATAATCAATAAATAATTTTCCATTTAGGTGATCAATTTCATGTTGAATACAAATAGATAGTAAACCGTCATTTTTTAATTCAAACTCTTTACCATCTATATTAAATGCTCTTACTTTAATATATTTATAACGAGAAATAAATGCATGCTGTTCTGGTATAGAAAGACATCCTTCTTCACTTTTTATTGATCCATATTTTTCTAATATAACAGGGTTTATTAGTATTATTTTTTCAGAAAAAGATGTTGAAATATCAATAACAATAATTCTTTTATGAATATTAACTTGTGTTGCAGCTAATCCAATACCTTTTTTTTTATACATTGTTTCAAACATATCGTTTACTATATGTTGTATTTCTGAATCAATTTTTTTTACAGTAGTTGCAATATTTCTTAGACGTTCATCTGGATAATATAATATATTTAATATTGACATATTTTTAATGTTGTATTCATAGTAATTGAAATTTTAAAATGTATGTTATTTTTTATTTATTATAATTTTTATAACAAAAACAATGGTAGTTTTTTTTAAATAATTTATTATTTTAATGTAAGGTAATTTTTATTGCTAAGATACTTTTTATCTTTTTATTTTTGGTTTTCTAAATTTAATTATCGATAGTATTTTTAAAATACATATTAATTTTTTGTTCTTTTTCATAATTTCTTGATTTATATAAATGAATTATTATACAACAAATTTATTTTTAATAAAAATAATATAAACTTATTATATTGCTTATTTTTTAAAAATTAATATTTTTTAAAAATATTAAAATGAAAATTTATGATTGACTTATGCAGTAAATGTTTTTATAAATTTAATGTTTATTTTATGGGTTATCAAATAGTAATTAAATAAAATATAATCATATCTCTAATATTTTTATCTGAAATATTATTAATTATTTAAAAATATTGAAAAACAATATTCATTATGTATATAATTATTTTATTTATAATATTCAAAATATATATGTTTTTATTTTAATTTAAACAATCTTTTTGAATATGAATTTATATTTGTTATTTTTAATTGTTATATGTATTAATAATAATCTTTTGTAATAAATATAGTCATGAAATTTATTATTTTTTTTAATTTGTAAATATTTTAAACAAATATTAATAGTTTTTATATTAAATATTTTTTTTCCGCATCTTTATTTGATAAGAATTTTTTTTTATTTCATATTTTGATAATTTGATTTTTATTAATATTTTTTTATAAAAAATATTATATAAAAAATATAAAATTTATTTACTATTAATATTTTTTTGTATATTCTAATTTTTATTTAAAATATATTATTTAGATTAAAATTTATTTCCATGATAGAAAGATTAGAAATATTTTTCTAAAAAATTATACGTAAATTTTATTACATTACATATTTTTTATAAAATCATACAGAATTAATTAAAATGTTTAATAAGACATTTTTTTCTTTTCATAATATTATTATGGCTTTAAAAAAAGGTGAAATCATAGCTTATCCAACAGAAGCTGTTTTTGGATTAGGATGTGATCCTGATAATGAAGAAGCAATTCATAAATTGTTTTTATTAAAGCAGCGTTCATGGAAAAAAGGTTTCATTTTAATAGCATCGTCTTATGAACAATTAATTCCCTATATTGATGATCAAAAATTAACTATGAAACAAAAAAAAATAATTTTTTCTATGAAGAAAAAACCTATTACGTGGGTGCTCCCTGCTAAAAAAAATATTTCAAAATGGTTAACAGGAACGTTTAATTCAATTGCAGTTCGTATTATAAATTTTCAGTTAATTAAAGATTTGTGTTTTTTTTATGGTAAACCATTAATTTCTACTAGTGCTAATTTACATGGAGAACCACCATGTAAAACAAAAGAAGAAGTAATTTTAAAGTTTAATGATCAAGTGTTTATTTTAGATGGTGTTGTTGGTGGGCATAAAAACCCATCAGAAATTCGTGATATAATAACAGGTTGTTTGTATAGAAAAAATTAATTTTAAAGAAAAATTTGCAATATTCGGAAATCCAGTATCTCATAGTCAATCACCATTGATTCATAAATTATTTTCTCAGCAAATTGGTGTTCCATATTCTTATACAAGAGAATTAGTCGCTATAAAAAAATTTGAAGAAGAGTTAGATATTTTTTTTAGATCAGGAGGAAAAGGAGCAAATATTACATTGCCTTTTAAAGAATTAGCATATAAAAAAGTTCATCAACTTACTAATCGAGCTTATTTATCTGGATCCATTAATACTATCAAAAAATTAAATAATAAAAAATTATTGGGTGATAATACTGATGGAGTTGGTTTACTTTTTGATCTTAAACGTTTAAATTTTATCAAAAAAGGGATGCATATATTGTTAGTAGGTGCTGGTGGTGCGTCTTCTTGTGTTATACCTGTTCTTTTAAATTATGGGTGTCGTATAACACTAACAAATCGAACGTTTAGGAAAGCTGAAATATTTATTAAAAGATTTTTATCTATGGGTGATATAAGTTTATTAAAAATGGAATTTGTTAATGCACCAAAATATGATTTAGTAATTAATGCGACATCTTCTAGTATTACTGGAGATATCCCTGGTATTTCTTATAAAATATTCAATAAAAGAACTTTTTGTTATGATATGTTTTATTCATTTAAAAAAACATCTTTTTTAGAATTTGCTAAAGAAAACGGTGTGTTAAAATGCGCTGATGGTATTGGTATGTTAGTTAGTCAAGCGGCTTTTTCTGTTAAATTATGGTATGGAATATTACCTGATATTAGATTTGTTTTAAACAAAATAAAAAAAATAGAAACATCTGATAAATAATAAATTTTTAAATTATTTTTCATAAAATTCATTAAATATAAAATAGTTTAAATAATAATTTTTTATCATAGATATTAACAATATGTCAAAATTTATATAATTTTTATATTATACAAAATCAAAATATTTTTATATATATTAAGATATTAATATTTTGAATATCTGTAAAATGTAAAGTTAATATTTTTTTTATATTTCTTAAATATATCAAATATAATGTAATTTATAATTCAATTTAAGATTTTTAAATTATAAAAAATTAATATTTTGTCATAGTTTTTTTTTGATTATAAAAAAAATTAAAATGTTTTGTTAAATAAATCTTTGAAAATAGATTTTATTTTGATAAATAAATTGTATATTTTTAATAAAAAATAATTATATTTTTTAATTTCATTATTTTTTTGATTAAATAAAAGATAGATTTTGTTTGTTTTTAAAATAATATTAATAATATCTAATATTGATATTGTAGTATTAAAATTAAAGATATAATATTTATATGGAATTTTTTTAATTATTGTTCTCCAAATAGATCTGTTATTTATTTTTTTTTAATTTCTAGTATTATATTTATAGTATTAGATTAAATAAGAAAAAATATATGTTTTATAAATTTTGATAATAGTTATTTAATAAGATAAAAAAATATGTTCGAAAGTCATGTAATAAAAAATAAAATACAACATGCATCTAAACAAATCAATACTTTAAGGAGGTTTCTTTGATTACGATCACAAAAAATGTCGTTTAGAAGCAATAAAAACAGAACTTAAAAAACAAAAAATATGGAAAAATTTTAAGCAAGTTAAATTTTTAAGTCAAGAATATTCTTCTATTGAAATAATAGTAAAAAAAATTAATTTTTTGATTGATAATTTATCAGAGATATCAGAATTTTTTGAAGTAGCGATAGAATCTAATGATTTAGCAATATTTAAATATTTGATTGTTGAATTAGATAATCTTCAAAAGCAAATTAAAAACTTAGAATTTCATAATATTTTTTCAAAAGCATCTTATTCTAATAATTGTTATCTTGATTTACAGTCTGGCTCAGGTGGTATTGAAGCGCAAGATTGGACTAATATGTTAATGAGAATGTATTTGCGTTGGGCTGATTCAAAAAAATTTAAAATAGAAATAATTGAAATCTCAAATAGTGATATTTCAGGTGTGAAATCTGCAACAATAAAAATTATTGGTGAATATGCTTACGGGTGGTTGCGTACTGAAACAGGCGTTCATCGTTTAGTACGTAAAAGTCCTTTTGATTCAAACGGACGTCGTCATACTTCTTTTAGTTCTATTTTTGTTTATCCTGAAATAGATGATTCTATTGATGTTGAAATTAATTCAGTAGATTTGCGTATTGATGTTTATAAAGCATCAGGAGCCGGTGGTCAACATGTAAATAAAACAGAATCAGCAGTAAGGATTACTCACATTCCTACTGGGATTATTACCCAATGTCAAAACGATCGGTCACAACATAAAAATAAAGAGCAAGCATTGAGAAGATTGAAAGCTAAATTGTGGGAATTAAAAATTCAAAAGAAAAATGCTGATAAAAAAGCTTTAGAAAAAAATAAAGCTGATATTAGTTGGAGTAATCAAATTCGTTCTTATGTTTTAGATAATCCTCGTATTAAAGATTTACGCACAGGTGTTGAGAATCGTAATACCCAAGCTGTTTTAGATGGGGATCTAGATAAATTTATTGAAGCAAGTTTAAAAGCAGGATTATAGAGGAAAATAATGTTTCAAAAAAAAGATCAGAAAGAATTTATTGATTTAAATAATGCATTGAAAACTCGTCGCGATAAGTTAATAAAAATGCGTGATGATAATATTGCTTTTCCTAATAATTTTCGTCGTAAATATTTATCCAGTGATTTATATAAAAAATACAATGATCAAGATTCTAATATTCTTATGAATTCAAATCTTGAATTTTCTGTTGCAGGAAGGATTATTACAAGAAGGATTATGGGGAGAGCCTCTTTTATTACTTTACAAGATATGGGAGGTTATATTCAAATTTACATTTCTTCTAATGATTTGAGTGAAGATATTTATCAAAAAAAAATTAAAACATTAGATTTGGGAGATATTATAGGTGTTACAGGAAAATTATTTAAAACAAAAACAGGTGAATTAACAATACGTGGTAATAAAATTTATTTGTTAACAAAAGCATTACGTGCATTGCCAGATAAATTTTATGGACTTACAGATCAAGAAATACGTTATCGTCAACGCTATTTAGATTTAATTGTAAATAATCAATCACGAAAAATTTTTGTGATTCGTTCAAAAGTTCTTTCTATTTTAAGAAATTTTATGCTTAGTAAAAATTTTATAGAAGTTGAAACACCTATGATGCAAGCAATACCTGGTGGTGCTTCTGCTCGTCCATTTGTTACACATCACAATGCATTAAATATTGATATGTATTTACGTGTATCTCCAGAACTTTATTTAAAACGTTTAGTTGTTGGTGGGTTTGAGCGAATTTTTGAAATTAATCGTAATTTTCGTAATGAAGGTATTTCATCTTGGCATAATCCTGAATTTACTATGATGGAATTTTATATGGCTTATGCTGATTATAAAGATCTTATGGTGTTAATTGAAGAATTATTTCGCACTGTTACAGAAAAAGTTTTAAAAACTACACAAATAGAATATGGTGATTATTTGTTAAATTTTGGGCAACCATTTTTGCAAATGACTATGAAAGAAGCAATAAGTAAACATTGCACTGAAATAAATATTACTGATTTAGATAATTTTGATAAAGTAAGAATGATCATGAAATTATTTAATATTCAAGTACAAAAAAATTGGGGATTAGGACGTTTACAATCTGAGATTTTTACTAAAAAAGTTGAAAAGAATTTAATACAACCAACATTTATTACTGAATATCCTACAGAAGTATCCCCATTAGCTCGTCACAGTGATAAGAATTTATTTGTTGCCGATCGATTTGAATTATTTATTGCTGGACATGAAATTTGTAATGGTTTTTCTGAACTCAATGATCCAGAAGAACAATCTGAACGATTTATTGAGCAAATGAATCAAAAAAATAACGGAGATAATCGGGATGGTATTTTTTATGATGAGGATTACATTTTAGCTTTAGAACATGGATTGCCGCCGACAGCCGGGTTAGGTATTGGTATTGATCGCATGATAATGTTATTGACAAACAGTCATACCATCCGTGATGTTATTTTATTTCCAACGTTACGTAATGTTAAGTAAATAATAAAATTTAGAAAAATATATATAATTTTTATAAAAATTATGATTCTATTTTATAAATAATAAAAAAGAATTTTGTAAATATGATTTTATAAATTTATTTATGGATAACTGAATTTTTACTAATAATTAATATTATGTTTATTTTTTATTTAAGATATTTATGAGTTTGCATTTCTAAAAAATGCACTTTATTTTTTATTTAATAAAATAAATATTTTAAATAGTTGAATAATGTATTTTTTTATCTAATATATGGTTAATCATTTTAAATAAATTTTATTAAATTATAATTTTAAAAAATTCAAATATATTGTCATAAATAAAAAATATAAATGTATTTCAATTAAAAGCATTAAAAGATTAATTTTAATATTGTTAATATAATTGCATAAAAAATGTTTTTTCTTTTATTATTGTTAAGATTTCAAAAGAGTGTCATTATGTTTTATTATTAATAATGTAAATAGACAAAAAATGAGTCTATGTTTTTGATATTTTTTATTTACTAAATTTTATTTGTATTAAATTATTTTATATTTTTTTTGTTTTGATATGATTAATTTATTAATTTAAAAATTAATTATTGATATTTTTGAACGTTAATAATGATCGATTTTTGTTGTGTATTTAATATTCATAATTTTCAAACTATATTTTATATAAAATTATATTTATTAGTTGATAAGATATTTATAGAAAAGTATTTGTTAAAATGAATATTTTATTATTTGCATAATAGATTTTTCTGAAATATATTTTTTATAAAATAAATAAAAATTATTTTATATTTTTATATTTTAAAGAAATATTTTTATGAAATGATTAAACTTTAAATAAAATATATTTTATTTTTAAATTTTTTTTTGATTATTTATGTATTTTTTTAAAGTTCTTCGAACTTTGTTGATACAGCAGTTTTGACAATGGAAGAAAAGATATCAGATTTTAGTGATGAATTTCCAATTAATGCACCATCAATATCAGATTGTCTAAAAAAATCTCTGGCATTATTTTCATTTACTGATCCTCCATATTGAATAATAATTTTTTTTGCAATATTAATATTTTTTTTGCTAATATGTTCACGAATAAATTTGTGTACTTTTTGAGCATGTTCTGGAGTTGCCGGTTTTCCTGTACCAATTGCCCAAATTGGTTCATAAGCAATAACGCTGTTTTTAAAAGCATTAACACCTAAAATATTTAAAATCTGATCAATTTGATTTTTACATACTTCTTTTGTTTTTCCAGAATTGTATTCTTCTTGATTTTCACCAATACACAGTACTGGTATTAATCCTTGTGATTTTATAATAGAAAATTTTTTTGCAATGTAAGAGTTATTTTCTTTATGATATATTCTGCGTTCTGAATGTCCAATAATAATATATTTTATTCCAATATCTTTTAGCATTTTTGCAGATATTTCACCTGTAAAAGATCCAGAAAGGTGTATGTCAACATTTTGCGCACAAAGTTCTATGTTGCTACCGATTAATTTTTTTTTTGCTTCCATTAAATATAGCAGTGGTGGTGCAATTACTATGTTACAAAAAGTAACGTTTTTTAACATATTACATGTTTTTTGCATAAATTTTTTTACCATTTTGGTATTACCATTTAGTTTCCAATTTCCTATAATTAATGGATATTTCATTTTTTTTCCAAAAATAGAATTTATTAAAAATAATATTTCTATTCTAATATAATTAAATATAAAAAAAATATTTTTTATGAATATTTTTATTATAACGTTAAATAATTTTTGTTACAGATTTTTTAATTTATTTGTATTAATTTATTTTGATATACAAAATTATTTTGATATACAAAATAATAAATTATTGCATGAACAACTAATTTATTAAAAAATTAATATATAAAAATTATTTTATCGATAATATATTTACAAATAAAATTAAAATACAAAATTTTTTTTTAGCGGATTCAAAATAGATTTTCTATTTTGAATAACAAATATTCTTTTTCTGTTATATTGAAATGCCAGAATTATGATTAAATTGATTCTTATTAAGACAAAACAAAATATAAATTATATTTTTTTTATGTTTTGTTTATATTTTTTACTTAAAAGAGTTTTATAATATTAGTCTATGTTTTACTTTTAGTACATTTTTTACTTTTTTTAAAGTAAACTGTTAACTTTTTGTACACATATATATTATATTTTTTTATATATTTTTTTATTTTATTTAAATAAATATAAAAGTTTTTGTTAATTAAATTTTTATAAATTTAAATTTTTATAAATTATATTTTTATTTTAAAAATATGATATTTTATTAAAATTTTCAAGCTATTTTGTTTTTAGATTTTGTTATTTTTCTATATATTTTTTTGAAAAAATATTATTTTTTATTGGTGCTTGGATTACAAGTTGATCAAGAAGTATAAATATTTTATGATAAAATTTATTAGACCAAAAAAGTTTTTTTTGCAACGTTATAATCTAAAAAAAGTACTAAAATTGAACAGTTTAGCGTATTAATCAATAAAAATGTTAGTTTTTTGTTTACCTTTATATTCATCAATATATTTTTATTTTTATATAAAACTATAAAAGTTTTTTATAAATTTGGATTTTTAGTGTTTATAAAAGTAGATATTTCTTGAATTGTATCACTTATTTATATTATAACGTATTTCTTATTGTTTTCATTGTTAGTATTTTATTTGATCTACAACAATTTTATAAATATTTTAAAATTAAATTTTATTTCTGCAAAAAATAATTTTATTGGCTATTTTAGTTTTTAGTAAGTAATATTTATTTTTTATAAGAATTTTATAGAAAGATATTTACTGATTTTTTTATCAATAATTATTTTAATATAATCAAAATATGTGCAATTTTTTTTTAATATTTTTATATAAAAAATATTTTTTACTTGTTGGAGAATTCTTTTTTAACATGTTAATCTGATCTGCACTAAAATTATTTGTTAATATTATTCTTTTAATTTTTTTATATTATTTTAACCTTGTAAAAATAGTAGTATATTGTATATTTAATACAAGTATTAATAAATAAAAGTATTTATTATGATTATATGATATATTTTTTATAATTACTGTATTTTTTTGATATTAAAAAAAATTTATTTTTGTATTCTTATGAAAGTTAACTTTTTTCTTCTTGTTTATTTTTTCTTATTTGTTGTTTTTTTTAATATGATGTTAATTTAAATTTTAATGAGTTTAATATTTAGTTTTTTAATTGTATTAAAATTTATTCAATCTTTAAAAGATTTATTTTTTATTACATCAAAAATGTTTTTTTAGTAATAATTTATGGTAGTTATTTCTTTTAATTCTTTTTGTGATGTTTTTGTTTTATATAATCAGAAAAAAATATTAACGATTATATTTATGTTTATGTAAAGAAAAATATCATAAGAATATTTTGTGTGTTATTTTTTCTATTCAAAGTATATATCATAAAGTTTAATATTTTATATTTTTAATGAATTTTTATTTAAATATATTTTGATAGGAATATTTATATTTTTTATTTTTTATATCTGTAGTATAAAATTTTTGTTTTTTATAAAATTATTAAATAATTTATGATTTACGAGATTTTGTATAAAAAAATTTTAAATTTCCGGTTATTTATTGTCAATAATATTATAAAATTCTATTTTCATAATTTTTTATTTATTTTTAATCTATATTTTTTTTAAATGTTTTATAAATACATTAATTGATTATTATTTATTATTTTAATTATATATAACTGACTAATAAGTTTTTATTGATTTATATAAATTAAAATAATATATTAAAATATTAATAAATATTTTTTTAAAAAAAATAAAAAACTCTTTTTTTGAATTATACGCTAATTTAAAAATATAATATAAAAAAAATTAATATTAAAATAAAAAGTGTTAAATAAAAAAATTATATTGTGTTTAAAAAAGCATTATAAAATGATATAGTAATAATTTTTTTATTTTTTAATACAAATAAAGTAATTTATTAAAATGATATTTTTTAACTTTTAATATTATTTTTGTTTTTTTTGTATAAAAAAAATTAACAAAATTAATAATTAATTTTTTGGATATTAAAGGAAAAAATAAAACATTTTTTAAAACATTTCATGTTTTTGTATATTTAATCAAAATTTTCTTACTATATTATTTTAATATAGTACTTTTTATGATATTTTTTATATAAAATATCTTTTGATTACACATTAATTATATTTTCTAATCGTGTATTTTATCAACAGTAAAGAAAATTTTTGACGCAGTTTTTTATTTTTATATATTAAAAAAATGTAGAATTGTTTTATTGAAATTATAGAAACAAGAAAATTTTAGAAATTATAAATTATTAAAATATAATATTGATATTATTTAAAAAATTATTTTAATTTGTTTTATTTTATTTAAACAAAAATTTTTGTATAAATATTTTAAGTAGATATATTTTTATTAAATAATAACTATATTTATATTTTTATTAGGTATAGAAAATTTTTCTTGTTATATCTAATACTTTTTATATCTTTAATTGTTATCAAAGTTCTTAAAATTTTAAAAAAATCTAAACAATATATTAAAGATCTAGAATAATATATTATATAATTTTATAATGATGAATTAGTTCTGTAAAAATTATTTTTTTTTTATTTATAATATATCAACTTTATTAATTTTAATTGATTTGAAGGTTATTAATCTTTGTAATAATAAGGAAAACATTTGATGAATTTTTTTATTTCTGAAGCAGTAGCTCTGGTAGATGTTAGATCTCAAGAAAACACTTATTCTTTAATTATTATGTTAGTTATTTTCGGATTAATTTTTTATTTTATGATTTTACGGCCACAACAAAAGCGTGCTAAAGAACATAAAAGATTAATAGATTCTATTTCTAAAGGTGATGAAATATTAACAACAGGTGGAATTGTTGGGCGTGTCATAAAAATATCTGAAACAGGTTATATTATTCTTGCATTGAGTGACACTAATGAAGTGACCATTAGACGAGATTTTGTAACAGCAGTATTACCAAAAGGTACAATGAAATTTATTTAATTTGAAAATGTTATAAAAGAGAATCATCTTGTTAAATCGTTATCCTTTATGGAAAAATTTTTTTATATTAAGTATTTTGATTATTAGTATAATCTATGCATTACCCAATTTTTATGGAGAAGATCCGGCTATTCAAATTGTTGGAGTAAGAGGAAATTTTGCAAATAAAGAAATTTTAAACCAAATTGTTAATATTTTGAAAAAAGAAAAAATAGATATTAAATCATTAAAGTTGCAAAATCATGAAATTCTTATTTGTTTTGATAATGTAACTTCACAACTTAATGCAAGAGATATTTTGCTTTCTATTTTAGAAGAAAACTATGTTATTGCGCTAAATTTAGCACCTCTAACACCTAATTGGTTAAAATTTTTAGGTGCTGAACCTATGAAATTAGGATTAGATTTACGTGGTGGTGTGCATTTTTTAATATCGGTAGATATAAATAAAATTTTAAATCAATTGCAAGAATATACGATTGATAGTATTAGTAATGATTTGCGCAAACAAAAATTATCATATTTAAGTATACGTAAAATTAATAATTACGGTATTGAAGTGCGTTTTCATGATAATCATGAATGTTTAAAATCTAGAAATCATTTAAAGAATCTTTATAATGATTTTTATTTTGAAATTAAAAATAGTAGATTAATTATATTACTGAAAAATGAACGGGTGCAAAAAGCTCGAGACTATGCATTGTCTCAAAATCTTAATATTATCCGTAATCGTATTAATCAATTAGGAATTATGGAACCGTTGATACAACGCCAAGGTGATTGTATTATTGTTGAATTGCCAGGTATTCAAGATACTGCAAGAGCTAAGGAAATTTTAAGTGCAACGGCTATGCTGGAATTTAGGTTAGTCAATACAGATATTGACTATTCTTTTATGCGTAATTTTTATATTCCTCCTGATGATTCAGAAATAAAATATACTCGTGACGGTCAGTCTGTTTTACTGTACAAAAAAATAATTTTAACTGGTGATCATATTACCAATGCAAAATATGATTTTGATGATATGGGTAATGTACAAGTTAGTATTAGTTTGGATCACATAGGTGGTTCTATTATGTCCAATTTTACACGTAATCATCAAAATAAACTTATTGCAACTTTATTAGTAGAGTATAAGGACACTGGAAAAAAAAATGCTAATGGTGATACTATTTTAGTAAAAGATGAAAAAATTATTAATATTGCTAAAATTTCCAGTTATTTTAGTAATAAATTTCGTATTACCGGTATTAGTAATCCAACAGAAGCTCGTCAATTATCGTTATTATTAAGGTCTGGTGCATTAGTTTCACCTATTAAAATTGTTCAAGAAATAACAATTGGACCAGCATTAGGATTACAAAATATCAAAGAAGGTATCAAAGCATCATTATCAGGTTTATTAATTTCTATGTTATTTTTAGTGATTTATTACCGTAAGTTTGGTGTCATTGCAAGTGTTGCTTTGTTAACAAATTTGATTTTGATAGTTGGCATTATGTCTATATTACCAGGAGTTTCTTTAAATATGCCTGGAATTGCTGGCATTGTTTTGATTGTTGCTATATCTGTTGATGCCACAGTTTTAATAAATGAACGTATAAAAGAAGAATTAAGAAATGGTCGATCTGTACAACAAGCCATAAATGAAGGTTATAAAGGTTCATTTTCTAGCATTTTAGATGCAAATGTAACTACTGGTATTACATCAATAATTTTGTATGTAGTAGGTTCTGGTTTTATTAAAGGTTTTGCTATCACGACAATTATTGGTATTGTAACATCCATGTTTACTTCCATTATATTTACTCGTGCTTTTGTAAATTTATTATATGGTGGTAAACGACTTAAAAAGTTATCCATTTAAGACATTTTTAAGGAATTTGATTGTGTTGCAAAGTTATACGGTAAAATATTTAAATAATAAATATAAAATTATTGACTTCATGTCTTTAAATTATTTTGCATTTTTTATTTCAATTCTTTTAGTTGTTATTTCACTAACGATTATTACATTCAAAGGTTTTTATTTTGGATTAGAATTTACTGGTGGTACGGTTCTTGAAATTAGTTTTAGTAAATTGATAAATATAGATAAAGTTAGAGAAAATTTAATTTTTTATGGTCATAAAAAAATATTAATTCAGCATTTTGGTAGTGTTCATAATATTATAATTCGCTTACCTCCTAATCAAAATTTAAAAGATAAAACTATTGATAAATCTATTATTTCCATAATTAATAAAAATATTGATAATAAAGCATTTTTAAAGAGAATTGAATTTGTTGGACCGAGCGTAGGAGATGAATTATTTAAAAAAGGATTAATAGCCATTTTATCGGCTTTTATTGGTATTTTGATTTATATTAGCATACGTTTTGAATGGCGTTTGGCATCTGCTACTGTAATTACGTTAATACATGATATAATTTTTATATTAGGGATATTATCATTATTTCAGGTTGAATTTAATATGACTGTTCTTGCTGCATTAATGTCAGTGATCGGGTATTCATTAAATGATAGTATTGTTATTTTTGATCGTATTCGCGAAAATTTTTACAAAATACATAATGTGTCTTCTTATTTGATAATTAATTTTTCTTTAACACAAACATTAAAAAGAACATTAATTACATCAGTAAGTACTTTATTGGTAGTATTAATGCTTTATATATTTGGTGGTTTAATGCTTAAAGGATTTTCATTGGTGTTTTTAATTGGTGTGATTATTGGAAGTATTTCTTCTATTTATGTTGCTTCTTCATTAGTTTTGATAATGGGAATAGAACGAAAACATTTATTTCCAATAATTTTATTAAAAGAAGAGGATAATCAAAACTATTTGAAATAAATATTATCAATTGTAATTATTTACATTGATTCTAATGTTTTAATAAAGTTCTTTAAGCAGAGTAGTAAAAATATAATAAAGAAAATGTATCTTATTCTCTGTTCTATATTTTTTCAATATTAAATTTATCTATTTTATTTGAAGATGGTTTAAGATTCTTTAAGAATGTACTTTATGTCATAAACGTAATATCACTTTTTTTAAATAGTTTCATTGTTTATATATCTTGTAATAAAAAATGGTAATACATGTTAATTATTTGATTAATATAAGATAAAAAAGGTATAAAAAAGTATTAAAAAAATTATTTATAACTTTTTGTAATTTAGAAACAGATATTTAATAATTTTTTTTACCAGCAACAGGAAAATATTTTTTTTAAAAAATATAATCAGCAGACAGAAATAGTAACATTAAAAAATAGATAAATTTTCTTATATGCGTTTTTTCTTTGTATCGTAATTTTGAAGATATATGTGAATTTTATCAAGAAAATACTACTTTACAGGATTAAAAATGATATTATGTAAAAAAAAATTTATGTACCGTGCATTATATTTAGCAAAAAAAGGGCAATTTACTACATCTCCAAATCCAAATGTTGGGTGTGTCATTGTTTATGATGGTAAAATTGTTGGTGAAGGTTTTCATTCTAAAGCAGGAGAATCACATGCGGAGATTAATGCTTTAAAAATGGCTGGTAAAAGGGCTCAAGGTGCAACAGCTTATGTTACATTAGAACCTTGTATTCATTATGGCAAAACCCCTCCTTGTGTCAATGCTTTAATTGATTCAGGCATCATTTGTGTTTGTGTTTCTATGAAAGATCCTAATCCTAAAATTAGAGGACGTGGTCTCTTAAAGTTACAAAAAGCTGGAATACAAGTATTACACGGTTTATTAATAAAGGAAGCAGAAGATTTAAATCGAGGTTTTTTAAAAAGAATGCGTACTGGTTTTCCATATGTTCAGCTTAAATTAGCGGCATCACTTGATGGTAAAACAGCACTTTCTTCAGGTAAAAGTAAATGGCTAACTTCTTTGAAATCTCGAAAAGATGTACAAAATTTTAGAGCAAAATCTTGTGCAGTTTTAACTACTAGTAGTACAGTTGTGAGTGACAATCCTTCTTTAAATGTTCGCTGGAAAGATTTTACATTTAAATTAAAAAATATTTATCCTGAAAAACAAATTCGACAGCCAATAAGAATTGTTTTAGATAGAAAAAATCAAGTTACTTCTGAACATTTAATTACAAGAGTTGGAGGGGAGTGTTGGTTGATTCGTTCTCAATCAATTTTACACAATTGGGTTGATAATGTAAAAGAAATTATTATACCTAGTTATAAAAAAGAATTTGATTTGATGTTAATGATGATAGAACTTGGCAAAAGAAATATCAATTCAATTTTTATTGAAAGTGGACCAACATTAGCTGGTTCTTTATTGCGATTAAAATTAATTGATGAATTAATTATATATATTGCACCGAAAATTTTAGGTGAGCATGCAAAAGGTTTATTTAATGTTCCAGAATTTAAAAAAATAAGTCATGCTGCTTTATTTAAATTTATTAATGTTGAATGTATCGGTGTTGATGTACGTTTAAGGTTACGACCATTGTAGATTTTTTTCTAATGATAATAAAAGTATTAAGTGAATTTATAGACGTACATAATAAGACAAATATTATTCATATATTTACATAAAATTTAATCAATATACGAAAATATGATATTATTATTCTAATTTTTAGCTTTAAATGAGAGATTTTATGCATATCATAAAAAGTTTTATAACAGCACCTAAAGCCCGTATAGCAATAGCTATTGCACGTTTTAATCATTTTATCAATAATAGTTTATTAAAAGGAGCTATCGATACTTTAGAACGTGTTGGTTTGGTAAAAAAAGAAAATATAACAGTAGTCTGGTTGCCCGGCTCTTATGAACTGCCTTTAATAATTAAAACATTATCAGATACAAAAAAATATGATGGAATTATTGCACTTTCTACTATTATACGTGGTGAAACGCAACATTTTTCATATCTTTTTGATTTATGTAGTTCTGGAATTGCTAATACTGTCATGAAAAGTAATATTCCTGTCGGTTTTGGAGTGTTAATAACAGAAAATATTGAACAAGCAATTGAGCGTTCAGGTACTAAATCCGGAAATAAAGGTGTAGATGCTGCTCTGTCTGTACTTGAAATGATCAATATAATTCATGACATTAAAAATTAATATTTTTTTACAAAATAGGAAAATTTGTGAAATTTACCACTCGTCATCGAGCAAGGGAGTGTGCTGTACAAGCAATTTACTCCTGGGAATTATCAGGAAATAGTATTGATGATATTGAAATAGGTTTTTTTTCTGAACAAGATATGTCCAATGTTGATGTTTCTTATTTTCATGAATTAGTAACTGGTGTATCCAATAACGTTTCTGAATTAGATAAAAAAATTACCCCTTATCTTTTTCGTCATATTAAGCAACTTGGTTATATAGAAAAATCTGTTTTACGTTTAGCTACTTTTGAACTTTTTTACTGTAATGATGTACCTTATAAAGTTATTATTAATGAAGCAATTGAATTAGCAAAAGTGTTTGGTGCAGAAAAAAGCCATATATTTATTAATGCTATTTTAGATAAGGTCGTTAATATTGCACGTAAAAAGTAATATTTAATAAATAAATATATTTAAAATATTATTTTATTATAAAATTTTTAGTGTATTTGCTAAATAATTAGTATTTTTTTGTAAAACGATTATAACTAATTTTATCTAAAAAATAATCATGTAAAAATATTATTTTTCTTATTTTTTAATTTTGTTGTAATTCTAAAAATATTAATAGTAAGCTTTAATTTTTTTTAAAAACTATAAAAATTAATAATTTTTTATTATAAAATAGATTCTGGACTTTTAAAATCCAATTTTTTTTATAACAATTTTTTAAAAAAAAATTATTTTAAAAATTATGAATAAAAAATCTTTTTTAACTCTTTTTGATCTTTTATATTTGTTTGGCACTGGATTTGGTAGTGGTTTGTCTCCAGTGGCTCCAGGGACAATAGCGTCATTAGTTTCTATTCCATTTTGGTTATTAATGCATTGGTTAATACCTATTTGGTGGCATTTTTTTGCTATTATCTTCTTTTTTTTTATAGGCGTTATAATTTGTCAAAAAATTTCAGATGTTATAAAAATATACGATCATAGCAGTATTGTTTTGGATGAATTTGTTGGAATGTGGTTAACACTTATGTCTATTAATATAATTAATCTAGAATGGTTATTAATAGCATTTATTATTTTTCGATTTTTTGATATATTGAAGCCTTGGCCTATTATTTGGTTCCATAAAAAAATATTGGGAGGTTTTGGTATTATGTTTGATGATGTAATAGCAGCTTTTTTTTCTGTAATTACTTTGTTAATGATACAGTATTTTGTATTATTTTTTTAATTTTTTTTTGTTAATTTCTTATTTTTTTTCTTTTTTAGATTTTTTTTATAATAAAAATTTTTAATTGCTTCTATTATTCCATTTGAATGAAGACCTAATTCAGTTTGTATTTCTTTTTTGTTGCCTTGTGTTATAAATTTATCTGGTAAACCTAGATTAATTACAGGTACCATATAATTATTTTTTAATAAAAATTCATTTACACCGCTACCAGCTCCTCCGATAATTGAATTTTCTTCTAATGTTACTAATAATTTATGCTTTTTTATTATTTTTAGTATTAATCTTTCATCTAAAGGTTTTACAAATCTCATGTCAACAACTGTTATGTTTAGTATTTCTCCTGCTTTCATAGCTTCCATTAGTAATGTCCCAAAATTAAGAATTGCAATTTTTGTTCCTTTTCTACAAATTAGACCTTTGCCAATTTTAATTTTTGATAAAGGTTTTAAAGTCATACCAGATCCCACCCCTTTTGGATAGCGAACTGCTATTGGCCCCTTTTTGTAATGATAAGCAGTATGTAACATTTGTCGACATTCATTTTCATTGCTAGGAGACATAATAATCATGTTGGGCAAACAACGCAAAAAAGATAAATCAAAAGCACCTTGATGAGTTTGTCCGTCTTCTCCAACTATACCTGCTCTGTCAATAGCAAAAAGAATGGGTAATTTTTGAATAGCAACATCGTGAATGACTTGATCATATGCGCGTTGTAAAAAAGTGGAATAAATAGCCACAACAGGTTTATAACCTCCGATGGCAAGACCAGCTGCAAAAGTAACAGCATGTTGTTCAGCAATAGCTACATCAAAATATTGTTTTGGATAGGTTTGTGAAAATTTAACCATTCCTGATCCTTCTCTCATAGCTGGTGTAATTGCGATTAGTTTAGGATCATTTGCTGCTTCTTCACATAACCAGTCACCAAAAATTTCTGAAAAAGTTAATTGAGTATTATTATTCTTAGGTAAAGAAAAACTTGATAAATTAAATTTAGGTACAGCGTGCCAGGCAATTGGATCTTTTTCAGCTGGCATATAACCTTTTCCTTTTTTTGTAATTATATGTAAAAATTTTGGACCTTTTAGTTTGCGAATATTTTTTAATGTATGCATCAATTTTAATACATCATGACCATAAATTGGCCCGATATAATTAAACCCTAATTTTTCAAATATAGTACTTGGTTTTATTATTCTCAGATGTTTTTCTATTTTTTGCAAAAAAAAATTAATTGGTGGTATATTGGAAAATATTTTTTTTCTTTCTTCATGTAAGTTAAAATATAAATTATTGGATAAAATTTTTGATAAATGATGATTTAATGCACCAACATTTTTTGAAATAGACATTTTGTTATCATTGAGAATTATTAGTATGTCTTTATGGATATCACCAGCATGATTTATGGCTTCAAAAGCGATACCTGCAGTAATTGCTCCATCACCAATTATACAAACAGTTTTTCTATTTTTTTTTTCATATTCTGCAGCTACTGCCATTCCCAGTCCTGCACTTATAGAAGTAGATGAATGGCCGACGCTAAAACTGTCATATTCGCTTTCTGTACGACAAGGAAATGGATGCAAACCATTTTTTTTTCTGATTGTGCAAATTGTATCACGGCGACCGGTTAATATTTTGTGTGGATATGCTTGATGTCCTACATCCCAAATAAGATTATCAAATGGTGTTTTATAGACATAATGTAAAGCAACAGTTAATTCAATGGTGCCTAATCCAGAAGCAAAATGTCCACTGGAAAGGCTGACAGTTTTTAATAAAAATTCTCTTAATTCTTTACACAATTTTTCTAATTTTTTTGTTGGTAAAAGTCGTAGTTCTTTTGGTGTATTTATTCGTGATAAAATTGGATAGTAATTGATATCAATACTCATATTTTTTTTATTTAATAATTATTTTTTGTTGATGTGAATAATGCGATAATATTTTAAAAATTTTCTATAATTATAATATGTTATGTTTTTAGATTAAGAAAATTAGTTTTTGCGTTTGATCATGAAGTGTGTAAAATTTTTTAATGTTGCTATGTTAAATTCATATTTTTTTTCTAAAATCTCAAGAATATTTAATGCTTTTTTGTATAAAATTTTTATTTTTTTCTTTGTTTCGTCCAGACCTATTAATAATGGATAGGTAGTTTTTTTGTTTTTTTGATTCATGTTTTGATTTTTTTGAAGAAATTTTGTATCAGTAATTATATCAATAATATCGTCATGAATTTGAAATATTAAACCAATAGTATTCGCGTAATTATCTAATAATTTTATTAATGCTATTTTTTGATGATTAGAAGCAAGTATGCTCATGCGGATTGCAGCTCGAATTAAAGCACCTGTTTTTTTATTATGAATACATTCTAATTTGTGCAAGTCAATGTTTTCCTCTGATTCAATATCTAATGCCTGTCCTCCGCACATACCTTCTACTCCAGTAGCATTAACTAGTTCACGTATCATAGCAAGACGATGCTTATCATTTACATCAGGCATGTTGGCATTTGATAAAATGTCAAATGCTAATGTTTGTAATGCATCTCCCGCTAAAATTGCATGTGCTTCACCGAAAGTAGCATGGCATGTTGGGTTTCCACGACGTATAAAATCGTTATCCATTGAAGGTAAATCATCATGGATTAATGAATATGCATGAATACATTCAATAGCTGCAGCAGGGATGTCTAAATTTTCTTTGGAAACATTTAACATTTCACCAATAGTATATACTAAAAAAGGTCTGAGTCTTTTTCCACCAATTAATGTTCCATATTTCATGGCTGTAATAAGCTTTGTTTGATTTAATGGGAGTTTTTTAAATTGATCTAATAATATTTGATTTGTGCGATTTTGTACCCATTGCAGTTTATTGATAAATGACAGTTTTATTATTTGAGATATCATTATTTGTATTGTCCAGAATCGATTGGTGATTAATGCAGTATCATGTTTTTTTTTGATTTTTATATTTTTGTTTTTTAAAATTTCATAAATTTTATTTACATTTTAATAGAGATATGCATCTTAAAATTTATTAAAAACCAAAATGCACAAAACACTATTCCTGCAATAAAAATATAATTGCCATTGTTTAATTGCAATAAAAATCCGCCAAGAATTCCTCCTGAGGCAACACCTAGAAATTGACTAGTAGAATAAATGCTCATTGCAGTTCCTTTATATTTCTTATCTATTGTTTTAGTGACAAGTGCAGGTAATAATGTTTCCAGAACATTAAACGCGATAAAAAATAGTTGAAGCCCAGTCAATATTAATAGAAATTTTTGATTACAAAAATAAAATATTAATTCAGATATAAATAAAATTATGATACATAATAAAAATATTTTTTTTGTTCGAGATTCATTATTTGCGTAAATAATAAAAGGTATGATGCTTATAAAAGCAATAAGTAAAGTGCTTAAATATATCTGCCAGTGTTGATAAGTTGGAATTCCTGCATCAATCATGATTAATGGAACAGCTATGAAATTTATTATCAGTAAACTATGTAAACAAAAAATACCATAATTAAGTTTTAGTAGTTCTAGATTTTTAATTATATTTTTTATTGTTTTTTTTATAAAATTGATATCATTATTTAAAATGTTATATGGAGGATCAGGTACATAAAACTTAATTATTAATATTGCTGCCATACCCAATAAACTTATGATCCAAAAAAGACCATGTAATCCGATAATATGAGTGATAATTGGACCTATAATTATTGAAATAGCAAAAGTAATACCGAAGCTTATACCAAGAAAAGCTATAGCTTTTGTTCTGTTTTTTTCATGAATAAGATCTGTAAGTAATGCTATGATAGTTGAAGAAATAGCACCTGAACCTTGTAAAGTTCTACCAATAATAACACCCCAAATAGAATTTGTTGATGCAGCGATTATACTACCAATAATAAAGATCCATAAACCATTAATAATGATTTTTTTTCGCCCAAATCTATCAGACATTAAACCCATTGGAATTTGTAATAAAGCTTGGGTAATACCATACATTCCAATTGCTAATCCTAATAAAAAATCATTAGCATCTTTTAGATCTTTTCCATAACTAGTTAGTATTGGTAGTACCATTAACATACCTAGCATACGTAATATGAATACCGATCCTAATCCAAAAGTTGCTTTTATTTCTTTAGGTGTCATCAAGATATTATGATTAATAATTTATTATAAAATTTTTAAATTAACATTATAAAACTATTTTTTGAATTAGTTAATATATTTTTAAAAGTATTACTAGATATAAAAAGTGATTATTTTAATAATATAATCTAACTTGTTCAAATTTATATTTTATTTTAATTTATTTTCAATTTTTTATATAAATTATAATGTTATATAAATAAATGTGGGTTCAATAGAAAAAATAGGGTCAATAGACATCATAATACTAAGGAATGTAATAGCTAGAAGAGAAAAAATAAATATTTTTCTTGCCCAAAGTTGATCATTGTTATTTTTTTTGAAACCAGAGATGGAAATTTTTAGCCACCATAAACTAATTAAAGTAGAAACTATAAGATATTTATATCCGGTATAACCACTAATTGTTAACATTGTAGTTGTTATTGTAAAAGCTGTAATATATAAAAAAATATGATTTTTTGTAATATTAATACCTTTAACAACGGGCAATATTGGAATGTTTGCATTTTTGTAATCTTTAAGGTGATAAATAGCGATTGCATAAAAGTGTGGCATTTGCCATAAACTAAAAATCAACAGTAAAATTAATGCTCCTGTATCAAATTTATTAGAAACAGCACAGTAACCAATAACCGGTGGTGAAGAACCAGATAAACTTCCTATTATGGTTCCATAAAGAGAATTACGTTTCATGTATAGACTATAAATTAATACATAAACAATGAAACCTATGATACTGAAAATGACTGATAAAATATTAGTATTAATATATAATAGTATCAATCCAGAAATTCCTAGTATAGAAGCGTAAATTAAATAATGTTTTATATTTGCGGATTGTTTAGTGAAAAAACGATTGTTAGTTCTTTTCATGATTTTATCAATATCTCGATCAATATAGTTATTAAAAACACATGCAGAAGCTATAATTAATGATACACCTAGTAATGTATTGATAAATAGAAAATAATTTATAATACCTTTAGAAGCCAATAAAAAACCGCCAATAACAGATATCAAATTACCTAAAATAATACCAGGTTTAATAATTTGTAAATATTTTTTTAACATATCAAATTTTAATCTAGTAACATATTTATGTTTAAATTATACATTATCCATATGGAGCCTATTACTATTATAGTAATAATTACTATGGTAAATATTAAAGATATTATATTCCAATTTTTATTTGATGTAGCATTTATATGCAAAAAATACACAAAATGTACTAGAATTTGAATTATTGCTGTAATAATTATACTGTAAATAATCTTATTATAAGATGTAGTATTATTTATTACCATCCAAAATGGAATAATCGTTAAAATTATAGATAATATAAAACCGGTAAGATATGTTTTTATGCTGTTTTTTTTTCCTTTTAAACATTTTATAATTGAAAAATTATTCATTTAATTACTCCAAATAAATATACAAAACTGAATATAAATATCCAAATAATATCTAAAAAATGCCAAAAAAGACTTAAGCAATTTAAACGTGTTTGATTAATTATAGTTAGTCCACGAAGTGAAATATGAACTAACATTATAATAATCCATCCTAAACCAAAACTTATATGAATGCCGTGTGTGCCGATTAATGTGAAGAAAGCAGATAAAAAAGCACTTCTTTCAGGTCCATAACCTTGAGAAATTAATTCTCGAAATTCATAAAGTTCCATACTTATAAAATTTAAACCTAATATAAAAGTAATAATTAACCATAATTTTACGTGATTTTTATTTTTTTTATGCATAGAGAAAATTGTAAATGCATAAGTGAGACTGCTAGATAATAAAAGCAAAGTTTCTTTTAAAACAAAATGAATTTTAAAAATTTCTTTTCCTGTGGGCCCCTCTGCAATGTTATTAACTAAAACAAAGTATGTAGCAAAGAGACAAGCAAATAAAATTAGGTCACTCATTAAATAGATCCAAAAGCCAAATATTTTTGTTTCACTATTGTAATGTTCATGATTTTTATGCATAGAATTTTTTTTTCTAATTAAATTTATTGACATTATTAAGACCTATTTTTTTATTTTATCATAATACAGATTTTCAATTGTTTTAATTTTATTGACAGGGATGTAATAAGCAATATTTTCATCAAAGGTTTTAGCAATCCAGGTTATAATAATACCAGTAAATCCAATAATTGCTAAATACCAAATATGCCAAACCATAGCAAAACCTAAAATTAAAGAAAAGATTAAAATAATGAAACCTATAGAAGTATTTTTTGGCATATGAATTGGTGTATATATTTTTGGTTTTTTATAGGCAAGTCCTTTTTCTTTTATATTCCACCAAGCATCACGTGTATTAATTTTTGGTGTTATAGCAAAATTATAAAACGGTGCAGGAGAAGATATCGCCCATTCTAGAGTACGTCCATTCCATGGATCTCCAGTAAAATCATATTTTTTCTTACGATCAAAAATACTAGTAATTATTTGTGTGATTTGACATAATATTCCCATGCCAATTAGTGCAGTCCCAATAACAGCTATTGTAAGCATAAATTGATATTGTGGATCAATATTTTGGCTTAATCTACGAGTCATCCCCATAAATCCTAGTATATAAAGTGGCATAAAGGCAATAAAAAACCCGGTAATCCACAACCAAAAAGCACGCATCCCCCATTTTTCATTTAATAGAAAACCAAATGCTTTTGGAAACCAATATGTCATTCCAGCAAAACAACCAAAGACAACTCCACCAATAATTACATTATGAAAATGAGCAATCAGAAATAAACTGTTATGTAAAATAAAATTTATCCCTGGAACGGCTAGTAGTACTCCAGTCATTCCACCAATAGAGAATGTGATTATAAAACTAATAGTCCATAACATTGGTGTTGTGTATTTAATGCGCCCATGATACATGGTAAATAACCAATTAAATATTTTAACTCCAGTTGGAATGGCAATAATCATAGTAGCTATACCAAAAAATGCATTAACATTTGCACCTGAACCCATAGTGAAAAAATGATGTAACCATACTATAAATGACATTATAGTAATGACAATTGTAGCCCATACAAGTGATGTATAACCAAATAAACGTTTTTTAGAAAATGTTGCTGTTACTTCAGAAAATATCCCAAAAGCAGGTAATATTAATATGTAAACTTCTGGATGCCCCCAAGCCCAAATTAAATTAACATACATCATCATATTTCCACCAAAATCATTAGTGAAAAAGTGGGTGTTTAAGTATCTATCTAATGTTAAAAGTCCTATTGTAACTGTTAATATAGGAAATGCTGCAATGATTAGTACGTTTGTACAAAGTGCAGTCCAGGTAAAAACAGGCATTTTCATCATTGTCATACCAGGAGCGCGCATTCGTAAAATTGTTGTAAAAAAATTGATTCCTGTAAGTGTGGTTCCAATTCCAGATATTTGTAAACTCCATATCCAATAATCTACTCCAACTCCAGGATTATATTCTTTTTCGGACAATGGAGGATATGCTAACCAACCTGTTTGGGCAAATTCACCTATGCCTAATGATAAGTTAATTAATATTACACCAACAATAAACAACCAAAAACTAATAGCATTTAGAGAGGGAAATGCTACATCTCGAGCACCAATTTGTAGTGGTACTATTAAGTTTATTAGTCCGATCACAAAAGGTGTTGCCATAAAAAAAATCATTATTACACCATGAGCAGTAAAAATTTGATCATAATGATGTGGTGTTAAAAATCCAGATTCGCCAGATGAAACTAATGCTTGTTGTGTTCGCATCATGATTGCATCTGCAAAACCACGGAGCAACATGATCATTGCAGTGATAATGTACATTATACCTATTTTTTTATGATCTACGGTAGTTAACCATTCATCCCAAAGCCATTTCCATTTTCTGTAATAGGTTATAATTCCTAAAATAATAACACCAATGAATAATGTAACTATAAGCGTTATGACAATGATTGGTTCATGGAGAGGAATTGCATCTATTGTTAATTTACCGAACATATTATTTATTCCTTTATTTATTTTTCTCTAAAGAATGCTGTGAGGGATTTATAATTTTATGAGTATTTTTAATATGATGTGTATGTCCAAATTTTGATATAATATCTTCGTATAAATTTACTTTTACACTAGAAAAGTAAGTTGTAGATACATTGTAGCTGGGTTTTATTAATTCATTAAACTGAGATATACTATTTATTTTTTTTTTGGATTTTTTTGCTTTTTCAATCCATTTTTCAAAACTTTTTGTATCAACGGTTGCAATAACATTAAATTTCATATCTGAAAATCCATGACCACTATAACTGGATGAAAATCCCTTATAGATCCCAGCTTGATTAGCTATTAGGTGTAATTTACTTTGCATTCCTGCCATAGCATAAATTTGACTGCCCAAAGCAGGAATAAAAAAAGAATTCATGACAGAAGCTGATGTTACTTTAAAAGTAATTGGAATATTTATAGGAAAAGCGATTTCATTAATGGTAGCTATGTTATTTTCTGGATAAATGAATATCCATTTCCAATCACTGGAAATGACTTGAATAGTAATAGGAATTTTTTTGTTGATGAGTGGTTTATAGGGATCTAATTTATGAGTAGTTTTCCAGGTAATGATCGCTAAAGTAAAGATAATGATAATAGGAATTGCCCAACAAAATAATTCAATCTTATTTGATTTTTCCCAGTTTGGTTGGTAAGTGGCGTATTTATTATTTTCGCGATATTTAATTGCAAAAAAAATAGTCATCAAAATTACTGGAATGACAATGATTAGCATCAAAGTAAGTGATGTTATTATGAGTTTCTTTTGTTCAATGCTGATTGCTCCTTTTGGATCCATTAATGTCATGTTACAACCAGTCAGCATTAAGAAAACAGCAATTAATGAGATAATTTGAATGCTTTTTTTATGTTTTGTAACTTGCATTATTGTCACTCCAATCTTATAAATTATACTGATTTATTTGTTATTTAGTTGTTAGATGTGATTATTCGTTTTAAAACAAAAAAAGATATAATTATGATATGCATTTAATTTAAGAAAATTTGTTTTAATTATTGTTATTGTTGATTATTATTTTTAATAAAAATATTTCAATAAAAATGTTTTGTAAATTTATACTAATCTTAAAAATTATATAAATATAGTTTTTTTAAAAAAGTTAGTAATTTTCTATTATATTTTTATGATTTTTTTAAGAAAATTATTTTTTGATTATTCTCTTGCTTATTTATAATGTAATCATATATTGTCAATATAAAATTTATCTTGAATATAAAAAAATATCTGTATTTGCAATTTTATAAAGATATTAATTTTTAGTTTTATCATTTTATTTTTTTAAATTAATACATTAAAATTTTTTTTATACATATGCAATAAAAGAATATTATTTTTTAATTTTTTTGATATTTTAATTAATAAATAATATTAAATATAACTTTTTATGTTATTTTTGTAGTTTTTGGTATAACAAATATTTAGAAAATTCTGTATATGTTAGAATATTTTTTCAGATAAAAATGATACAGATAATTTAAGATATAAATATTTTTTTTTGTTCATGTTTTATGTTTGAAAATTTTTATTTGTTTTTTGTTTATGAATAACTTTTATAAGTTTTTTAAATTTTTAGATTTTTAAAATAGTATTAAATTTTTTATATTTAAAAAATAAAAATATATTTTGATTTTTGTATTTTTTGAATTAATATTAATTAATATCAAGGTATAACAATTTTTTAAAAAAATATAAATTTTGTTACTAAAAAAACGTTTATTAAAGATTTAAAAATAGTTTTAACTAAAAATGTTGATGAATAATATGTCTAATATGTCTATAAAAATTAAAAATAAACTCACAAATTTTTTTGTCCCATTTCATTTATTAGTTACTAATGAGAGTATTAAACATAATTTTTCAAAAAATACGGAGACCCATTTTAAAATTGTTTTAGTTACGGAAAAATTTATTCAACAAAAGCTTTTACAGCGTCATAGAACTGTATATCTGCTCCTAGCAGAAGAGTTATCTAATGGTGTTCATTCATTGAACTTGTATACTTATACGCCAGTTGAGTGGAAAGAATATCAGCATGTAATTTTTTTTTCACCATGTTGTTTTAAAAAAAAAGTTAATTAGTTGTTTGGTATATCATAGTACTATGAAAGTATAATTTTTTGTTTATTTTAATATATTTTATAAGTTATGAGTATAAAAAATATATAAAAATTAAATATTAGTTTTCTGATTTATTTAATTTTAGTAATATATAATATTTTTTATTTTCAATTGTATAAAAGTTTTTCTTAAAAAAAATAGTTTTTTTTATTAAAATTTTCCATTATTAATAATATTTTTTAAATATACAAGTATTATGTAAAAATATCTTGCAAAAAATATATTGATAATTATCTTTAATTAAAAATTATTTTAAAATTCATTAATAGAAAGAATTTTTTTATAAAAATATAAATAATTTTAGAAAATAATTAAGATTGTAAAAATTAGTATTTTTAATATAAAAAATATTTAGAAATAGACATAAATTTTATTTTAAACAATTTAAAAAAGGTATACTTTTAAAGTTTAATTAAAAAAAATAAAGAAATTTAATTTTAGAGAATTAGAAAAAATATTTTTTTATAAAATTTTTAGGTATATATATAAATTAAATATTTTTTTACAGAAAAAATATTTATAAAAATAGTTTTATTTATTGTTAGTTTTATATAATTGATTTTAAAATAAACATTAATTATAAATATTTTACAGGAATAAAAATATGATAAATATTCTTTATTTTTTTATTTTATATGAGTTTTTAAATTTTTCTATAAATTTTATTTGATAGAAAAAAAGAATTTTTTAATTTATTAAACAATATTTTTTATAAAAATATTATTATTTTAATCTTAAATGATAAGAAACTCAAATATTTATTTTATCATAAATTATATAAAAATTGCTTCAGAGTTCTATATTTTTTATTTTTTATTGAAAGTTTTCAGAAAGAAAAAGAAATAAAGTAAAAGTAAAAAATGTAAACTAAATTATTTTGTAAAAAAATATATTAAAACATAAATTTTTTATAGGTCTGCGTTATGCATAAATTATAAATTCCTAATCCATCTTTTGGGTAAGAATTAATGATTTTATTTTAATATGGTTAAAAAATAATAAAAATAAAAAAATTTTATGATAAAGAGCAATATTTTCAGTAACAATTATAAATAAAGTTAATAATATGATAGTAAAATCAAGTTACAATACTGATAATTTTTTATATTGTTATGATAATTCATTGTAAAATTTTAGTTTAATTTATAAAATTTTAAAAGTAAATTATTGAAATTAAAAAATATTATTAAAAATCTGGTATTAGATTAGTAATTTATTATTTAAAAAATAAATTAAAATAATAGTAACAAATAAGGTCATTATATTTTAAAAAAAATATAGAATAAAATTTAAAATTAGTATTTTTTTTGTTTTTTTTTATTTTTTGATGTATTTAAATTCATATAAGACATTTAAAATGTTATAATTATCTGAGATAATAAATTTTTATAAGATTATGATTTATTTAAAATGATATATTAAAAAAATATTTTAAAAATAAAAGAATATTATAATTTTATATAACTATTAATCAATTTTAGCATTCAAATTTTTAAAAAAAATATTTTTATGATTATTTTTTAAATTTTTATTATAAAAAATGATAATAAATAATTTATTAATTAAAAGTATAATAATAAAAATTAGTCTTTAAAATAAAAAGATATTGTATAAAAAAAATAAAAATCTGAATATTACATATAGAAATATTTTTAAAGATTATAAAATAAAATTATTATTTATCTTTTATAGATTTTTTAAAGTATTTTTATTTAAAAATAGAATTATTTATTTTATATTAATAATTTAGTTAACATAAATATATTTTTTTTATTATTTAATATTTTTAAGAATCGATATTACATTTTTTAAATTGTTTTTTAAAAAAATAAAAAATATATTTTTAAAAAAATGCATATATAAATGCAGTTAATTATAATGGTAAAATTATAAATAATGTGAAAATAAATAAAAATAGTGTTATATATTTTTTATTTAATTTATAAAAATTATTCGATATAAGAAGATATAATTCATATGTTAAATAAAAATATTATTTGTATTATTTTAATTTTTGTTTTAATGAGAAAAAATATGTTTATTCACAAAATCAATTATGAACAAAATAATTATAAATTTATAAATAATTGATTTAATAATTTATTTAACTCAAAAAAAAGATCTAAAAAATATTTTTAATAAATTCTTTATATTAATGAGAGAATTAGACTTCTTTACTTTAAAAAAATTAATTATAAAAAAAATATTATATGATTGTTTATATTTTTATTGTTTATATTTAGTATATTATGGGATTTATAAGATATTTTTATTTTTAGTTATCTTTATTATTAGTTAGAAATCATTTGATTGTTTGGGTAATCCATAATTTGGAGATAAAAATGTTGTATAATAAAAATCAATTTATTCAAAATATGGCATCATTGGTGCCCATGGTTATTGAACAAACTTCACGTGGTGAACGTTCTTATGATATTTATTCAAGATTATTAAGAGAAAGAATTGTTTTTTTAACAGGTATGCTTGAAGAATATATGGCAAATCTTGTAGTTGCTCAAATGCTTTTTTTGGAAGCAGAAAATCCAGATAAAGATATATATCTTTATATTAATTCACCTGGTGGAGTCATTACTGCAGGTATGTCAATTTATGATACTATGCAATTTATTAAACCGGATGTTAGTACACTTTGTATGGGGCAAGCGTGTTCGATGGGGGCATTTTTATTGGCTGCTGGCAGTAGAGGAAAACGTTTTTGTTTACCTAATGCACGTATTATGATACATCAACCATTAGGAGGGTTTAAAGGGCAAGCATCTGATATTGCAATTCATGCTGCAGAAATTTTAACTATTAAATCAAGAATCAATAAATTAATGGCTAAACATACAGGCAAAAAAATTAAAGATATTGAAAATGATACCGAAAGAGATCGATTTTTATCTGCAGAAGAAGCAGTAATTTATGGTTTGATAGATAAAATTTATATTAATCGTATGTAATTAATGTAGATCAATGTATTGTATACCTTATATGATTATAAAAAATTATACTGATAATTATTTTTGGTACAGTTTTTTAAGTCTAAAATTATAATTTTTAAAAGTGAGGTTATTTTTGATGACTGATAAACAAAAAGAAAGTTCAGAAAAGTTACTTTACTGTTCTTTTTGTAGCAAAAGTCAACATGAGGTTCGTAAATTAATTGCTGGTCCTTCAGTGTATATTTGCAATGAATGTGTTGAGTTATGTAATGATATTCTTTTAGAAGAAATTAAAGAAATTTCATTAAATCATACAGGTACTGAATTACCTACACCACATGAAATTTATCATCACCTCGATAATTATATTATTGGTCAATCAAATGCTAAAAAAGTATTAGCTGTAGCAGTTTATAATCATTATAAACGGTTAGGATATGTATTTAATAAAAAACTTAATTCTGAGGTGGAATTAAGTAAAAGTAATATTTTGCTTATTGGGCCAACAGGGAGTGGTAAAACTTTATTAGCGGAAACTTTAGCGCATTGTTTAAATGTACCATTTGCCATTGTTGATGCAACAACATTAACTGAAGCTGGATATGTTGGGGAGGACGTTGAAAATATTATTCAAAAACTTTTGCAAAAATGTGATTTAGATATAGAAAAAGCACAACATGGTATAATATATATTGACGAAATCGACAAAATATCTCGTAAATCTGATAACCCCTCGATCACACGAGATGTTTCAGGAGAAGGAGTACAACAAGCGTTGCTTAAACTTATTGAAGGCACAATTGCTTCGGTTCCTCCTCAGGGAGGACGGAAACATCCACAGCAAGAATATTTGCAAGTTGATACATCTAAAATTCTTTTTATTTGTGGAGGAGCTTTTTCAGGTCTTGATAAAATCATTTCTTATCGTTTGAATATAAATTCAGGTATTGGTTTTTCTGCTGCATTAAAAAGCAAATTAGATGATGAGTCAATTAAAAGTAAGTTATTTACTCAAGTAGAGCCAGAAGATTTGATTAAGTTTGGTTTAATTCCTGAGTTTATTGGTCGTTTACCTGTTATAACTACTGTTCATGAATTAAATGAAGAAATGTTAATTAAAATATTAACAAAACCAAAAAATGCATTAATTAAGCAATACCAAACACTTTTTGAAATGGAAGGTGTAAATCTTGAATTTGATACAAAAGCATTAAAAGCAATTGCCAAAAAAGCGATGACTAAAAAAACAGGAGCACGTGGTTTACGGTCTATTGTAGAAATAATTTTATTAGAAACAATGTATGATTTACCATCAATGAAAAATGTAGAAAAGATATTAATTGATGAAATGGTCATAACAGGAAAATCAAAACCTTCGATAATTTATCTTAAAAAAGATATGCAAGTATTAGGTCAAAATAAAACAAAATATTTTTAGTAAGAATTATATAACAGAAAATATCTTGATATTTAAAAATTTCTATCTTGATGATATGTTGAATAAATAAAATTATTACATGTTACAATTTTATCTCATAATAATTATATAATTCAAATTGGTTTCTTAAAATTCTTATGAAACCGTGAAATTGGTATAAGCTAAACGGAAGAGGAAGGCTTATGAATCTTGAGCGTTGTGAACGCATTGAAATTCCTGTATTACCTCTGCGTGATGTCGTGGTTTATCCACATATGGTGATTCCTTTATTTGTTGGTCGAAAAAAATCAATTCATTGTCTTGAAGCTGCTATGGAGCATAATAAAGAAGTAATGTTAGTAGCTCAAAAAAAAGCGTCTACTGACGAACCAAATATTAACGATTTGTTTTATGTAGGAACAGTTGCGTCTATTTTACAAATGTTAAAATTACCTGATGGTACTGTAAAAGTTTTGGTTGAAGGTTTACGTCGTGCAAAAATTACAACACTAACAGATAATGGAGAATATTTTATTGCTGAAGCAGAGTATTTTACTCATCCTATTTTAGATGAAAAAGAACAAGAAGTTTTAAATCGTACAACAATTAATCAATTTGAAGGTTATGTTAAATTAAATAAAAAAATTCCTCCTGAAGTATTAACTTCATTACATGCAATTGAACAATCAGATAAATTAGCTGATACTATAGCTTCCCATATGCCATTAAAATTAACAAATAAACAACGTGTGTTAGAAATGATTGATGTTGTGGAACGTCTTGAATATTTGATGGCAATGATGGAGTCTGAGATTGATATTTTACAGGTTGAAAAACGTATTCGTAATCGTGTAAAAAAACAAATGGAAAAAAGTCAAAGAGAATACTATTTAAATGAGCAAATGAAAGCTATTCAAAAAGAATTAGGTGAAATGGAAGATTCACAAGACGAATATGAAATGTTTAAACAAAAAATTAAAGATGTTAAAATGCCAAAGGAAGCACGTAAAAAAGCAGAGGGAGAATTACAAAAATTAAAAATGATGTCACCTATGTCTGCTGAAGCAACAGTATTACGCAGTTATATTGATTGGATGGTACAAGTTCCATGGCATACATGTAGTAAAGTTAAAAAAGATTTAATAAAAGCTCAAGAAACTTTAGACAGCGATCATTATGGTTTAGAGCGAGTTAAAGAACGTATTTTAGAATATTTAGCGGTACAAAGTCGCATTACTAAAATAAAAGGTACCATTTTATGTCTAGTTGGACCTCCTGGTGTTGGTAAAACATCGTTAGGTCAATCTATTTCTAAAGCTACAGGACGAAAATATATTCGTATGGCATTGGGTGGCGTTCGTGATGAAGCAGAAATTCGAGGACATCGACGCACTTATATTGGGTCTATGCCTGGTAAACTCATTCAAAAAATGGCAAAAATTGGTGTTAAAAATCCTTTATTTCTGTTAGATGAGATTGATAAAATGTCTTCAGATATGAGAGGTGATCCTGCATCGGCTTTATTAGAAGTTCTTGATCCAGAACAAAATATTGCTTTTAATGATCATTATTTAGAAGTGGATTATGATCTTTCTGATGTTATGTTTGTTGCTACTTCAAATTCTATGAATATCCCAGCACCTTTGTTAGATCGTATGGAAGTTATTCGTCTTTCTGGTTATACTGAGGATGAAAAATTAAAAATTGCAAGAAAATATTTATTACCAAAACAAATTAAACGTAATGCTTTAAAACAAAATGAATTAACCATTGATGATAGTGCAATGATTGGTATCATTCGTTATTATACTCGTGAGTCCGGTGTACGTGGTTTAGAACGTGAAATTTCTAAATTATGTCGTAAAGCAGTAAAGGCATTATTAATGGATGATTCATTAAAAAATATAGTTATTCAGGAGAATAATTTAAAAAATTATCTTGGTGTACGTAAAGTAGATTACGGTCGTGCAGAAACTGAAAATCGTATTGGTCAGGTAACCGGTCTAGCTTGGACAGAAGTTGGTGGTGATTTATTAACTATTGAGACTGTTTGTGTACTTGGTAAAGGAAAATTAACTTATACTGGTTCTTTAGGAGAAGTTATGCAAGAATCCATTCAAACAGCATTAACTGTAGTGCGAGCTCGAGCAGATAAATTAGGTATAGACATTAATTTTTATGAAAAGCGAGATATACATGTACATGTACCTGAAGGTGCTACTCCAAAAGATGGACCAAGTGCTGGTATTGCAATGTGTACAGCATTAGTATCTTGTTTAACTAATAATCCTGTAAGGGCAGATGTCGCAATGACAGGTGAAATAACACTAAGAGGATTAATATTGCCTATTGGTGGTTTAAAAGAAAAGTTATTAGCAGCCCATCGTGGTGGAATAAAAGTTGTGCTTATCCCAGATGAAAATCGTCGTGATTTAGAAGAAATACCACAAAATATTATTAAAGATTTAAAAATTTGTCCAGTAAAAACCATCGAAGAGATTTTTTCAATTGCCTTTCAAAACCCGCCTTTTGATATGGTGTAAAAGCAGTTAATATTTTTTTTATAATGCATTCATTTGTTAATCTATAATACTTTTAATAACAAAAATTAATAATTTTCAGATTGTATCCCATTTTGATATTTGAGTAATAATTATATGATTTTATAAAGTACATTTGATTAAAAGTATTTATATGGGAGTAAAGTAGCCAAATTTTTATATATTGAGCCTAATACTTTATCAGAAAACATGTAAATGTATTAATTAAAAATTATTAGTAATATTTTTTATTATGTATTTAAATTATTATTTAATTTTTTTTTGATTAAGTAGATAATATTTTTATTTAATTTAGTATTTTGAAAATTTCATAATTATTTGGTAAATATGGAGATTAACATATTAATGTTGGATAAATTACGTTTGATGGCAAATAGTTTTTTTTTGAAAATAATATTTGTAATTATTATTGTATCTTTTCTTTTTGCTGGTATTGGTAATTATTTAATACATAATGTAAATAATTATGTTGCAAAAGTTAATGGTTCAATGATTACTTCTTTGCAATTACAAAGAGTATTGCAACAAAAACAGATAGCGTTACAAGAAAGGTTAGGTGATCGTTTTTACGATATCATTGATAATGAAAAAGAAATGACAATATTACGTAATCAAGCATTAGAGCATTTGATTAGAATTACATTATTAAATCAATATTCTAATTATTTAGGATTAACTATTAGTGATAATAAAATTCAGAACAGTATTTATAATATGGATATATTTCAGACAAATAATAAGTTCGATCAAAAAAAATATAAAGCTCTTTTGTTAGCAAATAACATTCATTCTGATGATCTTGCAAAAGAAATACGGCAAAATATGCTCAATCAGCAAGTTTATAAAACGTATGTTAATGATGAGTTTGTTTTACCTCAAGAAGTTGAAATTTATTTCAAATTGCTTTTAGAGAAAAGAGAAATAAAAAAAGCAATATTATCAATCGATAAATATGAATTAAACCAATCTGTTACAGATGAAGAATTACAGGATTATTACAACAAAAATCAAAAGAAATTTTTGATTCCTGAAGAGGTAAAAATTAGTTACATTAAATTAGATATAGCTCTACAGAAAATTAATTTAGATATTAAAGATAATGAAATACAAAGATATTATGAACAAAATATTTCTGATTTTACAGAACCAGAAAAAAAACATTACAGTATAATTCAATTAATAACAAAAAAAGAAGCGGATGAAGTTAGTAAGGCTTTATCTGAAGGTGTTGATTTTAATGAGTTAGTTAATAAAAAATCCACAGATAAGTCTAGTATAAAAAATCATGGTGCTATCGGTTGGATATCAGTCAATTCAACACCTATTGAAATTATTAATGCTAATTTAATTAATAAAGGACAAATTTCAGATATAATTAAATTAGGAAAATATTACCTAATAATTCGTCTTGATGATATTCAACCTAAAATAGTAAAATCTTTTGATGTGGTAAAAAATCAAATTAAAGAAATCTTAAAAAACAAGAAAAAAATCGATTCATTTTATTTATTACAAGAGATTGCAAAAAATGCGGCAATAAATGATAATGAATCTTTGAATGAAGTTGAAAAAGTTACTGGAATTAAAGTAATAACAACAGATTGGTTTAATCGTGATAATCTTCCTTCTGAGATAAAATTTAAAAAAATTGCTGATGCAATTTTTAATGGAAATTTATTAAATAAAAATAAAATAATAGGCATTAATTCTGGGATAATTAATATTAATGATAATAATGTTTTTATTATTAGAATTGAAGATTATAAACCAGAAAGAGCAAAAAAAATTCATTTAGTTAAGCAATCGATAATTAAATTAGTAAAACGCATGAAAGCTATAAAAGTAATGGAGAAAGAAGTTAAAAAATTACTTATTGTTTTGAATGATAGTAAAAGCAGTGAAGTTGCTTTAAAGCGATTAGGTATTGTTTTTGGTAAATCAAATATTTTTGATCGTTTTAATAAGAATGATCCGCTGACCGAGAAAATTTTTAATATAGAATTAGATAATAAAAAAAATAAACCAAAATTTTTTTTCGTAAAAGATGATAAAGATAATTTTGTAATCATTAAATTGATTAAATGTATTTATAGTAAACCAGAACATAATGAATTTGAGATTTTTTCAGAACATTATAAATATATAATTGGTAATACGATGATGGAGTCACTAATCTCAAATTTACGTAAGACAGCTAAAATAAATTTAGGAAAAGTTTGATAATTTATAATTTATTTATATTTAATAGATTGAATGATATAAATTAAGTAAATAAAACAGTTTTAATAAAAATATTTTAAAAAATTAAAATTAATATTCATTAATAATATTTATTCTTTAATAAATCATATAAAATAATTTTTGTAATGTTTTTTATAATAGATCAGTTAGATTTTTAAAAAAATTGGTAATTTAATAATTTTTTATTTTTTATTTTTATAAAAATTTATTAAATATATCAGAAAGATATTTTAATTTTTTGGTATTTTAAATAAAAATACTCAAATTATTTATAAAATTAAAAATAATTTTAAATTGTTATATAAATAACTTTATTAAAGATAATCATATTAGTTTATGAATATTTTTAAAATAAATTTAATTAGTTTTAAAACAATTTGTTATTATTTTTTATAGATTTATTGTAGATTATTAAGTAATTTTTTTTTCTTTAATTTTAAAAAAAATAATTACACGTAAAACTAATAACTAGTATATAGTCTGATGTGTAAAGAAAAATATTGTAAAAATATATGTACGAAATATTTTATCTTACATATTTCCAAACTGATGAAGGAATTTTGTCATATAATTTATTCATTGTAAGTTCTGCTAATCTATGATCGGCAGCAGAATAGAATAACTCTAATTCATCTTCTGATAATTTGTATTTGTTTTTTTCAATTACTCGTTCTAATGTTTCTATAGTTGTACATTTTCTTAAACGTAATAGATAGTCCATTTTAGTCATAATGTTCTTTCTTTAAAGTCATGTATATAAAAAGTATATAAGAGAAATATAAAATATGAGTGCTATTGATTTTGTTATTTTAATTTTTATTTTTTAAGAAAATATTTGATAATTATGAATATTTTCTGAATTTCTTTTAGAAAAAATAACATCAGATAGCCTATATCTTTATTTAAATATTTGTCAATAAAAATAAATATTTTTTGTTATTTAATTATTATAAATTACAAGCCATAAGTAAGATATGTTTTAATTTATAATAAAAATATGAAATTAATATTTAAATAAAATTTATATTTTTAATACTCAAAGAAATAAAATATATGTATGTTTTATTATTTATATAAAAAATAATATAAGAATTATTAGTTTTATATATATTAAATATGTAAATATTTTATTAAAATATTTTTATGTAGTTTTGTTAAAGTTATTTCTTTTGAATAATATTTATATCTCAATTTATTTGTATTTTTTTTTGTTTTTTATTTTTATATTTACAAAATTTAATTTTGATATAATTAAATATAAAAATTTTTACATAAAATTTTTGTTTTATTTTTTTTGGGTTAACATTTCTAGTAATTTTCTCTTACTATTCTCGCTTTAATTTTAATAGTTAATTTTAAAAGATAGGAGAATAAGAAAAAATTTTTTATGATCACTTTTTTATAGTAAAAGATTTATATATAGTATTTTTCAATATGTATGAAAATAATTCTATAGTTAAAAAAATAACATAAATTATTTTCATAAATATGTTGAATATTAATTATTTTTAATTTATTATAATTATGATATATTAAATTTTTTATGAAATTTCAAATTATTTTTGTATTATTAAATAATATTTTTAAAAAATAAAAAAATTTATAAAAAATATTTTTTATATATATTATTTTATTTTAAATATGTTATTTTATATAAGTAAAACTGATTTAATTTGATATTTTTAATTAATATAGTAAAAAAATATTTTTATAAAATTATCAATATAATTTTATAAAAATTGCTTCAATATTATTTTATTCTATAATAAATAATTAAATATTTTTTATTAAAATACTATCAATTTTATAAGAATATTATTGATTAACAACATTACATCATATATTAAAAATAGTATTTTTTATTAATTTATTTACTTTATAAATTAAAAATTAAAAATAAATTTACATGTAAAATATTTATTTTTTTAATAAAAATTCAATTTTAGATAAAAATCTTTTAAAAGAAGATATAAATTATATATACAAATAGTAAAATATATAATTTAATTAAATATATAGAAAATTTATTTTTTATTTTTTGGAGTTATATATTGATATGTTTTATTTTTAAATAGATATAATTTATGATTTATATAGTTTAAAAAAAAATTTATAACAATATATATCAGATTAAAAGTATAATTTCTATTTCAAAAAAAATATGACTTACCAAGTACTTGCCAGAAAATGGCGTCCACAAACATTTATTGATGTTATAGGGCAAAAACATGTTTTAACTGCTTTAGAAAATAGTTTACAAAAAAATCGTCTTCATCATGCTTATTTATTTTCTGGAACACGTGGTGTAGGCAAGACAACTATTGCACGTCTTTTTGCTAAAGGCTTGAATTGTATATTAAAAATTACTAATAATCCCTGTGGTAAATGTCTTAATTGTCTTGAAATAGTTCAAGGTCGATTTATTGATTTTATTGAAATTGATGCTGCTTCACGTACAAAAGTTGAAGATACACGTGATTTATTAGATAATGTTCAATATTTGCCAACACGTGGTCGATTTAAAGTATATTTAATAGACGAAGTACATATGCTTTCACGTCATAGTTTTAATGCTTTATTAAATATTTTAGAAGAACCACCAAAGCATGTAAAATTTTTATTGGCAACAACAGATCCATATAAATTGCCAGTAACAGTTTTATCACGGTGCTTACAATTTCATTTAACATCATTAGATATTGATCAAATTACTAATCAACTTGAACGTATTTTAATTGCTGAAAAAATATCGAGTGATCATTTTGCTTGTACATTAATTGCAAAAGCTGCTGAAGGAAGTTTGCGTGATGCGTTAACGTTAACTGATCAAGCAATTGCAATAGGTAAAGGTGTAGTATCGAAAGAATTAGTTATGCAAATGTTGGGAACATTGGATGATGAACAACCATTAAGTATCATTGAAGCAATTTTTTCTAAAAATGCCAAAAAAATGATGATTTTAGTAGAAAATATTTCTTTACACGGGACAGATTGGGATTTGGTATTTGTTAAAATATTATCTTTATTACATCGTATTGCTATGATGCAGTTGATAACTTTAGATGTAGAAAATATCCCTTCTGAAGTAGAAAAACGTCTATCTTTTTTAGCAAATTCTATTACACCAGAAGATTTACAGTTTTATTATCGAACCTTATTAAGCGGACGTAAAGAGCTTCAATATGCACCAGAAAAACGTATTGGAGTTGAAATGACCTTATTGCGGTTATTAATTTTTCAACATAATAAGTATTAACACTTAAAAATAGATTGATTTTAACATAAAAAATATTTTTAAATTAAGAAAAAAATGAAAAATCATATATCTAAACTTCATATATTGAAATTAATATTTTAAAAATAAGTTATTTTTAGTAATACAAAAGATTATCTAAAAATTGATATCTAAAAAATAAAATAAAGTTCTAAAATAAATTGTTTTTAAAACATAAAAAAATTAAAATAATGTATAATTTTTAAAAATTTTTTTTAAAAAATATAATTTCTTCTAGATTAATTTTTTGTATTTAAAATATAACATTGCTTTAAATAATCACACTAAAAGACATATAATTATTTGATTTTATCAATATTAATTAAAAATTATTATTTTGTCAGTTTCTTTATTTTTTAATAAAATTATATGGTATGTTTAAAATCTAATATTTAATTTACTAAATTTTGTTACTACTTTTAAGTAGTACTGATATCATAGATATATATAAATTAATCTTTTAATAACAAATTTTTAACAGAAAAAATTATTGTGTAAAAAGATAATTTTAACATAAAAAATAAATTTTGTAAATTTTTTAAATTCTAAAAAAAAACTTATTGAGCAAATACAAAAAGGTTTTTTTTTGTTTAAAATAGAAATAAAAAATAATAAGAAGTTATTTAAAATAGTAATTTTTGATTAAATATAAATATATTTTTTGAATGATTTTGATAATTTTAAAATTTTTAGAATTTTATACAGATAAAAACATAGTAATAGAATATTATATAAAATATATTAGGGCATTTGATTTTTTTTCATGTTTATTATCTTGATTTTTTTTTATGTATACATATTATTATATTTAATAAATTTCTGCATTTATAAATTTCTTCATTTATAATAAATTAAAATTTGAGGTTATACTATAAGTATGAAAAAAAAAGAAACTCGTGGATTTCAATCTGAAGTAAAAGAATTATTACAATTAATGATACATTCTCTTTATTCTAATAAAGAGATATTTTTGCGTGAATTAATTTCAAATGCATCTGATGCAGCTGACAAATTACGTTTTAAAGCACTTTCAGAACCCAATTTATATGAAAATGATGCTGATTTAAAAGTTAGGATTTCTGTTAATAAAAAGAAAAAAACTTTAACCATTAGTGATAATGGCATAGGGATGAATCGTGAAGAAGTTATTGAGAATTTAGGAACTATTGCTAAATCAGGTACTAAAAATTTTTTAAATTCATTAGGAAAAGAAAAAAATACTCAATTAATTGGTCAGTTTGGTGTTGGTTTTTATTCAGCTTTTATTGTGGCTGATAAGGTGACGGTATATACTAGAGCAGCTTCTGAACCTATTGATAAAGCTATTTTTTGGGAATCAACAGGAGAAGGTGAATATACAGTTGCAGATGTTAATAAAACACAAAGAGGTACCGAAATTACATTGCATTTACGCACAAATCAAGAAGAATTTTTAGATATTGCACGTTTACGCTCTGTTATTAGTAAATATTCAGATCATATTGCGCTTCCAGTAGAAATTCAAACTAAAAATGAAAAAGACAATACTTTAATTTGGGAGAAAGTTAATAAAGCACAAGCGTTATGGACACGCAATAAAAATGATATTTCTTCTGAAGAATATAAAACTTTTTATAAATACATTTCAAATGATTATGAAGATCCGTTATTATGGAGTCATAATCGTGTAGAAGGTAAGCAAGAGTATACTAGTTTACTATATGTACCTATTAAAGCACCGTTTGATTTATGGAATCGCGATAATAAACATGGTTTAAAGCTTTATGTTCAGCGTGTTTTTATTATGGACGAAGCTGCACAATTCATGCCTCATTATTTACGTTTTATTCGTGGATTAGTTGATTCAAATGATTTACCATTAAATATTTCTCGGGAAATATTACAAGATAGTGATATCATTCGTAATTTACGAAATGCACTTACAAAACGTGTATTACAAATGTTAGAAAAATTAGCTAAAAATAAAGATAAAGATTATCAAAAATTATGGCAGGAGTTTGGATTAGTCTTAAAAGAAGGTCCTGCAGAAGATATAGTTAATAAAGAAACCATTACTAAATTATTGCGTTTTGCATCTACTATTAATGATACTAATGTACAAAATGTTTCTTTAGATGGTTATGTTGATAGAATGATTGATGGTCAAGAAAAGATATATTATATTATTGCAGACAGTTATCTTGCTGCAAAAAATAGCCCACATCTAGAGTTCTTTAATAAGAAAAATATTGAAGTTTTGTTATTATTTGATCGTATTGATGCATGGATGATGAATTATCTGTCTGACTTTAAAGGAAAATCTTTTCAATCTATTAATAAAAACGATGAATCGTTAGAAAAACTGTCTTTTCAAGATAAAAAAGAGCAAGAAGAAACGAAAAAAAAATTAGAACCTTTTGTAGAGAGAGTAAAAAAAATATTAGGTGAAAGAGTTAAAACAGTTAAGTTAACTTGTTGTTTAACAGATACACCTACTGTTTTAACAACAGATGCTAATGAAATGAGTACACAAATGGTGAAACTTTTTTCTGCTGCTGGTCAAACAGCACCAGAAATAAAATATAATTTTGAACTTAATCCTGATCATCCATTAGTTAGAAAAGTGATTAGCATAAAAGATGAAAAATTATTTTCTGAATGGATAGAAGTATTATTAGAACAAGCTTTGTTGGTAGAAAAAAGTTCTTTGGAAGATCCCAATCAATTCATTCATCGTATCAATAAATTGCTTTTGCAATAAAGGTTATTTTGTTATATTTTTAATATTTGTATTGATATCATATGTACTAATTATTTTTATATAAATAATCAAAAGATTATTAATTACTTACGCAATTTATAGAATATATTTATAGAATATTTGAACAATTTATAATTTATATTTATCATTTATGTAAAATATAAATATAAAAGGATTACGTAATGTTTATTATTTTGCTCGGTGCTCCCGGTTCAGGTAAAGGTACCCAAGCATGTTTTATTGTCAAAAAGTATAGAATACCTAAAATTTCAACTGGTGATATTTTGCGTAATGAAGTAAAAAAAAACAAAAAATTAGGCATACAAATAAAAGAATTAATCAATAATGGTAAACTTGTTACAAATGAAGTAGTAATTGCTTTAATTAAAAAACGCATAATACAAAATGATTGTAAAAACGGATTTTTGTTAGATGGATTTCCTCGTACTATTGCTCAAGCAGAAATACTCAAAAATATAGGTATTTCCATAAAATACGTTTTAGAATTACATGTTTCTGATGAAATTATCGTTGAACGTATCACCGGTCGTCGTATTCATAAATCATCTGGTCGTATTTATCATATAAAATTTAACCCACCAAAAATAAAAAATAAAGATGATATTACTGGTGATGATTTAATTATTAGAGATGATGATACAGAAGATATAATACGTAAACGATTAATGGAATATCATCAGTTTACTAAACCTGTAATTGATTATTATCGGAAGGAAGCCATTAATGGTCGTATTAATTTTGTTAGATTGAATGGTAGTAGTAAGATCATCGAAATCAATAAAAAATTGGTAAAGATTTTTGGTTAATTTATTTATAAATATCTGTTATATGTATTGTATAAATACATTTTATTTTTTTTATATTATTTTGCTTATTTTTATCCAATAAAATATATAAAAAGCATAATATAATTATAAATTTTGATTAAAACAAAAATTGGAATTTTATGAGTATGACAATTAAAAAAAATGGTGTATTATTAGTTAATCTTGGTACTCCAGTTGCACCGACACCATTATTTGTTAAACGTTTTTTAATTGATTTTCTTAGTGATTCAAGGGTTATTGATCTTTCTAAAATCATCTGGAGACCATTGCTATACTTTATTATTTTGCCATTGCGTTTATCAAAATTAGTAAAATGTTATCAATCAATTTGGACAAAATTTGGATCTCCACTATTATATTACAGTGTTGAACAGAAGATAGCATTATCAAAACGATTATCTGGTATTCCTGTTGAATTAGGAATGACTTATGGTTTTCCTTCTATTGCACAAGCAATTAATGCATTATTAACAAATAATATTAATAATATAATTGTTTTGCCACTTTATCCACAATATTCTAGTACAACAACAGCAGCTGTTTTTGATGCTATCAGTTTGGTATTTAAAAATTATCGGACAATACCTGAATTAAATTTTATTCGGAGTTATGCAAATAATCCTTATTATTTACATGCATTAAAAAATTCTGTTGAGTTAAGTTTTAGCAGATATGGAGTACCCGAACGATTATTGATTTCTTATCATGGTATTCCTAAACGCTATGCAGAATCTGGTGATATTTATCCGAAAGAGTGTAAGTTAACAACTTTTTTGCTAGGTAAATTAATAAATTTTCCTAGTAATAAAATTATAATGACTTATCAATCACGTTTTGGATTGGAAAATTGGTTGGAACCATATACAGATATTACTTTAAAAAAATTAGGTAAGAATGGTATTAGACATGTTCAATTATTATGTCCAGGTTTTTCAGTAGATTGTTTAGAAACTTTAATAGAAATTGCAGTAGATAATAAAAAAATATTTTATGCAGCTGGAGGAGAAAAATATTTTTACATCCCTGCATTGAATGCTTTGGATAGTCATATTATTTTTATGCATGAGTTGATTAGTAATTATATATAATTCTAAAAATATTATTCTAAAATATTTATTTTATGTTTTTTATAATGTAGTTTTTATTGTGATATATTTGATATTTTGTTATTAAATATAATTTTTTAAAATAAAAAATTACAGAATTTTATTGAATAAAAGTATCTGTAGATAAAAATTCATCAATTTTTTTATATAAAATATTTAATATGCTTGTTATTATTTAATAAATATGTCAATTTTTATTATTGCTAATTGTATTATAAATATCCCTAGATTTAAATAATTAATAAAGAATCTTCTAATCATCTGTTTTTGATACAACTTTTTTTATGTTCCTCTAATATTTTTATCTTTCAAAAAAGATTTTAGTTATTTTTATTATATAAGTTTTATAACTAATGCTCATATAAATTATTAATATTATTCATATGATTTTTCAGTGTTTTCTATTAATGATAAATTTTTATATTGAGTTTTTGGTATATAATAATTTTATGAATCGTTATATTTTTTTATTTTATATTTTTCTTATTTTAAAAAACATAAATATTTTTTAATAATATATGAGCAAACTCTATATTGAATATTTTATGAATTAATTAAAAATATTACAATAATTTTAAATTAATTATAAATATTCATATATATTTATGTGATATTTCTTGTTTTTTTTTGTTTTTTGTTTTTTTAAAATAATAGTCTAGTAAATTAAACAATAATGGATTAATCATAATAGAAGTAATAGAACCGGATAAGACTAAATTCGACGTTTTGTGATCAAAAACATTCAGTGTTGTTCCCATGTCTGCTAAAATAAAAGAAAATTCACCTATTTGTGCTAAACTAATGGCAATTGTTAATGCAAAATAACTATTTTTTGTAAAAACTTTTACTAATATTAATGCAAAAAGTGATTTACCAATGGTAATAATTAGTAATATAAAAAAGATAGCTAATGGATTTTCTAGAAAAATTATGGGATCTAACAACATACCTACTGAAACAAAAAATAAAACCATAAATGCATCACGAAAAGGTATGGTATCTTGTGCAGCACGATGACTAAGTTTAGATTCTTTTAACATCATTCCAGCAAAAAATGCTCCTAGTGCAAACGAAGAATTAAATAAGGTTACAGATATGTAAGCAATTCCTAGTGCTAAAACTAATACAGCTAATGTAAATAATTCACGAGAACCAGTTTCTGCAGTATGTCTTAATATCCATGGAATAAGTTTCCTACCCATTAAAAGTGTGATGATAATAAAAATAACGATTTTACAGATAGGAAAAGTTAATTGAATTATTAATTCTTTAAAGCTGAGGTGATTATCTAAAATACCAGCGATTCCAGGTAGTAATATAAGTATTAATATTATAAATAGATCTTCGACTATTAACCAACCAATTGTAATTTTTCCTATTTCTGTATTGATTAGTGCTCGTTCTTCTAAGGAACGTAATAAGACTACTGTACTAGCTGTTGAGAGACAAAGTCCAAAAATAATTCCTCTAAATATTTCCCAACCAAAAAATATTGATAAACTTAGTCCTAATAAAGTTGCAGTGAATATTTGGAGAATAGCACCAGGTATTGCAATGGATTTTACTGATAAAAGATCTTTACATGAAAAATGTAAACCGACTCTAAACATTAATAATATAACACCGATTTCAGCTAATTGATTTGCTAAATTAGTATTTGCAACGAATCCTGGTGTAAATGGACCTATAAGAACACCAGCAAAAAGATAACCTACTAAAGGTGATATTTTTAATTTTTGTGTAATCATACCTAAAAGATATGCAAGAGCGAAACCAGTAATAATTGTTGTAATTAGAGCTGTTCCTGAATAATCCATCTAATTTCCTTTTTGAATAGATTTTAGAATATGTCGTTTAAAATATGATTTTTATTAATTCTAAAGTATGAATTTTTATTTAAAAATAATTATGAAGAATCATACTAAAAAAAACAACAATAGTTTATTTTATTAAGTTTAAATGATTTATCATATGTAAATGTGATTGTTTTTTTAAAAAAAAATTTCCTGATCATAAGATTTTTTTTAAAATTATGATTTTTTTATGATAATGATTTATCTTAAAATTTGTGATATAAAATAAAAATCTATAAAAATTAGCCGATAAGTTCTATTTTTTTATAAAATTATACTTATTTTAAATAAATTCATACGAATTTAAGATGCTAAAAAAAATTAAAATAACAAATTATTTTGAAAAATATTAACATTATCAATTTTTAAAATAATGTTTTAAATTAATATAAAAAATGATGTTTAATTTATATTAAGTTCAGAAATATTTTTATAGTTTTTTATAGTTCTTATACTGAAAAATACTTTTATTTTTATATTTTTGTATGAACTTTTTTAGATATTTTTTATTAATGAATAAAGCATACATAAGCATTATTAATTAAAATGTTTATCAGTATCAATTATTTATTTTATTTAAATTATTTGAAATATTAAATAATAAATTTAATTTTATTAAAAGTTATTTTTTGTTTTAAATAATAGTCATAATAAATTTACACAGATATATTAATTTAATGTTAATTGTTAAGTTTTTTTTGAAATATTAGAATATTATTTTTTGTTGCATCAAATTTTAAATATATAAATAAAAAATAAAAAATTTATGAAATCAAAAAAAAACATTATATGCAATAATAAATTTTTAAAAAAAGTTATTAAAATACTTGTTATTTTTTATATAACCATATTTTTGATATAAAATATGCATGTATTATTTTCATCAGTATTATTTTGAATATTTTTTTTAAAAAAATATAAAAAATCGGTTTACTTTTTATAAAAGTCAATTTTTTACGTTCAATATTATAAATAATTATTTTTTCTAGATTTTTTATTTTATTTTTATATTTAACATTACAAGTAATCGCGTTTTAAAATTTTTTTTTAATAAAATTTTTAAAAATTTTAATAATACATAAAGACGTATTGCCGTATTGTAATATATAATAAATTAGTATTTTTTAATTTGTTCATATTAATTTTGTAAATCATAATTCAAAATATATTAAATATTAACTTTTTTAAAATTGTAATGTTTATCAGTTTATCAACAAAGTAATATTTTTTTGTTTTTTATTTTTATGGAAAATAATTATGTTAAAGGTTTATCTTGTTCGTCATGGAGAAACTGAATGGAATGTTGCTAAATGTATTCAGGGGCAATCTGATAGCCCCCTTACAAAAGTTGGTATAAAACAAGCTAAATTAGTTGCTAAAAGAATTCAGTCAATTGGTATCACTCATATTTTGTGTAGTGATTTAGAACGTACTAAGAAAACAGCAGAAATTATTGCGAAATTTTGTCATTGTGATGTTGTTTTTGAGCCACGATTACGGGAATTAAACATGGGGGTACTTGAAGGTCGACCAATCAATTCTTTGAATGATGAAGAAAAAAGTTGGTGTTATAATTTAGTTAATGGATTACCTGGGGCACGTATTCCTAAAGGTGAATCTATGGAAGAAATAACAAAACGGATGTTTTCTGCTTTAGAAGAATGTCGGTTATTACCAATAAAAAGTAAACCTTTATTGGTTAGTCATGGTATAGGATTAGGTGCATTATTAAATCACATACTTGGTGTACCACTAAATGCTCAAAGACGTCTACGTTTACGTAATTGTTCTCTTTCAAAAGTAGATTATCAAAAAAGACCTTGGTTACAATATGCATGGATTTTAGAAACAGTAGGAGATATTTCTCATTTAGAAGAATAGTTTTTCAGAAAAAATATAAATTTAATAATTAATAATATTATGCTTATTGTATAAGCATAATTATTTAGTAAATTTTCGTCTTATTTTCTTAAAATAACTTTATTATTCATATAATATACATGATTTTTTTTATTTTTTTTGAATTTATAAAGATAATTTATCTGATTAATTTTATAGTGAATATTAAATTATTAGTATATAATATAATTATTTTTATATCATAAAAATAATATTCGAATATGATAAATTCTTATCTTGTATAAAAATTCTTATTAAATATTTTTTAGATATTTTTATAATTAATAAAGTTTATTTAAGATAAAATCACAAAAATATTTTTAATATTATAAATTAATTTTTATAAATCTAATTTTTTTATATTTGCTATTTTTATAAATAAAATGTATTATTTTTAATAAAAATTAAAAAATATTTTCAAATACAATAATTTTGCCATTTTTTTAAAAAACATTAAAAAAAACACGAGAATATTCTTGATACTGTAATTTTTTATATTTTTAAATGAATGTATTTTGATATTAAGTTGTAATATTATCATTCCATAAGATATTTTTTGTAATTTTATGTTATTATAAGAATAGGATTTAAAAATGATTGATAAATTAACATCTTTGCGTGAAATAACAAGAGTTGTAGCTGATACCAGTAATATTATTGATATAAAAACTTACAAGCCAGAAGATGCAACAACAAATCCTTCTTTAATTTTAAATGTAATTCAAATACCAGAATATAAAAAACTAATACATGAAACAATTAAATGGGCAAATAAAAGTAATCTTTCAAATAAGGAATGTATAATTAATGCATGTGATAAATTAGTAGTGAATATTGGTGTAGAAATTTTGAAGCATATTCCAGGAAAAATTTCAACAGAAATTGATGCCCGTTATTCTTATGATGAAAATGCTTGCATAAAAAAAGCTCGTCGTATTATTGAACTTTATAATCATTTGGGTATTAAAAATGATCGTATTTTAATAAAATTAGCTGCAACTTGGCAAGGAATTCGTGCTGCAGAGAAATTAGAAAAAGAAAATATTCATTGTAACATAACGTTAATGTTTTCTTTTGCTCAGGCACGTGCTGCTGCTGAAGCTGGTGTTTCTTTAATTTCACCTTTTGTAGGTCGCATTCTTGATTGGTATCAAGAACATTTTCATAAAAAAGTCATTGCTTTAAAAGAAGATCCAGGAGTTATTTTTGTAAGAAAAGTTTATGATTATTATAAGCAACATGGATATAAAACCGTAGTAATGGGAGCCAGTTTTCGTAATAGTCATGAAATTTTACAGTTGGCAGGTTGTGATTGTTTAACTATTTCACCGAAATTACTTCAAGAACTTTCTAATATAGAAGGTGCAGTAATTCCTCAATTGAAATTTGATGGTCCAATTTCTGAAACCCCTAAGTCTATAACAGAAGAAGAATTTTATTGGGAACATCATTTTGATGCGATGGCGTCAGAAAAATTAGCTGATGGTATTCGTAAATTTGCTGTTGATCAAGAAAAATTAGAAAAAATTTTAGCTAAAGAAATATGATATTTTTTTGCTAAAAATACTTTACAATATAATAAATAATAATATATTGTATAATTATAACAATCTTTTAATTTTGTTAAATTATTATTTTATTTTTTATTGAGTTACTTGCTTTCATTTCTGTAATAAATTCTTAAATCATGATTATTTAAAATAGTTTTTAAATTAATATAAAAATAATATTTTTTTTTAAAATAAAATGTTTTCAAAATGTTGCTTTTTAAAAAACATACATATATTTGTATATGTTTTTGAATACACAAAAAAGTGCATAAAAAAAATATTTTTTACCTCCCCCCTTGATGAATACTTTTATGCCCCCACGTTATTTAAAAGTGTAGTTACTAATTGGTCAATCTATCAACTTATCGTAGAGTATTCGTAGGTAGATTTTTTGAGGTCAGGGAAAAAAATCCTTGAAAAAAAGATTTTTAAGCCTCATATATTTTTTTGGTAACTAAAGTAGTTAACAATTCCCTTTGGAGGCTTTAGATGGGTAAAATAATTGGGATTGACCTGGGTACAACTAACTCTTGTGTAGCTGTTATGGACGGTAATAGTGCACGTGTATTAGAAAACAGTGAAGGTGACCGTACTACACCTTCTATTATTGCATACACACAAAATGGTGAAATTCTTGTAGGTCAACCGGCAAAACGTCAAGCCGTAACTAATCCAGAAAATACACTTTTTGCAATTAAACGTTTAATTGGTCGTCGCTTTAAAGACGATGAAGTACAACGTGACGTTTCTATCATGCCTTATAAAATAGTTGCAGCAAAAAATGGTGATGCTTGGTTAGATGTAAAAGGACAGAAAATGGCTCCTCCTCAAGTTTCTGCTGAGGTTTTAAAAAAAATGAAAAAAACAGCAGAAGATTATATTGGTGAATCAGTCACTGAGGCTGTTATTACTGTTCCTGCTTATTTCAATGATGCTCAACGTCAAGCTACTAAAGATGCCGGTCGAATTGCTGGTTTAGATGTCAAACGTATTATTAATGAACCAACAGCAGCAGCTTTGGCTTATGGTTTAGACCGTGAAGTTGGCAATCGTACTATTGCAGTTTATGATCTAGGTGGTGGAACTTTTGATATATCAATTATTGAAATTGATGATGTTGATGGTGAAAAAACCTATGAAGTCTTAGCGACTAATGGTGATACTCATTTAGGTGGTGAAGATTTTGATAATCGTTTGATTAATTTTTTAGTAAATGAATTTAAAAAAGAGCAAGGTTTTGATCTACGTAATGATCCTTTAGCTATGCAGCGTTTGAAAGAAGCAGCAGAAAAAGCTAAAATTGAACTTTCTTCTGCTCAACAGACAGATGTTAATCTTCCTTATATTACTGCAGATGCAAGTGGTCCTAAGCATATGAATATTAAAGTAATGCGAGCAAAACTTGAATCATTGGTAGAAGATTTAGTTAAACGTTCAATGGAACCAGTAAAGGTTGCATTAAAAGATGCTAGTTTGACTGTTAATGACATTAATGATGTAATTCTTGTTGGTGGACAAACCCGTATGCCTATGGTGCAAAAAGCAGTGGTTAATTTTTTTGGTAAAGAACTTCGTAAAGATGTTAATCCTGATGAAGCGGTTGCTATAGGAGCTGCAGTACAAGGTGGTGTATTGGCTGGCGATGTTAAAGATGTCTTATTACTTGATGTAACCCCCTTATCCTTAGGTATTGAAACTATGGGCGGTGTAATGACGACGTTAATTTCTAAAAATACAACTATTCCTACTAAACATAGTCAAGTTTTTTCAACAGCAGAAGATAATCAGTCAGCAGTGACAATTCATGTATTACAAGGTGAACGTAAACGTTCACATGATAATAAATCTTTAGGACAGTTTAACTTAGATGGTATTCAACCAGCACCGCGTGGTATGCCTCAAATTGAAGTGACTTTTGATATTGATGCTGATGGTATTTTACATGTTTCAGCAAAGGATAAAAATACTGGTAGAGAACAAAATATTACGATTAAAGCATCTTCTGGTTTAAAAGAGGATGAAATTCAAAGAATGGTGCATGATGCAGAAGCAAATGCAGAAGCAGATCGTAAATTTGAAGAGTTAGTTCAATTACGTAATCAATCTGATCAATTAGTTCATGGTACACGTAAACAAATTAAAGAAGCCGGTGATAAATTAACTTCTGATAATAAAAGTGAAATAGAAAAAGCTATTTCTGAACTTGAAATGGCTATGAAAAGTGACGAGAAAGCGGTAATAGAATCAAAAATTCAAGCTTTAGTTCAAGTTTCTTCTAAATTATTAGAGTTAGCTAAAAATCAAACAAAAGTAGATACAGAAAATGCAAATACTAAGTCTAAAAAGGATGATAACGTTGTTGATGCTGAATTTGAAGAAGTAAATATAAAAGATAAAAAATAGTATCTTTTAGTGTAGTGAGAAAAAATAGTTAAAAGAAGTTTTATTTCTTCTTTATTATTATAAAAATTGAGTACGGGCGTTGAAGGAGACTTTACGCCCGTTTGTGTATGTAAGGATAAAATAAATATGGCAAAAAAAAATTATTATGATGTTTTAGGTATTACTAAAACAGCTGATGAAAAAGAAATCAAAAAAGCCTATAAACGTTTAGCAATAAAATATCATCCAGATAGAAATCAAGGTAATAAACAAGCAGAAAGCAAATTTAAAGAAATTAAAGAAGCCTACGAAATTTTAACTGATTCACAAAAACGTGCTGCATATGATCAATATGGGCATGCTGCTTTTGAACAAGGAAATATGGGTAGTGGTGGATTTAGTGGAAGTTTTACTTCTAGTACTGACTTCAGTGATATTTTTGGTGATGTTTTTGGGGATATTTTTGGCGGGAAAAATCAGAGAGCAGCTCGTGGTTCTGATCTTCAATATGATATTACATTAACTTTAGAAGAAGCAGTTCGTGGTGTAATTAAAGAGATTCGTATCCCAACTTTAGAAAAGTGTAGGCCATGTAACGGGAGTGGTGCAAAAGCTGGTACAAAACCAGAAATATGTTCAACATGTCATGGTACAGGTCAAATTCAAATTAGACAAGGATTTTTTGCTGTCCAACAAACTTGTCCTAGTTGTCATGGAAGAAGTCAAATTATTAAAGAATTTTGTGTTAAATGCAATGGGCATGGTAGAAGAAAGGAATATAAAACTTTATCAGTAAAAATCCCAGCTGGAATGAATACTGGTGATCGGATTCGTTTAAATGGTGAAGGAGAAGCTGGTGAAAATAGAGCTTCTTCCGGAGATTTATATGTACAAGTAAATATAGCAAAACATGCTATATTTAAACCTGATGGTAATAATTTATATTGTGAGGTTCCAATTAATTTTGTGAAAGCAGCATTAGGTGGTGAAATAGATGTGCCGACATTAGATGGTCGAGTTAGTTTGAAAATACCGGCTGAAACACAAACAGGAAAAATTTTTCGTATGAAAGGAAAAGGGATTAAACCTATTCGTGGTATTACTGGTGATTTAATGTGTCGTATTGTTGTTGAAACTCCTGTAAAACTCAATGAAAGACAAAAAGAGTTACTGGAAGAATTTGGTGAATTTTTAAATAAAGATAATGGTAGCAAAAATAGCCCTCGAAGTAAAAGTTTTTTAGATAGTGTAAAAAAGTTTTTTGATGATTTAACTAATTAATGTGTTAATTTTTTAATGTATTTATTTTTTTAAAGAATACAATAAATATTAGGTTACAACTTCAGTTTTAGTGTTTATAGAAAAATAGTTTAAAACTGGAGTTGTAGCGTATAGATTTTTATAATTTAAAATTATACTGTAAAATTAGAGTTTTATTAATTTTATATTATATAAATAAATATTTAATTAGAAAATACTTTTTTTCTGTAAGTATGGATTAGTAAAAATTATATTTATAAATTTTAAAATTATTACAAGATTATATTATAAAGATAATATGATGCATATATTATTTTATTTTTGTTGTAATTCATTTTTCTGAATACATATTATTTATCTATTTAAAAGTACGGTTTCATAAAATATAAAAAACAGAAACTGGTTATTTTTTGTATAAAAATTATTTGAATTATACAGAGTACAATGATAATAATTTAATTTTTTAAAGATTATAACACTATATTTATTAGTAATAAATATAAGCGTTTTTAAAATGATTCTTAATAAAGAATTATCATAATATTTTTTTTTATAACAATATAATTTAATTATTTTTTGAAGTATTTTAATGTAAATAAATTCCATATTTTTTAAAAAAAATTATTGATATGTAGTTGTAATACATTAAATTGATATTAAGATGTTAATTTTAATAAACGTTTAATAATTAAAATTATTAATTTTAAGAAAGTAATCAGTTATTTTATCTGGAATTGTTAACAAATAAATAATTCATAAAGAAAATTATATTTCTATATTTGATACTAATCTTTTTTTAGTTTTATTTTTTTAAATTTTTAGAGAATTATTTTTTAATATTTTTTTTAAAAAAATAAATTTTTAAATACTAAAAATACTAAAAGTAAATTTGTTTAATATTTTAAGATATTAAAGAAATTTTAATTAAAAAAATTTATAAATATTTTTGATAATATGTAAATATATATTACATATTATATTTATTTGTAATAATATTTTAATAAATTTAAATCTTTTAAAATATTTAATATTTTTAGTAAAGTTTTTTAAAGATAAAGCTAGATTATTTATAATTTTTTATAAAAATGATTTTTTAAAATTTTATATATGATTTTTAAATATTTTGTTTAATTAATATTTGAGGTTTTCAAAATGACAGCAATTATAAGACAATTTTTGAAATTAGAAGCAGCAGGAGGTGTTCTGCTGATTATTGCTGCTTTTTTAGCTTTGATTATGGCTAATACCCCTTTAAAAGATATTTATTATCAATTTTTAAATATTTCTGTATCAGTTAAAATTGGTATCTTAAATATTGATAAATCTTTTTTATTATGGATTAATGATGGACTGATGTCTATTTTCTTTTTAGTAGTGGGTCTTGAAGTTAAAAGAGAATTGATAGAAGGTTCATTAGTTGGTCGTGATAAAGCTTTATTTCCTGTTATTGCTGCGATAGGAGGTATGTTACTTCCTGCTATGGTATATTTATTTTTTAATGCTGATAATAAAATTATTCGACACGGTTGGGCTATTCCTACTGCTACAGATATTGCATTTGCGCTTGGTGTGCTTACATTATTAGGAAAACGTGTACCAACGGAATTAAAAGTATTTTTGCTTGCTTTAGCAATTATTGATGATATTGGGGTAATTTTTATAATTGCTTTGTTTTATACAAAATTTATTTTTTTAAAAGGATTAAGTTTAGGGATACTTATTATATTAATACTTGTATGGTTAAATTGTTGTAAAGTAGAAAATATTTTTATTTATTTATTTTTTGGAACAATTTTATGGATTTTTATTTTGAAATCAGGTATTCATGCAACTTTAGCAGGTTTTATAGTTGGTTCTCTAATACCATTAAAAGGTCATAAAAATCGTTCACCCTCTAGATATTTACAAAAAGTTTTGCATCCATGGATTGCTTATTTAATTTTGCCATTATTTGCATTTGCCAATGCTGGAATAGAAATTCATTTTAGTAATTTGAGAGATCTTTTTGGTGCTTTACCAATAGGTGTGGCATTAGGTTTATTAATTGGTAAACCAATGGGAATTTTTCTTTTTAGTTGGTTAGCTATAAAATTAAAAGTAATAAAATTACAAAAAAAAATTAATATTCAGTATGTATTTGCTGTTTCAGTACTGTGTGGTATCGGGTTTACTATGTCTATTTTTATTGCTAGTTTAGCATTTGAAGATTTAGAAAGCTTTAAAAATCATGCAAAATTAGGAATTTTAATAGGATCAACATTGTCAGCGATTTTTGGATTATTTTTATTAAATTTTGTTTTACCAAAAAAAATAATTTAAATAGTATTCGATGAATGTTTTAAAAATTATATTTAAAATTTATTTTTAGTTTTATGATTATAAAAAATATTTTTTATTATTTTTATAAATAATAAATCATTTTAATATTTTTTAATTTTTGTTCTATTTTTTTGTTTTATGTTAGTTTTAAAGGTATATTTATAGTATTATATTTAATAATAATATTTTATAATTATTGAATTTAATTATGTTTTTTTTATATGATTTTTATTTTTTGATGATTTATATATAAAATATTGAAAAAAACAGAAATGTCTTAAAGTATTTTGATAAGTTTACTTTTTTTAAATTATTTCGGATTTTTTATATGTTTTTTTTGCAATAAAATTTATCTTTAATCATTTTTTATAGTTTAATAAATAATGATTAAAAATCATATCTTTCAATTTTATTTAATAAAAGTCTATAAAATAATTATAATTTTTTTATCCTTTGAAATAAGCATCATGAAAATAAGATTTTTAAAATAATATTTTAAATAAAAATTTACATTGATTTGATATGTGCGATTAAATTTGATTTATGACGTGCAGCTTTATTTTTATGAATTAAGCCTTTACTAGCGTAACAATCTACAATAGATTGCATTTTATTAAACGCTTTTTTTGCTTCTTCTTTATCACCTAAAGAAATAGCCAAATATACTTTTTTTATAAAAGTGCGCATAGCAGAGCGTCGACTGGAATTATGTTTTCGACGTTTTTCTGTTTGTATAGCACGTTTTTTAGCTGATTTAATATTAGCCAAAATTTACACTCCAAAATATTTATTTAAAAAAATATAAAATATATAGAAATATGACGGTTAAATTTTCATTTGTCAATCAATAAATTTATGTACATTATATATAAGAATATCATTGATGTGATATATTTTATTATTTTTCTATACGATTCTGTATGTAATATAAAAAAAATATTATAAAATTATATTTTTAAGAATTTTAGTTGATTTTAAAAATTTTATTTTTATTTTTGAGGTAAAAAAATAAAAATTTAAATTTTTCATATTGAGCCAATTATGAAGTTTATTCGTGGTATTTATAATATTCAAAAAAATCATTATGGTTGTGTTTTAACTATTGGTAATTTTGATTCTGTTCATAAAGGGCATCAAGTATTATTAAAATATTTAAAAGAAGAAGGTAATTTTCGTAAATTACCCACTATGGTAATGATTTTTGAACCTCAACCATTAGAATTTTTTTGCGGAAGAAATTCACCAGTACGTTTGACACCTTTGCGCGATAAAATAAAATATTTATTTGAATATGGAGTTGACTATCTGTTATGTATTAAATTTAATCATAAATTTTCTGCATTAACTCCTAAAACGTTTATTTTAGAATTTTTAGTAAAAAAATTAGGTGTCAAATTTTTAGCTATTGGTGATGATTTTCGATTTGGGAAAGACAGAAAGGGTGATTTCCAAGATCTTCTTACAGCTGGAAAAAAATATGGATTTAAAGTAACTAATACTAAAAGTTTTTGTATTAAAGGTCAACGTATTAGTAGTACTGCTGTAAGAAAAGCATTATTAAGTGATAATTTTGCTCTTGCTGAGCATCTGATGGCACATCCTTATCGATTAAGTGGTCGGGTTATTCATGGTAGACAGTTGGGTAGTAAAATTGGTTTTCCAACAGCAAATTTACAATTAAAATCTTTGATAATACCTGTTAAAGGTGTATATATAGCAGAAGTATATGGCATATCTAAGAAACCATTTAAAGCAGTTACAAATATTGGTACACGACCTACAGTAAATGGGATAAAACAACAAATTGAAGTACATTTAATCGATATACATAAAAATATATATGGATTTCATATTGATCTTGTATTACGCAAAAAAATACGAGAAGAGAAACGATTTAATTGTATTAATGAATTAAGAAAGCAAATCGGAAATGATATTATTGTTGCAAAAAATTTTTTTGATTTTTTAAATAAAAATATTTAGCAGAAAACTGGAAGTAATAATTTTCATGAACAATTATAAAAATACACTTAATTTACCAGATACAGATTTTCCAATGCGTGCTAATCTTTCTAGAAAAGAACCACAAATATTAATGCGTTGGTTTAAGGAAGGTTTGTATCAGAATATTCGTCGAAATAAAGTCGGTAAACCAATGTTTATATTGCATGATGGTCCACCATATGCTAATGGTAATATTCATATTGGCCATGCAGTTAATAAAATTTTAAAAGATATTATTGTAAAATCTAAAGGACTTGCAGGTTTTGATGTACCATACGTTCCTGGTTGGGATTGCCATGGTTTGCCAATCGAACATCAAGTAGAAAAAATTATAGGTAAAGTAGGAGAAAAGGTATCTCCAGTTATTTTTCGTCAGGAATGTCGTAAATATGCAAAAAAACAAATTGAAGTGCAAAAAAGTGATTTTATTAGAATGGGAATTTTAGGTGATTGGGAAAATCCATATTTAACTATGGATTTTAAAACAGAAGCAAATATTATTCGTACATTAGGTAAAGTTATTGAAAATGGTCATTTACTTAAAGGTATTAAACCAGTACATTGGTGTATTTCTTGTCGTTCTTCTTTAGCTGAAGCTGAAGTTGAGTATTATAATAAAACATCATTTTCTATTTATGTTTGTTTTAGATCAGTTGATCCGAATAGTGTTTATTCTAAATTTGGAATAAAATCAAGAATATTATCGGTTTCAGTGATTATTTGGACAACAACACCTTGGACTTTACCTGCAAATCGTGCTGTTGCTATTAACTCTGATTTTAAATATCAATTAATACAAATTAATACCGATGAATGTTTTATTGTATCTAAAATTTTTGTTCAATCACTTATTCAGTATCTGCAGCCAAAAACATGGAAAGTTTTGGGTGAATGTTTTGGTTTTTCATTGGAATCATTGTTATTTTGGCATCCATTCATGGGTTTTTCTGTACCTATTATTTTAAGTGATCATGTGATATTAAATTCTGGTACAGGTATTGTACATATTGCACCAGCACATGGTCCTGAAGATTATGTGATTGGTGAAAAATATAAATTAGAAATTGTAAATTTAATTGATTCAAATGGTTGTTATTCAAAAAATGTTTATCCCAGTTTAAATGGTATATCTGTATTTCAAGTCGATAAATTAGTTATAAAGATTTTAATCAGTAAAAATATGTTGTTGCATAAAGAAGTTTTAAAACATAGTTACCCACATTGTTGGAGGCATAAGAAACCAGTTATTTTTCGTACAACACCACAGTGGTTTATTAGTATGGAAAAAAATGATTTGCGCAAAAAATCATTAAAAGAGATTAAAAATGTTAAATGGATTCCTGTATGGGGAGCGGTACAAATTAAATCGATGCTTGAAAAATGTCCTAATTGGTGTATTTCGCGTCAGCGAATTTATGGTGTACCAATGACATTATTTGTACATAAAAAAACAAAAGTATTACATCCTAATATATTAGAAATAATTGAAAAAATTGCTAAAAATGTTGAAAAATTTGGTGTTGAAATATGGTGGGATCTAGATCCTGTTACGATTTTAGGAAAAGATGCAATAGATTATATTAAAGTTGAGGATATTCTTGATGTATGGTTTGATTCTGGTTCAACGCATTATTCAATCGTAGATGCACGGCCTGAATTTCAAGGCCATTCTGTTGACATGTATTTAGAAGGATCTGATCAGCATCGTGGTTGGTTTTTATCATCTTTAATTCTTTCAACTGCTATAAAAGGTAAAGCCCCTTATCGGCAAGTTTTGACGCATGGTTTCACGGTTGATGCACAAGGAAGAAAAATGTCAAAATCTTTAGGAAATACAATTGATCCACAAGAAATAATGAATGATTTAGGTGCTGATATTTTAAGATTATGGGTTGCATCAACAGATTATACTACTGAGATTTCCATTTCAAAAAAAAATTTAAAATGTTCTGTAGATCAATATCGGCGTATTCGTAATACTGCTCGTTTTTTATTGGCAAATTTAAAAGGTTTTGATCCTTTAGTAAATAAAGTAATACCAGAAAAAATGATAATTTTAGATCAATGGGCCATAGGAAAAGCAAAGTTTATTCAAGAAGCAATTATGAAACATTATGCTAATTATAATTTTCATGAGGTAGTTCAATCTTTAATGCAATTTTGTTCAATTGATATGGGATCTTTTTATTTTGAAATTATAAAAGATCGTCAATATACTGTAAAAAGTAATAGTTTAGCTCGTCGTAGTTGTCAAACTGTTTTGTTTCATATAGCAGAAGCTTTAGTGCGATGGATTTCTCCAATTCTTTCTTTCACTGCAAGTGAAATTTGGGATAAATTACCAGGTCAACATACAAAATATGTTTTTACTGAAGAATATTATAATGCTTTATTTGAATTAAATATCAGTGAAAGACTTGGTGATAATTTTTGGAATAAATTATTTATTATTCGTAGTGCAGTTAATAAAGTTTTTGAAAAGGCTCGTGCAGATAAGTTAATTTGTAGTTCATTAGAAGTTTCAGTAATTTTATATGTAAATATAGAATTTGCTGAAATACTTAATTATTTTGAAAATGAATTACGTTTTATATTATTAACTTCAGAAACTCAAGTTGTTGATATTTCTAAGGCTCCTCTTTCAGCAGAAAATAGTGAAATTGATGGATTAAAAATTTCTTTTAAAAAAGCACAGGGTAATAAATGTCCTCGTTGTTGGCATTATGCTACGGATATTGGTCGAGTAGAAAGATATATGGAGTTGTGTGGTCGCTGTGTTACCAACATAGCTGGTAATGGTGAAATACGTAAATTTGCTTGATGAAAAAATTGATTGGTTCCAACGGATTATTTTGGTTATGTTTAAGTGTTTTAGTATTTTTCATTGATATTTGCACTAAAAAAATAATTTTTAATAATTTTGAATTATATTCATATATAAAATTAATGCCTTATTTGAATATTACTTATGTCAGAAATTACGGAGTTGCATTTAGTTTTTTAGCTCATGAAAAAATTTGGGAATTTTGGTTTTTTGTATTAATAGCGATTATAATTTGTATAATATTAATGCTGATAATGTATTATAAAAAAAATCAAAAAAAAATAAATAATATTGCTTATGCAATTATTATAGGTGGTGCTTTAGGTAATTTGCATGATCGTGTTGTTTATGGATTTGTTATTGATTTCATTGATTTTCATATAAATAATTTGCATTGGCCAACATTTAATATTGCTGATATAGCAATTTGTATTGGTGCTGGATTAATTATTTTAGATCATGTTATACATTCTTGATAGGTTATACTTTTTATTTTTTTTGTATGTTAAATGTTATTTTAAAAATTTTTGTTATGTAATAATTTTTATTATCATATCATAGTTAATAGAATTAAAATTATTATTTTATTTTAATAAAAATAAGCATATTTAACAAATAGCATTTGTTTTTAAAAATTGCCATATTTTATTTTTTTTTAATGTTAATTTAGATTTTTTAGTCAATATTTGATAAATATTTCTTCTTAAGTAAGAAATGATAATATTTTATACATAAATATTTTTTGTAAAATTAAAATTTTGTAAAAAATAAGAAATTGGAGCAATAAATGCAAGTATTGCTAGCTAATCCTAGAGGTTTATGTGCCGGTGTTAATCGTGCAATTAGTATTGTGAATCGTGCATTATTTTTGTATGGTTCTCCAATTTATGTGCATCACGAAGTGGTTCATAATCGTTATGTAGTTAAAGATTTTTGTGAACGTGGTGTAATGTTTATTGAGAAAATATCTGAAGTACCTGATGGTGCTATTTTAATTTTTTCTGCTCATGGTGTTTCACAAGAAATTCGTAAAAAAGCTAAATCACGTAATTTAAAAATGTTATTTGATGCCACTTGTCCATTAGTAACAAAAGTACATATGGAAGTTATTCGTGCTAGTCAAAAAGGGCAAGAAGTAATTTTAATTGGTCATTTAGGTCATCCAGAAGTAAAAGGCACAATGGGGCAATATAATAATCCTTTGGGTGGTATATATTTAATTGAATCTAAAGAAGATATTCCAAAATTAAATTTAAAGAATAAAAACAATCTTTGTTTTGTAACACAGACTACATTATCAGTTGAAGATACTTCTTATATTATTGATGAATTAAAAAATCACTTTCCTAATATTATTAGTCCACGTAAAAATGATATTTGTTATGCGACGACTAATCGTCAAGAAGCAGTACGTGAATTATCTGATCAAGTTGATATTGTGCTGGTTGTTGGATCTAAAAATTCTTCTAATTCTAATCGTCTTAATGAATTAGTTAAAAGAATAGGTAAAAAAAGTTTTTTAATTGACTCTGTTGATGAGATTAAAAAAAAATGGTTTAATAGTGTAAATGTTATAGGTATTACTGCTGGTGCTTCTGCACCAGATATTCTTGTTAATAAAGTTATTGAATATTTCAAAACTTTAGGTGTTTATAAAATAAAAGAACTTTATGGTCGTAAAGAAAACATGTTTTTTCAGGTTCCAAAAGAGTTACGTATAAACATCAAAGAAAAATACAAGTCATAAATATTATTAAAAATAGTATATTTTTTATAAAGTGTATATTCCATAATATTTATAATAATTTTTATATATGATGATTTTTATAATAAGTATTTTTTTTAAATAAATTTAATAAAATTTTTATATTTTAAGTAATCATTAAAAATTTTTAAATAAATTATTTATATATTATATTTTTTCTAAATGAGAAGAAAATGATTCTTTCAAAACATATTCGTGTCGCTGTCGTAGGTGCTGAAGGGCGAATGGGAAGTATGTTAATAAAATTTATTGCGCAAAATAAAAAAGTTTTTTTAGGTGCAGCATTAGTCAAGAAAGGTTCTAATATAGTTGGAATTGATGTTGGTAAATTAGTGGGTATACATTCTTTAAACATTATGGTTACAGATGATCTGATTAATGTGTTAAATGACTTTGATATTTTAATTGATTTTACTAATCCTAAAAACATAAAATCTTTATTGTTAATATGTAAAAAATATAAAAAAAGTATGATTATTGGTACTACAGGATTTGGTGCAATTGACAAAAATTTTATTAAAGAAACTTCAAAAGAAATTCCAATTATATTTTCTGAAAATTTTAGCATTGGTATCAATGTTATCTATAAATTTTTGGCGATTGCAGCAAAACTAATGGGTACATATCATGATATAAGGATTATTGAAACTCATCATAAAAAGAAAGTTGATATGCCATCAGGAACAGCATTACAAATAAAAGCAATTATTGATGAAAATATTGAATCTGATTCTAAAAGTTCTTTTATTTGTGAAAAAAAAGTTTTTTCTAATAAAAAAAGAAAAAGTAATATTGATGTTGTAAGCATTAGATCTGAAGATATTATTGGTGAACATAAGGTTATTTTTTCTACAATTAATGAACGACTGGAAATTAATCATAAAATACTAAATCGTACAATTTTCGCGCACGGAGTGGTAAAAGCTTGCTTATGGTTAAAAGAAAAAAAAGTTGGATTATATAGTATGCAAGATGTATTAAATATTTAATGTTTAAAAATATTTTTTGTATTTTAATGTAAAAAAATAATTTTATAAAATTAAAATATTTTAAAAAAAATTAATGCTATTTTTTTTTAAATATAACATTACCAGTATTGTTCACTAGTAATTTGTCCAATTTGACTTCTTAAGTTTTTTTTCATTCCCCTTTGTATTTTTAGCAAATTTTGTGTATCTTTGACCATATTTGGATTACCACAAAGCATAACATGACTATTTAATGGATTAAGGGTTGCTTTTACTGATTTTTCTAAATCTCCATTTTCAATTAATTTTGGAATGCGACCTTTTAATGCTCCAGTGATATTTTCTCGACTGACAATAGTTTGAACTTTTAATTTTCCTTTGTATTTTTTTTCTAATTTTTTAATTAGTGATAAATAACTTAAATCTTTATAATAACGTACAGCATGTACGAGAATGATTTTATGAAATCGAGATAAATTTTTTCCAAATTGTAAAATAGATAAAAAAGGCCCAATAGCTGTTCCTGTAGATAACATCCATAAAGTGTTTGCAGTAGGTAACATTTCTAATAGAAAAAATCCAGCCGATTTCTTGGTTATGTAAATAGAATCACCTGTATTTAATTCTGCAAGATGTGGGCTAAGTTTACCATAAGGTACTTTTATCAGATAAAACTCTAATTTTTTCTCATTTGGAGCGTTGACGTAAGAATAAGCTCTTTGTATACGTTGACCATTTATTTCTAAAGCAAGTTTAGCAAATTGTCCTGGAATGAATGGTTCAATTGAAGCATTAATTATTAAACTAAATAAAGAGTTATTCCATTTGTGATTTTTAATAATGTTTCCTTTTATCCAAGTTGTCATATTTTATTTCTCTATATTTTGATTTGATCTGATATTTTGATATATTTTTTGTATAATTATATAATTAAAAATATTAAAAATTATTACTATTACTAATAAATATTTTATAAAATTTATGTAAATTCTCTTTATTAAATTACATTAAACAAATATTTTTAAATTAATATTAATGAATAATGTTTTATCATTTTTTTAAAAAGAGTATTAAAGTAATTTCATTTTTTATTTAAATTTATAAAAATATATTTAAATGTTTTCTTGCCAGTCTTTAACACGTGAAACTGCTTTTTTCCATCCATTATATTTGTAGTTTCTTTCAGTAGTTGTAATTCCAGGAGTAAAAGTTTTTTCTATATTCATTTTTTCTTTCACTTCATCTAAATCTTTCCAAAAATTTATTGCTAAGCCAGCAAGTAATGCTGCTCCTAAAGCACTGCTTTCACGAATTATAGGACGTTCTACATAAGTCCCTAATATATCAGATTGAAATTGCATTAAAAAATTATTTTTTACTGCACCACCATCAACGCGTAACGATTTTAATTGTGTATTTGTATCTTTTTGAATTGCTTCTAATACATCACGCGTTTGATAAGCAATTGATTCTAAGGTAGCTCTGATAATATGATTTCGATTGGTACCACGTGTTAAACCGAAAATAGCACCACGAGCATATGGATCCCAATATGGTGCACCTAATCCTGTTAAAGCTGGAACAACATAAACACCATTATTACTTTTTACTTTATTAGCAAAATATTCAGAATCATTGACATCATCAATTAATTTTAGTTCATCACGTAACCATTGTATAGAAGCACCTGCCATAAATACAGCACCTTCTAAAGCATAATTTACTTCACCTTTAGGTCCACAAGCAATAGTTGTTAATAATCCATGATTGGAAATTTGAGTTTTTGTACCTGTGTTCATTAACAGAAAACAACCTGTTCCATAAGTGTTTTTAGCCATACCAGGTTGTACACATAATTGTCCATATAATGCTGCTTGTTGATCACCGGCAATTCCAGCTATTGGAATACGTACTCCTCCTTTACCACCAATGTTTGTTTGTCCATACACTTCTGAAGATGGACATACTTTTGGTAACATATTTTTTGGAATATTAAAGGCATCTAAAATTTTTTGATCCCAATCTAATTTATGAATATTTAATAGCATAGTACGAGATGCATTGGTAAAATCAGTAATATGAACACGCCCTTGTGTCATTTTCCATACTAGCCAGGTATCTACAGTACCAAAAAGTAATTCACCATTTTTTGCCCGTTCATAGGCACCATCAATATTTTCAAGAATCCATTTTAGTTTTGTTCCAGAGAAATATGGATCAATAACAAGTCCTGTATTTTCACGAATATATTTTTCAAGTGTTGGATTATTCTTTTTGAGTTGAGTACAGAAATCAGCAGTACGTCGACATTGCCAAACAATTGCATTATAAATAGGTCTGCCAGTTTTTTGTTCCCAGACAATAGTTGTTTCTCTTTGATTAGTTATTCCAATTCCAGCAATTTGATCACTGCGAATATCGGAAATTGCTAATGCTTCAGTAAGAGTAGCACTTTGTGTTGCCCATATTTTTATTGGATCATGTTCTACCCAACCAGGTTTTGGATAAATTTGCAAAAATTCACGTTGAGAAATATTAATAATATTAGCATCATGATCAAAAACAATGGTACGTGAGCTTGTTGTGCCTTGATCAAGTGCTATGATATATTTTTTTTTTGATATGATCATTGTTATCATGATTACCTAATTTACTAAAAAATTATGTAGCATTATTTTCTATTTTTTTGCGTTTTGATTGGTATGGTAAATAAATATAAATTAATTTTTGATAAATGTATGCAATAATAGCAACTAATTTTTTTTTGAAAGAGAAGGAGATATATCATTAGAAAAAAAATTTGTTATTTATAGAAATATTCATTTAATACGTGAGATAAATTATTGTTTTTAGATAAAAATAGTGAATAAAATATATTTAAAATTCATTTTTTTTTATTAAATTAACTGTTAATAATTAAAATATAAATTATTGATAATATTATCACAAAATATATAACATTTTTCTATATGTAAGATTTAATATGATAAAATTTAAGTAAAAAATAATTGTCATTATAAAGTCTTATAGCATCAAAACTAATATAATTTGTTAAGTAAAAAATACTAATTTTAAAAAACATTTTCTTTAAGTAATTGCTATTTAAACTATTTTTATTATCAAAAATAGTTTAAAAGATAATCTCTACATAAAGTGTTTTAGAAAAAATTTTTTTGAAGTTGTCTAAAAATATAAATTTATTGTTATAAAAAAATAAAAAATAATCTAAAAAAAGTATTGAAGAACGTTGCTACAATTTTTTTTATAAGTTAAATAGTTAAAGAAATGCTGAAGCAAAAAAATAATTTTTGTTTCAAATTATTTTAATTATACATCTATAATGTTTATAGGTGTAAAAACACAACCAGTAAAAAATATAATCTAGTTTTTAAAAAAAAGATATATTGAGTTATAATTTGTATTTTTTGACAATTTTAATTATACTTTTTTTGCAATAAAGTTTAAATAATTTTAGAAAATTATTTTTGCAGTAATTTTTAAAAAAGTTTTATTTATAATAAAAATAATATTTATGCTTTAAATAATATTAAAAATATTATTTTTGGATTTTTTAGTTGTTTTATAAATATGAAAAATAAATATTTTTTTTTGTTTATTTTTTATATTTAATAATTATTGATTACAATATGGTATTGATTGTAAATTTTTTGTAATTATTTTATTAGATATATCTCATAAATATTAATTAGAACTATTTTGTTATAAAAATCTAAATATCAAATTGTAATATTTTTTATGAAATTAACTCTAAAAAAATAAAAATATTATATAATAATGTTAAATTATAAAAGATGAAATCTTAATTTTATAACAATAAATATTTCAATAAAATAATAATTTAAACATTTTTTGATATTATTGAAATAATTTAAAATAAAGAAGAATATAAAAGATTTTTAATATTTTTTTGTTCTTTTTTATTTAAATGACATATTTTATAAATGATTTTTTTAAAAAATAATTTTTATTAATTATACCTATAATTTTTTGTACTTTTTTAATATATTGTATTTTTTTAAAAAGTAAATTTTATATTACTGATTACATGAAAAATAAAAATAAATTGTAAAGTTTATGTGATTAATAATAAATTATTTTATATATTTAAACTATGTTATACTAATATTTGCATTTTATTTTTTTTGAAATTCTTAATATAATATAACTATTATTAATTAAAAAAGTAAAAATGTATTATTCGCCTAATAAAAAAATCTAATTTTTGTAATATTTATAGTAAATTTATTGTTTTTTTTAGTATTATAGAATCATGTAATATAAGTCTTTTAATTTGAAAGATAATTTATATGATTATAAAATAATAACTATTATGATCCATTTCTTACTATGATAAATTATAAAATAAACTTACTTAAATCTTCATCAGCAACTAATTCATCAAGATGTACAGATACATAATCAGCGTTAATTGTAATTATTTGCCCATGACGTTCATTAGCATTAAAAGAAATATCTTCCATTAAACGTTCTAGTACAGTATGTAAACGACGGGCACCAATATTTTCTGTTTTTTCATTAACCTTCCATGCTGTTTGTGCAATTTTCTCAATACCATCTGGAGTAAATTCAATACTTAAACCCTCAGTAGCCATTAATGCTTTGTATTGCACTGTCAAAGAGGCATTAGGTTCAGTTAAAATGCGTTCAAAATCTTCTGTTGTTAATGCTTTTAATTCCACTCTGATTGGTAATCTTCCTTGTAGTTCAGGAATTAAATCAGAGGGGCTAACAATTTGAAATGCACCAGAAGCAATAAATAAAATATGATCGGTTTTTACCATTCCATGTTTAGTAGAAATTGTACAACCTTCTACTAAAGGTAGTAAATCACGTTGCACACCTTCTCTTGAAATGTCTGGTCCAGAATTTTGTCCATGTTTACAAATTTTATCGATTTCATCTATAAAAACAATACCGTGTTGTTCTACTGCATCAATTGCTTGTTGTTTTAATTCTTCTTGATTAATTAATTTTGATGCTTCTTCTTCTATAAGAATTTTATAAGCATCTTTTATTTTCATTTTGCGTTTTTTATGTTTTTGTCCTGCAAGATTTTGAAATATAGATTGTAATTGACTGGTCATTTCTTCCATGCCAGGTGGTGCCATAATCTCAACACCAACTGCTGTTGCAGCAACTTCAATTTCAATATCTCTATTGTCTAATTTTCCTTCTCTTAATTGTTTTTTGAAAGTTTCACGTGTTGTAGAAGATTCTATATGTATATCAGGGTTCCCCCAATTACTTTTAGAAAGTGGTACTAAAACATCTAAAATACGTTCTTCGGCCAGTTCTTTTGCTCGATGACGGTTTTTTTCTATAGATTGTAGCCGCACCATTTTTAATGCTGCATCAGTTAAATCACGAATAATGGAATCGACTTCTTTACCAACATAACCAACTTCAGTAAATTTTGTTGCTTCTACTTTAATAAATGGGGCATTCGCCAATTTTGCTAATCGACGTGCAATTTCAGTTTTACCAACGCCTGTTGGTCCAATCATTAAAATATTTTTTGGTGTTACCTCTTGACGTAATGTATCATTGAGTTGCATTCGACGCCAACGATTTCGTAATGCAATAGCAACAGAACGTTTTGCTTTGTTTTGGCCGATAATATGATTATTTAATTCAGTAACGATTTCATGAGGTGTCATTGCAGACATGTTTAAATCCTTAAGATTTTTAAGAAAGTTCTTCAAAGTTAAAATTGTGGTTGGTATATATGCAGATATCGCTTGCTATATTCAAAGCTTTTTCTGTAATATCACGTGCATTCATTTCTGTATTTTCCAGCATGGCACGTGCTGCAGCTTGTGCATATGGTCCGCCAGAACCAATGGCGATTAAATCGTGTTCTGGTTGAATAACGTCACCATTTCCTGTAATAATCAATGAGTTTTTTAAATCTATAATAGCTAAAAGTGCTTCAAGTTTTCTTAGCATACGATCCGTTCGCCAATCTTTTGCTAATTCAACGGCAGCTTTAGTTAAATTACCTTGATGAATTTCTAATTTTCTTTCAAAAAGTTCAAATAATGTAAATGCATCAGCAGTACCTCCAGCAAATCCAGCAATAATTTTGTCATTATAAAGACGTCTTACTTTACGAACATTGCCTTTCATGACTGTATTGCCCATGCTTGCTTGTCCATCACCTCCGATGACGACTTGATTATTACGACGAACACTTAAAATTGTAGTCATTCATTATCCTTTAGTGATTTTATATTAAAAAAATATTTGATCATATTTTTTGTTATAATAAAATAAAGTTTATATTTACGTTATTAGGAATGTAGATTGGGTGGGAAAGATGATTTTTCAACCCTTAGTATTATGAAGAATGCAATTTGATAAATCTATAGATTTTAGTTGATTATTTGTGATTTTTTTTATTTCTTGATTATAGGGTCCTATTTTTATTGTAAGATAATTTAATTCTTTTCTGATTATATTACTTTCTAAACCTAAAAATGCTAGATTGGCTTTAAGAGATTCTATTTTTTCAAAATTTTTAAATGATAGACATTTTATTATTAAATAATTTTTGTTTATTTTATTTTGTTTCCTTAAAGTGGATTTTTTATTAAAATTAATTTTTTCTTCTGAAAAATTAATTATTTTTTTTGATTTTTTTGTATCTTTTTTTTCGTTAATTTTATATGAATTTTTAATAGGAAAATTATTGTTTTGATTATCCATTTTAGTAATTAATTGTTTTTTTTTATCAGTTAATATACGATAATAATTATTATTTATATTTGATTTGATTGAGCGATATAAATTTTCAAAATTACTGTCTTTTTTTTTTAATTCTTGAATATAATGCCAGCGTTCTTCAGGTTTTGGTGGCAGATTATCAATATTTGATATATCTATATTTTTCAAAGAATATTTATAACCCATTGATTCATTTAATACAGAAGATTCGTTATCTATGTGTTTTTTTTTGCTGTTTGATAGATAATATAAGCTAACTATACAAATGCTTACTATAATACTAATTTTAAAAAAAATGTTTTTTGGAAATTTTTGATTTATTTTAGTGAAATATTTTTTTTTACGAGATATTGTATATTTCTGGTTTATGTAATCTTTTTGTATCACTCTTGCATTCGCTAATTAATAATTGATAAAAAGTTTTACTTTAATGTATTTTTATATTACTGAATTTTATCAGTAATGACTATTATTTAACTTAATAAATATTAAGTAATTTTAATAAATATTAAGTAATTATCATATATATAAGTTTTAATTAATTAAAATTTATGTTTGTATATTTTTGTAAAAGTTATACATCATAATGTTATGATATTAATAGAATTTTATTTTATAATTTTTGTAAAATATGTATATTGCAATTAATAAAAATAATATTTTGGTTAATTATTAAATATATTAGTGATTAAATATGTTTTATTTTTATATATTAAATGGAATTATTAATAATAAAATTATTTTTTTTAATCTTTTAATAAAAATGTTTATTTTTTTTATTAGGATGAAGTTATTGATTGTTTTTTATAAATTATATACAATTATTTTCTGCATTAAGATTCATATTAGTTTTTATGAAAATAAATATTTTTTTATAAGTTAAAATTTTATTCATAATTTTAATATTTAATTGGATCGACATCAATAGTCCATTTTACTTTATAACTTTCTGGAGATGTCATAATTGCAGGTAATATTTTTGATAGAATTATTTTTAAGTAATATTTTGAAGGATGTTGTAATAATAATTGCCAACGAAAACGTCCTACTTTTTTAGATAAAAGTGCAGGTATAGGTCCTATAATAAGAAAATTTTTATCATGATTATTATGTTGTTCCATTATATTTTCTCGCAATTTTTGTAAAAAATTTATTGTAGATTGATTATGATAACCTTCTGACCGAATCATTATATGATTTGTATATGGTGGTAAAAAAACACTGCATCTTTCTTTTAATGTTTCTTTCGCAAATTCATTATAACCTTTTTTTAATAAGGTCGATATTAATGGATTATCGGGGTAATAAGTTTGCAAAATTACTTCTCCTGCTTTTGTATCATTTTCAGCATATCTAGATATTTTAGTATATATTTGCGCAAATTTTTCAGTAGCTCTGTAATCACTAGAAAAAAGTGGATAATCTGCATTTAGTAATGCTACTAAGGTAACATATGGAAAATGATATTTTGTTGTTAATATTTCTGTTCCAATAAAAATATGGGTACATTTTTTATAAATATTTTTTTCTAATTTGTTTTTAGATATCAATCTTTTTGTATCTTTATCAATGCGTGTCACTGGTATTCTAGGAAAAAGTTTTTTGATTGCTTCTTCTAATTTTTCTGTTCCTAAACCAAAAGGAAAAAGATGATTTGAATAACACAGTAAACATTTTGTTGGAATAGGTTTTTGAGTGTTACAGTGGTGACATCGTATTTGGCCTTGATCACGGTATACTGTATAATATTTTTCGCATCTCAAGCATTTTGCAATCCAACTACAGTGTTGACATATTAATGTTGGTGAATAGCCTCTTCGATTTAAGAAGAGTATAATTTGGTTATTTTCTTTTAGATGATTATGTATCGATTGTATTAATGGTTTTGACATTCCATATTTTAATGGTTGTCCTTTTAAAGGAATTAAATTTTTAATAATTTTTTTATCATTAATATGAGTGAGATCTAAGCGATGATATTTTCCTTTCTCAATATTATAAAGACTTTCTAATGAAGGTGTTTCTGTTCCTAAAATGATTGGAATGTTTGCTTTTTTTGCTAAAACAATAGCTAGATCTCGTGCATGATAACACCATCCTTCTTGTTGTTTATAAGAATTGTTATGTTCTGAATAAACAATAATTAAACCTAAATTAAAAAAAGAAGTAAATAATGCTGAACGAGTACCAATAATAATGGCATTTTTGCCTTTTTTTGTGCGTAGCCAAATTGTAAATTTTTCAGTATCACTTAATGATGAATGTAGTATATCAATTGGGATATTAAATCGTTTTTTGAATTCTGTAATAGTTTTTAGTATTAAACCAATTTCTGGTATCAGAACTAATATTTGTTGACCTTTACTTAGAAGTTTTGCTATTGCATTGAAATATACTTCTGTTTTACCAGAACCTGCACTTCCAATTAATAGCCAAACTTTGAATATTTGATGAGAATTAATTTTGTTTATTGCATGTAATTGTTTTGTATTTAGTTTTTTTGTAACAGAAATTTTTCTATTAAAATGCCAATTTTGTATTAAATCTAATTTTTCTTTTTGTTTTGTTGATGTATAAATTGATTTTAATTTAGATTGTTTATTTTTTTTTCTAGATTTCCATGGGAATTTTAGAACATTTGTTGTTTTTTTTTCATTTCGTAATATTATAGGTAATGCGTAGAAAAGAACTTTACCAATTGGATAATGATAATATTGATATCCCCACATTAATAATGACCACAAGCTATCTGAAAATAATGATTTTTCATCTAATATTTTTTTAATATATTCTAATTTCAGATTATTTTTTATGTTATTTTTTTTATGTGTTAGTACTATTCCTATATATATATATATACCAAATGGTACTAGTACCCGACATCCTTTTTTTGGTATAGGAAAATTAGATGGTACTTTATAATTAAAAGTACGCATAATATGAATAGGAAGTGCAACTTTCACGATAGTCATTTTTTACTATTTCCAAATAATCACAATAGATATGTTTAATTATTTTTTTAATAATAAAATATTAAATTATTATGAATTTTATTGTGCTAAAAAACAAAATTTTGTATTATTTTTTACTTATAATAAATATTTCAAATTATTTTTTACTTATAATAAATATTTCAAATTATTTTTTTAGATTTTAATGATTATGATATGTTATTAAAATTGCAATTTAAAGGATTTTTGTATGAAAAAAGGTATTCATCCTAAATATCACAAAATAACTGCAACTTGTTCTTGTGGGAACGTAATGTTAATTCAATCAACTGTACATCACAATATTAATTTAGATGTTTGTAGTAAGTGTCATCCATTCTATACAGGTAAACAGCGTGATATGGTTACTGGAGGTCGTATTGATAGATTTAAGAAAAGATTTAATATGTCAGTACTTAAAAAGTAATTACTTCATTATATTGTATTGATTGAGTAAATTTTTTATTAAAAAAGTTTTTAGTTGCAGATATTTTTGTTATGTTTTTTAGAAACGTTTCTATTGTTATTATTATAAAAAAAACTTAATTTTTATTAATAAAATTAATATTCATTTTTGAACATGATAATTGCGATTATCATTTTTTGAATGATTGATATCATACATAAATATTTTTAAACTATAAGTAATAAATATTTATTAAATTTTATAATAAATACATTGAGCAGCAATATTTTTTTTACCATGCTAAATTAATAAATCACATTTAATTACTCTTTAGTAATAAAATTTTTAGTTATACATAATGATTTAATAAAAATTATCATTTTTAGATTTTTTTTAATAAAAATATCATATAATTTTTCTTTGTGTATTTAAAGTATTGTTATATATCCATGTCTTCATATTGGTTATTTTTTTAATTTTTAATAATTTTTTATTTATAAATTTTGAAACGTATTGGAAATTTAGGTAATAAAAAATCGCATAAAGATTTAGATAACATTTTTCATGTGCTAGATAAAGAGGCAATGTTGTATCATGAATATAATGAGAAGAAGAATTATACGATATCAGAATCGTCAATTACATAAATTTGGTGGCAGTAGCTTATCTGATGTAAAATGTTACAAACGAGTGGCTAGTATTATAGAAAAATATAGCGAACCAGGTGATTTAATTGTAGTATCTGCGGCAGGAAAAACTACCAATCAATTAATTAATTGGTTCAAATTTAGTAAAATTAACCATAGTTTAGCTAGTAAAGTGCAAGAATCAATACGTTCTTATCAAGAAAATCTTATCATTGGACTTTTAAGTAAAAAAAAAGCTAATTTATTAAAATTAAATTTTTTAAGCGATTTTACCCATCTGATTAGTTTATTAAATAAACCAATTGATAATGATATTTATTCTGAAATTGTGGGTCATGGAGAAATTTGGTCAGCACGTTTGATGTCTGCTGTATTGGAAGAATTTGGAATATCTAGTCAGTGGTTAGATGCTAGACTTTTTTTGCGTGCAGAACATTCTTCTCATCCAGAAATAGATGAGATTGCTTCGAGACCATTATTAGAAACACATTTGCAAAAATATTATAATAAACGTTTGGTTATAACAGGTTTTATTGCTAAAAGTAAAAAAGGTCAAACAGTATTATTAGGTCGTAATGGTAGTGATTATTCGGCAACACAAGTCGGTGCATTAACAGGAGTTAAAAAAGTCACTATTTGGAGTGATGTTGCTGGCATATATAGTGCTGATCCCCATAAAGTAAAAGATGCTTATTTGTTGCCATTGTTGCGTTTTGATGAAGCAAGCGAATTAGCTCGTTTAGCAGTACCAATATTGCATGCTCGCACTTTACAACCTATTTCTTTTACAAATATTGATTTGCAATTTAGATGCAGTTATGATCCTGATAAAGGATCAACAAAAATAGCGCGTATATTAGAATCTGAGACAGATGTAAAAATTGTTACTAGTCATGATAATATTTGTTTAATAGAAGTAATTTTATTTAAGCATCAAAACTTTTTGCAAATATATAAAAAAATTAATTTATTTTTGAAAAAAAATCAAATATGTCCTTTAGCAGAAAGGGTAAAATTAGAAAATAAATTAATTCAGTTATGTTATACTAAAGAAGTAGCGTACAATGTTATGTATAACTTAAATAAGATTGGTGTAGTTAAAAAGATATCTTTGCGTGATCGTTTTTCTTTAGTGGCAATTGTAGGTTCTGGAATTTGTAAAAATCCTTTATATAAAGATTGTTTTTATCAAAATTTAAAAGCCCAACCTGTCGAATTTTTTTGGCACTCTAAAAAAAATATCAGTTTAGTTGCAGTGTTAAGTACTAATAAAACATTATATTTAGTGCGAGAGTTGCATCAAAGTTTGTTTTTGCTAAAAAAACATTTTAAATTAATTTTATTTGATAAAAGTAAGATTAATTTTTTTTGCTTCATAATTTTCTTAAATAGTTATAAAAAACTATTTTTATCTTATTATATTCATTAAAATATTTTTTGCAAAAATATTATAGTTTTTAAATTTATTAAATATAGTATAACTGTATTAATATTAATAATATTATAGATGATTAAATAAAATTATTAAAGAAGAAGATATTTTTAATGAAGAACAAAATTAAGTTTTTAAGATTAAATAATTTTTTAAATATTTTAAAATAATCTTTATATATTTCATCTGTTACAGTAAAATGTAGTAAAATATAACAATTATTTTTTTAAATTATTTTTTTTTATTTGATAAAAAAATTCTGTTTTTTGAGCTTTAGTTTAATAAAAAAAATAAAAAATTTATAATTTAGATGTATCTAAATTATGAATAAAATTTTTTTTATATAAAAAATCAATATTAATAAATTATTTTATGATAATATTAGTTTTTTAAAATAAAAATAGTATTTTTAAAAGATATATTAGTATATAAAAATTATTATATAGTTAATTATATAATTAAATTATATTATTAAAAATCTTAAAATCCAAAAATTAAATTTCAATAATTTTTATTTTTTTATAAGAAAAGTTGATTTGACAAATATTCAATAAAAAAATAAATTTATTTTTTAAATGTATTCATATATAAAAATATTTTTATTTAATAAAAAATACGATTCAATTATTAATACATGAAATAAAAATTATTTTTTTTATAAATATCATTTTTCAAAAAAAATGATATTTATAGATAAAGATTTTTTGTGATATGCCATTTATAACATATTTAATTAATTTTAAATGATTTTGAGTCACATAAGTGTGTTTGATTATTTTTTATTTTAAATCATTTTTATTTTCAGTATTGTTTAAATAATTTATTAAAAATATTTATTTCCCTCTTTATAAATTAATTCAAGTATAATTGTAAAAGTTACAAATAATATCTTATCCAGATATTTTTTAAAAAGATTCATATAAATAGTAAATTATTGGTAATAAAATTCCATAATTTATATATTTTTGAATTTTCGTTCACAAAATTATTATTTTAATTTATTTTTTATTTTTTTTATATTCAGATAGAATATTAACTGTAATAAATAATCTTATTTTGTGATTTTTATATAAAATTTATCACATTTTTTGTTATTAAATAAAATTTAACAATAAAATGAGGTATGTAAATGTATCATTTTGATATCTATGACACGTTTTTGTCCACCACTTTAGTAGTGTTATTTGGCCGTAAATTACTTCAATCAATCGCTATTTTAAAAAAGTATACTATACCTGAATCTATTGCAGGTGGAACATTTTTTGCATTAATATGTTTATTATTGCAAATAATTTTTGATTGGCGAATAACTTTTGAATTATCTATACAAGAACCAATTATGTTGGCTTTTTTTTCAACAATTGGTCTAAATGCCAATTTGATTAATTTTAAAATAGGAGGTAAAACATTATTAACTTTTATTTTTGTTGTTTTTGGTTTATTGATTGTTCAAAATACAGTAGGTATTATTTTATCTAATTTATTAGGTTTGAATCCACTAATTGGATTATTAGCTGGTTCTATTACGTTATCTGGTGGACATGGTACAGGTGCTGCTTGGAGTAAAATTTTTTCTGAATATTATGGGTTTCAGAATGCTACTGAAGTTGCCATGGCTTGTGCAACATTTGGTTTAGTTTTTGGTGGATTGATTGCTGGACCGATAGTACGATTTTTAATTATTAATATGAAAAAAAACAATATTAAAAAAAATAATAATATTAATGAAGCAACTATGGTATTTGAAACAATGCAAAAAAAACAATTAATTAGTGCTTTAGTTTTTATAGAAACATTGGCTATGATTGCTATTTGTATAGTAATAGGTAAATTTTTTTCTCATTGGTTAGAATTAAGCTATCATTTTACTTTGCCTACTTTTGTTTCTGTATTGTTTACTGGAGTGATTTTAAGTAATATTTTGCGATTTTTAGGTTTTCATAAAAAATTTAAGTATGCAGTGTCTTTTTTAGGTAATGTTAGTTTATCACTTTTTTTAGGAATGGCTTTAATGAGCTTAAAGTTATGGGAATTAGCTTCTGTAGCAATACCTATATTAATTATTTTAATTATACAAGGGCTCGTAATGGGGTTATATGCTATTTTTGTGACTTTTCCAATTATGGGAAAAAATTATGATGCTGCAGTACTTGCAGCAGGTCATTGTGGATTTGGTTTAGGTGCTACTCCTACAGCAATTGCTAATATGGAAGCAATTACAAAGAAATTTGGTTCTTCTAATTTGGCATTTCTCGTAGTACCTATGGTTGGTGCTTTTTTTATAGATATTATTAATGCATTAGTTATTAAAGTCTATTTATGGTTGCCTATATTTCATGTATTATAATTTTATTATTGCATTAAAATAGATGCAAGTTAAAAAGTTTAATATTATAAAATTTATGATAAATATTATTAATCTTAATAAATTTATTTTTGATAGATAAACTATAATACTTTTTAAGTAAAAATTATTATAATTTTATTTATTTTTAATATATATAGACAAATAATCATTTTTCATCAAATTTTCTAATTATTGTAACAGTTGTTATTTTTAAATAATTTTAACAGATTTCTTAATTTTTTATAATTTTTATAAATTTAATAAAATTGCCAAATAATAATTAAATTGTATGATTTTAATTGATACATCAATGTATAATGTTTTATATTAGTATAATTTTTAAAAAATGAAAACATATTGTTTTAATAATTTTTATAACTAATTTTTTAAAAAATAAGAATAATACTATTTTTTTTGTAAATATGAGTTAAATAAATTATATTTTTGTTTTAAAAATTAATAACGAATACATGTATTTATTTTTGTCTTTAGTATTTACATTTTAGATATTAAAATTTAAGCTATTATTAATTTCTGTACTTAAATTAGCAAATTTTTCTTGTTATATCAGATCATCTGTTTTTACTTAGTAATAAATTTTTTATATTTTTTCTATTTTTTTTTGGTATCTAGTGTTTTTTTGTTCTGATATTGTGTAATTAAATAGCGAGATTTTTAATTAATAATTAAGCATTACATAATATGCAAAAAATATGATTTTCTAAAATTTTTATCATAAGAATAAATCAGCATATATTTATTGAGAGAACTTTTAATTGTCTTTTAAAATAGATAGATATTTATTTTTAAGATATTTGATAATATTTTGAATAGGATGTTTGTTTTATAATTTTTTTGTTATAATAAATTACTTTGTTACATTAGATAATTTTTTGAATAAATTATTTTTAAATATATTTTTATTTTTGTTATTTTTTTAGTCATTTATCTATTTTTTGAGTTTTTGAGCTTACCTTAAAATTTTATGTATATGAAATAATGTTTTGATTTTATAATAATTTCCTTTTATTTTTTGAGTATTTAAAATTCAACTCTTGCAGAAAGATAAGATTAATGGTCAAAATTATAGTATTAATTTCAATAACATGAAAAATCTATATATATCTGCATTAGGAAATTTTATTATTCTTTTTAGATAATAATATAGATTTTTTTAAAAAATCTTAGTTTACATATTAATTTACAAGAGTTATCTGTTTTTTTGATAATTTTAATAAACTTTTTATTTAAGTTTTTTCTTTTATTTTGGTTGTTACTACATTTGTTTGACTTTTTATAACCACTTAAAAAATAACGCTTATTTTTTTATTTTGTTTTATTATTTTCATCAGTTTAAATTTTTTTAAAAAGAAACAGGGTGCTGGTTATAGTAATTATTAATGTATTTATAAATGGGATAACAATAGCATTTTTATTTGTTTAGTATAAATTTATATAAAATATGTATTTTATTAATTAATAACATTTATCAATATCATTTTAAATAATAATTTGAAATCTATAAATATTTATAAATAACATCAAATCTTTATTTTTTAAAATTTATATTTTATAAAGTAATTTGCATAAATATATTTTTTGCAATTATTAAATTTGTAAGATATGTTTTTTTTGTTGATAATCTATTTTTAAAATTTTTTATGAATATTTTGCCATTTTTTTTGCTTTTAAAAAAATAACAATTTTTAAATTATTTTGTATTTATTAGGATCAAGTATTTTAAATATTAATTTTTCTAACTTTTTAGATAATCAATATAAAAAAATAGTAAATTATAACAGTCTTATTTCTTTCTATTTTTTGTATTTTTTTTCTTAACTAAATTTAACCAAGTTTTTATATCATAAATATGATCTTCTTATTTTATTAAAATAATACGTAAGTAACATCTACATCTTTTTTTATGTGTATATTTTTTCATAGGTTTTCAGCTTACATTTTTAATGCATAAATTTTATTTAATAATTTGGATAGATTCCTAAAGAGATGAATAATGTGTTGCACCTGAAAGTATTTTGATATTTTAAAAAAATCTTAAGTATCTGAAATAGCATTGTCTAATAATGTAGATGTTAATTTTTATGACCTAAATTTATTTTTATAAAAATATATTTTATAGTAATAAATGAGATTTATCATTTTTATCTGATTTTTATGCATCTTTTGTAAAAAGATAAATTTTACTATTAATAGATATATGCTTATTTTCTATCTAAAAAAAATAATTATTTATGATTTAATTGAGGTTTTTAAATTAATATAAGAACTCTTTCCTTATTTTTACATTTAATATATAATTTTTAGTGGTTTGATAAAATGTGATCTTATTTGTTTTTTATTTTCTGCTTTTTTTTAGTTTTTAATATTTTAAAAAATTAAAGATTATCAATTTATTAAACCTAACTCTATTTCACGTAAAGAAATAACGGTTACCTTATCATTTTGTTCTTTTACTAGTGGTATTTGATTATGTATTTGTAATTGACGTGCGCGACGTGCTGCTACCAAAACCAAGTCAAAACGATTACCAATTTTTTCTACAGCATCTTGAACTGTTACACGTGCCATAATATTACTCCAAAAAAATAAAGAAATAACTGAATTATGATACTAAATTTTTATTTATCCTGCTAATAATTTGTTAATTAAAGAATTATGTTTTAGAATTTGACGTTTTAAACGCAGTCGTTCAGATCTAATGATAGATTGTAAATCTTTTAATGCAGTATTAAAATTATCATTAATGATTACATAATCATATTCTTGATAATGTTTGATTTCATCGACTGCTTGTGACATACGTTTATGAATTGTTGCTGTAATATCTTGTCCTCTAGAATACAATCGACGGAGTAATTCATGTTTTGAAGGAGGAAAAATAAAAATACTAGGAGCATTTCTTATTTTTTTATGAATTTGTTGTGAACCTTGCCAATCAATATTTAAAAATACATCGATGCCATTATTGAGTTTTTTTTCAACAAGGATGCGTGAGGTACCATAATAATTACCAAAAACATAGGCATATTCAAGAAAATCATTATTTTTTATCATTTTGTAAAATTCTTTTTTGTTAATGAAATAATAATGTTGACCATGTTTTTCACCAGGACGTATTTTTCTTGTTGTATAAGAAATAGATACTTGTATATCGCAAAAAAAATGAGATTTTAATAAAGCTTTAATGAGGGCTGATTTTCCTGCACCACTGGGTGCAGATATAATATATAAATTTCCTTTAATAATCATAATTTTTTATTATTTTTTTAAATAGTTTATAAATACATTTTTTTGTATACTTCTTTATAATGTTTTAATAAATATTTTATATAAAATTAATTATTTTTATTGAAATCATACAACTAATTTTGTTTTTAAAAATACATTATATATTTTAATAAGTAATAAAGAAATTTTTTATGAATTTTATGTTAGCATTTAATAAAAAATATTATTTATTATATATTTAATATTACTATCTAATAGTAAAATAGTTATTTTGTTGTTTTTTAATATTGTATTTTTTATAAATTAAATAATTTATATATTTGTATTAATTTTACAAAAATCTATGTTATTTTTATTTTTTTATTCTTATTTAATGGATGAGTAAATATAAAATATTTTTATTTTTAATCTGATAATAATTTATAAATTTTGATATTTTTTCTTATATTTTTATACATTGTTAAATTAAATAATTGTATTTTTTATTTTATTATTTTTTAAAATATCAAATTAGATTTTGAAAATTTATCTATTTATAAGCAATGGCAATTTCATCTGCTAGAATAGAAATCGCTTTCTCAATTTTTTCCAATGGTAAAATATAATTCATACGCATACATTGATTTTTATGATTCCAATTTTCACTTAGTCCTGGAAAAAAATAATTTCCAGGTACCATAAATACATTACGTTTTTTTAGACGTGTATAAAGTGTCTGGCTATTAATTGGTAGATTTTTAAACCATAACCACAAAAACATACCCCCTTCTGGTTTATGAATTAGACAGTGATTTTTTAATATATAACGACGAATAATTTTTATGGTTTGGTGCACTTTTTTTTCATAAAATGGTTTGATTATTTCTTTAGATAATATAAATAAATCTTTTCGTTTAAGTATTTCTAGTATTAATGCAGGTCCTATACTACCGGGAGATAAATTTATTATGCTGTTAATATTACTAATTATATTTATGATGTACTTATTTGCAATAACAATACCACAACGACAACCTGGCAGTCCCAATTTTGATAGACTCATAGAGAGAATAATGTTCTCATTCCATATAGATGTTCCTTTGTTAAAAACAATACCAGGAAATGGGATGCCATAAGCGCTATCAATTAAAAGAGGAATTGATTTTTTTTTAGATAAAAAATCTAATTTGATCATTTCTTGATCGGTAATCATATTTCCAGTGGGATTAGTTGGTCTTGAAATACAGATTGCACCAATATCATCAGTAATTGTTAAAGATTTAAAATTAATATTATATTTAAAGTATCCATTAGGTAAAATTTTTATTTTTGGTTTTTTGCTAATGAATATATCATTTTCTAATCCAGTATCGGAATAACCAACATATTCTGGTATTAAAGGAAAAAGTATTTTTCGTTTGATACCATTTTTACAAAAACCTGCAATAATATTAAACAAATAGAAAAAGGTATTTTGACTGCCATTAGTTAATGCAATATTATTAGCATTAATATTCCAATTTAAGTGTTCGTTTAAGCTATCTGCTAATTTTTCTCGTATAATATTTTTTCCTTGTGGCTCGTCATAGTTACATAATGCTTTGTTGAGTTGCCCATTTATAGCCATTTCTATCAATATTTTTTGAAAATATTGATCAATTTGAGGAATATATGCCGGATTGCCTCCACCCAGCATCATAATATTAGGTTTATGTAAACCATCATGCAGATCTTTCATAATATTATAAATACTAGAAGGATTAGCGAATTTTTCACCAAATTTAGAATGTATAATATTTTTTTTCATATTTATTGCAGGTTATTAAATAATAAAAGATTATAGGAGATTAAGGTTATATTTAATAATTATTAATAGAATAAACATTTTATATGTAAAATTAAAGATACAATTATAAAAATATGTTTAATATGGGTTTTTATATTTTTTAGAGCATGAAAATATAAAATATTTTTCTTATATTTTTGCATGGAAAAATAGATGGTATCTTAAATAGAGATTATATAAAAAATATTTTTTATTAATTATTACATTAAAAATAATGCTTGATAATTTATTAGTTAAATTTATTGAATATTTTAATTTATATATTTTAAAATAATCATTTTTTGTTGTTTTATATTCATCATTTAATAAAATTTATCAGAATTATAAATTGCTTTTGATATTATTTTTTTATAAAAGTATAAATGACTTTTTTATAGTATTTTTTTTTATATGAATTGCATGTAATTTACTATTTTAAATATGAATTTAAATTCTTACTATATAAAAATTTTTTTTGCTATTCAAATGCAAGAGTTACAGTTTAATTTTTTAAAAGTATTAATTTTAATAAATTTAAGATTTATAATTATAATTAAAAATAATTATTTATTGTATCTATTTTTCAATTATTATATACATCTGTCTTATAAAAGATACATATTTATATGTTTTTTGCATGATTTATTATATATATGAGATATTTACATGAATGTGTGAATAAAAATTCTAAAAATATTTTTATTTTTTAGATTATATTCAAGGTATAGGATTATAATTAATTTATAATTTTATATTTATGATATGATGTCGATTTTCTATTTTTTTCTATAATTAATCTTACAATGTATAAAAATAGTAATTCTTTGTACAAAAATTTAATAGAATATTTTTGATTATTTGATAATTTAATAATTTTAAAATATTATATAAAAAATAATTTTTATCTATTACACTGATCTTTTTTATTATTTTATTTAATAAAAAAAATACTGAAAATGACAGAATTGATAGTTATTTCAATATTTTTAAGAAAATAGATCATAAAAATCTATCTCGTAATTATTTTGATTCTTATTTATGAAATCATTTATTAATTGCTAGATTCTAATTTACTATGTGAATTCAAATATATAAAATGCAATATTTTAATATAAAAACTTTTCAAGGGTTAATTTTTGCATTGCAAAATTATTGGGCAAAACTAGGTTGTACTATTATTCAACCATTAGATATGGAAGTAGGTGCAGGAACATCGCATCCTATGACTTGTTTAAGAGCTATTGGAAAGGATCCTATAGCTCTTGCTTATGTTCAATCATGTCGTAGGCCAACTGATGGTCGCTATGCCAAAAATCCTAATCGCCTTCAGCATTATTATCAATTTCAAGTGATTATAAAACCTTCGCTTGATAATATGCAAGAATTATATCTTAATTCTTTAAAAGACTTAGGATTAGATCTTAATATTCATGATATTTGTTTTATTGAAGATAATTGGGAAAATCCAAGTTTAGGAGCGTCTGGGATTGGTTGGGAAATATGGCTAAATGGTATGGAAGTTACTCAGTTTACTTATTTTCAACAAGTTGGAGGATTAGAATGTAACCCTGTTACAGGTGAAATTACTTATGGTCTTGAACGTTTAGCTATGTATATTCAAGATGTTGATAATGTTTATGATCTTTTATGGTCTACAGGTGTTTTAGGAAATGTTACTTATGGTGATATTTATCAACAAAATGAATTTGAACAATCAGTTTATAATTTTAAACACGCTAATATTAAATTTTTATTTAAATGTTTTGACGAATATGAAAAAGAAACACAATATTTGTTATCACTAAAAATACCATTAGTTTTTCCCTCTTATGAGCGTATTTTAAAAGCTGCTCACGTTTTTAATTTATTAGATTCACGTAAAGCCATTTCAGTTACTGAACGACAAAATTATGTTTTGCGGCTTCGTACCTTAACAAAGATGGTTGCAGAAGTGTATCATACTTCTCGTGAAGCAATAAAAATTTCTATGCATTAACATGAAAACTATAAGGTTAATTCGTTATGCAGAAAACTTTTTTGGTAGAAATTGGCACAGAAGAGTTGCCACCAAAATCTCTTCGTTCATTGGCTGAAAAATTTGCTAAAAATTTTGAAAATGAATTAAAAAAAAATTCTCTTAAATATAAAGAAGTTATTTGGTATGCATCTCCTCGTCGTTTAGCAATTAAAGTAATTAATTTAGCGTTATATCAAACAAATCATGAAATAAAAAAACGCGGACCTTCAATAATAAATTCGTTTGATTGTATTACAGGTGAATATACTAAAATAGCTAAAAGATGGGCTCAAGATTGTGGAATTACCCTTGATCAAACAGAACGATTGATTACTAATAAAGGTGAATGGTTATTTTATCGTACTATAATTAAAGGAAAAGCGGCTAAAGAATTATTGAACAGTATGGTTAATAAAGCAATAAATAATTTTCCATTTCAGAAAATGATGCGATGGGGTAACAATAAAACAGAATTTATTCGTCCCGTGCATACTGTAATTATGTTATTAGGTCAAGATCTTGTTAAAGGTGAAGTTTTTGGTATTAAAAGCAGACGTACAATACATGGTCATCGGTTTATGGGTAAATATTTTATTAGTCTTGATTCTGCTAAAAAATATCCTAGTATTTTATGTGAATATGGTAAAGTAATTGCTGATTATAAAGAACGTAAGGAATTAATAAAAGATAAAATACAAAAAATCGCTGAGAAATTAGGTGGTTTTTCTGAATATACAAATCATTTATTGGAAGAAGTAACAGCATTAGTCGAATGGCCAGTAGTATTAAGTGCAAAATTTGAAAAAAAATTTTTGTTACTTCCTAAGGAAGTTTTAATTCATATTATGACAAATATTCAAAAATACTTTCCAGTATTTAATCAATTTGGTGATTTAATAACCGATTTTATTTTTGTTGCTAATATTGAATCTTTAGAACCAAAAAAAATAATTTTAGGGCATGAAAAAGTTATTCGTTCACGATTAGCAGATGCTAAATATTTGTTTATGAGAGATCGTGAAAAAAAATTAGAGGAAAATTTCATATTATTAAAAAATGTTTTATTTCAAAAAAATCTTGGCACATTATTGGATAAAACCAATCGTTTAGTTATAATATCTACTAGTATTGCAAAAAAAATTAATGCAAATATTAATTATGTTCATAGGGCTAGTTTATTATCTAAATGTGATTTAATGACTCATATGGTTTTTGAATTTTCTGAACTACAAGGTGTTATGGGCATGCACTATGCACTTTTAGATGGTGAAATAGAGGATATTGCATTAGCTATTAAAGAACAATATCAACCTCGTTTTTCTGGTGATTCTTTACCGTCTACTAAAGTTTCTGTTTCAGTAGCTTTAGCTGATAAAATTGATATTTTAGTTGGTATTTTAGGAGTTAATAAACATCCTAAAGGCGATAAAGATCCTTTTGCATTAAGACGTATCGCACTTGGTATTTTTCGTATTATTGTTGAAAATTCTTACGATCTTGATTTGTTACGATTAACACAAGAAGCTACTGAGCTTTATGAAAGTAAATTAATTAATAAAAATGTTGTCGATGATGTTGTTAAATTTATATTAGGAAGGTCTATTGTTTGGTATAAAGAACAAGGATATTCTGTAGATGTCATTCAATCTGTTTTATCCCGTTTTCCAACTAAACCTAAAGATTTTGATGCCCGATTAAAAGCAGTAACTTATTTTCGTAATTTATCAATAGCTAAAAGATTAATAGTAATGAATAAAAGAGTATCTAAAATTTTACAAAAAACAAATGAAAAATTAAATAAAGATATTATTACTGCTTTTTTAAAAGCACCAGAAGAGATTATTTTAGCCAATCATGTATGCATTTTAAAAAATAGATTATTGCCATTATTATCAGAATACAAATATCAAGATGTATTAATGGAATTAGTTTCTCTTAATGAAATGATTGATAATTTTTTTTGTAATGTTATGGTGATGGATAGTGATAAATTAGTAAGAATTAATCGTTTGACATTATTAAGTCATTTACGTGCATTATTTTTACAAGTAGGAGATATCTCTTTATTACAATAAAATCATGACTTAAGTATTTTATTATATTTTTTAATAAATTATTTTTTTTGATTTTTTTTAATTAATACTATTATAATTAAATTTTTTGAAGTTGATTTATTAGATATTCATAATTATTAATTTTGTATTACTTTAATATTATATATTGATATTCGATATTATAAAATATAAATATAGTTTTAAAAAATTGAAAACTTATATAATATTTATTATTTTTATTTGTAATAAAAATAATAAATATTTTTTGTGAATATAAAAATAAAAAACACAAATTAATAAAAAATATACTTTTTTAAAAAAATATTTTTTTAAAAACAATAAATTAAAAAACATAAATTTCATCTGTTATTTTTATTTATCTGGTTTGTTTTTTACAAATTTAAACTTTTTTAATTTATTCCATGATATTGCAATAATACGCTTAGTAAAGAAATAAAAGTTATTTTGATATGATAAGTATATTTTAATTTCATATAAAAAATCTCAGTAAATTTTATGAAGATTTTTATAAAAAAATAAAAAATTTATTTTTAATGATCATTACTTATAAAGTATTTCTTATAATTTGAATTAATACAATGGAAGAAAATAAATGATAAATAATCATTATGATTATATTGCTATTGGTGGTGGTAGTGCTGGAATTTCTTCAATAAACCGTGCAGCTAAATATGGAAAAAAATGTGCTCTTATTGAATCAAATATTTTGGGTGGAACTTGTGTAAATGTTGGTTGTGTACCTAAAAAAATTATGTGGTATGCAGCGCAAATTGCAAAAGATATAAAAACTTATATGTCTAGTTATGGTTTTTATGATATGACTCATAAATTTGATTGGAAAAAATTAATTATAAATCGTCAAAAATATATTCATGCCCTACATAAATCTTATGAATTTAGTTTACGTATTAATAATGTTAAAGTTATTAATGGATTTGCTCGTTTTGTTGGTGATCAAATGATTGAAGTTAATGGTAATCAATTGACTGCTGATCATATATTAATTGCAACTGGTGGTTGCCCTATTCGACCTAAGATTTTAGGTTCAGAGTATGGTATAGACTCAGATGGTTTTTTTAAGTTGACAACTTTACCAAATAGAGTTGCAATTGTTGGTGCTGGTTATATTGCTGTCGAGTTAGCTTCTGTCTTGAATGGATTTGGTAGCGAAGTACATTTGTTAGTTCGTCATCATGCACCCTTGCGTCGTTTTGATTCCATTATTGTTGAATCATTTTTAAATATCATAAAAAATGAAGGAATAATATTACATTCTGAATCAGTGATTAGTTCTGTTGTTAAAAATCATGATGAAACACTTACTTTATATTTAAAAAATGGTAAATCAATAATTATTGATACCTTAATATGGGCTGTTGGTCGTGAACCTATGACAGGTGATTTAAATCTTTCTATACCTGGTGTTTTAGTAGATAGTAGTGGTTATATTAAAGTTGATAAATTTCAGAATACTAATGTGAATAGAATTTACGCAGTTGGTGACAATACAAATAGAGTACATTTAACTCCAGCTGCTGTAGCAGCTGGTCGTAGATTATCCGAACGTTTATTTAATAATAAATCTAATGAATATTTAGATTATAATAATATACCTACAGTAATATTTACGCACCCTCCAATTGGTACGGTTGGTTTAACAGAAAAAGAAGCAATAAAAAAATTTGGTAAAAATCATCTGAAAATATATCAATCTTCTTTTGTTTCAATGTATACAGCAGTCACTAAACATCATCAAGCTTGTCATATAAAGTTGATTTGTTTTGGAAAAAAAGAAAAAATTGTTGGCATTCACGGTTTGGGTTTTGGAATGGACGAAATTTTACAAGGGTTTGCTGTTGCATTAAAAATGGGAGCGACTAAAAAAGATTTTGAGAATACAGTTGCTATTCATCCTACTGTAGCAGAAGAATTTGTAACAATTCAATAAATAAAGATTTTTTAATATTTTGTAAAAATTTTTAATATTTTTAGAATGAAAAATGATTAAGTATTTATTAAAAAATATTAAGTTTATTAAATATTTGTTATATTGAAATTTTAATATATACTTTGAATTATCTGAAAGATATGATTTTATTTATTTTTTAGTTTATTTATTTTAAGATAAAATAAATAATTATTTTAGCGAATATAATTTTCATATAAATATTTTATGTATTTATTTTTTTCATAAAAAACTATAGATATTTTTTCTACGAGAAAAATGATACAAATTAAAGCACTGATTTTAGATTTTAAACTTATTTATGCAGTAAATGTTTTTATTTTTTTTATTTTAGAAATTTATAAATATTTTTTGATAGTAATGATTTTATATTTTTTTATTTTATATTTTATAATAACATATAATGAAATAATTAATGAATAATATGAATAAAATTCTTTTAACTTGTATTTATTTGCTAGTATTTTTTGATGTTTCTGCTATGCGTTATAAAGAAGGTATTGAATTTATAAAAATTAATGAAAGCATAAAGAATGCACCTCAAGTATTAGAGTTTTTTTCTTTTTATTGTCCACACTGTTATGAATTTGATTATATATATAATATATCCAAAAAAGTAAAAGAAAATTTACCAAAAAATATAATAATGGAACGTTATCATGTTAATTTTTTAGGTGAATTAGGTACTGAATTAACAAAAGCTTGGATTGTAGCAAAAATATTTTCAATAGAAGACAAAGTCATACCTTTATTATTTGAAGGAATACAAAAAACAAAATCAATTAATACATCAAATGATATTAAAAATATATTTGTTAAATTAGGTATAAAAATTAAAGAATATGATATGCTTATAAATAGTTTATTAGTAAAGTCATTGTTAATAAAACAAGAAAAAGCAGTAAAAGATTTTAAATTGATTGGGGTACCGGCAATTTTTGTTAATGGAAAGTATATGTTATGCAATAATAATATAAAAGCTACTGAAAAGTATAATTATCCTCAAATTTATTCTGAAATAATAAATTTTTTAATTAAAAAATAAAGAAATCTTTTAAAAAAATAATTAATTTATCAATATATAATAAAATAAATTATTAGATATCATTTTTTTAAAATATTTCATTTCAACCTATTTTTTTATTTTAAATTAGCAATAAAGAGTACTTTTGTAATAAAAAGTATTATTTCTTAATATTAATAATATATAGTCTAATTTTCATTAAACCAACTATTTAGTTTGCATTCCAAAAAATTAATTCCTATTTTCATAAGTGATGAGAATATTTCAACTTCTGTTTTTTTAGAAAAAAAATTTAATTGATGACGTACTTTTTTAATTTGGGAATTTTGTTTATCAATCGTTAATTTATCTGCTTTATTTAATAAAACACATGTAGGCATATGTATTTCAGTTGACCATTTAATTATTTGTATATCCATATATTTTAATGGATTTCTAATATCCATTAAAATAATTAAACCTTTTAAAGATTTTCTTTTATGCAAATATTCATTTAATGCTTTTTGCCATTGTATTTTTGTAAATATAGGTGCTTTTGCATAGCCATATCCTGGTAAATCAACTAATCTAATTTTTTTTTCTACTTCAAAGACATTAATTAATTGTGTTCTACCAGGTTTTTTACTTGTATATGCTAATTTTTTTTGCAGTGTAAGTGTGTTTAATGCGCTTGATTTACCGACATTAGAAGCCCCAGTAAATGCTATTTCTATACTATTATCATTTGGTAAATAATGAATATTAGGTGCGCTTATAAAAAATTTTGTTTTATGATAATTATAAATTCTGTATGTCATAATTTTTTTTTGATATTGTAATTTATATAAAATTAAAATTTTAAGCAATTTAAACTAAAATAGTTATATTATATAAAATATGATTATGTATTAATATTTTTTTTACATAATTTACAAAAAAATACAAAAATATTAATTTTTTAATTCTTTATAAAAAAAAGAGTTTTTATTGTGATTAAGTTATTTTTGTATTTTGTTATTTTTATTGAAAATATTTTTGTAATTTTTATTTGATATTTTTTATTAAAAAATATAATTATATTATTTGATTGAATTAAAAAAATATTACATTATTATTTTTTAAAGCTATTATTTTATATTTTATGCTGAAATAATAAAAATTAGGAATAATAATTATTTTTTTATATTTATTATCTGAAAATATATTTATTATTACTAATTTGTAGTAAATAATATTCATATTTATTGATCAATTTATTATAAGTAGAACATGAGCATAATTTTATTAATGATTATTAATATAATTTATGTAAAAATTAATTGTTTTAATAAAAAAGTAGAAAATTAATTGTTTTTATAGGTTTATTTAATATGTAAAAAAAATTATTTTATAATAATACATAATAAATGATTTAAGATAAAAATATTGTTGATTTAAAATTAATATTTATTAATTTTTAAATTATTAATATTTATTTTTTTAATATAAATATTATAATATAATAACTTGATTATAGTTTTTTGCGTATTTAATAAATATTTTTTATATGATCAAAGTTTACATTTTACAAAATAAAAATTAGTAACTTATTTTTTCAAAAAATTTTTTTACGATCATTGGTTGATTTATAAAAAATTATGTAAACATAATGTTATAATAAAAACTTTTATAAAAAAATAAATTTAATATATTAAATATTAAATTCTGTATATATTTGCATTGTTTCTGATAATAGTTTTTCGTTTTTTATGAATTAATTTTATTTAAAACTAATACTTTTGCAAAATTTTACATATGTTAAATATATATTTTTAAAAATATTTATTATGTTTTAATGTCTAAAAGAAATAGGTATATTTAAAATTAAAAATTATAATTTATAAGTTATTCATTTTGATATTTTTTTTAATCTATAAAGATTTTTATAAAATGAATTTTGTCAACAAATTACTTCAACTTTATTATATTTTATATTACAATAAAAAAGATTATATGATTATTACTAACTCTAACTATTTTTCTCAAAAGTATGTTCGAAATTAAAAAAAGATTATTTATTCTTATTGATGGGTCTTTTTATCTTTATCGAGCATATTATACTTTTCCATCATTAATGAATGCTTCTGGACAACCAACAGGTGCCATTTACGGTGTAATTAATATGTTACGCAGTTTAATGATAAAATATGAGCCTACTAATATTGCAATAGTTTTTGATGCTCCAGGAAAAACTTTTCGGCATTTATTATTTAATAATTATAAATTTCGACGGCCAGTAATGCCAGATAATTTGCGTGTACAGATACCTCCATTACATGAATTAATTATAGCTATGGGGTTTCCTTTATTTGTTATTTCTGGTGTAGAGGCCGATGATGTAATAGGTACATTAGCTTTACGAGCAACTCAAAATAATATGCCTGTATTAATAAGTACAGGAGATAAAGATATGGCTCAATTAGTAACAAGTGATATTAAATTAATAAATACTATGACAAATGTTATTTTAGGGCCAAAAGAAGTAATTAACAAATATGGTGTTCCTCCTCAATTAATTATTGATCTGCTTGCTTTAATGGGAGATACCTCAGATGGTATACCTGGAGTGCCTGGTATAGGAAAAAAAACAGCAATATCTTTATTGCAGAATATTGGAAATTTGATTAATATTTATAAAGATTTATCAGTAATTAAACGATTAAAATTGCGTGGTTCAAATATTTTAATAAAAAAAATGTCAGAATATAAAGAAATTGCTTTTTTATCTTATAAATTAGCAACTATTAAAACAAATGTTAAACTTAATAAAGATTGTCATGAGTTGGTTCTTCAAAAATGTAATTTTGAAAAATTATGTCAATTATGTCATTATTATGGATTTATCAGGTGGTTAAATAGTTTACAATGTAATCATTGGTTAATAAAAAAATAATTAATTTTTCCATGTTAGTTATAGTATTTCTAATAAAAAAATATTTTATTAAAATTTAAAGTCTAAGATATAGTAAAAAAATTATCATAAAATTATCATGTCAAAAGAAATTTTAATAGATTTTAAATATAAAATTTATTATTCTTTTTTTAAATTGTATATTAAAACTTATTGTATTTAGAAGATTTTTATCTGCAGAAAAAACAAAATATTGATTAATTTTTAAAAGAAGTATTAATTGAAATCATTAAAGTAATAAAAATTATAATACAGTATTAATAGTTTTTATAAAATTTTGTGTAGCTATATAAAAATATTATTGAAAGTAAATAAAATATAAAAATTTATTATAATTTTCTAGAAATTTTTTCTAAAAAGAAGCATTTTTAAGTATTTATTTTTTCTTTGTAAAAAAAGATAGATATTTATTTTTTTTAATATGATTTTTGTTATAAAACAATAATTAAAAAATACAAAATTTTTTTATAATTTAATTATTGCCAATAAAAAGTAATTAGATTTTTTGGAAATTATTTTTTATTAAAAAAAATATTTTTTTATTATAAAGATAATATATCTCCATGAATATTAAAGTTTTATATTTTTAGAGTTGTATTTATTAAATTCTAATAATTTATACTATGACATTTAGATAAAAATAAAATTATACAAAGTTTTAAAAATTATGTGGTTAATAAAATATGCTTTTAATAATTGATAATTATGATTCTTTTACCTATAACCTTTATCAATATTTGTGTGAGTTAGGGATGAATGTGTTAGTAAAGCGTAATGACGCTATTACTATTTCAGAAATAAAAAAAATTTCACCAACACATTTGATAATTTCACCAGGTCCAGGAATTCCTAATGAAGCAGGTATTTCATTAGATGTAATTTCATTTTTTTCTGGTACTATTCCAATTTTAGGTGTTTGTCTTGGTCATCAAGCAATAGCTCAAGTATTTGGTGCTTCTATTATTAGAGCTAAAAAAGTTATGCATGGTAAAGTATCTACAATTTTTCATAATCAAGAAGGTGTTTTTAAAAAAATAAAAAATCCTTTAAAAGTAATGCGTTATCATTCTTTAGTAATTGAGATTACAACATTATCTGATATTTTTGAAATAACAGCATGGACTTTATATAATGGAAAAATTAATGAAATTATGGGCATTCGAAATAAAAATTTACGTATTGAAGGTGTTCAATTCCATCCAGAAAGCATTTTAACTGAACAAGGCCATCAATTATTGAATAATTTTTTAAGATATTGATTTTTATCTATATATTATAATTTAATTTTATGAAGACATATTATTTTTTTATATTATGAATTAAATTTTATTTATTGGCATCTTTAATTGTAATTTATTAGATCAAAATAAATAAAAGTATGTAGATTATATTTTATTTAGCAAATAAATATTAAGTTAAAGTATTTTAAAATAAAATTAAAGTATTTTTTTATAAAAAATAAAATATACGTTTATATTTTTTTGAACTTATTCATCTAGATAAATAAGTTTTACAAAAAAACATATATATTATATTTTAAATATATGTTTTAAATGATTTTAAAAAAATACAACAATATTAAGTATTATGCATTTCAATAATTTTTTTTATATTTTTATTATAATTTTGTTATTTATAATATAATTTATAAAAAATTGCTATTTTTTATATTAAGAATAATTAGTATCTACTTTATATGATTGATTGTATTTTTTATTAATATAAAACTCAAAAAGTTTTTAGAAATAAAGATTGTTAACATATGTAAAAAGTTAAAATTATTTTTTTATAATTTACTAATAAATTATTAGCTATTTTATAATGAAATTATTAATTTATACTTATTGTTTATAAATTGAAAAATGTCTGATAAAATATTTTATGAATTTTATAAGAAAAATTTCAGATTTTGTTAAACCTATTTTTACGTAATAATTTTTTATTTAGTGATGAAATTATCTTTATTTTACACGTATAAGAACTAATATTTTTATTTATTTTAACATTATTTATGATAAAAGTTTTATAAAACCTGTTAATATTTTTTTAATATAGATGTTTCTTATATGCTTCTAAATAAAAAAAATATACTATTTATCTTGAATTTATTATATTTATTAAATTTTATTAAAAATTTATTTTTAAAAAAACAATATAGGAATACAGAAAAATTTATATTTTATTATATTATTTTGTTTTTTATATTTATAACAATTTTATATTTTTTTAAAAAAATACTAAATTATATTTAAATATAAATTATTTTTTAATTTTATTTAGGATGTATTTTTTGTGAAATTATAAAATATTTTATAATATAAAAACATAATTTTTAATTTAAATTTTAAATACATTAAAAAAATAAAATTATTTAATAATATAAATTTATTTTTTTAAAAATAAAAATACAAAAAATATAAATTTAGAATGCTTAATGCATAAGATTGATATAGAATATCTTATATAATAATATTTTTATATCGTTTAATGTTTCCATATATAATATTTTTTATGTGAAATTTCATATATTTCTATCATTATTTCTATTTGTTATAAAAAATAATTTTTTTTATAATTTTTTAAATTAAAGAATAATATAATTTATTTTTTTGTAAATATTAATAAAAAATATATTTTAATTATTTTTAAATTATTGGTAAATAAAAATAATTATGAGCAGTTTTAATACAATACTAGTAATTTTATTCATATTAATTATATTAGGAATAATCAGTCATAATATAATTGTAACAATTGCAACTTTGTTGTTGCTTATTGTTCGTATTACCCCGCTAAATATTTTTTTTCCATGGATTGAAAAAAATATAATGACACTTGGTATTCTTATTTTGACTATCGGAATAATAACACCAATTGCTAGTGGACGTCTTTCAGCAGAAGATATGATTAGTTCTTTTTTTAATTGGGAATCGTTATTAGCAATTATTATTGGGATTTTAGTATCATGGTTAGGCAGTCGAGGTGTTTCTTTAATTTATAATAAACCATCAATGATTACAGGATTATTGTTTGGGACTTTGATAGGTGTGTCTCTTTTTCATGGAGTAGCAGTAGGTCCATTAATAGCAGCAGGGATTCTTTCTTTACTAATTAATAATTTTTAAGAATTGTTTCTTAAATGTATTAATTTAATTGTATTTTTTTATTTAAATAATGTTTTTTATTTTTTGTATTTATATTTTCTAATTTGCTATATTGAATTTTTTGTAATTTTTAAAAGTTTTTGTACTTTTTATTTCTAATAATTATATTCATTTTTTAAGATTTTTAGAAATTATCTATTATATAGATAATGAAAAATTAATGTTTCAAATTTTGAGATTGCAATAGATTATTATTATTTTTTATGATATTAAAAAATTAATTTAAAAGTATTTTTTTTATAATTTTGTAATAAATAACACTTAATTTTTGTAAATCTTTAATACTAATACATTCATTTGCTTTATGAATAGTTTTATTTAAATGTCCTAATTCAATAACTTGTGCCCCGATATCAATAATAAAACGAGCATCTGATGTCCCCCCATCAGTTGATAACTTAGGTTGATAACCACAATATTGTTTTATAACATCACAAACAATATTTATTAATTCTTCTCCTTTTGTTAAAAATGGTTTAGCAGATAATGAGCAATATAATTTATAATTTAATTGATATTTTTTTAATATTATTTTAATTTTTTTCTGGATTTGTTGTGCAGTTAATTCATTACTAAAACGAAAATTAAATTTTATTATTAATTCACTTGGAGTAACATTATTATATTGAGTATCTGAATGAATATTTGCAATTTGCATGCTTGTAGGTGAAAAAAAAATATTTCCAGTATCCCATTTTTTTTTAATTAATTCATTTAAAAAAGGTAATGCAATAAGAATTGGATTATCTATTGAATTGGGGTAAGCAACATGTCCTTGAGTACCCTTGATAATCAGGGTGGTATTGAGTGATCCACGACGTCCATTTTTTATGGTATCACCGAGTTTTATTTCACTGGATGGTTCTCCTACTATACAATAATTAATTATTTCATTGCGTTTTATTAATTCATTGATTACTTTTGCGGTACCATTTGTAGCTTTGTCTTCTTCATCAGAAGTAATTAAGAAAGCTAATCGACCTGGATGCGATGGAAAATCTTTAATAAATTTTTCTGCAGCTATAATCATTGCAGCAAGAGAACCTTTCATGTCAGCAGCTCCTCTTCCATAAAGAAATCCATTATTTAATGTTGGTTGAAAAGGAGGGAATTTCCAATTTTTTGTATGACCTGCTGGCACCACATCTGTATGTCCAGCAAAAACTAAAGTTTTTCCTTTATTTCCATGAAATGCCCATAAATTTGTCGTATCTTTAAAAAACATAATTTCAATAGAAAAATGAATTTTTTTTAATCTTTTAATGATAATATTTTGACATCCATGATCATTTGGGCTAATTGATGGTTTTTGAATAAGTTCTTTTGTAAGTTGAAGAATAGGGTAAATTTTCATAATTTTTTTAAAATAAATTATTAATATTTATGTTTGATATATAAAAAATTACATTACTAAGTTTCAGATAATCAATATTGTATAATATTTATTATTCATTTTCATATTTATTTTTAGTATTATTAGAATAGATAATTTTTGTTTTTTATGAAAAATAGTATTTTCAATAATTTTATATTGAACAAAAAAAATATATTTTATGGTTTAATAAAATTTGTAATTAATTATTTATATTATATATTTTCTTATTTTTTGTATTTTTTTATGTTTTTATTATAAATAAAAATAATGTTAAAATAGTATTATTTGGTAGAAGTTTTCATATAAAAATATTTTAAGTTAATATTTCTGTTATTTATTAATTGTTTTTGATTAATAAATTTTTTAAGATTTATTAATTATTGTTTTATAAATTTTAATTTATCAGTTTTTATTACTGGTAGTTTTATATTTCATTATTAATTTAAAATACCATTTTAAAAAATTTTAAATAAAAAATTAAGATATACAAAATTAAATTTTTATTGCTTTCATATTTTAAATTATTTTTTTTAAAAGTATGATCAATAAAATTTGTAATAGATTATTAATGTATCAATTGTAATTCAGATTTATTTTTCAATAAAATTAGTAATAAAATTATTTTCTTTTCAACAAAGATCTTACTAAAATAAGATATTAAAAAAATACTTCATAAATATTTTTTAAAAAAAATCGTTTATTTTTAAACAATGTGATATACATAATTTATAATTATTCTTTTATATAAAATATTTATATTTAAATATTTTAATATTTAATATTATTTTTTAAAATTTTTATTTTTATATATTATATTTAAATATTTTATATTTTTTAATTATGAATGTTATTGATATAAAAATAAAAGTTTTTTGATTGTAGTGTATATTTATAAAAAGTATTTTTTATTTAAAAAAAATTAAGGTAGACTTAATATTTTTAAAAAAATATTTTTTAAGATATTAAGATAAAATAATATTTTTTTAATTTTCAGATTTCATCTATTTTTTTAAAATGGGATACTTTTACAGTTTATCATAATTTTCTATAAAGAATTTTCTATGATTCCTAGAAACGCTATATTAGCAAATCATAACTTAAATAACTTATTTTTGATATATTTTGTAAACCGAATATAGGTAGAAAAAAAATATAAAAATAAAAATTATTTTTGGTATAATTTTTATTAAATATTTTTTTAGGAACAAATATATATTGCATAAATAAAAATTGAAAATATTTATTTATTATGATATATTACCTTTTAATAAAAAAAGATTATTATTTAATGCTAATTTTAATAAAATGTGCTGGAGTCAATATATTTTATCATATAAAATATGATCGCAATATTTTATCTTTATCTAAATTTTATTCGGTGAGATATTGCATATGCTACGTATAAAAAAAGAAGCAGTAACATTTGATGATGTATTATTAGTCCCTGCATATTCAACTGTATTACCAAATGCCGTTGATCTATCAACAAAACTCACTAAAACCATTCGTTTAAATATCCCAATACTTTCTGCTGCTATGGATACTGTAACAGAATCATCTTTAGCCATTGCTTTAGCTCAGGAGGGAGGGATTGGTTTTATTCATAAAAATATGTCACTTGAACGTCAGGTAGAAGAAGTTCGTCGTGTTAAAAAATATGAAAGTGGAATTGTTATTGATCCAGTTACAGTAACACCTCAAACAACAATTCGTCAAGTTCATGAGATGGCTAAAAAAAATGGTTTTGCTGGATATCCTGTTATTAATAACAAGGAAGAACTAATTGGTATTATTACTGGACGTGATATTCGTTTTGTAACTGATGTTGATCAACCTGTTACAGCGGTAATGACACCTCAGGCTAATTTGGTAACAGTAAAGGATGGTGAAGATCATGATATTATATTACAAAAATTACATGAAAAACGTATTGAAAAAGTATTAGTAGTTGATAAAAATTTTCATTTATTCGGTATGATAACAGTTAAGGATTTTAAAAAAGCAGAACGTAAACCAAATGCATGTAAAGATACAAAAGGTCGTTTAAGAGTAGGTGCTGCTATTGGTATTAATGCAAATAGTGAAACACGTATAGAAGCATTAATAACAGCAGGAGTTGATGTTTTATTAATTGATTCTTCTCATGGACATTCTGAAGGTGTTTTAAGATTTATTTCTACAATACGTAAAAGATATCCGGATTTACCTATTATTGGTGGTAATGTAGCAACAGGTGAAGGTGCAAAAGCATTAGCGCAAGCAGGAGCTAGTGCAGTTAAAGTAGGCATTGGACCTGGTTCTATTTGTACAACAAGGATTGTTACAGGTGTTGGGGTGCCTCAAATTACAGCTATTTCTGATGCAGTAGATGCATTAAAGGAAATTAATGTTCCAGTTATTGCTGATGGAGGTATTCGTTTTTCTGGTGATATTGCCAAAGCAATAGCTGCTGGAGCATCATGTGTTATGGTTGGTTCAATGTTTGCTGGTACTGAGGAATCGCCAGGTGAAATAATTTTATTTCAAGGTCGTTCTTATAAATCATATCGTGGAATGGGATCGATAGGAGCAATGTCAAAAGGTTCTTATGATCGTTATTTTCAAAGTAATAATATAGTAAATAAATTAGTTCCTGAAGGAATAGAAGGTCGCATTGCTTACAAAGGATTGTTAAAAAATATTATTTATCAACAAATGGGTGGTTTGCGTTCTTGTATGGGGTTGACTGGTTGTCTTAATATTGAAGAATTGAGAACAAAAACAGAATTTGTTCGTATTACCAGTGCAGCCATTAAAGAAAATCATGTTCATGATGTCATAATTACAAAAGAATCACCTAATTATAATTCAAGTTGATAATATCATATTACTAATGTTATATTATATATTTTCATATACTTTTAAAAAAATGACAAGTAATATTTATCAATATAAGATTTTAATCCTAGATTTTGGTTCACAATACGCGCAATTAATAGCTCGTCGTGTTCGTGATATCGGCGTTTATTGTGAACTTTATCCATGGTATGCCTCTGAAAATCAGATACGTGATTTTAATCCTAATGGAATTATTCTTTCTGGTGGTCCTAACAGTTCTATAAAATATGATAGTCCTCGTGCTTCAGAATATGTTTTTAAGTCTGGAGTACCAGTATTAGGTATCTGTTATGGTATGCATATTATGTCTATACAATTAGGAGGAAAAGTTGGAGTATCTTCTGATCGTGAATTTGGATATGCTAAAGTATTTGTTAAAAAATCTTGTAAATTATTACATAATATATACGATCGATTAAATAAAGAAGGTACAAAATTACTTGATGTTTGGATGAGTCATGGTGATATTGTTACTGTTATCCCCAATAATTTTGAAATTATTGGTAGTACTGATAATTGTCCATATGCCATAATTGCTAATGATATAAAAAATTTTTATGGAATTCAATTCCATCCTGAAGTTACACATACTAATCAAGGAAATGCTATTTTTCAGCGTTTTATATTAGATATCTGTAAGTGTAGAAAATGTTGGATTCCTATAATGATTATTGATGATAAAATACAAAAACTAAAGAAAAAAATTGGTGAAGACAAAGTTATTTTGGCTTTATCAGGTGGTGTTGACTCATCTGTAACTGCATTATTACTTAATCGTGCTATTGGTAAACAATTAATTTGTATATTTGTTGACAACGGTTTGTTGCGATTAAATGAAGAAAAACAAATTTTAAAAATGTTTAAAACTTTTAATTTAAACATCATTAAAATATCAGCAGAAACGCGTTTTTTACGTGCTTTATCTGGTATTGAGGAATCAGAATTAAAACGTAAAATAATTGGACGTGTTTTTGTTGAAATATTTGAAGAAGAAGCCAGTAAACAAACCGCAGTAAAATGGTTAGCACAAGGTACAATTTATCCAGATTTAATTGAATCATCAGTATCAAAATCATATAAATCACATTTAATTAAATCTCATCATAATGTTGGTGGTTTACCAAAAAATATGCAATTACAATTATTAGAACCATTAAAATATTTATTTAAAGATGAAGTGCGTAAATTAGGTTTAGAATTAGGTCTTTCTTATGATATATTGTATCGACATCCATTTCCTGGTCCTGGATTAGGGGTAAGAATAATTGGTGAAGTAAAAAAAGTGTATTGTGATTTATTGCGTCAAGCAGATGCTATTTTTATTGAAGAATTATATAAAGAAAATCTTTATTATAAAATTAGTCAAGCTTTTGCTGTTTTTTTGCCTTTACGTTCTGTTGGTGTAATGGGTGATGTTCGTCAATATAATTGGGTGGTATCACTGCGCGCAGTAGAAACAATTGATTTTATGACAGCCGATTGGGCACGTTTGCCTTATAATTTTCTTGCTAGAGTTTCAAACAGAATAATTAATGAAATTGTCGGTATTTCTAGAGTAGTTTATGATATCAGTGGAAAACCACCTGCAACCATAGAATGGGAATAAGAAATTAATATTGATAAGAGTGTTTTTTTATTAAAAAAATATTATGATTGTAATTTTTTAACATTTAATAATTATTTATTATGCATAATTTTTATTTTTTAAATAATATTTTGTATTTTAAATCATAGATTTTTGTTTTTTTTTGAAATATTCATAAATATTAACTGTTTTTTTATATTATATAAATAAAGTAATAATGCATACCAAATTTTATTTTCTATTGTAACAAAAATATTGATGATTTTAATCTAATTTTTAAAAAATAAAATTTATTATAAATTTCTTAAATTTTGTATGATCTTTATGAAACAGTGTATTTTTTACATATCAATTAAAAACGATATTTTACTGCATTAGCTATTATTTTTAATAACTTTTTAGTATCTTTCCATCCCAAGCAGGGATCAGTAATGGATTGACCATATGTTAATGGTGTATTTCGAGTTAATTTTTGAGCTCCTTCTATTAAAAAACTTTCTACCATAATCCCAACAATTGCTGTAGATCCATCTGTTAATTGTTTAGCAATATTTTTAGCAACTTTTAATTGAAATAAGTACTTTTCTTGAGCATTTCCATGACTGCAGTCGATAATTAGTTTTTGAGGTAATGCAAATTTTTTTAGTTGATCACATGCAATATTAATATTTTTTTTATTATAGTTTGGATGTTTTCCTCCTCTCATGATTATATGTCCATAAGGATTTCCTTTGGTTTTATAGACCATTATTTCTCCATTTTTATTTGGTGATATAAATATTTGGCTAGTGTATGCTGCACGAATAGCATTAATGGCAATATCAATGCTACCATTAGTGTTATTCTTAAAACCAATTGGACAAGAAAGCGCCGATGCCATTTGTCTATGAATTTGACTTTCTGCGGTTCTTGCTCCTATTGCTCCCCAACTCATTAAATCTGCAAAATATTGGCTGATTATGATATCTAAAAATTCAGTTGCAGTGGGTAGTTGAAGTTTATTGATATTTACTAGTAATTCTCTAGCTAATCGTAATCCTTTATTTACTTTAAAAGAATTATTTAGTTCAGGGTCGGATATTAATCCTTTCCAACCAATTACAGTGCGTGGTTTTTCAAAATAAGTACGCATAACAATTTCAAGATAATCCTCATAATCAACATGTAATTGCATAAGTTTTTTTGCATATTCAAGTGCTGATTTAGTATCATGGATTGAACATGGTCCAATTATAACTAATAATCTTTTATCTTTACCAATTAAAATAGATTGAATTTTTTTACGTGATTTTGTTATATGTTCAATATTTTTTTTAGATACTGGGAATTCATTTATAAGTGTTTGAAGTGTAATAAGGTTATCGAGAGGTTTATTCTTTAACTCATCATTTGTTTGCATATTTATCTCATATATACGTTAATGTAGTAAGTTTTTTCTGTTAAATAAAGTATCATTAGAGTTATCAAAAATAAATAATTTTTCTTTTTTTTTAAATTTATTCAATTAATAAAATTTATTAAATAATTTTATATTATTAAATTTTTAAATAAACTTTAAATATTTATTTAATAATAATTTTATTTTATTGAATAAAAGATTTTTTACCTTAAAAGTATAAAAGATTAATATTATATTTATAATTGTTTTGTTCATTTATAAAAATAAAAAAATAATTTAAAGTTAATTATTAAAAAATGTATCTTTATTATTTGTAGATATATTAAATGATATTTTAAATATTTAAAAATTTGTGATTGATAAATTTAATATTAAAGTAATTTTTTTTATTTTATGGAAAAATAAGTTCGATGTTATATTTTTACTTTTAATTTTTAGCAAAAATTGCATTAAAAAAACTTTTTTAGATTTTTTAATTTTTTTTATTCCTTTTTTTTAAAATAAAAAAAAGTTTTGTTTAATAAAGAATATTTTTTTGCTTTGGTTATTATTTTTAATATATGCATAATTTATTTAAAATATTTTTTAATTTGTATTTGGTAATCAAGGATGTATTTAAAAGATGATTATTTTTAAAAAAAATAAAAATCTATTAAATATAATTAAATTTTATTTAAAATCATTAGATTTTTAATTTAATTTAGGAATATATTATTATATTATAAGAAAATAAGATAAAAAGTATTTTCATTAATAAAAATTATTTAATTTTTAAAATTATGTATTGTAAAAATGAATTATAAATATATATTAAGAAATATATCTATTTATTTTAAAATAATTTTATTTAAATATTTATTATTTGTATACACAACACGTATTTTTATATTAAAAAATTATTTTTTAAAAATTTTTATTTAAATGTTATATTATATATTTTATTTATATTTTTATTTTTAATCTATTGATTAAAGCACTCTTTATATAAAGACAAAAAACAAATACATATAGTTTTTAAAAATATTATATTTTTAAAAAATAAAAAAAATCTGTATTTTAATAAATATTAAAATATCATATGATTATAATTGTTACTATATTGAATTTGTTGATTGATATTTCTTGTTCATAAATTTCTTTTTTATAAATTTTTTATTTTTTTTATAATTGATCTGAATTTATTATAATATGTTTTTTATACAATAATAGAAAAAGAAAGCATATTATTTTGTTTATAAGAAAAAATAAAAGTATTTGAAGATTCATAATGTAATTATATAAAAAATATGTATCTTTTAGATTATTATATTTTAAATTATTATTTAATTAATATTAATTATATTTTTAAATATTATTTTAATAATTTAAATATGTTTATAATTTTATTATATATTTAATTTTGTTTATTAATAATTTCGTTTAAAATAATTCTTAAAATGTTTTGAAAAATTGATTTTTTTCTATTTTTTAATAAAATATATAATAATTTTATAATTTTTATAAAAATTATTATAATTAAAAATAATTAAAATGTTTATTTTATTAAATAAGTCATGAAAAAAATAATTTATGCAGTTTTTATGATAAGAATTATTATTTTTAGGCTATTTATATATTATTTTTGGCAGGAATAATATTGAAAAAAATTATTATTGATGAAATTGTTGCAGAATTATATACAATTCAAGATATATTACGTTGGACAGTTACTCAGTTTAATACAACAAATATTTATTATGGTCATGGAACTAATAATGCTTGGGATGAAGCATTACAGCTTGTCTTACCATTGTTGTTTTTGCCATTAGAAATACCTGAACAATTATTATTATCTCGGTTAACTATAAAAGAACGTTATTATATTCTTAAAAAAGTTTTACACCGTATTTATAATCATATACCTGTTCCCTATTTAACTAATAAAGCTTGGTTTTGTGGACATGAATTTTATGTAGATCAACGTGTTTTAATTCCACGTTCACCTATAGGAGAACTTATTAATAAACGTTTTAACGGTATTCTAAAAAACAAGAATCCATTAACTATTTTAGATATGTGTACTGGAAGTGGATGTATTGCTGTTGCTTGTGCTTATAGATTTCCTAAAGCGCAAATTGATGCTGTTGATATTTCTAATGATGCTTTAGTTGTAACTGAAAAAAATATTACATTTCATGGTTTTTTTGATCGTATAATACCGTTACACTCTGATTTATTTCAAGAAATGCCATCATTTAAATACGATTTAATAATAATTAATCCGCCTTATGTTAATGAAGAAGATATGTTAGATTTGCCTGCTGAATATTTAGTAGAGCCTCCATTAGCACTTGCTGGTGGTGCAGATGGTTTGAAATTTATCAGACGAATTTTAGCTAATGCTTCTAGTTTTTTAACAAAAAAAGGTATTCTGATCTGTGAAGTTGGTAATAATATTTCATATCTTATTAATCAATATCCGGATATCCACTTCAATTGGTTACATTTAAAATATGGAGGAGAAGGGGTGTTTATGCTTACAAAAAAACAATTAATAAAATATGAACATGTATTTAAAGAATATATTGATAAAAAATAGTATATTATATAATGATTATATTATTTAGTGATACCAACTGTTTATACATAAAAATAGGAATCAGTAGATGGCAGGAAATTCAATTGGTCAACTTTTTCGTCTTACCACATTTGGTGAATCTCATGGTATAGCATTAGGATGTATCATTGATGGTGTGCCTCCTGGGATAAAATTATCAGAAACAGAATTACAAATTGATTTAGACAGACGCAGACCTGGTACTTCAAAGTATACGACTCAACGTTGTGAATTCGATAAGGTTAAAATTTTATCAGGTGTTTTTAATGGTATTACTATAGGAACGCCTATCGGTTTATTGATTGATAATCATGATCAACAATCTCAAGATTATGATCAGTTACAAACTATTTTCCGACCTGGTCATGCAGATTATACCTATCATAAAAAATATGGTTTTACTGATTATCGTGGTGGAGGTCGATCTTCAGCTCGTGAAACAGTTATGCGTGTTGCAGGAGGAGCAATTGCAAAAAAAATTTTGCAACAAAAACTTGGAATCACTATTCGTGGTTATCTCAGTCAAATGGGTAATATTTCTTGTGAATTAAAAGATTGGGATGTAGTTGAAAAAAATCCTTTTTTTTGTCCAGATATAGAAAAATTGGAAGATTTAAATATTTTATTATCTTCTTTAAAAAAAGAAGGTAATTCTGTTGGTGCAAAAATAACTGTTATAGCCGATAATGTTCCAGCTGGATTGGGGGAACCTGTTTTTGATCGATTAGATGCAGATATTGCACATGCAATGATGAGTATAAATGCAGTTAAAGGAGTCGAAATTGGTGCTGGTTTTAAGGTAGTGAATTCAAAAGGTGATCAAAATAGAGATCAATTAACTCGTGATGGTTTTCTTACTAATAATGCAGGTGGAATTTTAGGTGGTATTAGTACCAGTCAACCTATTATTGCTCATTTGGCTTTTAAGCCAACTTCTAGTATTGCGTTATCTGCTAGAAGTATTGATCAAAAAGGTGATGAAGTTGAGGTGGTTGTAAAAGGACGCCATGATCCGTGTATTGGTATTAGAGCAGTACCAATAGCAGAAGCCATGATGGCTATAGTGCTTATTGATCATTTTTTACGACATCAAGCTCAATGTGGTAATACTTTATTTTAGATGATATAATACTAATTGGCGAAGTTTTTACAATAAATTTATAAAAGTTGATTTTTTTCATCGTGTTTTATTAGATTTATAGGTTTTTATATAAATAAATTTATTCTACTTAAATATTAAAATTAATTGCAAAAAGTTTTTGGATAATATTTTATATTATTTATAAATCAAATAAAATCAATATTTTATATAATTTTTTTGTTAATATTTTATTTTTTAAAATAATTATTATTCATAATAATTGCAATATTTATTCCATATTTTTAAATATTTTTCATTTAACGTTCATTTTATGGATGTGTATCAAATAATGTAATTAAATATGAGATTATTTTTTAAAAGTTTTATGTTAGAATAATTTATATTATTTCTTAAAAACTTATAGAAAAAAACTATAAATTGTTATAAGATTTTTAAAAAAGTGATAATATATTATTTTCAAATTTGTTTTTTTTGCTTTTTTTTTTAATTTTCTAAATATAATTAACATAATTTATTTGGTGATATTATACTTACCGGGTACTTTTAAAATTTTTTTTATTTTAATTAAAACAATAGTTGGTTATTTTTTGAATGTTATATATTCATAAATTATAAATGAAATATTTCTTGAAAATTTAGAAAATATATTTTATAAATTTTCAAGAAAATGGATAAATTTGTTTTTATATAAAAATTTTAGGATAGTTATTTAAAAATCTAATTTTATTTATAAAATTAGATTAAAAAAAGATTGTTAATCAGGAATTTATTATTATTTTAATAAATAAAAATATACGTTATAAATTAACTCTTTATGTTAAAAAATATGGTAATAATATACATAAGATTCGATTGTATCTTATAATAAAATTTTGTATTAATATTGCATGCAAATATGTATATAAAATAAATAATTATTAATATATTTAGTATTTTTTTATTTAATAATAATTCTTCAGAGAACATAAAAATTTTTATGAATAATATTTTTTAATAAATAATGTAGTTAAAAAGTAATATTCATAACGTATGAATACTTTAATTAATTAATTTAAAATTATCATTTTATTATTAGATATTTTTTGTTTTTTTATACATTTATGTTTAAATTTTAAAAATATTATGTAATTGTTAGATTAAGGTTTTTATGTTAAAAATATTTTATAGAAAATATATTTTTATTAAATTTATTTAAAAACTTTTTTATTATTTTATAACAAATAGTTATAAACTATTTGTTAGATTTCGAAATTAAACTATATTATGTATTAATATATAATAAATTTATAAATATTTTTATTCAGAATAAAATGTGGATTATTTTTACAAATTATTTTTAAAAATCTTTAGTTATATAAATAAGTATTTAACAAAAATTAATGTTTTAAAGTTCTAACTATAGTATGAAATAAAAATACTTGATAGGATATATTGTATAATTTATCTATAAGGAAATAAATTATTTTTTTTAATAAAATCTAAAATATTTTTATTTATCTTATATTTTGATCTGCTCGTTTATTTTTTTGAATTTAAGATTATAAGTATCACTTTTGATCGATTATAAATATACTAATATTAAGAAGTATGTAATTAAATTTATTTGATATAATTATAAAAATATTATTTTCTATAATTTTATCTAATCGAGGTTGTTTAATTTACAAATATAACTCAAAATTAACGCATTAAGATTTCTTTAGTAAATAAATTTTGACTATGAGGTAATATAATCAATGAGGCGTGCAGTTATCACTGGTATAGGAATTGTTTCCAGCATAGGTAATAACCAGCAAGAGGTACTGGATTCTTTAAAAACTAGTCGATCTGGCATAAGATTTTCAAAAGAATTTGAAAAAATGGGTTTACGTAGTCATGTCTGGGGTAATATTGAGCTATCGGAAGATTATATTAAAGAAAAAATTGATCGAAAAATTCTTCGTTTTATGAGTGATTGTTCTATTTATGCTTACTTAGCTATGGAAGAGGCAATTCAGGATGCTAAATTAACACCACAACAAGTTTCAAATATTCGTACTGGTTTAGTTGTTGGTTCTGGAGGTGGATCACCTCGTAATCAAGTTGCTGGTTCTGATGGAATGCGTGCTAAAGGATTGCGTGGTGTTGGACCATATATGGTAACAAGAGCAATGGCTTCCGGTGTTTCAGCTTGTTTAGCTCCTCCTTTTCAAATAAAAGGCGTTAATTATTCTATTAGTTCTGCTTGTTCAACTTCAGCACATTGTATTGGTCATGCAGTTGAATTAATTCAATTAGACAAACAGGATATTATTTTTGCCGGTGGTGGTGAAGAATTAAGTTGGGAATTAGCTTGTGAGTTTGATGCAATTGGTGCATTATCTACTAAATATAATAATTTTCCAGAAAAATCTTCACGTACTTATGATCAAAACCGTGATGGATTTGTAATTGCTGGTGGTGGAGGTATTGTTGTAGTAGAAGAATTAATACATGCATTAAAACGTGGTGCACATATTTATGCTGAAATTGTTGGTTATGGTGCGACTTCAGACGGGTATGATATGGTTGTTCCTTCTGGTGAAGGAGCTATAAGATGCATGAAAATGGCATTAAATAATATTGAAGAAGTTGATTATATCAATACTCATGGTACATCTACTCCAATTGGAGATACTAAAGAATTAGAAGCGATTGTAGCAGTATTTGGTAATAATAAACCAGCAATTTCTGCAACTAAAGCTATGACCGGTCATTCTTTAGGTGCAGCAGGAGTGCATGAAGCCATTTATAGTTTATTAATGTTAGAACATAAATTTATTGCAGCCAGTATTAATATTGAAAATTGGGATGAAAAAGCAAAAGGAATGAACATTATTACGAAAGCAACTAAATATATATTAAATACAGTAATGTCTAATAGTTTTGGTTTTGGTGGAACTAATGCATCCTTAGTAATGAGAAAATACTATAAATAATAATTTTTTTATTTCATTAATACATTTGATATAAAAATATTTTATAAACATAAATTTTTATTGAAGTAATAAAAATATTTTAAATTTTAATATACAATATTAAAAAGATATTTAATAAAATATATATAAATTAATAATTTTATTTTAAGTAAATATTTTTAAAATAAAAATTTAAAAGATATCAGAAAAAATATTTTTTTGTATTTGATACCTATATTATATAAATTTTATATTTTTTTAAAATTTTTAATATGAAAACTTCATAAAAATAGTTAATATATTAAAGAAAAAATTTTGTTAAGAAAGATATTCTATTATGATTAAATAAATAATAATATAATCATTATTATATAATAAATTTTATTTTTTAAATATTTGCATTAATTGATTTAATAAATTTATTAAAATATTTTATAAGTAAAATATGGCGATTATTTTTAGTTCTATAAAAACTTCTTTTAAAAATCATTAAAAACCAATAAGTTAAAAAAAATAAAAATAATATATAAATGTGGTTAATTTTTATAAAAACTTTTGGAAGAATTTTTATTGTATTATGAGTATCAATAAATGTTAATAAATAATTTTATATTATAAAAATAAAAGATATAAAACATTCTCTGATTTATTAAATAAATTTAAAGTAATAGTTTTATAAATATTACAATTACTTCTAAATAATTTCTAATTATTTTTTTAAGTAGAAGATATTAATAATACTTATATTTATTATATTAAAATAATATATTTATAAATATTTTATAAAACTTTTAAAAGTTTTTGTAATACATATTTTTTATAATAAAATTGCGTTTTTTTTATCATATGTATATAAATAATCATAAAAAATTTTTGTAATAACACAATATAAGTATATTTTTATTTATAATAAAAAAAATAAATCATCGTTCAATTATTGATATAAATTTATTAATTATTTTTTATATTTAGAATATATAATTAAATATATAAAAAATAAAAAGCTTTAGATCTATTATTATTGTTAATTTGCAGTATTTTTTTATTATTAATACTAAAAAACACATTGGTTGTATATTTTAAAACTATTTTTATATATTTTTTATTTTAATTATTTTAATATGCAATAATTAAGAATTTTTTAAAAATGGTATCACGTACCTTCCCAACGAGTAAACAAAGTATTTGATAAATTTATGCCATATTGATCTAATATACGATTGACAGTTTGGTCTATTATATCTTGCACTGTTTTTGGTTTATGATAAAATGCAGGCATTGGTGGAAACAATATTGCGCCAATTCTTGATACTTTCGTCATTAATTTTAGGTGTATTAAATGTAAAGGTGTTTCTCTAATACATAATATTAACTTACGTTTTTCTTTTAAAACTACATCAGCGGCACGAGTAATTAGTGTATTATTATAACTGTTAGCAATTGAAGATAAAGTTTTTATCGAACATGGTATAATAATCATACCAGAGGTTATAAATGAACCTGAAGAGATTGGTGCTGCAATATCTCTATTATCATATATAATATTTGCCATTGCTTGAACATTACGTAAACTATAAGTTGTCTCTAACTTTAATGTTTGTTTAGCAGCTGCACTAATAATTAAATGAGTTTCAATGTTATTAATAGAAGATAAAATATCTAGTAATCGAATACCGTAAATGATACCACTTGCCCCTGTAAATCCAATAATTATTTTTTTCATAATTTAATTTTGAGCTCTGCAAAAATAGATGTATTATTAGTATAATTTTTTTTGAGTTTTGGTAGGTAAATAATTTTAGTTAATTTTTTAATAATTTCTAATATTTTATATTTTTTTTATTTAAAAAGACTGATTACTAATTAATATTTTATATCTTAAATTGTTAATGTTAATCAATAATTTTTATTTTTTCAATATATTTAAATTCGTTGATTTTTTTGTGCGCATTATCTTTAAATTATTTTAATATGAGTAATGTTTAATCTAAAAAATATTTTAGTATATTCAGTTATAAATACTAATTTATAATTTTTTTATTTTTTATTTCAATTATCGATCATTAATATATGTAAAATGTTTGATTGATACTCTGAATATGTTTTATAAACTTTAAGATTAATTTTTATAAAATATATTTAAAATGCTATGTTTTTGTTTTTTTTAAAAAAATGTTGTTTTTATTCAAAAATCATCATTAATTTAATAATTATTTTTTAAAAAAATGGCATGTGAATAATAAATCTTAATATAATTTTATTAGTAATTAAAATGTTTAATAATTTAAAAATTAAATTTTTTATTAAAATTTAGTAAAATTTTTAATTTATAAAATATTTTAATTTAAATTTTTGGTTTTGTGTTTTAAAATTTTTATATTTTTAAAAAAATATATAATATTTTATTGAACATTTTTTTTAAATTTCCAATTAAAATTGTTCACTTATTATATATCAAAAGAATATAAGGAATTTTCGATTTAATTAAATTTTATTTTTATTATTTCTAAATTTAATTAAGTAATATTTTTTGTAAAAAAATAGAGTTATTTCTTAAGTAATTAAAAAACCATTGAATTATATCATTGAATTGGAAAATTAATTCAGAATTTTTCCACGCTTCATGATTTGGAAAAGGAGTAAAAGTATCTAGAAAAAATAAAATAGCTAATACGATTAGTATACCTCTTAATGTTCCAAAACATACCCCTAAAATACGATCTGTACTGCTTAAACCAGTTTTTTTGATTAAGGTATTTATTAGGTAATTTACTGTCGCACCAATAATTAATGTTGTGACAAATAAAATTGTAATTGCAATGGCTTTTCTTAGAAAAATATCCTGAATAATTTTTAAATAATAAGATACATTATTATGAAATTGACTAGCAATAAAAAAAGCTCCACCCCATGTTATAAGTGACATGGCTTCTCTTATAAAACCACGAATTAAACTTAAAAGTGCAGAAAATAAAATAATAGCAATAATGCAGTAGTCAATCCAAACCATAATCTTAATCTCAAAAATAATTTTTAATATGTTAAATGAATCTTTATAAATAACATAATATATTATTATAAATATTCATAATAATATATTAATAAATATTCTTAAATATATAAAATATTAATTTTTATTGTTTATGATTTTAAGAATTGATATAAATTTTATTTATGGTGTATAAATATGTATTTGACCTTCTAATCCTGTTAAATCCTTTAATTTTGATAAATTAATTTGTAATTTTTTTTTGGATAAATTAGGTCCAATAAAAATATGTGTTAATTGGTTATTATTTTTAAAAGATGATTTAGCATAAACTTGATATCCATATATGCGCAATGCAGTAATAATTTCTTTTGCTTTTTCTGTATTTTTTAGTACACCTAATTGAATAATGTAAGCTTTTCCTTGTGGTTTTTGATAAAGTATTGCATGCGATCTTGTGTTTTCTTTTGTTGCTAATGCATCTTTTTTAATTTTGATATTTGGTTTTTTTTTTTGTTTTTGATAGAAATCAAAATATTTATTTATTTTTTCGGCAGATTTTTCTTCAGAAATTATTTCTGAAGAAAAATTGTCTGACGTTTTTTTGAGTGTATTTTTATTTTCTGTAATGGATTTCATATTATTTATCTGTTGAAATTTCGGTATTACTGGAATTACAGCAAATTCAGTTTTATTATATTTATTCCTATTTAAGAAGCTTGGAAATACCATTGTACTTATTATGACAACAAAAATTAATCCTATTAAACGGTTTTTGAATTTATATTTCATTGTTTTTTAGGTTCCTGTTGTGTAATATCAAAACTTCAGATACAGTATGAAATGAACCATATACTATTATTATATCTTTTTTAGTGGCTTCTAACATAGCGTGTAACCAAGCATTTTTTACTGTATCAAATTTATATGGAGATTTAACATATTTTGCTAATTGTTCGGCATTAGCCCCACGTAAGACATTTAATGAAGCCAGATACCATTTATCTACTTGTGATATTAAACAAGATAATGTGCCTTTTATGTCTTTATCTATTAACATTCCCACAATAGCATAAACTTTAGTATTCTTCTTTCTTGGTAATTGAGATATTTTTTTTGCTAAATAATGTGCTGCATGTGGATTATGAGCAACGTCTAAAATAACATAAGGCTGATGTGAAATAACTTGTAAACGTCCAGGTAATTTTGCATTAATCAATCCTTTATTAATAGCTTTTAATGATATAGTTTGTTTAATATATGTACTTTCTTTCATTAAACAAGAAAGAATAGCTAATCCTGTTGCGGCATTCATTAATGGAATGCTTGTTGGTAAAGGCAATTGTTGGAAATTATTATAAATGGATGTCCATTGCCATTGATTTTTTTCTTTTTTGAATTTCCAATCTATTCCATAACAAAATAATTTAGTGCCTATTGTATCAGCAACTTTCTTAATAGATTTTGGCATATTTAATTCACCTATAACTGCATATTTTCCTTTGCGAAAAATACCTGCTTTTTCATATCCAATTTTTTCACGATCATTTCCGAACCAATTAATATGATCTATTGCAATATTTGTGATAACAGAAATCGTAGAATCAATTATATTAGTTGCGTCAAATAGCCCACCCAAACCAACTTCTAAAATCACAAGATCCAGTTTAGCTTCTTTAAATAATTTCAAAGCAGCTAAAGTTCCATATTCAAAATAAGTTAATTTTATGTTATCACGTTTAGATTCAATATAAGAAAAAACCCGACAAAATTCCATTTCAGATAAAGTTTTACCTTGGATTCTAACACGTTCAGTATAATTCAGAAGATGAGGAGAACTGTAGACACCGATTTTTAGTCCTGTCTCAATTAAAATGGATTCTAATATATGACAAGTTGTACCTTTTCCATTTGTTCCTGAAACAGTAACAACTTTAGGTGCAGGATTTAAAAGATTCAAATTATTAGCAACAACATTAATGCGATCAATACCCATATCAATCATTTTTTTATGTTGATTGCTTAAATAAGTTAACCAAGTATCTAAAGAAGAATGCAGATTAAGCATAATAAAATTTTTTATTTTTTTATTTTTAATAAAGTTAGTTATCGACTTCTGCTTTATCACAATATGGTGATTCCAGATTATCAAATATATTCATAATATCCATTTTATTTGTATTTTTTATTGTTTTATGGGTTAAAATAGCGATTATTTCAGCCAATTTATCACGCATTTCAGATCTTCTTATAATCATATCGATTGCCCCTTTTTCAATTAAAAATTCACTTCTTTGAAACCCATCTGGTAATTTTTCATGCATGGTTTGTTCAATAACACGAGGTCCGGCAAAACCAATAAGTGCTTTTGGTTCTGCAATATTAATATCTCCTAACATTCCTAAACTGGCTGATACCCCACCCATTGTTGGATCAGTTAATACTGAAATATATGGCAGTTTTTTGTCTTTCATTTTTGCCAGTGCTGCGCTGGTTTTTGCCATTTGCATTAGAGATATTAATGCTTCTTGCATTCGAGCACCACCACTAGCTGAAAAACAAATTAATGGGCAATTATTTGCTAATGCTTTATTAACAGCACACACAAATCTGGCACCAACAACCGATGCCATTGAACCTCCCATAAAAGAAAATTCAAAAGCAGCTGCAATGATCAAAATCCCCTTAAGGGTCCCTTGCATTACAATTAACGCATCTTTTTCATGTGTTGCTTTTTGTGCGGCTGATATGCGATCTTTATACTTTCTGGAATCACGAAATTTTAAAATATCTTTTGGTTCTAATTCAATACCTAATTCACTTGTACTATTCTTATCAAGAAAAGATAAAAGACGTTTTCGTGCCGCAATACGCATATGATGATCACATTTTGGGCATACTAATAAATTACTTTCTAATTCAGCTCGATAAAGTACTTGGTTACAATTATCACATTTTGTCCAGATTCCTTCAGGAATATTTGCCTTACGTGTTTGACTGGTAATATTAGTTTTATTGAGAATTTTTTCAATCCAGCTCATAAATCAACCTTTTGATTTATTTTTTTATAAATCTTATTATAATATTAGTGATTGCAATTATATGTGAAATATATAGATTTATATTTAATTGAATCGTTACTTTTTTTATTATGTTTTTTATCAATGCAATATAATTATACTAATGTATTTTCAGTATTATTTAAAAATAATATTATAATAAATATTGTAATATATAATATACATTATTAACGATTGCTAATAATTTTACTAACTCTGTATTTTAGGTATTTTAAATAGAATATTTTTTGTATTATAACATATTTATTTTTTATGAAGATAATTAATAAATAAAATACTGAATAAAAAAATATTATAAATAAAAATACAGATTTTTTATTAAAAATTAATTTAAATATATTTTAATAGACGTAAAATAATTTGATGAATTTATAAAATTGTTAAATAATTCTAACATTAAAAATATACTTTTTTATAGGAAAAAATATTATAATACATATATAATTATGCAATTTTATAATAAAAATATATCATATATTAGTAATAAATTATAACTTTTATACAAAAAAAAATATACTGATCAATTTGGTATAAAAAAAGGTTCTATTATTTTTTTTGGCAATTGATACTTTAATGGATAATTAACATAAACTAAATAAAGTCCTTTTGCTTTTGCAGTTGCTGCTGCTTTTTTTCTATCCTTTAACTTTAAAAGTTCTTTGATCCAAGTAACATCTTGCTTACCACAACCTATCTCAATTAAGCTACCAACAATATTGCGTACCATATGATGAAGAAAAGCATTAGCTGTAATGTCACATATAATATAATTATGGTATCGATAAACTTGAATATTTGTGATTTTACGGAAAGGAGATTTCGCTTGACATTCTATGCATCTAAATGAAGAAAAATTTTTTTCACCAATTAATGCTTGAGCAGCAATGTGCATTTTTTTTGCATTTAATGGTGTATGATAATGTGTAACTTTATTTGCTAATATTGCTGGTCGATATTTATCATTAAAAATGATATAACGATATCGACGTGTTATAGCACTGAATCTAGCGTGAAAATCCGAGGCAACAATTTTAGCCCACCGTATTGTGATATCATTTGGTAAATAGTTATTAACTCCTATGGTCCATGCAGAGTTTGTTCGTACAGCAGATGTTTCAATATGTATAACTTGACCTGTAGCATGTACGCCAGAATCAGTGCGCCCAGCACAATAAGCTTTAATATACTGATTAGCAATTTTTGTTAGTGCGAATTCTAAACATTCTTGTATAGTTTTCTTATTTTTTTGACGCTGCCAACCATAATAATGACTTCCATTATATTCAATACCTAGTGCAATTTTTGTTTTTGGCAAATAGTAATTTCTCCAATACATTAATATTTTATGATTTTTTTTTATTTTTTTTAATAAAAACTAAGCTAATATTTAGTTAAATATTTTAAATGATTAATTTTAAAATTATTATTTTTTAATATGTATAATTTTGTTATATTTAAAATAAACAATAAATTATTTATTTTAAAATATAAAAAATAAAATCATGTAGGTTAATCATATTACTTAATAAAAATATTGTTTTTTTTAAAGTGTATTGAATAATGTGATTAATAATAAAAATTATAAAAAATAAGTGAGTATAAAATATTTTTTGGTAACAATAATATTGTTTTTTATTAGAATATTAAAAACTTTTTTGTAAAAGTAATTTTGTAGTAAATCCTAACATTTTTAATGTATTAGCCGCATATTTATTGTCGCAATTAACGGTAAGAGATGACCATTCTCTTCGGTTCGGATAATATTTTCGTAAATTATCAAATGCACCATCAATATGTGCCAATTTTTTAAAACAGGCATCATCACGACGTACATCATATACTAAATGTATTAAACGTTTTAGATTTTCTTGTGTTAATTTTCCATTAAAGTTAACTTGATCAAACTCTGGAACAGGCAATAAATCACTTAATTTGATATAATATGCTTTTTGTCCTAAAAATTTATTAAATTCATGAAATATATGTAGTGTCCCCCGTATTTTTCCTTCAAGAGAATAACCGGCAATATGTGGAGTGGCAATATTGGTATAAGTTAACAAAGGCAGTAAGAAACAAGGTTCATTTTCCCAAACATCTAATATAATGTGTATTTTTTTTCCATTTTTTAATGTATTAAACAATATTTTATTATTAAAAACTGATCCACGACTGGTGTTGATTAAAATACGACCTTTTGGTATAGAATTCAGTAATTCTTCATTTAATAAATGATATGATGAATATTGTGTTGATTTATTTAAATTAGGATGAAAAGTTAAAATTTCAGCTTCATTAATTATTTGTTTTAATGAGCAAAACCGTTTATTATTTTTAGTTATATTTGCAAGAGGAGGATCATAAAGCAATGTATTTACTCCCCATGTTTTTAAATATTTATTAAGAAGATTTCCAATTTTTCCTACTCCAACAATACCTACTGTTTTTTCTCTTAAGTCAAAGCAATAATCTTGAGCCATTACCAATAAAGCAGAAAAAACATATTCAACAACAGAAATAGCATTGCAACCAGTAGCAGAAATAAAAGTTACCCCTGCCTTTTTTAACCATTTTTTATCAATATGTTCAAATCCAGCTGTTGCAGTTCCAACAAATTTTACATTAGTATTTTCTAATAATTTTTGATTAACTTGAGTAACAGAACGTACCATTAAAGCATCAAAATTTTTTAGTATAGAATGAGAAATTAAACGACCTGGAATTGTTTTAACTTCACCAATTTTTTTAAATAATTGTTTTGCGTAAGTTATATTTTCGTCAATTAAAATTTTCATTTATTTATCCATTGATATTTATAATGATTAAGCCATCTTTATTATTTTTTTGTATGTATTTTAAATATTATTTTTAAAACTTATTTGAAATAATTAATATTTTATTTTTGGTTAAATTTTGGCATCAAATATTTTTAAAATACGTTGATGATAGTATATTGAATATACTTAATTAAAATACATTTTTCGCGAATATGAATTTATGTTTTTGTATTTTTTTGAGAGGTTATATTGTATTTTTTTATAATTTTATTTTGATTATATTGTAACACATAATCCATGAAGATTTTATAAAAGTATTTACAAAAAATAATTTTTAACTATAAATTCAATTATAAAACAATGTTGAAATTATTGTTGATTATGAACATTAAAATTATAATTTTCATAAAATATCATAAAAATATTTTATTTTAAAAAAAACATCAATATTTTTTTAATTTTGTAATAATTAGAAAATATAAAACTTTAATTTTTTGATGCTTGAATGGCAGTTATTGCTATAGTATAGACTATATCATCTACTAGTGCACCTCTAGATAAATCATTTACTGGTTTGCGCATGCCTTGTAACATTGGTCCAATAGATACTAAATTTGCTGAACGTTGAACTGCTTTATAGGTTGTATTACCAGTATTAAGATCAGGAAAAATAAAGACTGTTGCTTGACCTGCTACAGGTGAATTTGGTGCTTTTGATTTTGCAACATCCGCCATAATAGCTGCATCATATTGTAATGGACCGTCAATGAGCAAGTTAGGGTGTTTTCTTTGTACTAAACGTGTGGCTTTTCGAACTTTTTCTACATCACTACCGCTACTAGAATTACCAGTAGAGTAAGATATCATTGCAATTCTTGGTTCAATACCAAATGCTTGAGCAGAATAAGCAGATTGTATTGCTATTTCAGATAACTGTTCAGCTGTAGGATCTGGATTAATAGCACAGTCACCATAAACTAAAACCTGCTCAGGTAATAACATAAAAAATATAGAAGAAACAAGTGTATTGCCCGGAGAAGTTTTAATTAATTGTAATGCTGGACGGATAGTATTAGCTGTAGTGTGAATAGCACCGGATACTAAACCATCAACTTCGTTGTTTTCTAGCATCATTGTACCTAAAACTACATTATCTTCTAATTGTGTATGTGCAATAATTTCATTTATTCCTTTATGTTTTCGCAATTCTACTAAACGTTTAATATAATTTTTTCTTACTGTTTTTGGGATGATAATTTCAATATCTGATTTTAATTCAATACCTTGTGTTTCGGCAACTTTTTTGATTTCATCTGGTTCGCCAAGTAAAATACATGTAGCAATACCTCTTTCAGCACATATAGCAGCAGCTTTTACAGTACGTTGCTCATTACCTTCTGGTAATACAATACGTTTATTGGCTTTTCGAGCTAATTCTGTTAATTGATAGCAAAATGCAGGAGGAGAGAGACGTTTAGGACGATTAGAATTAGCAGTTAATGAGTTAATCCATCTTTGATCGATATATAAAGAGATATAGTTTTGTATTTTTTCAATTCTTTCATGATCATCGGCGTATACTTCTAAGCTAAAGTTTTGCAAACTTAAGGAAGTATTCCAAGTATTCATGCTAACCATTAATACAGGTAATCCAGTTTGAAAGGCAGGATAACACAATTTTTTTATAGATTTATCAATTATATAACCTCCAGTTAATAATAATGCACCAATTTCTATACCATTCATAACTGTTAAGCAAGCGGATATGATTATATCATGACGATCAGCAGATATTACGAGTAATGAACCTGGACGAAATAAATGAATCATATTAGATATACCATTTGTGCAAAAAATAATTGATTTTATTCTTCTTTTTTTTAGTTCTCCTTCATTTATAATTGTAGCATTGATGTGATTAGCAATATCAATACCACGTGTAGCTATTAAATCTAAATTCCAAGGAATACAACCTAATATTGGTAATGGGCTATTTTTTTTGAAATGATTTGTGTCTATTTTTTTTGTTTTTTTTAGATTAGATCCTTCAAATATTTCTGATAAATCAGGTCGTGTGTAACCATTTTCGTCAATAGGTGCATTAAATTTGTTAATAATAACTCCAGTAATATTTTTATTTTGTAAACCACCAAATTCTGAGCAGGATAATTCAATATGTTCTTTTAATTGTTTTGATGTGTGATGATTAAGTGCTGTTACAAAAACAATATCAGTTTCAAGTGTTTTAGCAATATCATAATTTAAGGATTGAGCAAAAGGGTGTTGTCTAGTTGGCATTAAACCTTCAATTAAAATTACTTCAGAAAGTTTGGTATTTTTATGATAACGTGCTACAATTTCTTCCATTAGAATATTTTTTTGATCATTAGCTAACAATGATTCTACATTACTCATTTTTAAAGGATTATTGTTTTTTTTGCCAGAATGTGTGTGTAAAATTTCAATATTTTTGTTTTTATTTTTGAGGTATTGTTGAGCAATAGGTTGAAAAACACTTACATTTACTCCTTTTTGTTCCATTGCTCGAATAAGTCCTAAACTAATGCTAGTTAAACCAACATTAATATCAGTTGGTATTAAAATTATTGTACGAGACACGGTTACCTCTTGAAAAGTTTAATATTTACACATCTTTAATGTAATATTAATAATAGGCAATATCAGCTGATTTGATTTTTATGTTATTAGATGGTTGGTATCTTGAGCAATAACTAATTCTTCATTAGTTGGAATAACAAAAACAGGAATACTATCTTCAGCAGTAATTGTTCCTAATTCACCAAAACGTATGGATAAATTGCGTTCATGATTATATTTAATACCAATTAAAGATAATTTTTTCAGTGTCAACTCTCGCACGATAGACGAATGTTCACCAATCCCTCCAGTAAAAATAATTGCGTCCAATCTTCCTTGCATTAATGTAGAATAACCTGCAATATATTTAGCTAAACGATGACAATAAACATCCATTGTACGTTTTGCCTCTGGTTTTTTATAATAATTATCTTCTACATAACGATAATCATTAGTCACTGTAGTTAATCCAAGTATACCAGATTCTTTTGTTAATAAAAGATGAATCTTTTTTAGATTCATCCCTAAGACATTATGAAGATAAAATATAATAGATGGATCAATATCTCCACTTCGTGTTCCCATGACTAATCCTTCTAGTGGTGTTAGTCCCATTGAAGTGTCAACTGATTTTCCATTTAATATGGCAGCAAGAGATGATCCATTTCCTAAATGGCATGTAATGATATTTAATTTATTAACGGATTTATTCAGTTTTTTTGCTGCTTCTTTTGTAACATAATAATGACTAATACCGTGAGCCCCATAACGACGGATTCCATGTTTTTTGTAGAGGTAATATGGTAGAGGGTATAAATATGATTCAATAGGCATAGTTTGATGAAATGCAGTATCAAATACGGCAACTTGTTTATTTTTTAAATGTGGGAATGCTTTTTTAGCTTTTTGAATTCCAATGATGCTTGCTGGATTATGTAGTGGAGCAAATGGAATAAATGTTTTTATTTCTTTAATGACTTTATGATTGATAATAGTCGATTTATGAAATTTTTCACCACCATGTACAACACGATGTCCAATGGCGGAAATGGATTGTATTAGTTTTTGTTGTTTATTAAGAATCGTATTTGTAAGAAAATCTATTGCTTCATTATGTCCAGATTTTTCACTTAAAGAAACTTCATATTTTTTATTTTTTATTTGCCATTTTATTTTGCTTTCTGCTAGATAGAAACATTCTGCTATACCAGATAGCTCTTGATAACTATTTATTGGGTTTATAATGGCAAATTTAAGTGAAGAACTACCACAGTTTAAAACAAGTATTAATTTATTTGACATATTTTCCTCCTAATTGTTGATAATAAAATTTTTTAAAATTTGATGATAGGAAGTTAAGGTTAATAAAAATTTATATGTTTATATAAGATAACTTGAGCAACTTATTTTTTAGTATTATCTTTGATTATTCATATTATTTTTGGTATTAGTGTAAGTATAAAAGAGTAAAATATTTATTAATTTTAAATTAAGCATCAGATATTAAAATTTTCATTTGTTAGTATTATGAATTAATATCTAAAAATAGACAAAATATAAACTTTTTTACTTTTAAATTTTTTATCCATTTTTTAGGTTTTTATATTTTTTGTAAATTGAAGTGTTACAAAATATAATTTTATAATAAAGAAACAATAAAAATTATTTAATAAAATTATAAAGTATATTTAAATGATTGGACTTAATATCATTGATATTAAGTAAAAAAATATTTTGTTAATTCCATAAAAATCATTTTAATATTAAAAATATTCTAGTTTTATTTTTCTATTTTATTATCAAGTAATTTTTATTAAGTTAGTATTTCTATAAATTTTTAAAATTATATTTTTTTAATTTGATAAATAAGTATGCAAGCACTGTTCTTAGCATTTAGAAATTTTTCAAAGTTATGAATATTGTTATAGAAATTCTTTATTATTAGATATACTATATGCAAATTAGTTTTTTTATAAAATTATAGATTTAGATTATATTTTTCTTGATTGATATAAAAATTTGAAAACTTTATATTTTTATTAATATTTTTAAAAATTTTTATTTTATAAAACTTATTTACTTAAAATTATTAATTATTAATGTAGTTTTAGAATATATAAATTGACATTACATTTATAATATTTTTAAAAGAAGGATTATAAACTTTAATGATAATAAAAATATGAATTTTATTTATAGTATCATATATTACCATTAATTTTTATATTTTTGAAATATAAAAATTAATTGAAAATTATATAGATATGCAGTTTATTTCTCAGGAGAAATCATGAAAATGATATTAACTTGTAAAGGATTTTTGTTTGATTTAGATGGTACATTAGTTGATTCTTTATCAAGTGTTGAATTTTGTTGGAAAGAATTTAGTAATAGAATGGGCATTCCAGAAACAGATGTTTTAAAATATATTCATGGAAAACCTGCGATCACTTCTATTCGTCATTTTATGCCAAATACAGATGAAACTGACATTAAAAAAATTTTTTATTGGTTAGAAAATATGGAAACAAAAAATATGTCGGGTATTGCGGCAATGCCGGGAGCGATTTCTTTGCTTGAAACGTTAAATAAATTTTCTATCCCATGGTCAATTGTTACTTCTGCTACAAGGTCAATTGCTTCTGATCGTATTAAAGCTGCAGGTTTGCCTAAACCATTGCATTGGGTTACGGTTGAAAAAGTAAAAAAAGGTAAACCGCATCCGGATCCTTTCTTACTAGGTGCAAAACTCTTAGGATTACCTCCTAATGTTTGTATTGCATGTGAAGATGCAGAAGCTGGAATCTATTCTGCATTAGATGCTGGATGTCAAGTCATTGCTCTTAATACGCAATTAAATATGCCAAGAAGATCAGAAATTTCAATGATTATAAAATCATTAACTGAATTAAATATTGTAAAATCAGATAATCAATGTACTGTTAGAATAAATAATAATTTGTAATTATCTAGATTTGTTAATTTTTTGAAATAAGTATTTTTATAATAAAATTATATGTTGCAATTTTTTTTAAAAAAGCATATATTAATAATAAGTATATGATATGATTTTTTTTGATTTTTTCCTAAAATATTTTTTAAGTTTTGTCAATTTTTTTTCAGGTAATAGTCAATTTTATTTAAGTTTTTATTTTTTAATTTACATGTTTTTTATATCAACCATATTAATTTGATAATCTTAATGTTTATATTTTTTTTATAAAAGTAAAAAAAATAGCCTATTTGATGTAAAAACTTTATTAAATATTAGTTTTATAATGTACAATTTTTCTTAAAAAATATAATAAAGTATAGAGTTTTTTATTATTTGAAAAATATGACATATATAAATCAATTATTATTAAATAAATAAAATGATTTTTTATATATTGGAAATATTAATTTTTATTTAATTTATATTATTATATTACATAATATTTTATATTTTTTAAAAATAATGTTCTTTTTTACGTTAAAATTAGAAAATAAAAATAGATATTTTTATACAAAACAAGATTCTTTGTAATTTACAGATTTTTGAATTAGTAAATTAATATTCTATTTTTGAGATAATTTATTATATATTAACAATGTTAATGATAATTTTAATGCAATAATTTTTATTAATTCTTTAATCTAATTAATAATTTATTTTAGTATTTGTTTAAATTAATTTTCATAAAAAAGTAATAAAAGTTTTTTAATAAGAAAAATTGTTTTTGTTGTTTTTTTTAGTAAGAAAAACTTTATGAAATTTTTTATATAATATAGCAATTAATAAATTTTTTTCATAAAAAATACAAAATAAAAACTGTGTATTCATGTGTAAAATAAATATAAATTTTAATTAAAGTTTTATGTAAAACTTTAATTTTTAGGAGAATTTAAATGGTCATGCAACGCACATTATCTATTATTAAACCACATGTGGTTAAAAAAAATATGATCGGTGTAATTTATTCTCGTTTTGAACAGGCTGGTTTTAAAATTATTGCTTCTAAAATGGTATATTTGAATCGCGAAACAGCTAAAATTTTCTATGTTGAGCATCAAAATAAAATATTTTTTGATAGTTTAATTGATTGTATGGTTAAAGGACCTAGTATGTTACAAGTTTTAAGTGCAGAAAATGTTATAAAACGATATCGTGATTTAATGGGAAATACTGATCCAAGCAAAGCACTAATAGGAACATTACGTGCTGATTATGCAGATAGTTTAAGCGAAAATGCAGTACATGGTTCAGATTCCATTATTTCATCAGAAAGAGAAATTAATTTTTTCTTTAAAGAAAATGAAATTTACCCTCATTAATATAAAAATACAGCCATGTATTAGAAGAACTAAATATTGGATTAATATTAGATGGCTTATATATTCTATGATAGCTTTTTATTAAATCATAATAAATATTTTATACATTAGAACATAAAAATTATGAAATCTAAAGAATTCACAAATGCCATCTCTTTTTTTGGTCCTAGAAAAATTAATTTGATGGACATGGATCGCAAAAAAATGCAAAAGTTTTTTATAGATTTAGGAGAAAAAGCGTTTAGAGCTGATCAAATTATGAAATGGATTTATCATGATTATTGTGATGATTTTAATTTAATGACCAATATCAATAAAAAATTACGAATTAAATTGCAATCAGTTTCCGAAATTCGTATACCTAAAATTGTTGAAGAACAGCGTTCTCTTGATGGTACAATAAAATGGGGGATTGGTGTAGGTAAACAAAAAGTAGAAACAGTTTATATTCCTGAAAAAAATCGTGCAACTCTTTGTGTTTCTTCTCAGATTGGTTGTGCGCTTGCATGTAAATTTTGTGCAACAGCACAACAGGGTTTTAATCGTAATTTATCTGTTTCAGAGATTATAGGACAATTATGGAGAGCAAATCAAATTATTGATTTTTCTAATAAGCAGAATAAAATTACTAATGTTGTAATGATGGGAATGGGTGAACCTTTATTGAATATAAATAATGTTATACCAGCTATAAAAATTATGATGGATGATTTTGGTTTTGGATTATCAAAACGAAGGGTGACTTTATCAACTTCTGGTGTTGTGCCTGCACTCGATAAATTAGGTGATATGATTGATATTGCTTTAGCAATTTCTTTACATGCACCTAATGATATATTGCGTAATAAAATTGTACCAATTAATAAAAAATACAACATTGCTTCTCTTCTTGCTAGTGTTAAACGTTATTTAGAAAAATCAAATGCTAATCAAAAACGTGTTACTATTGAATATGTAATGTTAAAAGATATAAATGATACTATTAAACATGCATATCAATTAGTTAAATGTCTTAAAAACATTCCTAGTAAAATTAATTTGATCCCATTGAATGTATTTCCAGGAGTGTTATATACTCCGACTTCTGATAACTGTATTGAAAATTTTGCAAAAATATTAATAAGAAATGGTTTCACTACTATAATTCGTAAAACTCGTGGTGATGATATTGATGCGGCATGTGGTCAGTTGTCTGGAGATGTTATTGATCGAACAAAACGCACATTAGAAAAAAATCTTATTCATCCTATTTTAATCAAAAAAAACTAATTTTTTATTTTAGTTTATAATTAAATTTTAATTTTTAGTGATTAAAATGGCAATCGGTAAATTTAAAAAGATTGACTACGGTTTTTTTTGAAATAAAATATAAATTATTTTCTGAATAATTAAATAATTTAAAATATTTTTTAAAATAAAAAATATTTCTTTTTTTTAGAATTATATTCTATGTTTAATTTTGATAAAATTCTATAAAAAAATTTTATGCAATGTTTAATTAATATTTTAATAATTTAACTAAAAATAACATAAAATACTATTATGCAACTTTTTAGTAATTGTAATATAATAAAGTTTATTTAAATAAATAACTATTTTTAGAAATCTATAAAATCCATTTTTACAAATATGAATATTACATCTAAAATAAAAAAAACAGAAATTACTGTAGGGCAGCGTTTATTAAAAGAACGAGAAGCGCTCGGTTTTTCATTGGAAAATGTTGCTGAAAAACTATGTTTAAAAGTATGTATAGTACGTGAAATAGAAAAAGATAATAATTCTAATGATATTGATCCTACTTTTCTTAGGGGTTATATTCGTTCTTATGCGAAATTACTTAAAATTCCAGAAGAAGAAATACTGGATTTATTAGAAGTCAGTACACCAAAAAATTCCATCACAATGTCAAATGTACATACTTATTCTTTAGGGAAAATACAAAAAAAAAGGGAAGGTTGGTTAATGAAGTTTACTTGGTTAATTATGGCTATGATTATTACAATGATAAGTATTTGGTGGTGGCAAGATTATAAAGTTGAAAAACAAGAAATTAAAGTAATGGCTAAAAAAAATCAGGTTGGGATTTCTGATATTGAAAATCAGACTTCTTCTTATATGAAGAATAAACTGTTAAGTACGCAAAAGTATAATAGTAATTTTCTATTTTATAGATAGACAATATATAAAAATAGAAATATGTACAACCTAAAAAAAATAGTTAATAATATTTATTTACAATAAATGAAAAATATTTTTGATATAATTTTTAAAAATAATGTAGTTATTAGTTTTTTTATCTCAGTAGTATTAAAAAATTATTTTAGTAGTAAAATATATTTTTTAAAAACAATTGTTAAAAAAACGAATAATATTATTATTTTTTTTCTACACGATCATGATTAATAAATATTTTATTTTAAATTAAAATTTTAGAAATATTTTTTTAAAAAAAAGAAAAATTATAGTTTTTTAAAAAACTTGTATTAAATAGTCACCTTTTTAGCAATTCAATTTTGCTATAATTGATAATGATAAATTATATTAGTTAAAAGGCAATTATATTAATATGTTTTATTTTTTATAAGTAAATATGACTGATCGTTTAGTAAGTAGAGATTTTCTCTTGCCAGAATTCCAATAATTTCTAATAAAACAAAGATATATTAATATTTAAATATAATAAATGATAATAATCATTAATAAATATTTTTGATTTTTATGATTTATGTGATTATTAATATCTATCTTTTGCAGGTGATTAAGAGATGTATAAATTTTTAATTAAACGACGTCGATCAAAACGTATTTACGTAGGCAATGTTGCTATTGGTGATGGTGCACCAATTACAATACAATCTATGACTAATACAAATACAACAAATGTTGTTGCAACCATTAAACAAATCAAAGAATTAGAAAAAGTCGGTGTAGATATTGTTCGTGTATCTATACCGAACATGGATGCAGCTGAAGCGTTTAAATTGATTAAAAAAGAAGTAAAAGTTCCTATTGTTGCTGATATTCATTTTGATTATCGCATTGCATTAAAAGTTGCTGAATATGGTATAGATTGTTTACGAATTAATCCTGGTAATATAGGAAATAAAAAACGGATTCATCAAGTAATTGCTTGTGCTCGTGATAAGAATATTCCTATTAGAATAGGTGTTAATAGCGGGTCATTAATACAAGATCTGAAAAAGAAATATTCTGTACTTACTCCAGAAGCATTAGTAGAATCAGCCATGCGTCATGTTGATATACTAGATAAATTAAATTTTGATCAGTTTAAAGTAAGTGTTAAAGCTTCAGATGTATTTTTAGCTGTAAATGCTTATCGTTTATTAGCTAAGAAAATTGATCAGCCATTACATATAGGTATTACTGAAGCAGGTGGAAAACGAGCAGGTTCAGTAAAATCTTCTATTGGATTGGGTATTTTATTATCTGAAGGTATTGGTGATACATTACGTATTTCATTAGCTGCTAACCCCATTGAAGAAGTAAAAGTTGGTTTTGATATTTTAAACTCACTGCGTATTCGTCCAAAAGGTATTAATTTTATTGCTTGTCCAACTTGTGCACGCCAGGAATTTGATGTGATTGGTACAGTAAATGCTTTAGAAAAAAGGTTAGAAGATATTATTACCCCAATGGATATTTCAATAATTGGTTGTGTTGTTAATGGACCTGGTGAAGCAGAATTAGCCAATTTTGGTGTTACAGGAGCAAAAGTAAAAAGTGCTTTTTATGAAAACGGTATACGTCAAAAAGAGCGTTTAGATAATGATAATATAATAGATTTATTAGAATCTAAAATTAGAGAAAAAGCATTAATATTAAATAAAAAAAATAAAATTAATATAAAACAGAAATAAAACTGTTTTTAATAAAAAAATAGTTTTTTAAGACTTTATTTTTTGCTTTTTTGGATTAAAATTATTAATTTTCATTATATAGAGAAATAAATAATTTGATAAATAAAATTCAATCTATCCGTGGTATGCATGATTGTCTTCCTATTAATATTAAATTTTGGCAAAAAATTGAAAACGTATTAAAGACAATTCTTGTTAGTTATGGTTTTTCTGAAATACGTACGCCAGTTGTAGAGAAGAATATTTTATTTTCTAGAGCGATTGGTGCATTTACTGATGTGGTTGAAAAAGAAATGTATACCTTTCATGACCGAGATGGTAATTTAATAACTTTACGTCCAGAAAATACTGCTGGTTGTATACGGTCTGGTATCGAGCATGGTTTTTTGTATGATCAACCTAAACGTCTTTGGTATTTAGGACCAATGTTTCGTTATGAGCGTCCACAAAAAGGACGTTACCGTCAATTTCATCAGTTTGGTGCGGAAGTGTTCGGTTTAGCTGGACCAGATATTGATGCTGAAATGATAATAATGACAAGAAGGTTCTGGTCTAAATTAGGAATTAGCAAATATCTTTCTTTGGAAATAAATTCACTTGGTTCATTAAAATCACGGTTGCAATATTCTGAAGTGTTATTAACTTTCTTAAAAAAAAATGAAGATAAATTAGATGAACATTGTCGAAGTCGCATGTTTACCAATCCATTGCGCATATTCGACTCAAAAAAACCTCAAATTCAAGATTTATTAAATGATGCCCCTCTTCTTTTTGATTATCTTGATGATTTTTCTAAAAAACATTTTTTAAAATTATGTAAATTGCTTGATATAGCAGGCATTAAATATCAAATTAATCCGCGTTTAGTGCGGGGATTAGATTATTATAATTATACTGTATTTGAATGGGTTACTAATGTTTTAGGTGCGAAAGGCACTATTTGTGCTGGTGGTCGTTATGATGAGTTAGTAAAACAACTTGGTGGACGAACAACAAAAGCTATAGGATTTGCGATAGGTATGGAACGTACAGTATTGTTATTTAAAGAATCAAATCCAGATTTTATAGATAAGTGCTCTTTTCTTGATATTTATTTGATATCTTATGGAAAAAATAGTCAACATTCAATATTAACATTAGCAGAAAAAATAAGAGATCAGATGCCATCCTTGAGATTAATTACTCACCATGGTGGTGGAACTTTAAAAAAACAATTAGAAAAAGCTAATAAATATAAAGCAAAAATTGCACTTATTTTAGGTGATGATGAATATCAATCTAAAACAATTACAATAAAAAATTTATATACAGGTAAACAAGAAAAAATTTTGCAGAAATGTTTAGTTGTACGTTTAACAGAAATTTTAGGTTAAAAAGATTTGATGAAATTTTATATGATTTATGAAAAAATCAAGATGATTAAATATTATTTTATTAATAAAAAAAAGATGTTAATTATAGGATTTGTTATTGGATTAAATCTATTAATTTTTAGTTACTATAATTGGGCATTATTGTCTGCATCTCTTTTGAAGACGCAATCTTATTTTTTTGGAAAACAAGCTTGTCAATTGTATCTTAAGTTTAAACAAAATTTTTTTAACAATAAGAATTTTTTTAATGCAGAAAAAAATATTTATTCTGTTTTAAGTAAAATAGAAGAAGCAAAAATTTTAGTAGAAAAAAATGATATTTTAAATGCAGAAAAAGCATTATTAAAAGCATTAACATTGACCAATAAAAAAAATCTACAAAATTTAATTAATATTAAATTAGCTCGTATACAATTAGCCTTAAACCATACCGAAGAAGCACTGCTTTATTTGATGGAAGTAGACGAGAAAAGTTGGAATATTATTGTAGAAAATATAAGAGGTGATATTTTTCTTAAAAAAAATAATGTTCCTGCTGCTCGTGCAGCTTATTTAAAAGGTTTGGAATCAGATGGATCTGAAAATATGAAAACTATATTAAAAATGAAAATTAATAGTTTGTTATAGAAAGAGGAATGTCGAAATGCAAGTAGTCAAAATATTTTTTATTATCACATCAGTAATCAGTTTATTAATTGGATGTGCAAGTAAAAAAAAAACGGTACTCGTTTCTTCCATTTCTACATTTAATAATAAAGTAAATCCCATTGTTATCTGGAAACATATCGTAGGACATGGTACTGGCAAGTATTATTCAAAAATTTTTCCTGTTTATGACAATTTTATTGTTTATGGAGCAGATTGTAGAGGTATTGTAAAAGCAATAAATTTTAATTCAGGTAATATGTTATGGTCAATTGATTTGTCAGATAAAATTAAATTTTTTACAAGCGATAAAACTATATTACTTTCTTCTGGATTAACTGTTGCAGGAGATCAAATTTATATAGGAGTAGAAACTGGTCAATTAATTGCATTAAATAAGTTTAATGGAAAAGTTGTATGGATTACTGATGTTTCTGGAGAAGCAATTTCGCAACCTGTAGTTAGTAATGGTTTAGTTTTAACTCATACTAGTAATGGAGTATTACAGGCTTTAGATGTCCAAAATGGAAAAATTAAATGGAGTATTCATTTAGATAATTATTCAACATTATCTATCAGAGGAAAATCTGCTCCTAGCATATTTTATGGTGTTGCAATTGTTGGTAGTAATAATGGTCGAATTACTGCAATAACATTGTCTCAAGGGGAAATTCTTTGGCAGAAGTATATTAATAATATTGATGGTGCACATAAAATTGCTCCTTTGCACGATATTAATATGACACCAGTTATTGATGTTAATTTAGGTTTTATTTTTGCTATTGCATATAATGGAAATTTAGTTGCAATTAATCTGCATTCCAGTCAAATTATATGGAGTATTAATTTAGGGTCAATTCATGATATTACTGTTGATAACAAAACTATTTATTTAGTAGATCAAAATGATGCTGTATTTGCAGTTCGCAAAAGTGATGGTGTTATTTTGTGGATACAAAATTCTTTATTATATCGTAATTTAACTGCACCAAGTATTTATAATAATTTTTTGGTTATGGGTGATGAAGAAGGATATCTTTATTGGTTAAACATTAATGATGGTCAATTGATTGCACAAAATAAATTAAATGCTTCTGGTTTATTAATTCGGCCAATAGTTGTTAATAATAAGTTGTTAATTCAAGCGAAGGATGGAACTCTTTATTTACTTCAATCTTCATAGTTTAATGTTTTTATATTATATATGTAATTTAAAAATTACATTAGATTTTTTTTAATTTAATTTGTTTATATTTTAAATTTAAATAAAAATACTTATTTTTTTTTGAGGTTATTTCTTAATATGATACCAATAATTGCATTAGTAGGTCGTTCTAATGTAGGGAAGTCTACTTTATTTAACAGATTAACAAAAAGTAGAGATGCATTAGTTGCTGATGTACCTGGTTTAACACGTGATAGAAAATATGGTAGAGCTTCTTTATTAGGACAGGAATTCATTATTATTGATACTGGTGGTATTAATGGATCAGAAGAGAACGTACAATTACATATATTTTCACAATCTTTGTTAGCAATTCAAGAAGCTGATATTATTTTTTTTCTAGTAGATATTGATTCTGGAATTATACCATTAGATTATAAATTTATGAAAAATTTGCGTAGTTCTGATAAAGAAATTTATCTTCTTGTCAATAAAACAGATGGTTGTAATTTTAATAATATATTCAGTAATTTTTGTGTGCTAGGTATAAAAAATGTTTATCCGATTGCGGCATTGTATGGTTTTGGTATTTTTTCATTAATAAAAAAAGTTATTTCTTCATGTTACAAAAAAAAAATAATAGATGAAATAAAATTACCTGTAAAATTTAGTAATAGTTTTGATTTTCTCTCTCGAGAAAAAAAGAATGTTATTAATAATACTCAAGAACATCCTTTTGACCCATTTCTGTTACCAATTAAATTAGCTATTGTTGGTCGACCAAATGTAGGAAAATCAACATTAATTAATACTATTTTATGTAAAGATAGAGTAGTCGTTTATGATAAGCCTGGTACAACTCGTGATAGTATTGATATTCCAATGGAAAGAAAACAATATAAATATATACTTATTGATACTGCTGGTGTTCGAAAAAAGAAAAATATAACTGAAAAATATGAAAAATTTTCAGTTATAAAGACATTACAATCTATTGAATATGCTAATGTTGTTTTATTAGTAATGGATGCAAAAGAAGGGGTTTTTGATCAAGATTTATCTTTATTAGATATTATTGTGCATACTGGTCGTGCTTTGGTGATTGTAATGAATAAGTGGGATGCTATATCTTGTAGAGAGCGGAAGTCTATCAAAAGTATTCTTAATTTACGATTAACTTTTATTAAATTTGTTAAAGTTCATTTTATTTCCGCTTTAAACAATAGTGGTATCGATCATATGTTTCAATCTATTAATGAATCATACTTATCTGCAACACGTCGAATCAGTACTTCTTTGTTAACCCGAATGATTAATATAGCAGAGAAAAAACATCAACCACCATTAATAAGAGGACGTAGAATGAAAATGAAATATGCACATGCTGTAGGTTATAATCCACCTGTTATATTAATACATGGAAATCAATTAGGAGATGATATCCCTAGTTCTTATAAACGTTATTTAAGTAATTATTTTTGTAAAAAGTTACATATGATAGGTACTCCTATTCGTATTGAATTTAAAAAGAATTATAACCCGTATCTTTAATATAAAAATAAGGATTTTAAAATTACTTTAGTAATGATAAGTTTACTTTTAAAAATATAAATATCAAAACTTAATTGTTTTTAGAAAGTATATTTTTAAATCCTTATACCCATTTTTTTTGTATTAAAAAAAATTTATATAGTTTTTCTTCTTCTGAATTTAATGTGGGATAATAATTATATTCCCAACGGGCCAATGGTGGTAAAGACATCAAAATTGATTCTGTTTTGCCATTGCTTTGTAGTCCAAATATTGTTCCACGATCATACATTAAATTAAATTCTATGTAACGACCTCTTCGATATAGTTGAAATTGACGTTCACGGTTACTCCATTCTATTTTTTTTCTTTTGTTTATAATTGGAAAATATGCTTCAAGAAATCCATTACTTACGTCTTTAGTAAAATTAAAACAAGTTTGAAAATCAGGTTGATTTAAATCATCGAAAAATAATCCGCCTACTCCACGTGGTTCATTACGATGTTTAATGAAAAAATATTCATCACACCAATTTTTATAATTTTCATAGATTTTTTTGCCATAAGGCTTACATAAAGATTGTGCAGTTTTATGCCAGTGTATAATATCTTCTTCAAATCCATAGTATGGCGTTAGATCGAATCCACCACCAAACCACCATGTTAATGGTGTATTTTTGTTTTTTGTAATAAAAAATCGAACATTTAAATGAGCTGTTGGAATATAAGGATTGATTGGGTGAGCAATTAAAGAAACTCCCATCGCCTTATATTTGCATCCAATTAAAGATAAACGTTTTTCTGTAGAAGAAGACGGTAATTTTTCACCATTTATGTATGAAAAATTAATAGTTGCTTGTTCAAAAATTAATCCATTTTTTATAATACGACTGCGTCCTTCTTTCTTTTGTTTTATTTTCCAATGATTTTCTTTAAATTTTTCTTTGCCATCAATATCTTCAAATTTTTTACAAAGTTTATTTTGTAAATTAAGAAAAAAAAATTTAACATCATTAATATTTGCTGTATTCATAAATAAATTGTTGATAATAAAATTACATTTTTTAAATTATACAGAGAATATTATTTATATATAGTTTTTGTTAATAAGTATTATTTTATATAGATTATGATTTTTATAAAATAATAAAAAAATTAAATTTATTATAATAAATACTTATAAAAGTGGTTTTTTCTTCTTTTATTTTTTTTAGTTAGTTTTATCTTTATAATTATATATCATAAGAATATTTTATATGTAATAATAGAAAAAATTTTGTTTTTTTTAGTTATATAGAATATTAATATAAAAAATTTGGTTTTCGATAATTCAATTTGTTATTTTATAAAATATAATTTATCATTGGAGTAAAAATATAAGTATTTTATTAAATATCAATAATTAAGAAAAAATGATTTTTGATTATATTTTAATCATTTATGAAAAGTTTTTAAAATGTATATTGAAATAATCAAAAAAATATAAATTTTAATTCTGTTAAATTTAAATTTTTATGTAAAAATCATTTTCTAAAACATATTATTTACAAATATATTATTAATGTACTAAAATGATATAAATTTTATATTTTTTTTGGTTTTAACAGTGTTAAAGTATTAACATATTTTTTTGATAAGATTATAAAGAAAGTTTTGTAATTTTTTTTGCTTTTTTTTATAAATTATCAAAAAATAAAATTTATATAAATAAAATGCTTAGATTAAATATAAATAATATGTATTTATTAAATCAATCTAGTAAATATTATTTTAATTAATAATATTTATTTTATTAAGTTATAACATTTTTAAGATTTTATTTATTTATGGGTATTGTATTTTGAATATTTTTTTCTGATATATTAAAAAAATAAATTTAAGAATTATTCTTTTACGTAAATTATTTTAGTAATTTTTTTTTATGTTTTAAATAGTAATATCTTTTGGTCTTTTTTTTTATTGATAGATAAAAAATTAAGATATTCTCATATGAAATTAAAAAATTATATTAATAAAAATTAATGGTTCATTTGAATATATATTTTTTAAAAAGTATATATTTTTTACGTATTATTTAAAAATTTAATTACTTAATATCATAAGCAGTGGGAATATTTATAATTTTTAAAGATATTTTTTTAAAGATTATAAAAATTGTGTAATAAGAAGTTTTTTCTTATAAAATAATTTAAAATTTAATGCAAATTTATTAATCAGGTAAAAATCACTATATTTATTTTTTAAAAATTTTTTTTAAAAAAATATAAAAATATTTATTAGTTTTTTTTGTATAATGTTGCATATAAAAAATTATTTTCATAAATAATTATTTTTATAAAAGCAATTATTTTATTATTTTCATGATAATTGTTTCTCCTAAAATAATAGATCCGCTGGATTTTTTTAGTTCTTTTATTTCATCCATATTAGAAATAATTACGGGTGTTAATGTAGATTTTGCCTTTTTTTTCAATAAAAGAAGATCAAATTTTATTATTAAATCACCTATTTTTACTTTTTGTCCTTCTTTTGCTATTCGAGAAAATCCTTCACTTTTTAGTTCAATAGTATCAATACCAAAATGTACAAACAATTCGATACCACTATCTGATTTCATAGAAAATGCATGGTTTGTTTCAAAGATTTTACTGATAGTTCCATTGATAGGAGCTACAATTTTATTACCAGATGGATTAATAGCAATTCCATCTCCAACAATTTTTTCTGAAAAAACAACATCTGGAACATCTTCTATGTTAATAATTTGACCTGAAATCGGTGCAATAATATTAATAACATTATTTTTATTTTCTAAAACGAGTGATTTAACTTTATTGAATATACTCATTATTTTTCCTTTGTTATTTTTATTAAAATTAGTTTAGATGAAGAATCTAATTATGGTATATGATTTTTTATAAATATTTGAATAACATCCATTAGTTCTTTTGCTGTTGCTTGCTTCAGTGCTTCTTTAGCCAATTTTTTTGTATCTTTGAATTTTACATTTCTAATAATTTTCTTTATTTTTGGAATTGAAATAGTATTCATACTAAATTCATCTAATCCCATTCCCAGTAGTAGTAATGTAGCCCGTTCATCACCGGCTAGTTCACCACACATGCCGGTCCATTTACCTTCTGCATGCGCAGCGTCAATGACTGTTTTTATTAATTTTAACACAGAAGGAGACATTGGATTATATAAATTTGAAATCAGTTTATTTCCACGATCTACTGCTAATGTGTATTGAGTTAAATCATTAGTACCAATACTAAAAAAATCAACTTCTTTTGCTAAGTGATTTGACATAATTGCTGCTGCTGGTGTTTCAATCATGATTCCTATTTCAATTTCTTTATTAAATGCTATTTTTTCTTTAATTAATTGATTTTTAAGGATTTGTAACTCTTTTTTTAAACTTCTAATTTCTTCTACAGAAATCACCATTGGAAACATAATACGTAATTGACCAAATATAGAAGCTCTTAATATAGCCCGCAATTGAGCATGAAGAATTTCCTTGCGATCTAGAGAAATACGAATAGCTCTCCAACCGAGAAAAGGGTTTTCTTCTTTTGGTAGATTCATATAAGGAAGATTTTTGTCACCTCCAATATCCATTGTACGAATAATAATGGTTTTTGGATATACAGTTTCTGCTATTGTTTTATAGGTTTGAAATTGTTCTTCTTCTGTTGGTAAAGTATTACGGTTCATAAATAAAAATTCAGTTCGATATAGACCAATGCATTCACTATTATTGATATCATAAATATTGCTAATGTTAGTACAAACTTCTACTTGATGTCCATCTAGAGTAATAGCTGGTAGGTTTTTAAATTTTTTTAATTCATTTTTTTCAGATAAATATTTTTTTTTGATATTTTTTAATTTGTTAATTTGATTTTTAGATGGATTTTTATAAATATGATTATTGATTGCATCTAATATAATATAATCATTTTGTTTAATTTGTTTTGTGGCATTAGTTGTACCAACGATAGCAGGAATTTCTAAAGATTTTGCCATGATTGAAGTGTGTGAGGTTTTTCCTCCTAAATCAATAATAAAGCCTAGTACTTTTTTAAAATTTAATTGTGCTGTTTGAGAAGGAGTAAGATCATTAGCAACCAAAATGATTTCTTCAGTAATTGTACTTAGATCAATAATGGGTAAGCCTAAAATATTTTTTAATAAACGTGTACCAATATCTCTAACATCAGTAGCACGTTCTTTTAAGTAAGCATCATTTAATTCTTCTAATGCCATTGCTTGTTCTTCAATAACTTTTTGAGTTGCTGAATCTGCTGTTCTGTGTTCTTTTTTTATTAAAGAAAAAATTTCCTGTTCTAGTTCTTCATCTTCTAGTAACATGATATGACCTTCAAATATTTCTGCTTTTTCTTCACCTATTTTTTTTTCAGCTATTTTTTTTATATTTTTTAATTGTTTTACTGCTTTTTTTCGTCCAATAATAAATCGATTAATTTCATTGTTAATTTGGTTATCAGTAATTTTTTTTTGATTGCCAATAATTAATTCCTCTTTCAGAATTAATGCTTTTCCGAAGGCGATACCTGGTGATACTGAAATTCCTAAAATCATAAATATTCTTACCTTATTAACAATGGGCGGATAATATTTAGCTCATAGGATTATTTTTGTAAAATTAATAGTTAAATATAGATCCTGTGTTTTAATATTTTTTTAATTTATAAATTAAAAAATTGATTTTATCCTATAACATTTTTTTGTATTTATTCTAATGTAGCCATAACTTTTACTAGATGTTCTACTGCTTGTTTTTCATCTTCACCTTCTGCTGATATAGTGACAACGGCTCCCTGACTTAACCCTAGTGTTTGTAATTTAAATAAACTTTTGGCACTTGCGGATTTATCACCAAGTTTTAACGTAATTTCAGAAGAGAAATTTTTGGCTTCTTTAACAAACTGAGATGCAGGACGAGTATGCAAACCATGAGATGCGGTTATGATGACTTTTTGTTGGAACATATTATTTTCCCCTCAAAAAATTTAATATGTTTTTTTGGTAATATAACATATTTTGAGTAAAAAAATCTGAATTTGCGTACTGCTTTTCTAAGAAAATACGAGAACAGTTTTTTTCTATTATCAAACATATATGTTATGAATATTAAAATTATATACAAATATTATAATTTCTTTTCTTTATTTTAAATATTTTTTTTAATTCTTATTATTAAAATACAAAATATTTTAAATATTCAACATGATTTTAGAAGATGATTTTAACATACAGTTAAATTACATTTAAAATATAAAATATATCAAATTTTTTATAAGTGATATTTTTTAAAAATATTATTTTTTTTGTTTTTTTAAAAAGATGTTTTTTTTATAATATATAATGCTTAATATATATTAAAAATATTGTTTCTTACTTAAGAATATCAATTTTATTTAAACTGTAATAATAATGTTAGAATTGCATTATTTTTAATTTGCATATACATTATATATGTAACATGTATTATAAAAATATGTTTTGTTGTTCATAATCTTTATAATTATTATTTTATTAATTATTAAATTATTTATAATAAAAAGTTTCAAAAATAAATCTTTTATTTTTGAATAATTATTTTTAAGATCTAAATATCATTATCCTTTTGTATAATTCGTATATAATTTTCTATATTTTATTTCTAAAAAATTATTTTTTATCAATTTTTTTGCAGATCTAAAAAACTGTTTTTGTATAAGATAAAAAAGTAATATTTTTTAAAAATATTACTTAAGATAATATATATTTAATTGTATATAATTTTGCAAAAATTTGTTCCAAAAAACATTATTAATAAATATTTTTATATACTTATATATTAGTATATTTTTATTTCAATGATATTTTTATAAAAACATAATTAAAGAAGTTGCTTATTAGGTTAATTAAATGAATATAAATATTATTTTCAGGTTTTTTTTAGAAAAAACATAAAAATGGTTTTTTTGTTTTTTGATATTTCTGTTAATAGTATTTCTTAAAGAAAAACAATTACAGTAATAATTATTTTATTGTAAAATAAAATTTTTTTTCTTTATTATTTTTTAAAAAAATTAAATAAAATAAAAGTTAAATATTATATAATGATTATTTTTAGATATTTTTGCTAAAAATAGAAAAAATATTTTTTAAACATTTAATATTAATATAATTATTATCTCTAATCTATATCAATAAGATTATTCATTAATGATGGATATAAAAAATAAGAATATAAAATTTCTTCATAGAAGAAATAGTATTTTTTAAATAAAAAAATGTAATTTTTTGTTTTTATATAAATAAAGTAATAATATTAAGTACAGTAAATATACTTTTTTTATAAAATGTTAATGCAGTTTTTTTGCAATTTTCAGTTAAAATTAAAAAATATTTTTCAAGGATGAGTGTGATTCCATTGAATATTAAAAAATTAATTTTTATATAAATATATTATGTATGATTAAAATATAGTTTTCTTGATTTTATAAAATTTTTTAAAATTAGCATATGAAAAATTAGTAATTTTTTAAATTGAAAATAGAAGAATTATATATTTTTTATGTTAATATTGTTTTATTATATAAAATATTATCAAGTTAAATTGTAATGTAATGTTTTTTAATGTTAGGTGATTATTTTTATTTATTTTTTATTTAAATATTTAAAGTATATTTATTCATTTTAGTTTAACAGTTTTCAAATTAATTTAAATTTTACTTTTTAAAAACTAAAAAAAATAACTAATTGTATTTTTTATTTAAATAATTTTTTTATATTTTTTGTATCACTACTTTAGTAGTGATCTTTTTATAAGCATCTTGAATGATTATTAATAATAATATAAAAAGTATATAAAAAAGAAGAATATTTATATTTTAGTAATATTAGCAATAATTACAAATTGGTATTTTTCTGCTTATAATAATTGTAATATTATATAATATATAGATAAATTATTAAGAGTATTTAGTTTTTTTACAAGTAACTATAACATTTTTTTTAAAAGATCTTTTTTTTAAAGATGCTAGTAATGATGGAATTGATTTATATTTTTATATCACAATATATAGTAATAGGAATTTATAGTGAATACTTCAGTAAGTATCATAAAAAATTATGAAGTAAAATATATCAATTATCTAATAAAAATAAACGTTAATAATAGAATTTTTATGTATAAAGATTCCAAGATACAACTCAAAAATAAATATTGTGTATCTTTTCTATAAAGATAAAAATCGTATGAACTTTTAAAAAAGAATGATATAAAAAAAAGAATGAATTTTCAAAAGTACAAAAAATAAATTTTAAAAGATTAATAATTTGCACATAGTGTGATAAAAAAGTTCTTTAGATAATAAAAGAAGTTTTTTTATATCTAGTTACTGTAAAAGCTTAAAAGCATTAAATCGCTATTTTTTTAAAATTGTTTTTTTTATTATTTTAATTTAAGGTTAAATATTTTATAGTGATAGTGATTTTCTAGAATTGTATTATTAAAATTTAATTAGAAAGAAACATAAATTAGATTTTTTTGATATAAAAATAATATTTCAGTTCACAATTCTCTGGTATTGTTTATCATGTATTTATGATATTACCTGCGTATATGATAATTGGAAGTTACATATCTAATTAATGTTTTATAAGTTTTATACAATATTACTATTTTTATGACTACCAAAAGAAAAATCATAAATTGATCACATAAAAATAATTATATTCTTATTTTAAATATACTAATTTATAAGTATATACTAATCTATAAGTATATACGTATTAGTATATTGATTGAAGTTTTTGTATAATGATTTGATGCAAGTTTAGTAATATAAAATAGATTTTTTATCTTTTATTTCAAAATATTTCTTATGATAAATAATAAAAAAAAAATTAGAATCTTAAAAAAACAGTTACTTAATCATGCATATAATTATCATGTATTAGCCCAACCAATAATATCTGATAAAAAATATGATAAAATGATGGAAGAATTAAAACAATTAGAGTCGTTATATCCAGAATTTATTACCAGTGATTCTCCTACGCAATGTGTAGGAGCTTTACCTTTGAAATCTTTTAAAAAAGTACATCATGAAATGCCTATGTTATCATTAGATAATGTTTTTGATAAAAAAAATTATTTAGCTTTTAATAAAAGAGTGCATTCATATTTACAAAATAATATTCAATTAAGCTTTTGTTGTGAACCTAAATTAGATGGTGTAGCGGTTAGTTTAATATATAAAAATGGTAAACTCATACAAGCAGCAACACGTGGTGATGGTAAAATAGGTGAAAATATTACTGATAATGTTCGTAAAATAGTATCTATTCCAATGTATTTAAAAGGTGAAAATATTCCTGAACTTATTGAAATTCGTGGTGAAGTTTTTATGACGCATAAAAGTTTTGAAAAATTAAATCAAGAAGAAGAACGTCATAAAAAAAGATTCTCTAATCCAAGAAATGCTGCGGCTGGTTCATTGCGTCATCTTGATACAAGTATTACTTCTAAAAGAACATTGCATTTTTTTTGTTATAGTTTTGGTACATTTTTTGGAAATGTATTGCTCAAAAGTCAATATGCATCTTTAATGCAATTTAAAAGATGGGGATTACCAATTAGTGATAAAATAAAATTTTGTCAAAATAGTCAAGAGGTTTTAGATTATTATAATCACATGTTAAATATTCGTGTAGGTTTGGGTTTTGATATTGATGGTATAGTAATTAAGGTAGATTCATTTACATTACAAAAAAAAATTGGATTTATCTCTCGAGCCCCCCGTTGGGCTATAGCATTCAAATTTCCTCCTCAAGAAGAAATGACTGTATTAAATGATGTGCAGTTTCAAGTTGGACGTACAGGTATTATTACACCAATTGCTAGATTAGAACCTGTTGAAATTTCTGGTGTTATGATTACTAATGCAACGCTTCATAATGCTGATGAAATAAAACGTTTAAAAATACGTATTGGGGATACCGTTGTTATTCGTAGAGCAGGTGATGTCATTCCTAAAATTATTAATGTAGTTACTTCATGTAGACCTATTAATACTAAAAAAATTATTTTTCCTGTTTGTTGTCCAGAGTGTGGTTCAAATCTTGAGCGTATTAAAGCTCAGGTTAGAATTCGTTGCACTTCTGGTCTTATTTGTTCTGCACAACGTAAAAGAACATTGAGGCACTTTGTTTCACGTAGCGCTATGAATATTAGAGGTATTGGAGAAAAAATTATTAATCAACTTGTTGACAAAAATTATATAAATACAGTTGTTGATCTTTATTATTTAAATTTTGAAATATTATCAAAATTAACACGTATAGGTTTAAAATCTCAAAGAAATTTAATTGATTCTCTGCATAAATCTAAAAGAACTACATTGGCACGTTTTATTTATGCTTTAGGTATTCAAGAAGTTGGTTTAGTTACAGCTAATAATTTAGCTGATTATTATAATTCATTAGATTTAATAATAAAAGCAGATATGAAATCACTAAAAAAAGTGCAGGATGTTGGAGAAACAGTCGCTAAAAATATTATAAATTTTTTTTGTGACAAGAAAAATCGCAATATTGTTGATGAGTTAGTATATAAAATTGGTATTAATTTTTCAGAAAGAAACATTAAAAAAGATAAAATTATAAAAAAAGAAAATATCAAATTTTTAGGAAAGAACATAGTTTTAACAGGAAAATTTAATTTTTTAACACGTGAACAATTAAGAAATAAATTAATTTTTTTTGGTGCTAAAGTTATGGAAAATGTTTCTAAAAAAACTGATTTTGTAATTTTTGGAAAAAATTATGGTTCAAAATTTGAGCAAGCAAACAATTTAGGAATAAAAATTTTAAATGAGAATGAATGTATAAAATTATTTAAAGAAAAATAATAATTGAGTGCTTTTAAATAAGCAATAAGATAAACAAGCGATTTAGTATTATTCTTTCAGTTATTTGTAAATAATTTGTTAGATATTTTTTGAAACTATTTTTTTGCAAAAAATATTCTTAAAGTTATGCGTAATAGTTTCATAATTAAAATTATTGAATTTAATTTATAGTTTTGAAAATAAAATTAATTTAATAAAATTTTGATTTTTTTTTGGATTTTAAATTAAAATATAATTAAATTGAGTTTTATATACGATAAAATTAAATGTAGTTGATAACCGATATTAATGTATTCAGATTTTTATTAATTCTTGATTTTTTTTCTTATATATTATTTATTTTTAATAATTTTTACTTGATATTCATTGCATTTTATCAATAGAAAATATATATATTATTTTTTGATATTATAGTTTTTTTAAAAGAGCAATAAATATTTTAGATTAAATTTTTTTTAGTTTATTTTTTATTCTTTATTTTATGTATTTTTATTATTTTTTTATAATATTTTTTCATAAATCATAAAATTAGGTATAATTTTTTATGTTTTTATTTATAAAATTTACATAATATTACAACATAAAGTATTCTTAATTGAGTAAATGATGATATAAAATATTAACTAATACATTTAAAATTATTTTTAAAAAAGTAAAGTTATTGTTAATAGAAAATCTTATACAAATATTTTTTTTAAAATGTATTTATCAAAATGTCAATCCATATTTTATTTATATGAATAATTAAATATTAGTATGTCATAAATATAATTTTTAATATTTTTGATAATTTTTTATCTGATATTTTTATTTTATTGTTTTTTATTATAAAATACTATTTACTATAGTAGGATCCATTTTTTTTAAAATAATATTATATAATTCATTATTTAATTTTTATTTGAATCAATATTGTTTCTGATGAGTTTAAAATGAGTGTTTTTTTTAATAAAAAAAGGCTAACTTATTGTTTATTAGTTACTGGCGCGCCATATGGCACACAGACAGCTACCAATGCTTGGCAATTTGCAAACGGTTTATTTGTTAGTGGAAATACACTTAAAACAGTATTTTTTTATCAAGATGGAGTTTATAATGGCAATAAATTAAATTTGCCAGCTGGTGATGAATTTAATTTACTCAGTGGATGGAAAACAATAATGGAAAAAACAGGATGTACATTACATATTTGTTTTGCAGCCGCATTAAGACGAGGTGTTGTGAATGAAATAAAAACAAAAAATATTGATTTATATTCTAACTTAGATAAAAATTTTGTATTAAGTGGTTTAACTAAACTAGTGGAAGCAATGCTTATTTGTGACCGTACAGTTCAATTTTAAAAAAATACAACAATGATGAAAAAAATAGCATTTATTTTTATGAGTGTGCCTCATGGGATTTCTAGTGGACGTGAAGGATTAGATTTATTACTAGCAACTTCTATTTTGACTGAAAAAATAGGTATTTTTTTTATTTCTGATGGTGTTTGTCAATTATTAGCAAAACAAAACCCCAAAAAGATTTTATCGCGTGATTATATTGTCACATATAAATTATTATCATTTTATGATATTAATAATCGTTACATTTGTCAGGAAGATCTTGAAAAAAGAGGATTTTCTAGTGATAGTTGTTTTATTCTTCCAGTAACCATTCTTTCAGTTAATCAGCTTAAACATAATTTAAAAGGTTACGATGTTGTTTTAACTTTTTAATTAATGCTTTTAAAAACAGTAATAGAAGATTAATATATGTTATATGGCATTTCTACTTCTCCTTATTATACTGATATTAATTCATTAATTAGCTTAGTAATGAAAGAAGATGAAGTATTATTAATGCAAGATGGTGTTTTAATGGGACATAAAACATTTCTAACTAATAATGATAACGATTATTTAATGCAATTTAAAAATAAAGGAATTCATGTGTTTGCATTACAGGATGATGTCGAAGCAAGAGGATTACTACCATATATTTCATCTTATGTATATCAAATATCTTTTATTGATTTTGTAAAATTAACCGTAAAACATACACAATATTTTTCTTGGTGATTAATTATCATTTTGTATATATTGACACCCGTTTCTGTCAGCAATAAAATTTTGCGTATTCAGATTTTCTTATTTTGTTAATGAGGAAAATATCTGTGCTTACTAAATAATAAAGACTAGGAGTTTTTAATGGCAACAATTAATCAGTTGGTTCGTAAACCACGTAGTTCAAAAATTATGAAAAGTAATGTTCCAGCACTAGAAGCTTGTCCTCAGAAACGTGGTGTTTGTACTCGTGTATATACTACTACTCCTAAAAAACCCAATTCAGCATTACGTAAAGTATGTCGTGTTCGTTTAACTAATGGTTATGAAGTATCTTCTTATATTGGTGGTGAAGGTCATAATTTGCAAGAGCATTCAGTAATATTAATTCGTGGTGGTCGAGTGAAAGATTTGCCAGGTGTTCGTTATCATACAATTAGGGGTACACTAGATTGTTCTGGCGTAAAAGATCGTAAAAAAGGTCGTTCTAAATATGGTACTAAAAAACAAAAAACTTAATAGTGCATTCTATTAATAATACACATTATAATACACTATAATATACATTAAGAAGTATTAAATATGTAATTTTTATGTTTAAAAAAATTATATTTTTATGTTTAAAAAACCATAAAAATTCAGGTAATCCTTATATTTTAAAACGGAGTATATTCATGCCACGTCGTCGTGTAATCGGTCAACGTAAAATTATGCCAGATCCAAAATTTGGGTCAGAATTATTAGCTAAATTTATTAATATTTTAATGATTGATGGTAAAAAATCTATTGCAGAAACAATTGTATATAAAGCTCTTGAAACTTTATCTTATCGTGCTAAAAAAAATCATATGGAAACTTTTGAAATAGCACTCGAAAATGTTAGACCAATGGTAGAAGTTAAATCACGTCGTGTTGGTGGTTCAACATATCAAGTTCCTGTAGAAGTGCGTCCTGTTCGTCGTAACGCATTAGCTATGCGTTGGATTGTTGCAGCTGCTCGTAAGCGTTCTGATAAATCTATGGCTTTGCGTTTAGTTAATGAATTAAGTGATGCAATTGAAAATAAGGGCACTGCTGTTAAAAAACGTGAAGATGTTCATCGTATGGCAGAAGCTAATAAAGCGTTTGCTCACTATCGTTGGTAAGTGTTGTTAATTATTTCTTACTAAGAGAGTAGTATGTGCATTACTTTTTATACGAATTGAATAATCACGAGAGAGGAAAACATGGCTCGTAAAACTCCCATTACGCGTTATCGTAATATTGGCATAAGTGCTCACATTGACGCTGGTAAGACCACAACAACTGAGCGAATTCTTTTTTATACTGGAGTCAGTCATAAAATAGGAGAAGTTCACGATGGCGCAGCAACTATGGACTGGATGGAGCAGGAGCAAGAGCGTGGTATTACTATTACTTCAGCTGCAACTACTGCTTTCTGGTCTGGTATGGGAAATCAGTTTGATGAACATCGTATAAATATTATTGATACACCAGGACATGTTGATTTTACCATTGAAGTTGAACGTTCTATGCGTGTTTTAGATGGTGTAGTAATGGTGTATTGTGCAGTTGGTGGTGTTCAACCACAGTCTGAAACTGTTTGGCGTCAGGCCAATAAATATCGGGTGCCTCGTATAGCATTTGTCAATAAAATGGATCGCATGGGTGCTAATTTTTTGCGGGTTGTTAAACAAATTGAAACCCGTCTTGGAGCAATAGCTATCCCATTACAGTTACCTATTGGTGTAGAGGAATCATTTAGCGGTGTTATTGATTTAATTAAAATGAAAGCCATTCATTGGAATGATAGTGATCAAGGTGTTACTTTTTTATATAATGATATACCAGAAAATATGAAATTTATTGCCGAACAGTGGCGTAGTAAATTAATTGAAGCTGCAGCAGAAACATCAGATGAATTGATGGAAAAGTATTTTAGTTTTCAAGTATTATCTGAGGAAGAAATTAAAAAAGGATTACGACAAAGAGTCATAAATAATGAAATTATTTTGGTTACTTGTGGTTCTGCATTTAAAAATAAAGGTGTACAAGCTATGTTAGATGCCGTCATAGAATATTTACCGGCACCAACTGATATTCCAGCAATTAAAGGTGATTTGATGGATAATACACATCATGCTTCAGAACGAAATCCCAGTGATGATGAGCCTTTTTCATCACTAGCTTTTAAAATTGCAACTGATGCATTTGTAGGAAATTTAACTTTCTTTCGTGTGTATTCTGGTGTAGTTAAATCAGGAGATACTGTTCTTAATTCAGTAAAAAATAAAAAAGAACGTTTTGGTCGGATTGTGCAAATGCATGCTAATAAACGTGAAGAAATAAAAGAAGTGAGAGCGGGTGATATTGCTGCTGCCATTGGATTGAAAGAGGTCACTACAGGTGATACCTTATGTTCATTGGATAAACCAATTGTTTTAGAACGCATGGATTTTCCACAACCAGTTATTTCGGTTGCTATTGAACCTAAAACTAAAACTGATCAAGAAAAAATGGGAATGGCTTTAGGTCGTTTAGCACAAGAAGATCCATCTTTTCGTGTATCGACTGATGAAGAATCGGGTCAAACAATTATTGCTGGTATGGGTGAATTACATCTTGAGGTATTGATTGATCGTATGCGTCGTGAGTTTAAAGTTGAAGCAAACGTTGGAAAACCACAAGTGGCATATCGTGAGACCATTCGTAAATCTGTTGAACAGGAAGGTAAGTTTATACGTCAGTCCGGTGGTCGTGGTCAATTTGGGCATGTATGGATTCGTGTTGAACCTTTAGAAGGAGTTCATGAAATTAGTTATGAATTTCATAATGAAATTGTTGGTGGTGTTATTCCTAAAGAATACATACCATCAGTGGATAAAGGTGTTCAAGAACAGATGAAAAATGGTGTGTTAGCTGGTTATCCTGTTGTTGATGTAAAAGTAGCATTATATGATGGTTCATATCATGAAGTTGATTCTTCAGAAATGGCGTTTAAAATTGCAGGTTCCATGGCTTTTAGAGAAGGTTTTATGAAAGCTAATCCAGTATTACTAGAACCTATAATGAAAGTTGAAGTTGAAACTCCTGAAGAGTATATGGGTGATGTTATTGGTGATTTAAATCGTCGTCGTGGAATCATTGAAGGTATGGAAGATATAGGAACTATTAAAACAGTGCGTGCTCGAGTACCATTATCAGAAATGTTTGGTTATGCTACAGATTTGCGTTCACAAACTCAGGGTCGTGCTTCTTATTCAATGGAGTTTTTAAAGTATAATGAGGCACCAGTGAATGTTGCCCAAGCAATTATTGGGGCACGTAAAGCTAAATAACAGCTTTTTTATATTAACTATTTGATTTAGTTCTTGTTTTATTATTGAGAACTTTATAAGGAATACAAGTCGTGTCTAAAGAAAAATTTGAACGTTCAAAACCGCACGTTAACGTTGGTACAATTGGCCATGTTGATCATGGAAAAACAACTTTAACTGCAGCAATTAGTACAGTCCTTGCAAAAAAATATGGTGGTAATGCTCGTGCATTTGATCAAATTGATAATGCACCGGAAGAGAAAGCACGTGGTATTACTATTTCCACTTCTCATGTAGAATATGATACATCTAAACGTCATTATGCACATGTTGATTGTCCAGGACATGCAGATTATGTAAAAAATATGATTACTGGAGCAGCACAAATGGATGGGGCTATTTTAGTAGTAGCTGCAACGGATGGTCCGATGCCACAGACTCGTGAGCATATTTTGTTGGCCCGTCAAGTGGGAGTTCCATATATTATTGTTTTTTTAAATAAATGTGATATGGTTGATGATGAAGAGCTTTTAGAATTAGTAGAAATGGAAGTGAGAGAACTCCTTTCGCAGTATGATTTTCCAGGAGATAATACGCCGATTATTAAAGGTTCTGCATTAAAAGCTTTAGAAGGTGACCTTGATTGGGAACAAAAAATTATTGATTTAGCAAATGCGTTAGATAATTACATCCCAGAGCCAGAAAGAGCAATTAATAAACCTTTTTTATTACCAATAGAAGATGTTTTTTCGATATCTGGTCGTGGAACAGTAGTTACAGGACGTGTTGAACGTGGAGTGATTAAAGTTGGTGAGGAAGTAGAAATTATAGGAATGAAAGAGACCACTAAAACAATTTGTACAGGTGTAGAAATGTTTAGAAAATTATTGGATGAAGGTCGAGCCGGTGAGAATATAGGAGTTTTATTGCGTGGTACAAAGCGTGAAGATGTGGAAAGGGGTCAAGTATTAGCCAAACCAAATTCAATTAATCCTCATACTCAATTTGAATCAGAAGTGTATATTTTAAGTAAAGATGAAGGAGGTCGTCATACACCTTTTTTTAAAGGTTATCGACCACAGTTCTATTTTAGAACTACAGATGTCACTGGTACGATTGAGTTACCAGAAGGTGTTGAAATGGTTATGCCAGGAGATAATATTAATATGAAAGTTACTTTGATAGCACCAATTGCTATGGATGAAGGATTGCGGTTTGCAATTCGTGAAGGTGGTCGTACAGTAGGTGCTGGTATTGTTGCTAAAATTATTTCCTAAAATAAAAAAATATAGTTATTTTATAGAAGGGCATCACATGATGCCCCTCATGTAATATATTTTTAATGTTATTTATAGATATTTTTTATCTAAAATTTTAGTATAATACAAATTATATGTTTATAGATTTTAAATTTTTATGGTTATTAGATTATTTTTGTTTGTAATGTTAAAAAAACAATTTTATTAAAAATAAAAAAATATTTATTTTTAAGATAAAAAATATAATTTAGGATTTTAGCAAATTTTTTAAAAAAATACTACATTAATTGAAAATGTATAATTTATTATTTTAAATAATTCAGATTCGTTTAAATAAAATAAGAATTAATTAATAAATATAAGAAAGAATGAAAATATCATTATTCATTATTATAATAATTGATTTATTTTATAAATAATATTATCAAATTTTTGATAGAATCAACAAACAGTATGACTAATTTTTTTACATCATGATTTTTAGAAAATAAAATTTTATGATATTTTTTTATATCTTTGATATATTTAAAATTACATTTTATAAATATGATTTTAATAATTATTAGATATAATAATCATATTTTTAAGGTTTTTTCTAATTAAGGTGTTTTCCAATTTCTCTATATAAATTTTCCTGAATACTATTTTATGTTATGAAAATAATTAATTGAATTTTATTGTATTTATAAAGTGTTAAATGTTATACAGTGTTAAATGTGATGTTTTGTTTTTGTTTAAATATTTAAAAATAAAATTTTGATATTTTTTATATAAAATATTGTTATATTCTGCTATTTATTAAAAATTACATATTAATTGATGTTTATTTTTTCACTCGTATTTATATAAATATTTTATAAAAGATTTTGATTATTAAAAATAATTGTCATGAAATATAAAAATTATTACATGTTTATCTGATAAATACATGTTATAATGCTTTATTGCATAACGTTTTATATCAATCGAAATTAATTTATTTTTTCGTGTAACAATGAATTGTTTTTCGCATAAAAAACAAATATTCATTATATCATATTATCATAGTAAGTAGGTTGATTTTATGGGTTTTAATAGTAATCTGAAAGAAAATGGATGTGTTTTTGATATAATAAAATGGGCATTAGTAGGATTTTTTTTAATTATTACTATTGTTGGCAATTATTATTTCCGAGAATATAGCACAATATTACGTACTGTTATGGTAGTTATTATGGCGTTTTTTTCTATTGGGCTTGTTTTGTGGACAAAAAAAGGAAAAGAGATTTTAGGATTTATGCGAGCAGCTAAAATGGAAATACGTAAAGTTATTTGGCCTAATCGTAAGGAAACATTACAAACAACATTAGTTGTTGTTTTAGTTACTATTATTATGTCACTGATTCTTTGGGGGTTAGATGGTATAATGGTACGGTTAGTGTCATTTATTATAAGTCTGAGGTTTTAAAATGTCAGAATGCTTTAAAAAACGGTGGTATGTTATTCAGGCGTTTTCTGGTTTTGAGACTAGAGTTGCAGAATCATTGCGAGAACATATAAAATTACATTCAATGGAAGATAAATTTGGTGAAGTAATGGTCCCAACAGAAGAAGTAATGGAAATTAGAAATGGGCAACGTCGTAAAAGTGAACGAAAATTTTTTCCAGGATATGTTTTAGTGCAAATGATGATGGATAATGATAGTTGGCATTTAGTGCGTAGTGTACCACGTGTTATGAATTTTATTGGTGGTACTCCAGACAGTCCTTCTCCAATTAGCGATAAAGAAATTGATTCGATTATGCATCGATTACAAGAAATAGGAGACAAACCAAGACCAAAAACACTTTTTGAACCAGGAGAAATGATACGTGTTAGTGATGGTCCATTTATAGATTTTAATGGTGTAGTGGAGGAAGTCGATTATGAAAAAAGTCGTCTTAAAGTATCAGTTTCTATTTTTGGTCGAGCAACCCCAGTAGAGTTAGATTTTAGTCAAGTTGAAAAAATGTAAAATATTATTGATATATAAAATATTATTCTTATTTTTATTTCATTTTTAAAATTTTATATTAATCATCTTATATTATATAAAAAAATAAATTTTTATGCTTTAAGTTAAGGAAAAATAAAAATGGTTAAAAAAAAAATTCAAACTTATATTAAGCTACAAGTCGCAGCAGGTATGGCAACTCCAAGTCCTCCTGTTGGTCCAGCTTTAGGACAAAAAGGAGTTAATATTATGGAATTTTGTAAAGCATTTAATACTAAAACAGATCATTTAGAAAAAGGTTTACCAATTCCTGTAATTATTACTGTTTATTCAGATCGGTCCTTTACTTTTGTTACTAAAACACCTCCTGCAGCAGTTTTATTAAAAAAAATGGTTAATATTCAATCCGGTTCAGCCCAACCCAATAAAGACAAAGTAGGTAAGATTACTCTTATGCAAATTCGTGAAATTGCTGAAATAAAATCTGAAGATATGACAGGAAAAAATATTGAATCAATGATGCGTTCAATTCAAGGAACTGCTCGTTCTATTGGATTAGTAGTAGAGGATAAGTAATTTATGGGTAAATTAACTAAACGTATGCATAAAATTTGTCAAAAAATTAATTTGAATAAAGTATATGATGTTACTGAAGGAATTATATTATTAAAAGATTTATCATGTGTTAAATTTGTAGAAAGTTTTGATATTGCAGTTAATCTTGGTATTGATGCACGTAAATCTGATCAAAATATTCGTAGTGCAATTAAGTTGCCACATGGTACAGGTCGTAAAATCTGTGTTGCGGTTTTTGCTCAAGGTATTAATGCTGAAAAAGCAAAAGCTGCTGGTGCTGAATTAGTTGGAATGGAAGATTTGTCTGATAAAATTAAGGCCGGTTACACAAAATTTGATATTGTCATTGCATCTCCAGATACAATGCCAATTATTGGAGAATTGGCTCATATTTTAGGCCCTCGTGGTTTAATGCCAAATCCAAAAATGGGTACAGTGACTACTAATATCACAGAAGCAATTAAAAATGCAAAATTTGGTCAAGTATATTGTCGTAATGATAAAAATGGTATTATTCATGCGACTATAGGTAAAATTAATTTTAATAATATGCATTTAAAAGAGAATATTGAAGCATTATTACTAGCTTTGCAAAAAATAAAACCATCTTCTAGTAAAGGTATTTATATAAAAAAAATTAGTTTATCTACAACAATGGGTCCCAGTCTTGTACTGAATCAAAAGTGTTTTTCTATATAAAAGAAATGTCTAAAATATTATTTTTATCTTTACCTTTTTGTAAAATATGTATAAAATTTTATTATATACGTTGATATCTTCTTTAAAATTTTTGGTAAGATAGAAGTTAGTTTTATTGGAAATCTTTTTTCAAATCTCTTTTCTAGGATTGTAAACATAAATAAGTGCTTTAATGTTCTGCTTAAATGTTCTACTTAAATTGCAGAAAAACGATGTTAATTTTTTTGATCTGTTTGCCAAATACTGAAAAATATAAAATATTTTTAGAAATATCTAAGTCCCGGAATCATCCATTAAATCCAGGAGTAAAATTTCATGGGAATCAATCTTCAAGAAAAACAAACGATTGTTTCTGAAGTTAGTAAATTAGCTGAGGATTCTCTGTCTGCAGTGATCGCGAATTCTTGTGGTATATCTGTAAATAAAATGAACAAACTTCGTCAAATATGTCGTGAATCTGGTGTGTATCTTCATGTTGTTCGTAATACATTGATGTGTCGTGTTCTTGAAGGTACCAGTTATGGTTGTCTTAAGAAAGTATTAATTGGTCCAACTTTAATTGCTTTTTCTACAAAACATCCAGGTACAGCAGCTCGTTTATTTAAAGAATTCATGAAAGAAAATCCAATATTTAAAATTAAAGCAGCGGCTTTTGAAGGTAAATTCATTCCAGGGAATCAAATTGATCGTTTGGCCAGTATTCAAACTTATGAAGAAGTGATTCAACGTTTAATGTCAATCATGAAAGAAATTTCTGTAGGTAAATTATTTCGTATTATGATGGTAATATGTGATAAGAAAAAAATGATAAAAAATTAAATTTAATTTTTTATTAAATGTATAAAAATTTTCTAAATTTTAGGAACCCTTTTATTATGTCTTTAACTAAAGAACAAATTCTTGATGCAGTCTCAAAAATGTCTGTGACGGATGTTATGGAATTGATCAAAATGATGGAAGAAAAATTTGGTGTTTCTTCTACAGACACAAGTTTGGTTACTTCTGGTAGTATTACTGAAGTTGTTGAAGAAAAAACTGAATTCGATGTTATTTTGTCTGCTATTGGTAGTAATAAAGTATCAGTAATTAAAGCTGTTCGTAGTGCAACAGGATTAGGGCTAAAAGAAGCAAAAGATATGGTAGAGTCGGCACCAGTTACAATTAAAGAAGGAATAAGTAAAGAGGCATCTGAAACATTGAAAAAATCTTTGGAAGAAGTTGGGGCTGTTGTTGAGATTAAATGAATTTCATTTTAGGTTCGCAGCCTGTATTTTATAAGGCTGACGGCTGGTGATTGAAAATCACCAGCTTTTTTGCTATATAAAATGTATTAGGGTATTACATTAAAGTTAATATTTACTGTCGTATTTCATTATCTTTCTTTTTTGAGATTAACAATTAAATATACTATATTATCATTTTTTGTTATAATTTTTGTTTATTTATATAATGTCAAAAAAATATAACACATATATAGCAAAATAATTCACAATTAATAAAATAAATATTATAAAATATAATCTATCTTTAAAAAAATAATATTATAGATGCTGTCTTTATTGAGGACACAGTTGATAACTAATTAGCAAACGAGGAACCCTATGGTTTACTCCTATACTGAAAAAAAACGTATTCGTAAAGATTTTGGTAAACGTCCACAAGTTTTGAATGTACCTTATCTTTTATCTATTCAACTCAATTCGTTCGCTAAGTTTATTAAAAAAGATTTTAAAAAACAGAATGGTCTTGAAGCCGCATTTCATTCTGTATTCCCAATTCAGAGTTACAGTGGTAATGCTGAATTGCAGTATGTTAGTTACCGTCTTGGTGAACCTATATTTGATGTAAAAGAATGTCAAATTCGTGGTGTTACTTATTCTGCTCCTTTGCGAGTTAAACTACGTCTTATTATTTATGAACGTGAAGCACCACAAGGTACAGTGAAGGATATAAAAGAACAAGAAGTTTATATGGGTGAAATTCCACTCATGACAGCAAATGGTACGTTTATTATTAATGGAACAGAACGTGTTGTTGTATCTCAATTACATCGTAGTCCTGGTGTTTTTTTTGATAGTGATAAAGGTAAAACTCATTCTTCTGGCAAAGTTTTGTATAATGCTCGTATTATTCCTTATCGTGGTTCATGGTTAGATTTTGAATTTGATCCTAAAGATAATCTTTTTGTGCGTATCGATCGTCGTCGTAAATTACCTGCAACAATTATTTTGCGTGCAATGAATTATAGTACTAATGAAATACTTAACATATTTTTTGAAAAAACGATTTTTGAATTACATGAAGATAAGTTATTTATGCAATTAATACCTAAACGTTTACGTGGAGAAACAGCTTCTTTTAATATTAAAGTAAATGATAAAATATATGTTGAAAAAGGTAGGCGTATTACTATACGCCATGTTCGTGATTTAGAAAATGATAAAATTAGATGCATCGAAGTTCCTTTTGAATATATTTTAGGTAAAGTTATTGCGAAAGATTATATTAATAAAAAAACCGGTGAATTAATTTGTAAAGCTAACACAGTAGTTTCGTTAGATTTATTAATGCATTTAAAGCAAGAAGGTTATAAAAATATTGATACTTTATTTACAAATGACTTAGATCATGGAGCATATATTTCAGAAACTTTACGTATTGATCCAACCTATGATCGTTTAACTGCATTAGTTGAAATTTATCGTATGATGCGACCAGGTGAGCCACCTACTCGTGAAGCAGCAGAAAATTTATTTGAAAATTTATTTTTTTCTGAAGATCGCTATGATCTTTCTATTGTAGGTAGAATGAAATTTAATCGATCTTTAGATCGTCATATAATTAAAGGATTAAATATTTTAAATAAACAAGATATTATTGATGTCATGAAAAGACTGATTGATATTCGTAATGGTAAAGGTGAAGTTGATGATATTGACCATTTAGGTAATAGGCGTGTTCGTTCAGTTGGTGAAATGGCCGAAAATCAATTTCGAATCGGTTTAGTACGTGTTGAGCGTGGGGTTAAAGAGCGTTTATCCCTAGGAGATCTTGAGGCTTTAATGCCTCAAGATATGATCAACCCTAAACCAATTTCTGCTTCAATAAAAGAATTTTTTGGTTCAAGTCAATTGTCGCAATTTATGGATCAAAATAACCCACTTTCTGAAATTACTCATAAACGTCGTATTTCTGCATTGGGTCCTGGCGGACTCACACGCGAACGAGCAGGATTTGAGGTGCGTGATGTACATCCAACGCATTATGGTCGTGTCTGTCCAATTGAAACACCTGAAGGTCCAAATATTGGACTCATTAATTCTTTATCTGTATATGCACAAACAAATGAATATGGTTTTTTAGAAACACCTTATCGTTTGGTTAAAAATGGTATAGTGACTAATGAAATTCAATATTTATCAGCTATTGAAGAAGGCAATAATATTATTGCTCAGGCAAATACTGTTTTAGATGATGACGGTAGATTTCTTGAAGAATTAATTACTTGTCGTAACAAAGGCGAATCTAGTTTATTTAATCGTGATCAAGTTGAATATATGGATGTTTCTACTCAACAAATCGTTTCTGTTGGGGCTTCATTAATTCCATTTCTTGAACATGATGATGCAAATCGTGCATTAATGGGTGCAAATATGCAACGTCAAGCAGTCCCAACCCTTCGTGCTGATAAGCCTTTAGTTGGTACTGGTATGGAGCGTGCTGTTGCTGTTGATTCAGGGGTAACAGTGGTGGCAAAACGTGGAGGAAAAGTACAATATGTTGATGCTTCACGTATTGTTATTAAAGTAAATGAAGATGAAAGTTATTCAGGTGAAGCTGGTATTGATATCTATAATTTAACTAAATATACGCGTTCTAATCAAAATACTTGTATTAATCAGGTCCCATGTGTTTTTTTAGGTGAATTAATTGAACGCGGTGATGTTTTGGCTGATGGGCCATCAACAGATTTAGGTGAATTAGCACTCGGTCAGAATATGCGTGTTGCATTTATGCCATGGAATGGTTATAACTTTGAAGATTCTATTTTAATTTCTGAAAGAGTAGTACAAGAAGATCGTTTTACTACTATTCATATTCAAGAGTTAGCTTGTATTTCTCGCGATACTAAGTTAGGTCCTGAAGAAATTACTGCAGATATTCCAAATGTTGGTGAAGCTGCATTATCTAAATTAGATGAATCAGGTATTGTATATATTGGTGCAGAAGTTAATGGTGGTGATATTTTAGTAGGTAAAGTAACACCAAAAGGTGAAGCTCAGTTAACTCCAGAAGAAAAATTATTGCGTGCAATTTTTGGAGAAAAAGCTTCTGATGTTAAAGACTCTTCATTACGAGTACCAAATGGTGTATCGGGAACAGTTATTGATGTACAAGTTTTTACTCGTGATGGTGTAGAGAAAGATAAACGTGCTTTAGAAATTGAGAAGATGCAATTACGAGATGTAAAAAAAGATTTAACAGAAGAATTACGCATTTTTGAATCAGGTTTGTTTGCTCGTATAAAAACAGTGTTAATTGCTGGTGGAATTCAAAAAGACGAATTACAGAAATTACCATATTTAAGTTGGTTAAAAATATCTTTAAAAAATCAAGAAAGACAATATGAATTGCAACAATTAACGGAGCAGTATAATGAACTTAAAGCTGAGTTTGAAAAAAAATTAGATGCTAAACGTCGCAAAATTACTCAAGGTGACGAATTGGCGCCTGGAGTATTAAAAATTGTTAAAGTATATTTAGCAGTAAAACGTCAAATTCAACCGGGTGATAAAATGGCTGGTCGGCATGGTAATAAAGGAGTTATTTCGAAAATTAATCCTGTTGAAGATATGCCTTATGATGAACATGGTAATCCTGTTGATATTGTTTTAAATCCATTAGGTGTGCCATCTCGTATGAATATAGGGCAGATTTTAGAAACCCATTTGGGTATGGCTGCTAAAGGCATTGGTGATAAAATCAATATAATGTTAAAAGAACAACAGGAAATAAAAAAAATACGAAATTTTATTCAAAAAGCTTACAATTTAGGAGATGATCCTCGTCAAAAAATTGATCTCAATACTTTTTCAGATGAAGAAGTATTGCGGTTAGCACATAATTTAAAAAAAGGTATGCCAATTGCTACTCCAGTTTTTGATGGTGCACAAGAAAAAGAAATCAAAGAATTGTTAAATTTAGCAGAATTGCAAACTTCTGGTCAAATTACATTGTATGATGGACGTACTGGTGAGAAATTTGAACGTCAAGTAACTGTTGGTTATATGTATATGTTAAAATTAAATCATTTAGTGGATGATAAAATGCACGCACGTTCAACAGGTTCTTATAGTTTGGTGACTCAACAACCTTTAGGTGGTAAAGCACAATTTGGTGGTCAACGTTTTGGTGAAATGGAAGTTTGGGCTTTAGAAGCATATGGTGCTACTTATACTTTGCAAGAAATGCTTACAGTTAAATCTGATGATGTTAATGGACGCACTAAGATGTATAAGAATATCGTAGATGGTAATCATCAGATGGAACCAGGGATGCCGGAATCTTTTAATGTATTACTAAAAGAGATACGCTCATTAGGTATTAATATTGATCTTGAAGATGATTAATTAGTGATGCACTAAAGTGCATTAAATGTTTTTCTTTATAAATTATTATAGTTAGTTTTTTAAGGAGGAAGTGATTTTTAAAAAGCCACTTCCTAGCAGGTTTAACTCCGACAGGAGCCCATTTCGTGAAAGATTTATTAAAATTTCTAAAAGCACAAACTAAAATTGAAGAATTTGATGCGATTAAAATTACTTTGGCTTCTCCAGATATGATTCGTTCTTGGTCATTTGGTGAAGTAAAAAAACCAGAAACTATTAATTATCGGACCTTCAAACCTGAACGCGATGGTCTTTTTTGTGCACGTATTTTTGGACCAGTAAAAGATTATGAATGCTTATGTGGTAAATATAAAAGATTAAAACATCGAGGTGTAATTTGTGAAAAATGTGGTGTCGAAGTTACTCAAAGTAAAGTACGTCGAGAACGTATGGGGCATATTGAATTGGCATCACCAACAGCACATATTTGGTTTTTAAAATCATTACCATCACGCATTGGTCTTTTACTTGATATGCCATTACGTGATATTGAGCGTGTTCTTTATTTTGAATCTTATGTGGTTATTGAAGGAGGTATGACAAGTTTAGAATCTGGAGAAATTTTAAGTGAAGAACAATATCTTGATGCTCTAGAAGAATTTGGTGATGAATTTGATGCTAAAATGGGTGCAGAGGCCATTCAATCTTTGCTAAAAAATCTTAATTTAAAAAAAGAATGTAATACTTTACGTGAAGAATTTAATTTTACTAATTCTGAAACTAAACGTAAGAAATTAACCAAACGTATTAAATTATTGGAAGCTTTCATCCACTCTGATAATAAGCCAGAATGGATGATTTTAAATGTACTCCCTGTATTACCACCAGATTTGCGTCCACTAGTTCCATTAGATGGTGGTCGTTTTGCAACTTCTGATTTAAATGATTTGTATCGTCGGGTAATTAATAGAAATAATCGTTTAAAGCGATTATTAGATTTATCGGCACCTGATATCATTGTACGTAATGAAAAAAGAATGTTACAGGAAGCAGTAGACGCATTGTTGGATAATGGTCGTCGAGGAAGAGCTATTACTGGTTCCAATAAACGTCCTCTAAAATCTTTATCTGATATGATTAAGGGTAAACAAGGACGCTTTCGACAAAATTTACTTGGTAAACGTGTTGATTATTCTGGACGTTCTGTAATTACAGTAGGTCCATATCTGCGTTTACATCAGTGTGGTTTGCCTAAAAGAATGGCATTGGAATTATTTAAGCCATTTATTTATGGCAAATTAGAGTTGCGTGGATTAGCAACAACAATTAAAGCAGCAAAAAAAATGGTTGAGCGAGAAGAATCTGTGGTTTGGGATATTTTAGATGAAGTAATTCGAGAACATCCAGTAATGTTAAATCGTGCGCCAACATTGCATCGTTTAGGAATTCAAGCATTTGAGCCTATTTTGATTGAAGGTAAAGCAATTCAGTTACACCCATTAGTTTGTGCTGCTTATAATGCCGATTTTGATGGTGATCAAATGGCGGTTCATGTGCCTTTGACTTTAGAGGCTCAATTAGAAGCTCGTGCTTTGATGATGTCAACGAATAATATTTTATCTCCAGCAAGTGGAGAACCTATCATTGTACCATCACAAGATGTGGTTCTTGGTTTATACTATATGACCCGTGATTGTGTTAATGCGAAAGGTGAAGGTATGGTATTATCTGGACCTAAAGAAGCAGAAAGAGTTTATCGTACAGGATTTGCATCATTAAATGCTCGAGTGAAAGTACGTATAACAGAAAAATTGCGAGATAATAATAACATACAAGATGTAACTAAGTTAATTGATACTACAATTGGTCGAGTTATTTTATGGATGATAGTTCCTCAAGGTTTACCATATTCTTTGGTTAATCAACCATTAGGTAAAAAAGCAATCTCAAAAATGTTAAATACTTGTTATCGTATTTTAGGATTAAAACCAACTGTAATTTTTGCTGATCAGATTATGTATACTGGATTTGCATATGCCACACGTTCTGGTGCTTCTGTTGGTATTGATGATATGATTATACCTGATACAAAAGCTAGTATTGTATCTGAAGCTGAATCCGAAGTTGCAGAAATTCAGCAACAGTTTCAATCTGGTTTAGTAACTGCTGGAGAACGTTATAATAAAGTTATCGATATTTGGGCTGCTGCTAATGAGCGTGTTGCAAAAGCAATGATGGAAAATTTATCAACTGAAACAGTTATGAATCGTTTTGGAAAAAACGAAAAACAAGTTTCATTTAATAATATTTTTATGATGTCTGATTCTGGAGCCCGTGGATCTGCTGCTCAAATACGTCAGTTAGCTGGTATGCGCGGTTTGATGGCAAAACCAGATGGTTCAATTATTGAAACACCGATTACAGCTAATTTTCGTGAAGGTTTAAATGTATTACAATATTTTATTTCTACTCATGGTGCTCGTAAAGGTTTAGCCGACACAGCATTAAAGACAGCAAATTCAGGGTATTTAACTCGTCGTTTAGTTGATGTGGCTCAGGATTTAGTTGTAACTGAAGATGACTGTAACACTCATGATGGTATTTTAATGACACCAGTAATCGAAGGTGGTGATGTTAAAGAACCTTTGCGTGAACGTGTATTAGGAAGAGTAACAGCAGAAGATATATTAATACCTGGTAAAGCCGATATTTTAATACCACGTAATACTTTATTAAGTGAGCAAGGATGTGATAAATTAGAAGAAAATTCAATTGATAGCGTTAAAGTTCGATCTGTTGTAAGTTGTGACACTGATTTTGGTGTTTGCGCAAAATGTTATGGACGTGATTTAGCACGTGGACATATCATTAATAAAGGTGAAGCTGTGGGTGTTATTGCTGCACAATCCATTGGTGAACCAGGTACACAATTGACAATGCGAACATTTCATATTGGTGGTGCAGCATCACGTGATGCTTCTGAATCTAGCATTCAAGTACGAAATACAGGCAACATTAAGTTAGTGAATGCTAAATTTGTAAAAAATATTGCAGGTAACTTAGTGATTACTTCTCGCAATACAGAAGTTAGAGTAGTTGATGAATTTGGAAGAACAAAAGAGAGTTATAAAGTACCTTATGGCGCTCAACTTAATAAAGATAATAGTGATATAGTAAATAGCGGTGAAATAATCGCTAATTGGGATCCGCATACTATGTCTGTTATCAGTGAAGTTTCTGGTATTATTCGTTTTTCTGATATGTCAGATGGACAATCTATTATACGTCAAACAGATGAGTTAACCGGTTTATCATCTATTGTTGTTTTGGATACTTCTGAACGTCCTACGGGCAGTAAAGATTTACGTCCGGCACTCCGTATTGTTGACAAAAAAGGAAATGATGTATTGATCCCAGGAACTGATATGTCTGCACAATATTTCTTGCCTGGTAAGGCAATTATTCAATTAGATGATGGTGCAATCATTAATATTGGTGATACACTAGCTCGTATTCCACAAGAATCTGGAGGAACTAAGGATATAACTGGTGGTTTGCCACGTGTCGCAGATCTTTTTGAAGCACGGAGACCAAAAGAATCTGCTATTTTAGCTGAAATTACAGGTATTATTTCTTTTGGTAAAGAAACCAAAGGTAAACGTCGTCTAGTAATTATGCCTTTATCTGGTGGTGAAGCATACGAAGAAATGATTCCTAAATGGCGTCAACTTAATGTTTTTGAAGGTGAAAGAGTTGAGCGTGGTGATGTAATTTCTGATGGTCCAGAATCTCCGCATGACATTTTGCGTTTGCGTGGTGCTCATTTTGTAGCACGTTATATTACCAATGAAGTACAAGAAGTTTATCGTTTACAAGGTGTGAAAATTAACGATAAACATATCGAGGTTATTGTTCGGCAAATGTTGCGTAAGGTAACAATAATTGATGTCGGTAACTCTGAATTTTTAGCAGGTGAGCAAGTGGAGTATGCGCGTGTTAAAATAGCTAATAGAAAATTAAAAGAAGAAGGTAAAAATCTTGCAACTTTTAGTCGTGATTTGTTAGGTATTACTAAAGCTTCTTTAGCAACAGAGTCTTTTATTTCTGCTGCATCATTTCAAGAAACAACACGTGTTCTTACTGAAGCGGCAGTTGCTGGAAAGAAAGATGAACTTCGTGGTTTAAAGGAAAATGTTATTGTTGGTCGATTAATTCCTGCAGGTACAGGATATGCATATCATCAAGATCGAAGACGACGTCTTCGTAAGATTAACCCTTCATCACAACAACACCAAGTAACTGCTGATGAAGCAACTGCTAATTTAGCGGAGCTTTTGAATGCTGGATTTTCTAATAAAGATATTCTTTAAAAATTAGATTATATATTTTGTTTTTAAAGTATCAACATTAAAACTTATATTAAGTATGTATTTGATGTTTTTATTTATAAAACATTTTTTATCAAAATGAGATTTATTTAATTATTTTTTATATTTTTATGTAATCATTAAAATATAAATAAAATTTAATATAAAAAAATATAGTTTTATGGAGTTTATTTTTTGCGATTAAGAAATGATCGTTATATACGTGCATTATTAAAACAACCTGTTGATATGACTCCAATATGGATGATGCGTCAAGCTGGTCGTTATTTGCCTGAATATCAAAAAATTCGAAAAAAAGCCGGTGGATTTTTATCATTATGCAAAAATCCAGAATTAGCATGTGAAGTAACATTACAACCTTTGTCTCATTTTCCATTAGATGCTGCAATCCTTTTTTCAGATATTTTAATGATTCCAGATGCGATGGGACTAGGACTATATTTTTCAAAAAAAAAAGGTCCTTGTTTTAAACGTCCTATTCGTTATTTTTCTGATATTAATAAATTACCTATTCCTGATCCTGAACAGGAGTTGAATTATGTCATAAATGCTGTACGTGCTATTCTTAAAGTACTAGATGGTCAAGTACCATTAATAGGTTTTTCTGGAAGTCCATGGACATTATCAACTTATATGGTAGAAGGAAAAAGTAGCAAAAATTTTAGTTATATTAAAAAAATGATGTATGTGGAACCAAAAATATTACATGTATTATTAGATAAATTAGCTAAAAGTATTATTCTTTATCTAAATGCTCAAATAAAAGCAGGAGTTCAGTCAATTATAATTTTTGATACTTGGGGTGGGGTATTGACAAAATCTGCATATAATGAATTTTCATTATATTATATTCAACAGATTATTGATAGTTTATATCGTGAATATAACGGATATAAAATACCAATTACTTTATTTACCAAAGGTGGTGGACAATGGTTAGAATTAATGGCAATGACAGGTTGTGATGCATTAAGTATTGATTGGATGACAAGTATAGATAATGCGCGTTTTCGTGTAGGTAATAAAGTAGCTTTACAGGGTAATATGGATCCTTCTGTATTATATTCTTCATCAGAGAGAATTGAGTGTGAAGTTGCAATGATTTTAAAACAATTTGGTCACGGTAGTGGGCATGTTTTTAGTTTAGGTCATGGAATTAATCAAGATATAATACCTGAAAATATAAAAATTTTTGTTAATTTAGTTCATAAATTATCTAAAAAATACCACTGATTAAATCAAAGAAACTATTTTTAATAAAATAATAAAATTTTATATAAATATTTTTTTTAATATTTTTATAAAAATTATTATTTATAGATCATTATCTGATGATATTATAAATATCTAATTTAAAAAAATATAATTAATATTATTTATTAAAATATTTTCTTGTATTCCATATCTTTGATATGCAATTTTTTAACAAAAAAAGTTAAATTTTTAAAGATATATTTTTAAAAAATAAAAATTAAAATTAAAAATTAGAGAGGAATACTTGACGTTTTATTATGTAATGAATTATTTTAATAATTTATCAATAAAATTCTTATTTTAAGTTTTCTTTATAATTTTATAATAATAATTTTAAAACATTTTTATATAAATAAAAACATAGCTGTATTTATATTATAAATTCTTAATTTTTATAAAATTTATATAAAAAAATATGTAAAATTATGTTATATGCAGTTTAATATATTTAATAAAATAGGTAATTTTCTGAAAGATAATAAATATTTATTTTTTTTAACTTTTATATTATTTTATAAATAAATTATTAATTTGTATATCAATATATTTTAAAATTTCTAATTTATAATTTATGATATAAAATATATACATATTAATTTTTGTATCATTTTTTATATTTTTTTTAATTTTCAATATAAAAAAATATTATGAAATATATAAGAGATTTATTAAGCTTTTCTTATTTTTTTATCTTATGTTAATATATAATGTTTATAAGAAATTGCAAATTTTAAGTTTGAAATTAATTCTATATCTTCTAAGATTATGATTTTTTATAGGTGATGTATAAAAAACAATTTCCTAGAAAAAAAGTATCAATTGGCAGTATATTTTTTTATGCAATAGAATATAAAAAAGAGATAAAATTATTTTTTTTGAAAATATGTGGTTAAAAGTTTATAAGTTAAAAGTATAACGGATTTTATTTTTTTGAAATTTTCAAAAAAATAATTTAGATATTCTAAAAATAATTAAAAATTTTTCTATAAAATTTTATTTTCATGGTACTATTTTTTGTTTTAAAAAAATTAAAAAATAGCATTTAAAATGCAATAATTTAATTAAAATTCTTTATTAAAGTTAATTTATAATATTTGTTTTTATTGAATATAGTAGTTTTGAAAAATATTTTTAATTATAAAAAAAATATAAGTTCAATATTTTTTATAAAAAAATAGATAAAAATATAAAATATTAATTAGAATATTTTATATTCTAATTTTATATTCTTAGATATATAAAAATTATAAATTGTATTTTTTAGTAAAAATTTTTATCCTTTCAAAAAAATAATTTTAAAATTTATTGATATAATTTTATGAATTTCTAATTTTTATTTGATAATCATTCATTATATTAATTTCTTTAAAAATCATAAAAACAATACATATCTTTGTAAAAGATATTAAAATTAGTATAATTTTTTTTATAAATTTCAATGTAATCATAAAATTAGATTATTACAGATTTTGTAATTAATATTTTTTAATAAAAAAAATTTATTTTAAAAAAATATTTTTTGATATAATTTTTATTTATTGAAAATGAAGTATAACATACAATTTTTAATTTAAATTATGCTATAATTTTTTTAACGTAAATTATAAAATAATATTTAAACGATTCTTTTATTTGACCAAAACATAATAATAAATTAATATTATAAATATTTTTAAATTTATATTTTTAAAATTACCGAAAAATATAGTTTTTTAATTATTTTCCATTTTCAAGTAATTTTATTCAAAATCAATATTTTATTAAAAAATAATGTTAACAAAAAAACATTAATTTTAATAAAAATAAAATTATTATAAATTTTCCATAATTTTAAAAATAATATTTTTGATTTTTATTTAATGAATTTTATGTTATAAAAAACTAATTTTTTTATTTTTTTATTTATAATAAATATTTTTCATGAAATTATTTATTTTGCTTTTTTAAAAAATTTTAGTGTCCCCTTCGTCTAGAGGCCTAGGACCTCGCCCTTTCACGGCGGTAACAGGGGTTCGAATCCCCTAGGGGACGCCACAAACTTAGTAAATAAAATTTTTTACTTTTTGTTATTTTTTTAAAATGAAGCATATAAAGTAATTTTTATAAAAATTCTAATATTATTCATTTTTATATTCATGAACGTTGATAAATAATTTTAATAATAAGATAATATATTTTTTTTAATGAATAAAATTTTTGTTTTAATTTTATAATCAAAAAATATTAATTTTAATATACGTTAATTTTTTGTTTATTTTATAAAATTTTTTGATTTTTTTGTAATTTTAGAAGAATTTGTATTAATTTTAGAATTAATATGATTTTTTTATAAAAATATTTAAAATTATATCCTTTTAAATTTTTTTATATTTATCTATATTATATAAAAAGTTTTATTTTTCGTATTTTAAAAATGAAAAATCTGTTTTTTGCGTAATTATTTTTTTAAAAAAATATAACTATTTTGTATTTTTTTTATTCAAAAAGTTTGATATATTTTTATCTTTTTTCTTATTTTTTAGAAAAAATATTTTTATTATATTTTGATGTTACAATATTATTTTTACTATCATAGTAAAAGTATATATTAAAAATTTAACTATTTAATTTTTGTTTCTGTATAAAGTACATGTTTACGTGCAATAGGATCAAATTTTTTTATTGTTAATTTTTCTGGCATGTTACGTTTGTTTTTTGTTGTAGTATAAAAATGACCTGTACCTTCAGGAGATACTAATTTTATTTTATTGCGAATGCTTTTTGCCATTTTTGATCAGATCTCTTCTTTAATAATTTTTATTATTTACAATATTATTATACTGCTTCATTAAGTTTTCTATTCCTTTTTTATCGATGATACGCATTCCTTTTGCAGATACACGAAGTTTTATAAAACGTTTTTCTGATTCTAACCAAAATCGATGAAAGTGCAGATTTGGTAAAAAACGGCGTTTAGTTGCATTCATTGCATGTGATCGATTGTTTCCACTCATTGGACGTTTTCCAGTTACTTGACAAATTCGTGACATTTTTATTACTACTCCGGTTAATTTTTTTAAAAATTTGTAATTTGTTATTTTTTTTTAATTATATATCTAAAAAAATACTTAATTCAATTATTTTATCTTTCTTTGAATTGATTTTTTATTTTTAGATAAAAAAGATATTATACATATTTTGATATTTTGCTCAAGTTTTCAATCAAAAAAATATATTATTTGCATCATAATTTTTTAATGATTTTTTTTAAAAGAATTAATAAAATTATGGCTTGTAAAAAAATATTATATTTAAAAAAATATTATATAAAAATTTAGATTTTTAGCTTTATAAGAAATTAAAATTTATTATTTATAAATGATATTTTTTTTAGAAATTAACAAAAATTAAACATTGACTACCTAACACTTTTATTTTTTAGATAAAATTTAACAAATATTTTAATTTTCGAAATTTTTATAGGAAAATATTGTTTAAATTTTGGTTTGTTTTTTTTTAAAAAAAATAATTATAATAATTTTTGTAAAAATAAATTGTATATTTTTTAAAAAATAAAATTGAAAATACTAAAAATTATAAATAATTGATTAAAAAATTTATCAAAATATAATAAATTAATGTTTCATTCATAAATTTATTTTTTATATTATTAATATAGCATATACAAAATAATATTTTATTGTTGTTATTATTTTTATAACATATAACTTGATAGTAGAAGTAAATAAGAATTTATGGGATATTCAGTAATCGTATTATCTGCCTTGGATATCTAATAATATGGAAGGACTTCTCAATAAACATATCATCATTGGTATTAGCGGTAGTATAGCAGCTTATAAAACACCAGAATTAATTCGTTTTTTACGTAGATATGGGGCAAAAGTGAGAGTCATAATGACTCATTCTGCTAAATTTTTTATTACATCATTAACATTACAAAGTATTTCTGATTATCCAGTAGTCGATGATTTTTTAAATCCCAGTATGAATGCTACAATTAATCATATAGAATTAGCAAAATGGGCAGATTTAATTATATTGGTTCCTGCAACTGCAGATTTAGTTGCTCGTTTATCTATTGGTATGGCTAATGATTTATTAACAACAATCTGTCTGGCTTCAAAGGCTAAAATTGCTGTAGTGCCAGCGATGAATAAAAATATGTATCAAGCTAAAATTACTCAACAAAATATAAGAATACTTAAAGATCGAAATATTTTGGTTTGGGGTCCTGATGAAGGTAATCAAGCTTGTGGTGATATTGGACCTGGTAGAATGCTAGATCCATTGATAATAGGTAAGTTAGCAAAGCATACTTTGCAATATAAAAAAAATATTTCAAAACTACATTTTGCTATTACAGCAGGCCCTACACAAGAAAAAATAGATCCAGTGCGTTTTATAACTAATTATAGTTCTGGAAAAATGGGTTTTGCAATAGCTCAAGCAGCTGCAGAAAGAGGTGCTCAAGTTACATTAATTACTGGACCAGTTCATTTATCAACACCTTTAGGTGTTGAACGGATTAATGTTGTAAGTGCATTAGATATGTATCGTCAAGTACATAATATTATTCACCAAAAAGAAATATTTATTGGGTGTGCTGCAGTGAGTGATTATCGACCAAAAAAAATTAAAAAAGAAAAAATTAAACAACAGGAAAATGAAGTCAGTTTTACTTTTGTGAAAAATCCTGACATTGTGGCTAGTGTTGGTAAATTGCTAAAAAATCGTCCTTATGTTGTTGGTTTTGCAGCAGAAACAGAAAATATAAAAGAGTACGCACGTAATAAACGTATAGAAAAAAAATTAGATCTTATTTGTGCAAATGATATTTCATCATCTTCGCACGGTTTTAATTCAGATAATAATGCTTTGTATTTGTTTTGGAAAAATAAAGAAATGTATTTACCATATAGTCATAAATTAGAGCTTGGTCATCGTTTACTCAATGAGATACTTAAACATTATGAAAAAAAAAATAAATATTAAAGTTCTTGATATTCGTGCAGGAGATGTATTTCCCTTACCTACTTATGCAACAGAAGGTTCTGCTGGATTAGATTTACGAGCTTGTATAGACAAAGTTTTTTGTCTTAAAGCAGGCAACACTGAGTTATTACCTACTGGATTGGCAGTACATATTGCAGATAAAGAATTAACTGCAATCATTCTTCCTCGTTCAGGTTTGGGTCATAAACATGGTATTGTATTAGGTAATTTAGTTGGTTTAATAGATTCTGATTATCAAGGTGAATTAATGATTTCAGTCTGGAATCGTAGCAATAAAACATTTTTTATTAAACCTGGTGAACGTGTGGCGCAAATGGTTTTTGTGCCAATTGTTCAAGTAGAATTTATAATTGTCAAAGATTTTAAAAAAACAAAACGTAATATTCATGGTTTTGGTCATTCAGGTTGTCAATAATTTTTCTATTTTTAAAATATAACTAATTTATGTTCTTATTTGTAAAAATATAAAAGTGTGTTTTTCTTATTTTAGAATTAATATAATGATAGAGTAATAGTAACATTTTTTTAATCATTTATTTTAATATGTGTTAAAAATATTAAAATAATCATTATTTTAAAGTGTAATTACATAATTTATTGAAAAATTGATATTATGTTATAAAAAGTATTTTTTTAATTATAATGAAAAGAATATATAAGAATTATAAAATATAATGCAGATTTATTAAATCTTATAAAATAGTTAAATTTTTTAGATAATTAAAATTATTATGAGATATAAAATAATATTGATATTAAATTTTTTGTAATCTTGTATTTGATTTTTTTTTAATTTTAAAAATTTAGATCAAATAAATTTAGATAATTTATTTGATAAATAATATTAATAAAATTAATTATATACAAATATCAGAAAAAACTAATATATTTATTTATATTTTTAAATATTTTTTAAATAAGAAATTTTTAAAATACTAAATTTTAAAATTTAACTTTTTATAAAGTCAGTTAAAATAATTAATAAGAATGCATAGTACAAAAATATTAGTTATTATTTAGTTTATTTTCTATTGCTTTTTTTTGTGCTTTAAAAATACTTTGTACACCATTTTTTGCTAAGGAAATCAATAACAGCAGTTCATCATGACTAAATGGTTTTCCTTCAGCGGTACCTTGTACTTCAATCATTTTTCCGTTATCCATCATAACAATATTCATATCTGTGTCTGCTATACAATCTTCACTGTATTCTAAGTCACACATAGCTTTACCATTTACAATACCAACAGAAACTGCGGCAACCATGAATTTAAGAGGATTTTGTTTTATTTTTTTTTCTGTTAACATTTTATTTAATGCATCATACAAAGCAATATAAGCACCAGAAATTGCAGCAGTACGGGTACCTCCGTCAGCTTGAATTACATCACAATCTAATATAATAGTATATTCAAATAATTGATTCAAATCAACTGAAGCGCGTAGAGCACGTGCAATAAGACGTTGTATTTCCATAGTACGTCCAGTTTGTTTACCTTTTGTAGCTTCACGTATATTACGATAATGTGTTGCTCGTGGTAACATGCCGTATTCTGCTGTTATCCAACCCTGTGATTGCCCTTTTAAAAATCTGGGAACACCTTCTGTAATTGTTGCATTGCATAATACTTTAGTATTACCAAATTCAATAAAAACAGAACCTTCGGCATGTTGACTATATTCTCGTGTTATTGTAATAGGACGCACTTGTTCAGGTTTTCGATTTTTTGTACGCATTGTATTGCTCTCTATGGTAAAAATAGTATTAATAATATATGTGTAGTTATTATACGTTCTTAAAGATTGAATGCCTATGTTATGCTGTTATTTAAATTTTATTGTTTAATAATGTTATAATTATTTTTAAGGAAAATGTATATGATTCGTAGTATGACAGCTTTTGTACGATTAGATATAAAAAATGAATGGGGACATGCAGTTTGGGAACTTCGGTCTTTGAATCAACGTTATCTTGAAATATGTATTTTTTTGCCTGAATTTTTGCAAAATTTAGAGCCATTAATTCGTAATCGTTTACGTGAAAGGTTGACAAGGGGAAAAATAGAATGCAAGTTATATTTTGAAATGAATATTGATAAAAGAAGTGAATTCATGTTAAATATAAAATTGACAAAAAAATTAATTAATACAGTTAATAAAATAAAAAAATATGCTGATATAGGTAATATAAATCCGTTAGAAGTTCTTCGGTGGCCTGGAATTATAGTTAATAAAACACAAAATTTAGATGTTATTTCTTCTCATTTATTAGCGGATTTAGAATCTGCTGTGGACAATTTAATTTATAACCGTGAAAATGAAGGAAAAAAGTTAAAAGTATTTATTGAAAAACGCTTGCATGCTGTTTATCAAGAAATCAAAAAAATCCGTTGTCAGATGCCTGAGATTTTAAAGTTGCAAAGGAAACGATTATTAAATAAGTTAAAAGAGGCACAGATTCAAATAGATGATAATCGTTTAGCGCAGGAGATAATTATTTTAGCTCAACGTATTGATATTGATGAAGAGCTCGATAGAATTGAGGCTCATATAATAGAAACGTTTAATATTTTAAACAAACATAAAGTTGTGGGTCGTCGGTTAGATTTTATAATGCAAGAATTTAATCGTGAAGTAAATACATTAGCTGGAAAATCTATTAATCATGCAGTCACTAACTCTGCGATTGAATTAAAAGTATTAGTAGAACAAATGCGTGAACAGATTCAAAATATTGAATAATTTTATTTTTATTTTTTTAAAAATAATATATTTATTAAACATAAAATTTTTGATTAAACGAATTGTTTATTGATATCTTCTTTAAAAGATGTTACTTCTTCGAGATATACTGATTTTCGTATAAAAATTGTCATCTATATAGATATTAAAATATATAATTTTAAAATATAAGAACTAATAAATGTTCATCAAATAATAAAATAATTTTAATAAGTTTATAAGTATATAATTATAGTTATAATAAAAATATTTATTTCATGTTTTTTGTATAAAATAACCAGAAATTATTATAATATTCATGTGATGATAAATTATAATTTTAAATTATTTTTAGCATCTTATAAAAGATTTAATTAAATTTGTTTATATTAAGTAATTAGTAATTACTGATAAATAATTTTTTTTATAATATAAATATATATTTAATATTTTTGTATGTATTTTTTAGCATTAAAATAAGGTTTAAATCTTATTGTATTTTTAGTATTGATTCAATAAGTTATATATGCATATATAATTTTTAAAAGATTATGAAATTATTTTTTAAAATATTTCAAATAAATTTTTATCATAATATTGGAAAGTATATATTTATCCTATAAATATATGTTTACTATCTTAGTAATATTATCATTCTCGATAGAAAAGAAATTAATTTATAATCATCATCATAAAAATAAATATTAAATGTTATAAATTTTAAAAAAAAATATTTTAAAGGTCACTATGAATAAAACAAAAATAAAAAAAATTGGTGTTTTGACTAGTGGTGGTGATGCGCCAGGAATGAATGCTGCTATACGTAGTGTCGTGAGGACAGGTCTCTCTCAAGGTTTAGAAGTTTATGGTATTTATGATGGGTATATGGGACTTTATAAAAACAAAATTAAAAAATTTGATTGTTTTAGTGTTTCAGATATTATTAATCGTGGTGGTACTTTTTTAGGGTCTGCTCGTTTTCCTGAATTTCGAAATAGTAAAAAAATAAGAGATCAAGCCATTATTAATACAAAAAAACATGATATTGATGCTTTAGTAATTATTGGTGGGGATGGTTCTTATAGGGGTGCAAAACAAATAATCACAGCTGGTATTTCTTGTATTGGATTACCTGGAACTATTGATAATGATATTGCAGGTACCGATTATACTATCGGTTATTTTACAGCGTTAGATACGATTGTTGAAGCAATTGATCGTTTGCGTGATACTTCTGCTTCTCATAAACGTATTTCTATTGTTGAAATAATGGGCCGTCATTGTGGTAATCTAACTTTGTCTGCAGCGATAGCGGGAGGTTGTGAGTTCATAGTATTACCAGAAATACCTTTTTATAAAGAAGAATTATTAGAAGAAATTCAGTCTGGATTATTAAAAGGAAAACGTCATGCTATCGTAGCTATTACTGAAGGTATTTATGATGTTAATAAATTAGCAAAGTATATTGAAAAAGCAACAAAACATGAGACAAGAGCTACTATTTTAGGCCACATTCAACGTGGCGGTACTCCAGTAGCCAGTGACCGTGTTCTTGCATCTCACATTGGAGCTTATTCTATTCAATTACTTTTAGAAGGATATACTGATCGTTGTGTTGGTATTCAAAATGACAAACTTATTCATCATAATATTATTGATGTGGTAAAAAATATGAAACGTCAATTTAAAAAGAATTGGTTAGAGATGGCAAAAAAACTTTATTAATTTTGTTTTTTTTATTAAAATTTTTAATTTATTTTTATATTGCATTAAATAAATATTTTTCAGAATTTTAAAATAAATTTTTATCTTAAAAAGATAAAAATATAAAAATAAAAAATAATATTTTTTTTGTATAAATATTCAACAACATAAAAAATTTATAAAAATTACAATAAAAATAAAATTTCAAAAATAATTAATATATTTTATATTTTTTTGTAAAAAAATGTAGTGTATTTTTAATAATTTTTAGTTTTTAATTCTTATTTTTTATATTTGTAATACTTTTTTATATTAAGTGCTTATTATTTTTTTATTACTTTTAAAAAAGAAAACCTAAAATTTTTATATTTTTCAGTTAAATCAATGATTAGAATAGTGATTTTTTTTAGATATTAAAATACAGAAAATTATAAAGATAGTAATTTTTAGTATTTTATTAATATATAATATTCATTATATCCTAATAATAGGAGTGATTGCCATGCTGATGTTCTGTAGAATCTTTTATGCCTTTTAATTCATTTGGAAAAATATTTAGTAATTGTTTTTCAATATTTTCTTTTAAAGTAAAATCTACCATCGTACAACCATTACACCCCCCGCCAAATTTTAAAATTGCATACCCATCGTGATTGATTTTTATTAATGAAACGTGTCCACCATGTTCTGCTAATTGTGGATTAATTTGGAATTTTATGACATACTGAATTCTTTCAGTTAATGAAGTAGATTTGTCAAAAATTTTATTTTTTTTTGCATGTGGTGCTATTATGGTTAGTTGGGATCCCGTCTGATCTTTTATTAAATCTATTTCTGCTTCTTTTAAAAAAGAAAGGCTAATTTTATCAACGTATGCTGAAAATTTACCGAATTTAAATTCGATATCATTTTTTTGAATAGAATTTTTTGGATAAAAAGAAACGCCACATTCAGCAGATGGAGTCCCAGGATTAATAACAAATATGCGAATTTGTGTACCAGTTTCTTTTTTTTTCAATAGTTTGCTAAAGTGCATTTGTGCTGCTTTTGTAATATTAATCATAATTTATATTTAGTAATATTTTTTTATATTATTTAATTATACGATATTTATTTAATTATACGATATTTTATTTTATTTTTGCAAGTTTTTTAATATGATTAAGATTGATTGAATTTAAACAATCTTAAAAAAATAGATGTTTATTCATAAAAAAAGCATTGTATTTTGTATTTTTTTTGTTTTATTTTTTTTGTATTATTTGTATTATAATAAGTATTAATTTAGATTTATTTTTTTAAATGTAATTATTTTAATATAAAAATACCGAATAATAAAAAATAATAGATTATGCTATATAAAATATTTTTTTCAAGTATGATAAATATTTATGCTATTTTTCTAAAATTATTTAGGGGATAATAAATATTATGGATACAATAATTATTATGAATAATTTATTTTTTTTGAAAGTGCAATAAATTATTGTTTTTTGAAAAATATAATATATAAAGAAAAAATAATAAATTTATTGTTTATAAAAAAATAAATTATATAAATTTTCATGTAAATAACAAAGCAATTCATAATGTATTTTAGAGAAAATAAACATGCGTACATTGTTTTTGGAGAAGGTTGGTACAGGAAAACAAAATATTGTTCTATTGCATGGATGGGGATTAAATTCAGAAGTTTGGAGAACTATAGTTAAATTAGAATTTAGTAATAATTTTTGTTTTTATTTTGTTGATTTGCCAGGTTATGGTCGCAATCATATGTTTCCACCTCTTTCATTAGAAGAAATTACAGAGATTATTTGGAAACAAGTACCAAAAAATTCTATTTGGTTAGGTTGGTCATTAGGCGGATTAATTGCTAGTATGGTTGCATTAAAGTATCCAACAGAAATCTCTGGTTTAATAACAGTAGCCTCTTCTCCTTGTTTTATTAAGAAAAATAATTGGCCTGGTATTAAATCAATAATTCTTCAAAATTTTGAACAACAATTACAGCTTAATTTTAATAGTACTATCGAACGGTTTCTTGAATTACAAATATTAGATAGTAATTTATCGGGTGAAGACATAAATTTATTAAAATTATTAATTTTGAAACAACCATTACCTTCATCATCTGTTCTAAAAAAAGGTTTGAACATTTTACAAAAAACTGATTTAAGAGAATCTTTATTAACTTTTAAAAGACCTTTTTTACGTATTTATGGAGATCTTGATACTTTAGTGCCTAAAAAAATATCATCAATTATAGATAAATGGTTACCAAAATCTTCTTCTATTATAATAAAACATGCCGCTCATGCACCTTTTATTTCTCATCCACATAATTTTATGAGATTATTGATAGATTTTTCTGATCAATTTAAATAATAAATATGTAATATCAATTAAAAGAATAATTTTTTGTTTTTTTATAAAACTATTTATATTTCTCTTTTTATTTATTTGTAATGGAAATTTATTATTAAAAATAAAACTCAATATTTTTTAAAACTATATGTGATAAAATAGTAAATTTTTATGAAAGCATAATGTATGATATTTTTATAGCGTATTATTACTTACTTTTTTCTTAAAATTATTTTGAATTTTTGTGAAAAATATAAGATATTATTAAAAATAGGATTTGAATATTGAATTTTTATATGCAATATACATTATTTAATAACTGCAATTTTAGCATTTTTTTCTTTTATTGTAATAAGATGTATTCGGATGTAATAATAGACAAAATATTATTTTTTTTGTGATTTTATTTTGCTAAAATTATTAAGAATAATGAATTATTTATTTATATTTTATAACTAAATGAATACACTATAAAAAATCATAACTTTAATTTTATAAAAATCTAAATTATTTTTACTAAAAGTATTTAACTATTTTACTGTAATATAATAATTAATTTATTATAAAGTTTAATTCTTCTAATTATTTAAATTAAATATAAAAAATATTTATTAATAAAATAATAATTAATAAAATACGATATTAGTTTTTTATATTCTATTTTTAAATGTACTTCTATTAATAAAATATATATTTAAAATAAATTGTTTTTGTAATGTTAAAATTGATATTTTTTAAATAAATTAATTATTTTTATTTCTTAAAAATTATAGAGAATATAATCATAAAAAATTTTTAAATAAAATTTAATAAAAAATATTTGTATATTAATATATTTTTTATCCAATAATTGAGTAATAAATTTTTGATATTTTATAATTATATAGTTAAAATGAAAATTTTATTATGATATATAAATTATACGTGTATTAAAAAAATTTTTATATGTTATTTTGATAAAAATATTTAAAGTTTATTTTATATATTTACTTTCATACAGTATTTTTTTATAAAACTAAAAATTTTATTTTTAATAGCTTTTAAAAATTAAACATGTATATTACGATTTATTTTTTTCTAAACGTTTTTAATAATTATAATAAAAAATTTTTTCTTTCATAAAATTTTATATATCTATAATGTTTCATTAATTTTTTAAAATGTTTTTTTAAAAAAATATTGTTATTTATTTTAAAGTTTTGATACCTAAATATATTGATATGATGAAGTTATGATAAATATATTAGTATTATAAATAACTCTAAACATTCAATAATTTGGTCATATATAAAACATATATTTTAAGGATATCAAAAAAAATAATATTTTTAAAGTTAATAGCAATTATTTATCATATGAATATCTTTGATTTGTATTTTAGAAAAAATATAATATTTTAATTTTTAAGAATTTCTGTAGTTAAAAACATGCAAAAAATCAATAAGATTATTATCTTATATAATATGCACCTAGATATTTTACTTAAAAGTTATTTAAAAATAAATAAGAGGTTTTTGCATATGTAGTATATCTTATGCTAAGACACTAGATTATATTTTAACATTCAATACTATTCATTTGAATATATTTAAATTTTAAAGTATTAGAAATTTTTTTTAGATAAAGATGGTTTATTTGTTTTTCGTTTAAGAAATTAGAATAATGTTATACTGATCGTTATGGTTATAAGAACATTTGAAAAGTAGATTGATTATAAATTAGAAATTAAAAGCTGATAATTTTTAGAGAAAAACCATGTAATTTTAGAAAATTATTAATTTGTATTTTGGCAGTATTGTTATATGAAGTAAATGAATTAAAATGTTTATTTGCATAAAATGCAGAAGTTATCTATTTTAGTAAGGTAAGTGCAAATTTAAAATAGGCATATAAAAAATATTTTCAAATAACAAAATTAATTCTATTAATAAATAAAAAATTTGCAGTTTTTAAAGTTTTTTAGAGTTTTTTCATATAAATCTTTATCTTATAAGAAAAATTATGAGTATTTCTAGATAATATAAATATACTATTCTATAGTATTTTTTATAGATTTATAAATTTCTTATTATATCAGATTATTTAGTATAATCTGATTCATCTAAATTATATATAAAAAGTTGAGGGCTGTAAGTTTCATCTGCATACTAAATGTTAGTTGATCATAAAAAATAAGTATTAATATATAAAAATATTTGATGAAATTTATTATTTGCAATTAATTTATATGCTATCTATTCTATCTAACAGATTTAGTAAGAAACATTATTTTTCAAGAAATTAAGTAGTATGAATTGGAATTTTAAAAAAAATTTTATTTATAAAAATAATACATAATTTTTTCTTTTTTGTTTAATAATGCTTATGTATTATTTTTTATAATATTTTCTTTAATTTGATAGATTAATTTTTATTTTAATATAATATTTTATATAATTTTCTATAAATATTAAAATAAATAATTTCATTAGATGTGTTTATGTTTTTTAAGTTTTTTAAAAATATTTTAATGTGTTTTAATTTTTAATTAATATAAAAGAATTTTTATGATATTGTTATTTTATTTATGTATTATATGTATTAATTATTTGTATTTTTTGTTTTATAAATATATAATATACATTATATATTATATTAATTAATAATATTTATATTATATTTTTTAGTGTTTAAAGAAAGATAAAAATTATATAAAAAATAAAAATATAATTTTTAGTAATTTAATATTTTTTATTATTTTAGTTATAGATAATAAATAATTTTATTTAAAATAAAATATTATATATGAATTATATTATTTATAATTTTAAAAGTATAAAAATAAAATAATTTATTTCTATATTTAAAGATATAAATTAATTAATATTGTAATATTAATTAATATTTTTAATAATATATTTTTAACTTTAAAAGTATCTTAAAAATAAAATTTTGTTAATTATTTAATATATAAGATATTTTATTGAATAAATATATCATTTGTTAAAAAATGAATTAAAAATTTATTTTTTAGTATACAAAATATATTCAAAAAAGTAATATTATTAAAATAATAGATAATATTTTTTGTATATTTTTTTATTATAAAAAATATATTTTTATTATTTTTTTCAGATAATGAAGATAAGATAAAATAACATTAAAAAAGTTTTTTTATAAAAAAATAGAATAATTTTATGAAATTTAAAAATATAAATTATTACATATTTCTGAAATAAATTAACATCTAAATCGTATTTTATAAAGGATTATGCAAAATATTAATAATTATTAAAAGAATATGTTTTTTATAAATTTATATTTATTTTATATTTTTTAAATTTTTAATAAAAAAGTAATTAAGATGTAAAAATATTATTTATATAATTGAAGAGTATGTTAAAAAATATTTTCTTATAGTAATTTTTAAATTTTTTTATTTTTAAGATAATATTTTTCATATGTATTATCGAAATATAGTATTTTAGAAATTTTTGATAATTTTTTTTAAAAAACATTTATTAAAATAGTTATTTATAAATTGTATAATTTTGAATTATTCATATTTTGTTCAGTTACTTTTTGTTTTAAAAAATATAGAGTTGTGTATTATATTTTTGTATAAATTCATTTTATGATATTTTGTATATAAATATCATTAAATTTTTAAAAATTAAAAGGTAATACTTAAATGAGAATTTATCTTATTCTAATTTTATTATCTGCAATAATAACCTTTTTTAGTAGTTTTTCAAAAGCAGATCGATTAGAAAGTATTAAAAAACTTGGGATCATTCGTATTGCTGTTTTTGATAGTAATCCACCATTTGGTTTTATTGATCCTAAAAGCAAAAAGATCGTTGGTTATGATGTTGATATTGCGCAAGCTATTGCTAAAGATTTTGGTGTAAAAGTGTTCTTACGTTCTACTAATCCAGCTAATAGAATAGCATTATTAACATCTGGTAAAGTAGATTTGATTAGTGCTAATTTTACTATTACTAATGAACGTGCTAAAAAAGTTGATTTTTCAATTCCTGATTTTAGAAGTCAACAAAAATTTATTGCACGTAAAGGTGTATTAAAAGAAATTAATGATATTATTCCATTACGTATAGGTGCCGATAAAGGCACAGTACAAGAAATTATACTACGTGAACGTTATCCACAAACTAAAGTGATATCTTATGACGATACTCCTTTTGCTTTCGCTGCTTTGCGTAATGGTAATGTACACGCTATTACTCAAGATGATGCTAAATTAATTGGTTTATTAGGTACTTTGCCAGAAACCATAAAAGCAGATTATGAAATATCATCTTTTAGTATTACATGTGAATATCAAGCATTAGTAGCAGCTAAAGGTGAAAAAAAATTAATTGAAGCTGTAAATAATACTTTATTAAAGTTAGAAAATAATGGTCAGGCAGATGTAATTTATAATCGATGGTTTGGATTAAATACTAAAACAGCATTACCTCGTGGTAATTTTAAATTTGCAGTATTGGACAAATAAATATTTTTTTCTTGAGCATTTAAAAAATAATTTAATAATGAATAGGTTTAAGAATGTTTAATTTTTTTTCTATTAGTTTTTTAGAATTTTTTTTAGGAATTGATTATCTAAATTTAATTTTTCAAGGTTTTCTTGTTACAATGCGGATATCATTTTATACAATAATTATTTCAACTTTATTAGGTTTTTTCTTGGTTTTAATTCAAGAAAGCAAGCTATTTTTTTTTCGGTATTTAATAACTGTTTATATTGCCTTATTTCGTAATACACCTTTATTAATCCAGCTTTTTTTTTGGTATTTTGCAGCTATAAATATATTGCCTAAGTTTATAATAGAATGGTTAAATACACCTCATCAAATTTTAATTATTGGAGTTCGATTAGCATGGCCATCATTTGAATTTTTAGCAGGAATGATTGGATTAATTCTTTACTCTGCTCCTTTTATTGCTGAAGAATTAAAATCTGGTATTTATGCTGTTAAGATTGAACAGAAATTTTCAGCATTAGCATTAGGGTTCTCTAATTTTCAGGCAATGTATTATATTATTTTTCCTCAAGCATTTAAAATTGTTGTACCACTTTTTTTTAATCAGTATATGAATATTATAAAAAATTCTTCATTAACGATGGCAATAGGTGTCGCTGAACTTTCTTATGTGTCTCGTCAAATTGAGAATGAGAATTTTCAAACATTTTTAGTGTTTGGTATTACAACAATTTTTTATATTATTATCATACTTATGATAGAAGTTTTATCACAATGGTATCAAAAGCGTTTCTTAATGAAGAAATATTCATATGAATTTTGAAGTTATTGCAAACAATTGGCGTTATATTTTGTTTGGAACATATCCTGATGGACCTTTAGAAGGTGTAGCATTAACTCTTTTAATAAGTTTATTAGCAGGAAGTATATCTATTATTTTAGGAATTATTATTGGGATTTTATTAACAACATTAAGAAGTTTATGGGTAAATTTGTTATTAGTTTTTTTATTTTTTTTTCGTTCTATACCGATTATTCTTTTAATGTTTTGGAGTTATTTTTTATTGCCTATTTTATTAGGAACTGATATTCCTGAATTGATAACTGTTATTTCTGTTCTAAGTTTGATTAATGCAGCTTATTTAGGATATGCAGTAAAATCAGGTATTTCAGCTATTGCTCAAGGGCAATGGCAAGCAGGTATGTCATTAGGATTTACAATGTTTGGAGTATTATGGAATATTATATTGCCGCAAGTATTACTTATGATGGTTCCATCATTTATTAATCAATTAATTGCTTTAATTAAAGATACTTCTCTGGCATATATTGTTGGTGTTGCAGAGTTATCATTTTTAGCAAATCAAGTAAATAATAGAGAAATGATTTATTCAATGGAAATTTTTTTGTTTGTTGCTGTCATTTATTTTGTGATGTGTTTTTCGCTTGAGATAATAGCAAATTACATGTTATCTAATTTTAAAAAAAATATATTAAGAATGATTTAATTAAATTTTGCATACTACATTTCTAACAAATGATGTTTAAAAAATTGTTTAAAAAATATTTGTATATTAAAAAAAATAGATAATAGAAAAATTAGTATTTTTTTATTTTAGTAAATAATTATTATTTTTTTTTAAAACAGAAAAATTTTTATGAACATTTTTTAATTTTTTTATATAGATTGGTATAATATTTTTTAAATTTTAATAATATTTGATAATTGATAATTTAAAAATAATTTTTATTTAATTATTTTTTTTCATATTTTTTTGAATAACTAAAATTGAATTTTATATGATTTATAGGTATAAGAAATTATAAAACTTAGTTATTTATGAATAATATTAATATTTATTTATAAAAAAATATAAACTTTATTTAAATATGTTTCAAAATAAAATTGAGTTAAAAATGAGTTAAACATTCTTTTTATAATTTAGATACAAGGAAAATATATGAGTTATTTTTTTGCTTATCTTTCTCGCATGAAATTGATTAACAGATGGTCATTAATGCGCAATGTACGCACAGAAAATGTTTCAGAACATAGTTTACAAGTTGCTTTTATTGCTCATGCATTGGCTTGTATTAAAAATCGTAAATTTAATGGAAATATAAATGCTGAACGTATTGCAGTGTTAGCTATGTATCATGATGCTAGTGAAGTTATTACTGGAGATTTACCGACTCCAATTAAATACCATAATACTAAAATTTCTAATGAATATAAAAAAATTGAAAAATATGCGCAAAGAAAACTTATTAAAATGTTACCAGAAGAATTACAACAAGATTTTCTTATTATTTTGAATGATGAATATTTTTCTGAAAAAGAATACACCATTATTAAATCTGCAGATGTGCTTTGTGCATATTTAAAATGTTTAGAAGAATTATCTGCTGGAAATAGCGAATTTAATTTAGCTAAAAAAAGACTTGAAAAAATATTGACTGCATTTTATACCGATGAAATACAATATTTTATGAAAAATTTTGTATCAGGATTCCAATTATCTTTAGATGAAATCAGTTGTTAAATTATTCTAATAAAATTAAAATATTTTTTTAATTTTTTTTATTATATTTTCATTATAATTTTAGATACTGAATTTATATTTTAATATTTTAATTTTTTATAAAATAATTTTCTTCTTTTAATTTTAAGATTATTATTCATAATATTTTATCAATAAATGATAAATCAATGTTTCTTTATGATCGTTTAATATTCAAAAATATAAAACTTTTTACTATTATTTTTGATTTAATTTTTAATAAAAATAGTCCTTCTTTTTGTTATTAATAAATATTACATTTTGTTTTTATAGTTTATTTTTAAAAATATCTTTTATGAAAAATGTATTAAATTTTTATTAAAATAATATTTGAAATATGAAGTACATTTTAAATATAAATGTTTAAAATTATTGTAATTTTAATTTTTTTATGAAGATTTTTATAATATTTTAATTAAAAAATAAATATTATCTAAATGATAAGGCATCTAATAATAAAAAATATTATTAATAATAATCAAATCTTTTTTATTAATATTTTTTTCATGCAATTTTTTTTGGTATTTAAATAGGAGAAAATATCATTGAATTTTTTACTAGCATTGATAATAAAAAGGTATATTTATAGAAATAAATAGTAATTTAATGCGAAATTTCTCATGATGAGCAATTACTTTGTTTAGAGGGATTTTTGTTTTCATGTTGTTTATTTTAGTGCTTATTTTCTAGAAAAAATTTTGGTTTATCATTGAAAAGATAAACATAGCCTCACTTTTTTTTCTTATATCGGGTGCTAATGTATATATTATGCTATTTTTTATTACATAGAGAAAGTTATGTTTTATATTTGTTTTTTGCTTCTAATAATTATTCTTATAAAGAAACAAACATTGTAATTAAATATGAATTAATACAATTATTTATCATTAGTGTCGGTTATCGTTTTATAAAAATTAAAGATAACAGTGTTGATATTAAAAAGACTGGTGTAGATGCTTTTTATATTAGTGGTTTTTTGATTTTTAATCATAAAAAAAGAGTTTCATAAGTTTTAGTATTTAAAATAATATTTTTATTAATTCATATCTAAAAAATAAAGAATATTTTGTTTTGCATTTAGCAAAAATATTATTGGATTTTTTTTATTTTAGTAATTTCATAAGGATAAAAAATAAAAGATTGATATATTAACAATATGTAAAAAAAATTGTTTCTTTTTTTGTATATATAAAAAAAATTGATAGTGTATGAAGTTATAAAAAAGATTATTTACAATTTTTTTATTGCTATTATTTTTTGATATTTTTTATATAGAAATTTTGGAAATATAAAATAAATATATGTATTTTTTTATTCATTAAATCATTTTATTTTTTATGCAATAATAAAAATATCAGTTACTGGTTGACAGATACAAGGTAGTATTTCATCATGGTTAATAAATGCAACAGGTAGATTTTGATATTTTATTTTTCCTTTTTTTAAATAAGTTCGACAAATACCACAAAATCCTTGTCGACATTGAAAATTAATATAAATATTGTTTTTTTCAAATGTATCAAGAATGCTCTTATGATATTTATCATAAAATAAAATTCTTATTTTTTTTTTATAAAGAACAAAAATTTTATGCTTTTTCATAATCTTTACAATTCAAAATTGTACAATTCATTAATATCTATTTGAGAATCAATTTGTCCTACTAAATAAGAAGTTATTTCTACTTCTTGTGGTGCTACCTGCACATTATCGGACATTAACCAGGTATTAATCCATGGAATAGGATTAGAACGTTTTTGAAATGGTAATTTTAATCCAACTACTTGCATTCTAATATTTGTGATATATTCAATATATTGACATAATATATCTTTATTAAGACCAATCATAGAACCACCAGAAAATAAATAGTCAGCCCATTCTTTTTCTTGTTTTGCTGTTTGTACAAATAATTCATAGCATTCCTCTTCACATTCTTTTGCAATATAAAACATTTCAGGGTCATCTTTACCTGAACGCATAAGATTTAAAATATGTTGAGTACCAGTTAGATGTAATGCTTCATCACGAGCAATCAATTTGATAATTTTTGCATTACCTTCCATTAATTCACGTTCAGCAAAAGCAAATGAACATGCAAAACTTACATAAAAACGAATAGCTTCTAATGCATTTGCACTCATTAAACATAAATACAGTTGTTTTTTTAAATCATGTAGAGAAATAAAAATATTTTTGCCATTAATAGTATGCTTATTTTCTCCTAACATATGGTAATAACTGGTCATTTTTATTAAATTATCATAATAAATAGAAATATCTTTTGCACGTTTTAAAATTTCATTATTAGTGATTATATCATCAAAAATACTTGATGGGTCATTTACAATATTACGAATAATATGGGTATATGAACGAGAATGAATAGTTTCTGAAAATGACCATGTTTCTATCCATGTCTCTAATTCTGGGATAGAAATAAGTGGTAGTAATGCAACATTAGGACTTCTTCCTTGAATAGAATCTAACAATGTTTGATATTTTAAATTACTAATAAAAATATGTTTTTCATGTTTAGGTAGTGATTGGTAATCAATTCGATCACGAGAGACATCTATTTCTTCTGGACGCCAAAAAAAGGATAGTTGTTTTTCAATTAATTGTTCAAAAATTGGATATTTTTGTTGGTCATATCGTATAATATTAACAGGTTGACCGAAGAACATGGGTTCTTTTAATTGGTTATTCTTTTTTTGTGAAAATGTTGTGTATTGATATTCCAAGTTATTTTCCTTTTATATTTTACAACTGCCACTATTGCAATCATTTTCAGGACATTCAATCGTTTTTTTAAGCCCTCCATGAAAATCTTCTGAACCATCACGTGTGTTATGGTAGTAAAGTGTTTTGATTCCATATTTATAAGCCATTAATAAATCTTTTATTAATTGGTTCATAGGAACTTTTTTGTTAGGAAAAAGAGTTGGATCATAATTGGTATTTGCAGAAATAGATTGATCAATAAATTTTTGCATAATGCCTACGAGTTGTAAATAACCAGTATTATTAGGCATTTGCCATAATAATTCATAACTATTCTTTAAATTATCATATTCAGGAACTACTTGACGTAAGATCCCATCTTTAGATTCTTTAATACTAATATAACCTCTTGGTGGTTCAATTCCATTAGTGGCATTTGATATTTGTGAAGAAGTTTCTGATGGCATTAATGCAGAAAGCGTAGAATTACGTAATCCATATTTCTTGATATTAATTCTTAAGGTTTCCCAATCATAATGTAGTGGTTCTAATATTAATTTATCTAATGATTTTTTATAAGTATCAATAGGTAAAATACCTTTAGCATAAGTGGTATCATGAAATAATGGGCAATGTCCTTGTTCTTTTGCTAGTTCATTGGATGCTTTTAGTAAGTAATATTGTATAGCTTCAAAAGTTTTATGAGTTAAATGATTAGCACTGCCATCAGAATAACGTACTTTATTTTTTGCTAAATAATAAGCGTAATTAATAACACCTATACCTAAAGTACGACGGTTCATAGAAGATTTTTTAGCTGCAAGAACAGGATAATTTTGGTAATCTAGTAATGCATCCAATGCTCTTACTATTAATACTGATAATTTTTCAAGTTCATTTAATGATTTAATCATACCTAAATTAAAAGCAGAAAGCGTGCAAAGTGCAATTTCACCTTTTGTATCTTTAATATCATTTAAAGGGTTGGTTGGCAAAAGAATTTCCATACAAAGATTAGATTGACGAATAGGTGCAACTTTAGGATTAAATGCACTGTGCGTATTACAGTGATCGACATTTTGTATATATATCCGTCCTGTTGATGCGCGTTCTTGCATCATGCAGGAAAATAAATTAATAGCTTTAATGCGTTTTTGACGTATTTTAAAGTTTGCTTCATATTTTAAGTATAAATTTTCAAATTCGTTTTGATCATTAAAAAATGCTTGATATAATCCGGGAACGTCTGATGGACTAAATAATGTAATTTCTTTATTTTTTATAAGACGTTCATACATTAATTTATTTATTTGTACAGCATAATCAAGATGACGTACACGATTATTTTCAACTCCACGATTATTTTTTAATACAAGTAAACTCTCAATTTCTAAATGCCAAAGTGGATAAAATAATGTAGCAGCACCACCACGTACTCCACCCTGTGAGCATGATTTTACGGCACTTTGAAAAAGTTTATAGAAAGGAATACAGCCTGTATGAAAGGCCTCCCCATTACGAATAGGACTGCCTAATGCACGAATATTTCCTGCATTAATACCAATTCCTGCGCGTTGAGATACGTATTTAATAATGGCGCTTGTTGTTGCATTAATAGAATCAAGTGTATCATTACATTCAATTAATATACAAGAACTGAATTGTCTAGTAGGGGTACGCACTCCTGCCATAATAGGAGTTGGTAGTGAAATTTTGAAGGTTGAAATAGCATCATAAAAAAGATGAATATAATGTAATCGTATTTTTGTTGGATATCGTGCAAAAAGGCAAGCCGCAATAAGAATATACATGAACTGTGGACTTTCATAAATTTGTCCACTGATTCGATTTTGTAATAAATATTTTCCTTCTAATTGTTTGACTGCAGCATAAGAAAAATTCATGTCACGCCAATGATCTAGAAAATTATCAAGTTTATGAAATTCTTTTTCTGAATAATCTATCAATAAATGTTTATCATATTTTCCTATATTGACCATTTTTTTTACATGTTGATATAATTTAGGAGGTTCAAATTTTCCATAAGCTTTTTTACGCAAGTGAAAAATTGCTAATCTGGCTGCAAGGTATTGATAATCAGGCGTATTAGAAGAAATAAGATCTGCTGCTGCTTTAATTATTGTTTCATGAATATCAGAAGTTTTTATTCCGTTATAAAATTGAATTTGTGAGTTTAACTCTACTTGTGACACAGATACATCTTTTAGATTTTCAGCAGCCCAAGTGATGACTTTATGAATTTTATCTAGATTAATGAGTTCTTTATGACCATTGCGTTTTGTTACTAAAAGACTTTCTTGCATATAGTAGATATACCTATAAAGTTAGGGATATATTTATAAATAATACTTAAATTTATAAAAAATACTATGTTTTGTATTTTTTTTAGTGCAAATTATAATATAATTTAAACTTTAATTTTTATCAAGTTATAAAAAAGTTTTATAATATTTTTATATATTTCTTCTTGATACATGCAATATATAATTCACATCGATATTTTTTCCTAAATAAAATTTATGAATAAATGGATTATAATTTAATCCTATGATGTTTTGTTCTTCTAAAGAAGTTTTATCGATCCAACTGAGTAATTCAGAAGGTTGAATAAATTTTTTTATGTTATGTGTTCCTTTAGGAACAATATTTAAAATGTATTCAGCAGCAATAATAGCAAATAACCACGATTTTTTATTACGATTAATAGTAGAGAAAAATACATGTCCGCCAGGTTTAACTAATTTTTCACAAGCTTGAATTATTGATTTAGGATAAGGGACATGTTCCAGTATTTCCATGCAAGTTATTATATCATAACTGTTTTGTTTTTTTTTTGCGTGTTTTTCAGCTGTTTCTTGTATGTACTGAATTTTCATTTTGTTTTTTAATGCATGTAGTTTAGCACTTTCAATCATTTTAGGTGTTATATCAATTCCTGTGACAATTGCCCCTTCTTTGCACATGCTTTCTGATAAAATACCCCCTCCACAGCCTATATCGAGCACTTTTTTTTCAAAAATGCCATTTGTATGTTTTAGTATATAGTTTAAACGCAATGGATTTATTTGATGTAAACATGATTTATTTTTGTCCCACCATTGAAATGCTATAGAACTAAATTTTTTTATTTCATTGTAATCAATATTTTTTGTATCTGAATATTTCTTATTTTTCATAATATAGCTATTTCTTATTTTGATAAGTTAATTGTTTATTTTATGTATTTTTTTGTTTTTTTATACACAGATTTATTATATATTTTTGATTTTATAAATTCATGCTTTTATAGTATAATTTATTTCTGAACAAATAAGGAAAGAAAGGATAATGGATCCATGAGTGAGAAAGTAAGAGAAATTATGCCAATTAATCTTGAAGAAGAGCTTAAAGACTCTTATTTAGATTATGCGATGTCTGTAATTGTTGGTCGTGCTCTTCCAGACGTACGAGATGGATTAAAACCAGTGCATCGTCGTGTATTATATGCAATGCATGTTTTAGGAAATCATTGGAATAAACCTTATAAAAAATCAGCTCGTATAGTCGGTGATGTTATTGGTAAATATCACCCTCATGGAGATAGTGCTGTTTATGATGCTATGGTGCGCCTTGCACAACCTTTTTCTATGCGTTATATGTTAGTTGACGGACAAGGAAATTTTGGTTCTGTTGATGGTGATTCGCCTGCTGCAATGCGTTATACTGAAGTGCGTATGGCAAAAATTGTGCATGAGTTGTTAGAAGATTTAGATAAAGAAACAGTAAATTTTGTACCTAATTACGATGGTACAGAAGAAATCCCTGATGTTATGCCTGCCCGTATCCCAAATTTATTAATTAACGGTTCCTCAGGTATTGCAGTTGGCATGGCGACTAATATTCCACCGCATAATCTTAGTGAAGTGATTGATGGTTGTTTAGCGTATATTGATGATGAAAAAATTAGTATTGAACAATTATTGAAATATATACCTGGTCCTGATTTTCCTACTGCTGGAATTATCAACGGTCATTGCGGTATTATGGATGCGTATAAAAAAGGTCGTGGGACAATTTGTATACGTGGTCGTACTAATATTGAAATCAATACCAGCGGACGTAATACCATTATTGTCAATGAACTTCCTTATCAGGTTAATAAGGCTCGTTTAATCGAAAAAATTGCTGAATTAATTAAAGATAAACGTATTGATGGAATTAGTGCATTACGTGATGAATCTGATAAAGATGGTATGCGTATTGTTATTGAAATAAAACACGATGCAGTAGCAGAAATTATACTTAATAATTTATATTCTCTTACACAACTTCAAGTTTCATTTGGTATTAATATGGTTGCCTTATGTGATTCTCAACCTAAACTTTTAAATTTAAAGGAAATTATTGGATCTTTTGTTCGGCATCGTAGAGAAGTAGTTACTAGACGGACGATATTTGAATTACGTAAAGCACGTGAACGCGCCCATATATTAGAAGCGTTATCAGTAGCTTTAGTCAATATTAATTCGATGATTCCACTTATTCAAGAAGCATTAAATTCTCATAATGCAAAATTAGTGTTAATGAAAACTCCATGGAAGTTAGGTAATCTTGCTTCAATGTTATCAAACATAAATAATCAGACTAAACCAAAAAAATTAGTAGATATTAAATATGGTATAAAATATGGAGAATATTATTTGACTGAAATACAAGCACAAGCTATTCTTGATTTGCGTTTACAAAAATTAACTAGTTTAGAATATAAAAAGATATTAAATGAGTATCATAATTTATTAAAACAGATTCAATCACTTTTGGATGTACTTAAAAACCCACAAACTTTAATAAAAGTTATCAAAACAGAATTATTAGCTGTTAAGTCACAATATCCTGATGTGCGACGTACAGAAATTAATGAAAATAGTATTAATTTAAATATTGAAGATTTAATTAATCGAGAAGATGTTATAGTTACTCTATCATATCAAGGATATATAAAATATCAACCATTATCTTCTTATGAAGCACAGAGAAGGGGGGGTAAAGGTAAATCAGCAGCTAGAATTAAAGAAGAGGATTTTATTCAATCTTTATTAATAGCCAACACTCATAATACAATTTTATGCTTTTCTAGTCGCGGTCGTCTTTATTGGATAAAATTGTATCAGTTGCCAGAAGCACATCGTGGAGCCAGAGGTAGACCTATTATTAATTTATTGCCATTAGAAAAACATGAACGTATTACAGCAATTTTTCCAGTTTATGAATTTAATGAAAATCATTATGTATTAATGGTTACAGCAAGTGGAATAGTAAAAAAAACTTCATTAAAAAATTTTAGTCATCCAAGAACTTCAGGAATTATTGCAATTAATTTAAATGAAGGAGATGAACTTATTGGTGTAGATTTAACAACAGGTGAGAATGAAGTTATGCTGTTTTCTGCTGATGGTAAAGTAGTTCGATTTAAAGAAAATGCTGTGCGCCCTATGGGTCGAACAGCAGCTGGTGTTGTAGGGATTAAATTAAAATCAGGCGATACAGTTGTTTCATTAATTATCCCACGCAGTAAAGGCAATATTTTAACTGTTACAAAAAATGGTTATGGTAAACGTACTGAACAAATTGAATATCCGATAAAATCACGTGCTACTCAGGGTGTTATTTCTATTAAAGTAAACAAACGCAATGGTCATGTTGTTGGAGCAATTGAAGTTGATAAAAAAGATCAAGTTATGATTATTACTGATACTGGGCGTTTAGTTAGAATACGTGTTTTAGAAGTAAGTATTGTTGGAAGAAATACACATGGTGTTACTTTAATACATACTACTAAAAATGAAAATGTCGTTGGTATACAACGTGTTATTGAATCTATATAATTTTAAAAATAATAAGTGATTTGTTAAAATAACCATATATTCATATTAATCACTATTAATCTCATAAAAATGTTTTATGATCATAAAAGATATTATTGTAAGAATTATATCTTATAAAGGTTTTTTTGTTGTTTTTAATTTATGATTTTTTATTATTAATGATTTTATGAGATTTAAAAAATATTTTAATTATTTTTTAAATAATTATTTATTAAATAGCATTTTATTTTAAAAAATACTGATATTTAGTAAGGAAATTTTATTAGTCATATAATTTTTTAAAATTGTTTTATTTGGTTTTTATTTTTATGAAGTTATAAGGCATATATTATAAAATAATAATTTTTTATTTGTTTTATTATAAGTGGTATTAATTTCTAATTAAAAATAGATTGATCTATCTATTTACATTAAAATAGTAAATATTATTTTTTTATAATTGTTTGTATCTCATATTTTTCATTTTTATGTTATAAAAAAAATATTTAAAATTAAGTGATAGTATAAATATTTATTTTAAATATTATAGATTTAATAATATATTAAAAAATATTACTTATAGATATTATTAAAGTGATGAATCATGAATTTATATAAATAAAGAAATATATTCAATTTTATAAAATTTTTGTATTTATTATTTTGATAAAATTTTATTATAAAATCATTATATAAAAATATCTATGATATTTTTTAATAGTTTTTTATAATGAAGATATATTTTTATAATCAATAAAATATATTTTATTGATTATAAAAATGATACTGAAAATAATTATAAATATGAATTTTTAAGAATGTTCTAGAATTTTTAAATGATTGTGGTTAATTTTAAATTCTTTATACATATAGATAATTTTTAAAAAACGTTTAGATTTTTCAATAATTTAATGTTATATTATCAAATAATTTTATATAAAATATTTTTTTAAGTTTGCCGGCTTAGCTCATTTGGTAGAGCAACTGACTTGTAATCAGTAGGTGACCAGTTCGAATCCGGTAGCCGGCACCAATTATTTTTTTTGAAATAATTGTTTATTTTGAAAGAATAAAGATTAAAAAAGAAAAATATAATTTTTATTATTAATTACTATTTTTTAGGATTTATTTTTAAAAATTTCGGTAAAAATTCATACATTTATGCATATAAATTAGAGTATTTTTAATGTAAAATATGATATAAAAGATTTTAATTTAATAATTCTCTTATAAATTAACCAATTTTATTAAATTTTAAAATATGTTTAAATTAATAATTAATAATTAATTATATGCTTATATAAATATTAATTTTTTTATGTTTGCATGGATTTATAAGAACATATAAGTATTTTTTATTAATATCTATTTTTATAAATTAATATAAAAGATGACAGATTAATTGTATAAATATAAAATATTAATAAATCTTTTAAAAGAATATTGACTATTTTTATAATATATAAAATATTATTTTTATTGAAAATTTATAAAGTTAAATATATATTTCTTAAGAAATATATATTTATTTTAAGTTATGTAAGTTATTTATCAGATCTCTTTAAAAGATAAAAAACAAAATATTTTAAATATTATTAAGTATCATTTTTTCTTATTAATTTAATTATTAAATCAAAAATATTTTTGTATACAAAATTTATTTTTATTAATAAAATTTTTAATATAAAATTATATTTATATTGAAATCATTATATTATTAAAAATTTCTTTTATTTTTTAATCTTTATTATTTAGCTAATAAAATAAATATGATAGAAAAAGAGACATAAAATCCCATAAATCCCACCATTAACCATTCTGTTATTTTTTTAAAAAAATATAGATATTAAATAAACAATAAAACCGTCTATTCCAAAAAGTATAGCTCCAATTACAGAAGAAATCGTACCTGTTATATGGGAAGAATAATTATTTAAGATAAGAGTTATTTCGTTAAAAGATACTATAGTAACACTATCAACTTAAATAGCAATACCAAAAATCATAGAAATACAACCTAAATTAAATATTGTATTCAAAAAAAGACAAATCCTCATAATAAATTGTATAGTTAAGCTTAAAGTGAAAATCTTGAATGACCTGAAACAATGGACTTAATCAGTATTAAGCATTATAAATAAAAATAAAAAAATGATGTTTAAACTAAAGTAATATCCAAAATTTTTTGGCGAAATACCATTTAATTCAATATAAAAAATAGACTTGTATTTAAAAAAGAAAACAATCCAGCAAATGAAAATCCATTACTTATAATATAATAAATTACTTGTTTATTTTTGTATAATAAAATAAATTGCTTTATTTTTGTACTTATATTAATTTTTTTCTCTTATTTTTATATACATTTTCTTTAATTAAAAAAATAATTAATACAGCTACAATAATACCTGTTAAAGAAATAAAAATAAAAAATTGTACGCCAAGAAAACTAAAGCATAATCATAGCGCCTAAAATTGGTGCTAATAATGGTCTAATTTTTCATAACTAATACAATAAAAGATATGTTGCATAAAAAATCTTCTTTACTTAAGACATCTACTTTTAGTAAAGCATTAAATTATAATGCTTACTGTTGTTGATAACCCTTGTAAAAAACGCATAATAATAAGTTAATCAATATTATTGGTTAAAGAACAAATAGCTGATGTAATTAAAAAATAATTATACCAATTAATATAACTGGTTTTCTGCTAATTGTATCAGTTATAGGACTATAAAAAAGTTGACCTATTCAAAATCTAAAAATATAGTTATTTAAAGTCATTTGTATTTAACTTGTATTAATATTAAATTTTTTTACAATAGGATGATAGACTAGGTAAATACAGCTAATGGCATCAAAATAGATAAAAAACCCAAAATCAAAATTAATTTTAAATAAGTGTAAGAAAAAATTTTTATATTGGTTAACCCTAAAATAAAAAGAGAATTATTTTATATTTTTTTTATTATGTAAAAAATACACTTGTTTTTTTGTATAGTTTTTAATGAAATAAATTTTATCAATTTTTGATAATAAATTTCATAATTAAATAATATAGTTATAAAAAATTTAGATTTCTAAATTATAAATAACTAGACTAATAAAAATATTAATTTTGTAGTATTAATTTATGAAAAATATTTTTATCAAATTTATTTATAAAAATTTATTTTATATTTTTGATTATGCTAATTTGAGCTTGTAAAAATATTTAAATAATATTTTGTATTGCATCTTTTAAATGAGTCAAATTAAATTATATGAGATATTGTATGGAATAAAAATATTTTCTAATAAGTTTAAATTCTTAAAAAGATATTAATTTATATGTAAATTGATATTTTTTAATAAAAAAATGAATTTGATAATATTTTTTATAAAAATTATTACCTTTTAATCATTGTATGAATCATTGAATTTATTTTTTGTTTCGTATTAGTATTTATAGTAATTAATGATAAATAATCAATATTTAGATTCTGTATATAAAAAATATTTATATAATTTTTTTAAATTTTTTAGAAAAAAATTAGATATTTTATGAATTTTTAACAATTTGTTTTTTATATATTTAATATAATCATGTATATTTATTGGACTAAATTTTGAATATCTATTATTTTTTTAATTTTGTATAATTTCTAATATTTCATAGAATTTATCTTATTTTATTTTAATGTATTAAAATATTACATAAATATCTGGAATCTTATTTTAGGATAAAGCATAAAATTTTTTAAAAAATCAAGTTTTTTTAGAAATCCAAAAATATATTTATGATAAAAAATATTTTAGTGATATTTTCCATTTTATTTTTTATCAATAATTTTTAGTTTTTGATAAAATATTTTTTTAGTTTAAGTAAAAAATATTTTTTATAACTTTATATAAAATATATTATTTTTTTTGGTTATTAGTATGTATTAATTTTATTAAATTCTTAATTATTTTTTAATTTTTAATTATAAATATTCTTTAACTTTTGATATTTATGTTTGAATTCTATGAGAATAATTGCATGAAAAAAATAAAACTTCATTAATTTAATAAATGATATTTTTGTTATCATATTTTTTATTGTAATTTTTTTTAAAAGTATGAATCTACTTTTAAAAAACAATCATGTATTTGATTGCATATCAAAGTATTTATTGATATATGATTTTTTTGCATAAGTAATAATTTTTAAGATTTACATTAAAACATTTTTTATAAAAAACTACCATATAATATTTTTAAAAACTTTTTTATATTATTAAAATATTAAAAATATATTATTTTTATAATATTTTTTGATTTTTTAAAAAAATACTTTATTTTTAGATAACATATAAATATTTCATAAATAGTTTATTTTTAAAATTAAAATATATTTTTTATAGACAGTAATTTATATCTAAAAAATGATTTATTTTAGTTAATAAATATTTATTATCAACAAAATTGTCGTGATCATTTAACCATAAAAAAAAGGGTATATGTTGTATGCGAACAGATTATTGTGGTAGATTAAATATTTCTCAAATTGGAAAAAAAGTAATACTTTGTGGGTGGGTAAATTGTCAGCGCAATTTAGGAAAATTAATTTTTATTGATATGAGAGATCGTGAAGGTTTAGTACAAATTGTTTTTTTAAAAAAAAATCTAGAACTTTTTACTCAAGCATCAAAATTACGTAATGAATTTTGTATTCAAATAACAGGTGTAGTGCAAAAGCGTTTACACAGTAATAAGGAAATATTAACTGGTGATATTGAAATAATTGCTGAAACATTGAGGATTATTAATCCTGCAAAGCCTTTGCCAATAGATAATAAGCAAGAGAATTCAGAAGAAAGTAGATTAATATATCGTTATATCGATTTGCGTCGTCCAGAAATAGCAAGGCGATTAATAGAAAGAGCAAAAATTACTAGTTTTGTGCGTCGTTTTATGGATGCCGAAGGTTTTTTGGATATTGAAACTCCTATGCTGACGAAAACAACCCCAGAAGGAGCAAGGGATTATCTTGTCCCCAGTCGTACTAGAAGAGGTGAATTTTATTCGTTACCACAATCTCCTCAACTCTTTAAGCAATTACTGATGATTTCTGGTTTTGATCGTTATTATCAAATAGTTAAGTGCTTTCGTGATGAAGATTTACGTTCCGATCGTCAACCTGAATTTACTCAAATTGATATAGAAACTTCTTTTATGAGTGCAGAAAAAATTCGTGAAATCATGGAACGTTTAATTCGCGCTTTATGGCGAGAAAATAAAGGTATTGAATTAGATAATTTTCCAATAATAACTTTTTCTGATGCCATGCGACGTTATGGTTCAGATAAACCAGATTTACGTAATCCTTTAGAATTAGTTGATATTGCTGATTTAATAGTAGAATGTAATAAATTATTTGATGAAATTATTAGTAGTGAAGTGATAAATAAATATCATGGACGTGTTGTTGCATTATGTGTACCGATGGGCACAAAATTAACATTTTCACAATTAGAAGAATATGCTCAATTTGTTACTATTCATGGTTTAAAAAAATTAATGTGGATCAAAGTAAATGCATGTATTAACAATATAATAAAAATTCAAAGTTCGATAAGAAATATTTTCCCTCAAGAGATAATTCATAACTTATTAATACGAACAAAAGCTAAAGTTGGTGATATTTTATTATTAGGTTCAGGAAAACAAAATATTGTAAATTATGCTATGGGTGCTTTGAGGTTAAAGTTAGGATATGATTTAAAAATTATAAAAAATAATACTTGGAAACCTCTATGGGTTATCGATTTTCCTATGTTTAAAAAAGATTTAAATGGTAAATTGTATTCGATGCATCATCCTTTTACTGCACCAAAAAATTGTACTCCTGAACAATTAAAAATAAATCCTTTGGGTGTTCTTGCAAATGCTTATGATATGGTTATTAATGGTTATGAAGTAAGTGGCGGTTCTGTGCGTATTCATAATAGTAAAATGCAAAAAACTGTTTTTGATCTTCTTGATATTACACAAGAAGATCAAAAAGAGAAATTTGGTTTTTTTCTTGATGCTTTGCAATATGGTACCCCTCCACATGCAGGTTTAGCATTTGGTTTAGATAGGTTGGTTATGTTGTTAACAGAAACAGAAAATATTCGTGATGTTATTGCATTTCCAAAAACAACAGCAGCCGCTTGTTTAATGACTGGCGCACCAAGTATTGTCAGTTCTTTTTTATTAAATGAATTATCAATTAATATTATTAATAAATGATATTTTTTGATCAATTAATCGATTGAGCATTAATGTTATTTTTGATTTGTAGAATTAATTTGATGCATATTTACTAGATAATAATTAATTTTTAATAAATTATTCTATATAATAGAAATACTATTCTATAATATATATAAATTCTGACATAATGAATATTTTAAAAAGATAATATTCTGAATAATTAAAAATTAATGCAATAATTTGTGAATAAGTATTTCAAAAAATTGTAGGAAATTTATTTATTTAATAACTATTAATAAAATAGATTATTTTTTTATAAATGTTTAATCAAAAATTATGAAATATACATAATATTTATAATTTTTTCTAAAAATTATTTTATGCAGATTATACATGGCAGATTACAGAAAATGAGATAATATAAAAATAGAAGATCTGAACAAAATACTAAGCGTAATAAACTTTTTAGTCAAATTATCTGTAAAGTAATAATAGAAACTCGATTAGGTAGTTCTAATTTTTAATAAAATTCATGATTACGTTGTGTTATCGATAAAGAATTATATAATAATATGACACGAGATACTACTAATCGTGCTATATCACGTAGTGCAGTAAATTATGAAAATAGTAATATAAAAATATTATTTATAAAGGTTATGTTTCTAATAATACTTTTTTTATGGTGGATTGTTTGACTGATAACCGTAATCGTATTGTATCTGAGATAAGTAATGCTTTTGCTAAATATTCTAACAGTTTTCTTTTTAAATTTTCTGTAAGTTATTTATTCATGAAATTATTCATGAAATGTAACGTTTTTAGTTAAATGTGTCTTTTATTGATAAAAATAGTTTTGCAGAAACTGTATTAAGTACTGTTATAGAAGATATTTAATATTGCGATGGTTGTATTGATGTATATACTAAATTAGAAATTTTTGTTGAAGCAAAAAAATTTTGAATTTAGTTGGTTTTTTCTCTGTAACAACTGAAATAATTATGATTCCAGTAACAAAAAAAATAGATATTGGAAAAAAATATAAACTATTGCGTTTGATTGATATTTTATAAGATTTTTATGATGTAAAATCAGCATATCATACTTTTAATTTTACAGATTAAATTTCTTTTGAAATATAACATGATTTTTATATTTTTTATTAAGATATTTTATAATCCTTTATTTTTAAAAATAATAAAAATATGAGAATATTTTCTTTTTATATAGATTCTAAAATAAAATTTTTAAAATATTATATAAAAAATAGTTTTTTAAGTTTTTTATAATTATAAAATATAAATATTGCATTATTTTATTTGTGTATCATATTTTGATATAGAAATTTAAAATAATTATAATTATAAATCTATAATATAAATATTTTAAATAAATTATTTTATTAGTCCTAATATTAAATATAAATGTTTTTATTATTGTTTTAAAAAATCCAGAAATTTCTATTTTTATAGAATAATATCTAAATCATTTTTTTATTTTGAATAATAAACTCAATATGAATAAACTGCTTGCACAAATCACAACTGATGGTCCTGTTGGTGTATCATAAAATGCAGATATTATCAGTCCACCAGTTACAGAAAACATAGCAATAATGATCGAAATAACAGCCATTTGTTCTGGTGTTTTTGCAAATTGTCTTCCAGTGGCTGAAGGAATAATAAATAATGAAGTAATAATTAAAGCACCAACAAATTTTATTGCAATTCCTATTGTAATTGCTGTTACAAGCATTAATAATGCTTTGAGTTTTTGTATTTTTATACCGTCTATAAAAGCTAAATCTTGATTAATAGTTATTGAGACTAAATTACGCCATTGCCATATCAGAATTATACAAACAATAGTAATACCCACAGCAATTAAAAAAATATCTTCATTAGTTACTGATAATAGATCCCCAAATAAATAAGTTATTAAATCCATACGTATATTTTCTATTAAGCTAATCATAACTAATCCTATCGAGAGAGTACTGTGTGCCATTATCCCCAATAGGGTGTCTATGGAGAGTTGAGGATATTTTTCTAACCAAGTTAACAACATTGCTAAAATAATTGTAATAAGAATTACAGAATAAAATAGATTCATTTGAAATAATAATCCAAAAGCAATACCTACAAGTGAAGCATGAGCAAGAGTATCGCCAAAATAAGACATGCGTCGCCAAATAATAAATGAACCTAACAATCCTGATACTATAGCTAATAGCATACCAGCTAACCATCCAGGAAATAATAATTTAATCATTATGATATTATTTTCCTATTAAATATCTTATTGATGTCATGATTAAAATCACAGTGATTTTTTTTTATGGTTATGTATATAAGTTTTTTTTGAATTATGATGACCAAACATAGCAATAAATTTTGGATCTAAAACCACATCTTTAGGATGTCCAGAACAGAAAATCTGTTTATTAATGCACAGTATTTTATCACTTATGCTCATAATTAGGTGCAGATCATGTGAAATCATAAAAATAGCACAATGGAATTCTGTACGAATATTATGAATCATGTTATATAAAATGATTTGACCATTGATGTCTACACCTTGAGTTGGTTCATCTAAGACAAGCAATTGTGGTTGATGAAGTAATGCACGGGCAAGTAAAACACGTTGTGTTTCACCTCCTGATAATTTTTGCATTTCTTGGTGAAGAAGATGATCGGCACCGACACGTTTTAAAGTGTGGATGACATCATTAATTTTTACTCTAGGTTTTAACGTCATGAAACGTTTAACCGTTAGAGGAATTATTAGTTCTAAAGATAATTTTTGTGGTACATAACCAATACGTAATTTAGTTGGATAAATAATTTTTCCCTGATTTGGCAGTATAAGTCCCAAAAGTATTTTTGCAAGTGTTGATTTACCTGCACCATTTGGACCTAATAATGTCAATATTTCAAGTGAATGTAAATCAAAAGAGATATTTTTGATTATTTCATGAGAATTAAAACTAACAGTAATATTTTTCAAACTTAGTAGGGTGTGCATGGTAAATATTTTTTTTGCCGAATGTTTAAAATTTTATGATATAACATTAATAAAATTAATCTATGGAAAATATCTTTATGTTACATAAAAGAATTAAGATTATTCAAATAATTATAACAAAATGTATTTTTCTTTTATTTTTAGTAAGTATTGTGTTTAGTATAGAAGCAAATGTTATCACTTCAATTCGTCCATTGGGTTTTATTGCTTCTGCTATTACTCATAATGTAACTGATGTGGAAATATTATTACCTAATATGGTTTCACCGCATCATTATTTTTTAAGACCTTCTGATATAAAAAAAATCAAGAAAGCCGATCTTTTTGTTTGGATTGGTCCTGATATGGAATCTTTTTTAAGAAAGTTATTAATAAATTTTCCTAATAAAAAACGAATTACTTTAATGGAAGAATTGGATGTAAAAAAAATTTTATTAAAAAATAATAATATCCCATTGCTAAAAAACAAAAGTGTTTATAATAGTAATTTTTACTTTTCTGAAGAAAAGATACATAGTACATATAATGTACATATTTGGTTATCCCCTGATATTGCAAGGATTACGGCTAAAATTATCTATGATCGTTTAATAGTATTGTATCCTAAATATCAAAGCCAATTGAATTTTAATCTTCATAAATTTTATTTAGATTTAACGAAAACTGATAAATATATTGCTAACATGTTAAGATCAGTAGTTGATAAAGAATATTTTGTATTTCATGATGCTTATAATTATTTTGAAAAACATTATAATTTATCTTCATTAGGTTATTTTACAATTAATCCTATTATTCAACCTGGTGCTAAAAAATTATATCAAATAAGAAGAATATTGAGTCAAAAAAATGCAATGTGTATTTTTCTTGAACCACAATTTAAAACAAATGTTATTACTACTGTTATAAAAGATATAGATATAAAAATGGGTATTTTAGACCCCTTAGGGAGTAGTATTAATTTAAGTAAAAATAGTTATATAGAATTTTTAAAGGTTTTATCTCATCAATTTAAAAACTGTCTAGATAAAAATTAGAAGGAATTGAATACGTGCAGCAGATGGTGAAAACTATCGTTCAGGTATATGGTAATTTACCTAAGCCACATAAAATTATGTTAGGTACATTAACTTTAATAACAGTAGTTGTTGGTATTTGGAAACCTGTGGTTATTCATCCTGACGATATAGATATAAATACTTTACAGAAAGAATCATCCATAAAAACAGGGATTATGTTGGATACTTCTCATAATTATTCAACAGATATGAGAAAAAGTACTAATTTAGATAATAATATTACAATTAATAATCATAATGAATTATTATCGGATGAAGAAATCGTTAATGAAAGAAAAATTTTTTCTGATGAGCATATTGTTTTAAATGGTGACAATCTAACAAGTATTTTGACTCAGTATGGTTTAGATGTTAGTGATATTGCCATATTGTCTAATAAATATAAAGCGTTACGTAATTTAAAAATTGGACAAATTTTAAATTGGGAATTAAATAAAAATGGTGAATTACAAGTATTAACATGGATTATTTCTAAACGAGAAATAAGAGTATATACTCGCCAAGGTAAGTCTAATATTTTTAATGAAGAAAAAAAAATTCGTACCGGTATTTGGATTGAAAAAGTTATAAAAGGAAAAATAATCAACAATTTTATTAATAGTGTTATGCATGCAGGTTTAACTTATAAAGAAGCTTGTGAAGTTTCTAAAATATTAAAATTGCAAATTGATTTAAAAAAATTAAAATATGATGATAGATTTTCTATATTATTAAGTCGTGAAATGTTTTTTGATATTCATAGTAAGCAAAGTCGTTTATTAGGCATTCATTTATTAACTAATGGAAAAAATTATTATGTTTTTCGAGCAAATAATGGTCACTATTATGATAGTGAAGCTAATAGTTTAGAACTAGATTTTTTACGTTATCCAACAGGCACAGCATTTCGAGTATCTTCACATTTTAGTTTGCGTCGCGTAAATCCAGTAACAGGACGTTTAGCTCCTCATCAGGGAGTCGATTTTTCGATGCCCATAGGAACTCCTATATTAGCAGTGAGTGATGGTGAAATTATTGTAGCCAAATACGCTGGAGCAGCTGGAAATTTTATTGCAATTCGTCATGGTCATCAATATGTAACCCGTTATATGCATTTAGGAAAGTTATTAGTTAAACCAGGACAAAAAATAAAAAAAGGTGAATGTATTGGATTATCAGGAAATACTGGACGTACTACCGGGCCACATCTTCATTATGAATTATGGTTTAATAAGCGAGCAGTAAATCCATTAACTGTTAATTTACCTGATTCAGGTAAATTAACAGGTAAAGAACGTCAACTTTATTTGGAAAAAGTAAGAGATCATACAGTAAAATTAACGATTGATTAATAAAAAAATTTTTCCGAATATTTATATTATTTTTTAGATAGATAATATAGTTTTTTTATTAGTAATCAGTTATTTTGTTTTTTAAAAAAAATATGTGATTTATCAACAATTGTCATAATAAAATATGAGTTATTATAAATTTTATTTTTTTCTTCTATTTGAGTGTATTAATGAAAAAAAAACAGGATAAAAATAATAAACTTGGTTATGTTCCTACTTTTCATTTTATGTATTTACATCCTAAATATTGGGTAATGTGGATCGGCATTTTATTATTAGTAAGTATGGTATATCTTCCTATTACAGTACGTGATTTATGTTTAGCTAAAATAGGTAAATTAATTGGTAAATTAGCAAAGAATACCAGAAGAAGAGCAAAAATTAATTTGCTATATTGTTTTCCTGAATTTACTGAAGAAGAAAGAGAGAAATATATTGATAAAATGTTTTCAGTTGCACCGCAATCTTTTGCAATATTAACAGAGTTAGTATTAAGGGGTGCAGATAAAATATTAGTTCGAACACAGTGGTATAATTTTGAAATTATTAAAGAATTAAAAAAACAAGGACGTAATATTATTTTTATGGTACCCCATTGTTGGGCTGTTGATATTCCAGCAATGTTATTGGCTGCAAGAGGAGAAAAAATGGCTGCTATGTTTCATCACCAAAAAAATGCCCTTGCTGATTATTTATGGAATAAAGCAAGATGTTCTTTTGGCGGTCGTTTACATTCTCGTAAAGCTGGTATTAGACCATTTATTTCTAGTGTTAGGGAAGGATTTTTAGGGTTTTATTTGCCTGATCAGGATCATGGCAAAAAAAATAGTGAATTCGTGGATTTTTTTGGTACTTATAAAGCTACTTTGCCTGTTATAGGAAAATTAATGAAAGCATGTAATGCAGAGATAGTACCACTATTTCCTGTATATAACCATAAAACTCATAAATTACATATTTATATTCGAAAACCAATGCGAGATATTATCGGAAAAAATAATCGGTATATTGCACGTAGAATTAATGAAGAAGTAGAATGTTTAGTAAAACCCTATTTAGAACAATACACATGGATATTAAAATTATTAAAAACTAGAAAATTGGGTGAGATAGAACCTTATCTTCGTGATGATCTTTATTGATAAACATTATTGATTAATATTTTGTTTGATATTTTTTTATGTTATTAAATGTTGTATATTTTATATTTTTTTTGATAATATAACATTAATTTTATAATATATTTTTTGTATAATTTTATTAATCATTATTTTTGTTTAGTTATTTTAGAATGCAATATAATTTTCATAAAAAATACAGTTAATTATTGTATTCAATAATTTTTTTTAGATGATATTATGAATAAGTTATTAAAAATATTTAAAAATATTACATATTTTCAAAGATATTTTAAATATTTTTATTTTTATAGGAATAGATATAATTGTATTGATAAATTTTGCATGTATTTTATTATATTTTCAAAGTATTTAATTTTTAATTTTATTAATTAATCTTTGTAAATAATTTTATATGTGTATAAAATTATTTATTTTGTTTTTTTTATTCTTATTTTTAATATTTTTTTACAATATTATTTTTATATAAATAATCGAAAGTTTTTATTTATAAAATTCATCAAATTTGAAATAAATTATTTTTTCATAATGGGAAATATACTTATTTTTTATTATAATTAATTATATATTATATGAATATTCCATATATATAAAATATTTATAATATATAAATTTAAAAGCATATTAGTATTTTAAAAATATTTGTAAAATAAAAATTTTATTTATTTTTAAAGAATATTTTTTAAAAAAGATTACTTAAAATTAAAAATTATGTTTTATACTTACATCTTTAGGGTGTTATAAAAAATGTTTTTTCTTGTAAAAATTTTTTAATATTATTAAGTATTAAATATAAAATTTTATTTTTTAAATATAATTAAAAATATATTTACCTTTTCAATATTTTTATTTTTATTAATGATTAGGAAAATGTTTTTGATACTATTTTTTTGGTTATATCGATATGTGTATTTAATTATCATGTACTTAATTTATGAATATTCTTTATGTTGTGTATTAAATATTCACTAAAAATTGCATTTAGTTTTCTATTGAAATTGTAAGGTATTATGGATTTATATTTTAGGAGTATCCCATATAATGCTTGTTAATAAAGTTATTCATGAATGTAATTTAATTATTTTTGGTGCAACAGGAGATTTAAGTCGTCGTAAATTATTGCCATCTCTCTACAAATTAGAAAAAATGGGTTATATTCATCCTAATACAAGAATTATAGGAATTGGTAGATCTCAATGGAATACTATTAATTATATTAAAGTAGTAAGAGAAGCATTAGATTTTTTTTTAAATGAAAAGATTGAACCTTTTTTGTGGGACAAACTTAGTGGAAGACTAGATTTTTTAAATTTAGATGTCAATGATATTAATAAATTTAATTTATTGGCAAAATATCTTTCAAATGATGATAAACCAAGTATATATTATATAGCTATGCCACCAAAAACTTTTAGTGTTATTTGTCATGGATTAGGGCATGTTGGCTTAAATAAGAAGCCTAATAAGGTGGTTATGGAAAAACCATTGGGCAATAATCTTATTTCTTCTCAAAATATAAATAATTTGCTTTCTCAATATTTTAAAGAAAATCAGATCTATCGTGTAGATCATTATTTAGGTAAAGAAACGGTATTAAATTTGTTGGCATTACGTTTTTCTAATTCCCTATTTATTCATAATTGGGATTATCGAACTATTGACCATGTCCAAATTACAGTTGCTGAAAAAATTGGAATAGAAGGCCGTTGGAATTATTTTGATCAAACAGGGCAAATGCGTGACATGTTCCAAAATCATTTATTACAAATTTTAACCATGATTACGATGTCACCACCTGCAGATTTAAGTGCTGATAGAATACGTGATGAAAAAGTTAAAGTTTTGCGTTCTTTGCGCCGTATTGATTATACTAATTTTCATGAAAAAACTGTTCGAGGTCAATATACATCAGGTTCTATTCATGGAAAAAGAGTAGTAGGATATCTTGAAGAACAAGGAGCGAATAAATTAAGCAAAACAGAAACTTTTGTAGCTATTCGAGTTGATATTGATAACTGGCGTTGGGCTGGTGTTCCATTTTATTTAAGAACAGGTAAACGGTTACCAGAAAAGTATTCTGAGGTTGTCATATATTTTAAAAAACCAATATTAAATATTTTTTCTAATTTTTATCATGATGTTCCACAAAATAAATTAACAATTCGTTTACAACCTGATGAAGGTATCGATATTGAAATTTCAAATAAAGTTCCAGGTCTTGAAGATAAACAGAATTTAAAGACAACAAAGTTAGAGTTTAGTTTTTCTAAAACATTTAATCAAGTTCATTTATCTGATGCTTATGAGCGTTTATTGTTAGAAGTAATGCGTGGCATTCAAGCCTTGTTTGTGCGTCGAGATGAAATAGAAGAAGCATGGAAATGGGTAGATTCTATTATGGATGCTTGGGCTACGGATCAAGAACCGCCAAAACCTTACCAAGCAGGTACTTGGGGACCTATGGCATCAGTGACAATGATTACTAGGGACAGTCGTTCATGGAGTAAATTTAAATAAATTTTTATTATTTATAAAATTGCTATAATAAAGATAATTATTTTGATTTTTTTTTGTTTTAAAAAAGTAAGTTTATTTTTTTTAAAAATTTTTGATCTTTATAAGATTTATGCGTGTATTATTGATTATGTTTTTTATAATTATGAAAAAATCAATTATATAAACATTATATGATAAGGTAACAATTATTCGATAATACTCTTTATAAAGTTTTAAAGATAGTTTTTTGTATTGATTTATAAAATTATATTTATAATTTTTAATCAAAAATGTTGCATTAAAAAATAGAATAATTCTTGTATGTTATGTAAAAATAAATTATAAAAAAATGTTATTAATTTAGTTAAACAAAAAGATAATATACAATATATAAAAAATGTGTTTCTATAAATATTTAGTACACTGATATTTTTAGTATGTCTGCTGCTTTTTATATTAGAGTTTGTAAAAATTATTTTATTTTCTATTAGGAAATATTTTTTTACTTAGATAGTATCTTTTTTTTATAAAATATATTTTATTTTTTAATTATTTTTGATCTTTTAATTATTTTTATAAATTATAACAATAAATATTGAATAAAATAAAATTATATTTTTTTTATTGATTTTATATAAGCACTTTACTTTAAATAAAATATTTAGATACTTTTAAAAGTATTAATATAATTTGTATATATTAATGAATTAATTTTATATCAGAAATATTAAAAATAAAAAACATGAAGTATTTTTATGTATCATATAAAATAAGTGTTATTAAAAGTAAATGAAATACAAAAATTTATAAAATTTATTAGATTTTTTTGTTTTTTTTATAAACAAAATAATCAAATATTTCTATTTTTAAATTTTAGTAAAGATAAAAATCAATTAGTAAAATAAACATTTTTATTTTTTGATAATTATAAAACTGATTTTTATATGTATATTAGATTATGATAGTATATTAAGTTATAATATTTGTTATAAAAAAATGCGTCAGTTTTTATTATCATAAAAAATATTATTAAAAATTTTATCGTATATTTTTTTTTAATGATTAATAAAATAGTTATATCTTTTAAATAAAGTTTTTTAAAAATTTTTGCAATTTATTCAAATTTTGATTTTTGTAGAACGGGGTATCATGTATTTTCCGTTATTATAGCTGATAATAAACTTTTATCTAGTATATTTTTATAATTAAAATCTTATATAAAATTAATAGTTTCATATAGTAAGAATTGGTGTCCTCTGAAGGAATCGAACCTACAATTAGCCCTTAGGAGGGGCTTGTTATATCCATTTAACTAAGAGGACAAAACTGTGAAAATATAGTTAAAATATTTTATTTTTGTATGATTATTATAATATTGAACAGATTAACTGTTTTTAGTAAATTATAGATAATCAGTATCTTTAGAATTTTTTCTTTTTATTTTTTAAAAATAGATATTTCTTTCTTAAAATATTGCATTTATAATACATAATATTTTTGTAATAAAAATTATATTTATTTATTATTTTTTAAATAAATAGTAACATTCTAAAAATGTTTATATTTTAATATAATTTTATATAAAAATGTTTTTAAATAAAAATATCAAGTCTTTAATATATCGATTTTGTGGAATAATTTCTCTAGTAGTATTAATATCAAGTTGTTCAAATTCAATAATTCATAAATCAAAATCTTTTAATTCATTAGAAAACTTTAATCGCACTATGTTTTATTTTAATTATAATGTTCTTGATTATCATTTAATTCGTCCTATTTCAGTGACTTGGCGTAATTATATGCCTATACCAGTACGCAATGGGTTAAGAAATTTTTTTAGTAATATCGAAGAAAGTAGTAGCATGGTAAACAATTTTTTATGTGGGAATATTTATCAAGGCATGCAAAATTTTAATCGTTTTTTTTTAAATAGTGTTTTTGGAATGGGAGGATTTATTGATGTTGCTTCAATGGCAAATCCTAATTTATCTAAAAAAAAATTATATCGTTTTGGCAGTACCTTAGGATATTATCAAATTAGTTATGGTCCATATATTGTATTACCAGGATATGGAAATTTTACGTTTCGAGAAGATTTTGGTGATTTGGTTGATACGATTTATCCAATTTTAAGTTACCTTACTTTTTGGACATCAATACTAAAATGGATATTAGAAGGAATAGAAAAACGTGCACTTTTTTTGGATTTTGATGGAATTTTACAAAATTCATTGGATCCTTATTTAATGATGAAAGAAGCGTATTTTCAATATAAGAATTTTCGTTTAGAAGGACAAGAGGTTCAGTCATTTTTGATTCCTCATTCTGAATTTATAGAAAAAGAACTAAATTCTATTGATTAATATTTAGAAAAATATTTATATAATTAAGTATTTTTTCTGATATTTCACATACTGTATTCATCATATCTCTTATATTATCTCTTATATTATCAAATCATATTTTAATATATAATTTCATAAATTATGAAATATCAAAGCTTATTACTTTATATTTATGTATTTTAAGCATTTTTTTTCAAAAAAATACAGATCGATCATAAAAATATTTAATATAATTAGTTCTTTGTATTTTGATGCAATATATATGATTTTATATGAGCATATTTTTAATATTTTTATATGAGAATTTTTTGGTAAAAATCATTAATATTAAGCATTATATTTAAATAAAATTCTAATAATCATTGATAATAAATGTTTCATAAATTGTAGATTGTAATATTCATTACATTTTTTTATTAGAATTAAAAAAATATATTTTTAGTTTAAGACGATATAATTTTTTATATTTTTTAAATGTTATTTCATATTATATTAAAATATAAACATAAAATATAAATTTTAAATAAATTATAAAATAGTTTATTGTAGGTATAAAAGTAGGTATAAAAATAGTTATATATTATTCTTTATTTTTTAATAGATAAGAGTGTTTTATTTATCTTTTTAAAGAAGTAAAATGAGAGGTTTATTTTTATAGGTATTCAATAACAAATGATAGTAAAAGAAAAAAAATTATCCATATGGAAAACTTTTCGTCGTTTATTTCCGATGATTTTACCATTTAAAGTTGGATTAACTGTAGCGGTTATATCGTTAATAATTAATGCTATAGGTGATGCATCCATGATTGCTTTATTAAAACCTTTGCTTGATGAAGGGTTTGGGCATGCTGATCATATTATGTTAAAATGGTTATCAATTACTATATTAGGATTAATGTTAATAAGAGGTATTTCAAGTTTTGTTGCTAATTATTGTATGGCATGGGTTTCTGGTAAAGTAGTCATGAATATGCGTAGGTGTTTGTTTATACATATGATGGGTATGCCTATAACTTTTTTTGATAAACAATCGACAGGAACTTTGTTGTCTCGTATTACTTATGATTCTGAACAAGTAGCATCTTCATCTTCTAGCACATTAATTACTATTGTTCGAGAAAGCAGTTATATTATCGGTTTATTTTGGTTGATGTTTTATCATAGTTGGCAACTTTCACTGATATTAATTATTATTAGTCCTATTGTTGCTTTTATTATTCGTTTAATTTCTAAACATTTTAGAAATATTAGTAAAAACATGCAAACTGATATGGGGCAAATAACTGTTAGTGCAGAACAAATGTTAAAAGGTCATAAAGAAGTTTTAATTTTTGGTGGGCAGAAAGTTGAAATAGAGCGTTTTAGAGAAGTAAGTGATCACATGCGTCATCAAACTATGAAAATGGTAACTATATCTTCAATTTTTGATCCTATTATACAATTTATAGCATCTTTGGCATTATCATTTACGTTGTATGTATCAAGTTTTCCTGAAATAATGCAAACATTGACTGCAGGAGATGTTGGTGTTGTATTTTCATCAATGTTTGCGTTAATGCGTCCCTTAAAATCTTTAACAAATGTTAATGTACAATTTCAACGTGGAATGGTTGCCTGTCAAACGTTATTTTCTATTTTAGATATGGAACAAGAAAAAGATAAAGGTACATTAATATTAAAGCAACATAAAAATAAAATTGAATTTAAAAATGTTACTTTTCAATATTCTTCTAAAGAAAATCCTGCATTGTATGATATTTCTTTTGCCATTTCTGCCGGCAAATCTATTGCTTTAGTTGGAAGATCAGGTTCAGGGAAATCGACTGTTGCACATTTAATTACTCGTTTTTATGATGTTAATAAAGGCCAAATATTACTTGATGATCGTGATTTACGTGAATATACTTTAAGCTCTTTGCGCAGTCAAATTGCACTTGTTTCACAAGATGTCTATCTTTTTAATGACACTATTGCAAATAATATTGCTTATGCAACAAATGGACTTTATAGTCGAAAAGCTATTGAAAAAGCAGCAAAAATGGCTTATGCAATGGATTTTATTAAAAAGTTAGAAAATGGATTAGATACAATTATTGGAGAAAATGGTGTTATGCTTTCTGGTGGACAGAGGCAGAGAATTGCTATTGGACGTGCTTTATTACATGATTCATCTATATTAATTTTTGATGAAGCTACTTCTGCTTTAGATACTGAATCAGAAAGAGCAATTCAAGTAGCATTACATGAATTACAGAAAAATAAAACTTTTATTATTATTGCTCATCGTCTTTCAACAATAGAACATGTAGATGAAATTTTTGTAATGCAAGAAGGTCAGATTATTGAAAGAGGCAATCATTATAATTTGCTTAAAAGTAACGGAGTATACTCTCATTTATACAGTATGCAATTTAAATTATGATTAAAAAAATATGGTTAGGTAATTCTTGGTTATATATTTTATTAATACCATTTTCAATATTGTATGGAATGATTATAAAATTACGAAATATTGGTTATCATATTGGTATTTTTAATAGTTGGAAAGCTCCAATACCGATTGTAGTTGTTGGTAATTTAAGTGTTGGAGGTAATGGCAAAACACCGGTTGTAATTTGGTTGGTAGAAAAACTTACATTAAAAGGTTATCATGTTGGTGTTGTATCTCGCGGATATGCTGGGAAAGCAAAGTCTTATCCGATATTAGTTAATAAAAGTTTTTCAATAGAAGAAACTGGTGATGAACCAGCATTAATTTATTTAAGAACTGGAGTGCCAGTTGCAGTTTCACCAAAACGTGTTGAAGCAGTAAAAATTTTATTAAAGCGATATCCAGCATTAGATCTTATTATTACTGATGATGGTCTTCAGCATTATGCATTAAAACGTGATTATGAAATATTGGTTATAGATGGTATACGTAATTTTGGCAACGGTTGGTTGTTACCTGCTGGTCCTTTAAGAGAAGGTAAATATCGTTTAAATACCGTAAATTCTGTTATTATTAATGGAGGTGGTATTACTCGATATGATGCTATAAATATGGAATTGATAGGAAATATTGCTATTAATTTATTATCAGGAGAAAAAAAACATGTTTTAGCATTAAAAGAAGTAGTTGTCATTGCAGGAATTGGTAATCCGTTACGTTTTTTTTCTAGTTTAAAAAAAAAGGGTATGAAATTAATTAAAACTTATTCTTTTGCTGATCACAAGAATTATAAATTATCTCAATTAAAAAAATTAGTTACTAATTCTCAGATATTATTAATGACTGAAAAAGATGCAGTAAAATGTTTCAATTTTGCTCAATTAAATTGGTGGTATCTTCCAGTAAATGTTAAACTTTCAAAGTTTGGTGTTAATAAAATTCTTTCAGAAATTTATGATTTAATAAATTTTAGGAAAAATATTTAATATTATATTATTTTTTTGATTGATCATATTATGATCATTGTTTTTATATTAAGTTTTTTTATAAAATATAATTAGATTTAATTTATATAAAATGCATAATTATAGATATAAAATTAGATTTAATTATTTTAGTGTAGTTTGTAATTTTTATTTTTTAATAGAATTTGTATAAATATTTTTTTTATGATGGTTTTAATTAAATTTTGTATTTTAAAAAAAATAATAATGTTAATATTATGATCAATTTCAGAATCATAATTATAATAAATTACAATTTTTAAAACTATTAGTTAGATTTTTCTTCAGTGTTATGAGTTATGTATCTATGCATGCCTATAAATTTTTTTTAATATATAAATATCATGAATTAATGTTGATATGTATTTATGCTATTCTAATTTTATTTTGAATTATTTTTATGAGGAATTTATGGATTATCGCTTACTTAATATTATTGCTTGTCCAATTTGTCATGGAAAATTAATTTATGATAAAAAAAAATTATATCTTATTTGTAAAACCGACCATCTTGCTTATCCTATATGGAATAATATCCCTGTTTTATTACGAGAAAAGGCAAAAAACATCTCATTGTTAGATGAAGAATAAAAATATGTTTACTGTTATTATACCTGCACGTTTAGCTTCTACCCGTTTATTTAAAAAACCCTTAATTGATATACATGGTAAAGCAATGGTTTTGAGAGTTTTAGAAAAAGCATTAATTTCATCTGCAAAACGTGTTATTGTTGCTACTGATTCAGAAGAAGTGTTTGATGTTATAAAAGCTGTTGATGGTGAAGTTTGCATGACTCATCTATATCATCAATCTGGAATAGAAAGATTAGGTGAAGTTATTAATAATTATCGTTTTTCTGATCAAGAAATTATAGTAAATCTTCAATGTGATGAACCTTTAATTCCACCAGAATTAATAAATCAATTAGCTAAAAATATTATGTTTAATAATGTTGGTATCGCAACATTAGCAACTCCGATAAAAAATAAAGATGAATTTTTTGATTCTACTATTGTAAAAGTTGTAATTGATAAATACAGCAATGCATTATATTTCTCTAGAGCACCCATCCCATGGAATGGTAGTTTTTCTTTTTTTGACAAAAAAACGATAAAAAAGAATTATTTGCGTCATATTGGTATCTATGCTTATCGAGCAGGTTTTATTCGTCGTTACGTTAACTGGAATATTAGTCAGTTAGAAAAAATAGAAATGCTCGAACAGTTGCGTGTATTATGGTATGGTGAAAAAATTCATGTTGCGATGGCCATTAAAATACCAATAGTAGGAGTCAATAATCAGAAAGAATTAGATATTGTAAGAAAAGTATTCCTCAATAGTTGATTAAATATTTTTGTTTTTTAAATTTTTTTCTTTTAAGACAAAATAAAAATCTATTGTATTTTTTGTTTATTATACTATTATATAAATTAATAACAGAAAAATTGATTTTTTTTAAATATTTTTTTAAATAAAATATTATTTTTTTATTTTTTTATAAAAAAATATTAATGCATATAAATTAATCTTTAATTTCTAATTAGAATTTTTTCTAAAAACGTTATATTCTTAATTTTATCTATTTTTTTAATATATTATGTTATAGTATAAATTATTTTTTAAATAAAAAATAAATAATTTTATTTAAAGTTACAAGATATTTTTTTTTAAAATATAAATTATTTGTATATTTAGATTAAAAATATTTATTAATAAGAAATTTTATTTTCTTTTAAATTAAAAATTTCTTATTTTTAAACAAAAAAATTTAAAGGTTTTATAAAAAATATAATCAATACTAAATGTTAAATTTATAAATAAATATTTATACTTAGATAGTAATAAAAATGGAGAACATAGTATTTTAGAAATAATGAACCAATTTAAAATTTGGACTATGAATTTACAGGATTTTTTAGTGCATTATAGTATTAATATTTTTTCTGCATTATTCATTGCATTTTTTGGTTTTGTAGTTGTAAAATTAGGAAATATTATTCTCACGAAGTTAATGTTATTTAAAAATATTGATAAGACAGTTAGAGATTTTTTATTGGTAATAGCACGTTATGGTATTATTGGGTTAACGATACTTTTAATATTAAATCAGTTAGGAGTTCAAACTACCTCCGTAATTGCTGTTTTAGGAGGTATCGGGTTAGCTATTATATTGGCTTTGCAGGGTTCTTTATCTAATTTTGCTTCTGGTGTTTTATTAGTTATTTTGCGGCCATTACGGGTTGGAGAATATGTTATTTTAGGTAATGTTGAAGGAAATGTTGAGAATGTGCAAATTTTTTCAACTTCATTACGCACTCATGAAGACCGCATGATTAGTATACCTAATAGTCATGTGATTAATAATAATATTATTAATCTATCTCGTAAACCCAATCGTCGTACACAAATTATTGTTAGTATTTCTTATAATGCTGATATTGATATTGTTAAAAAAGTATTAGGTTGTGTTATTTCTTTAGATCAACGTATTCAACATCGTAAAGGGGTTACTATTCGGTTACATGAAATGGCTCCTTCTTCACTTAATTTTATTGTGCGTGTTTGGACTACTAATGCTGATGCATGGAATGTCTATTGGGATTTAATGGAAAATTTTAAAAAGCAGTTAGATGTTCATAAGATTTCTATTCCATTTCAACAAATAGATGTACATTTATTTCGTTAGTTATAATTTTGCATAAAAAATATTTTCTTATCAAGAAATCATTTAAAAATATTTTTTGTTTTTTTTTGATAATTTGCTAAATAGATCATAAAAAAATAAAATATCTATTTTTGAATTTAGTATTATAAATTTTATTAAAATATTTTTTGTAAAAAAAATTGAACTTGTGAAAAAAATAGTATTTTATATTTAAAAAAATATTTTTATATAATTTAATTTTATAAATAAAATATTTTATATTTTTATTCAAAGTATAAAATCATAAAAATGTAACTTTAAATTAATAAAAATATATAAAATAAACATTTTTTTTTAAAATAAATATTTTTAAATATTAAAATATATTAAAATTATTTTATGTATTTCTAAATTAGAAAATTTTTTGCAATATAATAGATATTTTAAAGGAAAAAATTATAATTTTAATTTTTATTATTTTCTTGTTTTAATATTTTTTTTGCTGTTTTTATAAGAGCATCACTTATTTTTTTTATTATTCTCATTTCTGGTGAGAATCTATGCCAATATAACATTCTTCTTTGGTATATACCAGGAGTGAGATTTATTAATTCACCTGAATTTAATTCATTAATAATTTGTAAATGTGGGATCATGCAGCAAGTTGATCCTTGTTTGGCAAGTTGTACAAAGGCTTCTGATGTACTTACGATATGACATGGAACACTGCCAGGAGATAACTTAAAAATTTCTTGTATAAAAGATTGATGTACATCATTTAAATGATCAAAAGCGACAGTTGGTGCTCTTAATAGTGAATTTTTTGTCACACCACTTGGAAAATAACGTTTTGCAAATGTTGGTGCAGCAACAAATAAATAATCAAGTGCTCCAAGTTGATTTATTAAACAGCCAGGCAAAGATTCTGATTGAATACTAATTGCACCAATAACTTCCCCTTTTCGTAAACGCTCATGGGTTTTTGTTTCATCTTCTATTTGAATATTTAATCGAATAGAATTGTCGTGTAGTACGGAACGAAGAGCAGGTAAAAACCAAGTTGCTAAACTATCAGCATTGATTGCCACTGATAGTAATAAAGGTTTATTAGTATTATTTGCATCATTTAACCATTCTTTTTCTAATAATTGAACTTGGTGTAAGAGTGCTACTAGTTTTTGTCCTTCTATAGTTGGTTTAGGAGGAATTGTTCTTAGCAATAATGGCTGACCAAATAAGTTTTCTAGTTGTTTAATTCTTTGTGAAACGGCAGATTGAGTAATGCATAATTTTTTTGCTGCACGTTCAAAACCACGTTCATGTATTACCGTATCTAATGCTTGTAATGCTCGATAGTCAGGACGTTTAATCACGAAAAAATCTCTTTAAAATTTTCTTTTAATGTTATTTTGTATCTTATTATGTAATATATTTTTATTTTTATCTTTAAAAATAATGATATTAATAAATTTTGATATCTTACAATAACAAGGAAATTAATTATATGAAACAGAATATTTTAAAAAAAATAGTTGGATGTGCTGTTTTAGAATATATAAAACCATATATGATAGTTGGTGTTGGAACAGGTTCTACTGTTTCGTATTTTATTGATAATTTAGCTGCATTAAAACATTTAATTAAAGGTGCGGTCTCTAGTTCTATGGATTCTAGTGATAAATTAAGACATTTATCTATTCCAATAATTGATAGTAATAAAGTGGATAGTATTGATGTTTATATAGATGGTACTGATGAATTTAATTCGGATTTAATGATGATTAAAGGTGGAGGAGGAGCTTTAACTCAAGAAAAAGTGTTGGCGGCAATGTCAAAAAAATTTATTGTTATTGCAGATCAATCTAAAAAAGTTGATATTTTAGGTAAATTTCCACTACCTATTGAAGTTATTCCTATGGCAAAAGCTTATGTTGCTCGTGAATTAATAAAATTAGGTGGTCTACCAGAATATCGTAAAAATATCCTTACTGATAATGGAAATATTATACTTGATATTCATAATTTAAATATTATGGATCCAGTTGCTTTTGAAAATAAAATTAATTCTATTGTAGGTGTTGTAACAGTAGGATTATTTGCTAATCGTTCAGCAGATATTGTTTTAATGGCAACATTAGATGGTGTAGTAAAGAAATTTGTTTCTAAACAATGTTTTTGAAACATTTTGTAATAAATTATTAAATTTATATTTTTAAATTTTTGTTAAATATAATTTTTTTAAAAAAAATAATCTTAAAAAATATTAAACTGTTTTTTGTTGGCAAGTGATTTTAAATTATAAATTTATGAAATTAAATTTTTAAAATTATCGCTTCCATATTTTTGATTCTGTAATAATTTCATGTAGTGATATATCCCATGTGTCTGTAGGAAGTTTCTTCACTAATTGAAAATTATAAGCTAATTCCATCGGATATGTGTGTTTTTTAAAATTTTTAAGTAATCTGTCATAATATCCTCCTCCCATTCCTAATCTATTTCCTTTTTTATCAAATGCCACTAATGATATAAATATAATATCCATATTTTTTATTGGTATAATATTTTTAGTATTTACTAAAGGTTCATAAATATTAAAGTAATTTTTTTTTAAAGGTGTATTTGGAAAATATTTTATAAATATTACTTCTTGATTATAAGTATTTTAAATTGGGAGGTATTTTTTTTTATTATTTCTCCATAGATTTTTAATTAAAAAATTGGTGTTGATTTCTCCATCAAATGAAAGGAATAATCCTATATGAGTTGCAGATGATATTTTTTTTGATCTAATATTAATTTTGTGATTTTATATGAAGATTTTTTGTATTCTATATGTGTTAATTTTTGACGTTTTTTTCTTAATTTTTTTCTAATTATATTTTTTTTATATTTATTTTTTTAACATATTATGTAAATAAGATAAAAATTATATTTTATGTTTTAATATTTAGTATGATAACTTATTTTTGTTTATTATATTATAAATGTATTTTAATTAATTTTTATATTTTTTATAATTTTTTTTATTGAATATTCCATAAAAACTAAAATTTTTTGTTTTTCTAAAATGTTTAAATTAATATTTTACAGTAATATTAGAGTATTTAGATAATTAATATTTATCGATTTTTTTTAAATTTTATTTTTTTGGCAATTATTCATAAAATTTTTCAATAATTAATTACTTTTTTTAGATATAATGCAGAGAAATTATTTTAACTTATAAGTTATGGAGAAGTATTATAAAATGAAAGCAATTGTTGTTGGTGGTGGTGTTGTAGGTGCATCATTAGCTCTTGCTATTTCAAAAATTAGTAAGGGTAGTATTCAAGTTTCAGTAATCACAGCATTTTTGCCTAGTAAGTTATATGGTAATTTTCATAGTAAAACTCTTGCATTAACTTACGGAACGTATCAAATTTTCTTAGAAATTGGTATTTGGTCTGCACTAAAAAAGTATATTACACCAATTATTGAAATTTTTATTTCTGAATATGGACATTCTTGGGTTTTAAATATGAAAGCACAAGATTACTCTCTTCCTGCATTTGGTTATGTAGTTTCATTAACTGATATAGAAAATTATTTATTTCAAGCGTTAAAAACATCTCCTGGAATTACATTATATTGTCCTGATAAAGTAGTGTCTTTTGAACGAAAAGTTGATTTTGTATTGGTTAAATTAACAAGTGGTAAGATTTTAAAAGGGCAATTATTACTTGGTGCTGATGGCAGTGATTCTATAATAGGAAAAATTAGTCAAATTGAATTCAAAAAAAAATCTTATCAACAATGTGCAGTTATTGCTAATGTTTTTACTAGTGAATTATCATATGGTCGGGCATTTGAACGTTTTACTCAAAATGGACATTTAGCTATGTTGCCATTATCTGCCAATAAAAATGCATTAATTTGGTGTCATCCATTAAAAGAAAAAAAGAATATTATGAAATGGTGTGATAACAAATTTATTGTAGAATTACAAAAATGGTTTGGTTGGAATTTAGGTGAAATTCAGTTAGTAACAGAACGTTCTTTTTTTTCATTGTTTTTCTCTCAAGCAAAAAAAAATATCAGTCATAGAATTGTTTTAGTTGGAAATGCAGCACAAACTATACATCCTATAGCTGCTCAAGGTTTTAATCTTGGTATTCGTGATATAATAATTTTATCTAAAATCATTAGTAGAGTCGCTGATCATGGTGGTGATATCGGAAATTATTCTGTTTTGATGAATTATCAAATCCAACGTGATAATGATCGACAAAGGATAATAAAATTAACAGATCACTTAATTCATTTATTTACAAATAATCATAAAATTTTTAGTATGAGTCGTAATATTGTATTTATTCTCATGCAAAAAATGCCATTAATACGCGATATTTTTATTAACAAAATATTTGGAACAAAGTATTTTTATTATTAATTTTTTTAAAAAATATTTTTATATATAATTTATTTTTTGTTAATGAATACGAAATATTTTTTACTTTTAATAATTAAATAAAAAATTAGAAGTTGTAAAAAATAGCTAAAAGTAATAATTTTTCCGAAAATAGAATATTGTATTTATTTTTTATTGATTATGTTTTTTTATAATGAAATATTATTATTAAATTTTAATAAAAATTACAAGTATCTCATCATATTTTAAATATTTTTTTTAATTGTAAAAAAATATTTTCTGATTTTTTTCTATTTTTTATGAAAAAAGTTTGCTATAATAATATTTATACTATACTAATTTAAATATATAATAGTTAGAATTTTGATTTTTTGTGCAATTAGAAGCATATGTATTTATTATATTATTTTTTTCTTATTTTATTTATCAATTTTTTTTAAATTGATTTTTTTTTATATTTTTCAAATAAAGATTTTATTTTTTAATAATTTTTATTCTATAAAAAATAGTTCTTTTATAAAAAAAAATCATATATCAGTAAGATTATAATATGATATATAAATCCTAAAGTTTTGTATGATCATTTTTAATTCTATATATTAAGTTTTTTAAAAAATTTTTTGTAAATTTTTAAAGATTAATAATATTTTATACATTATTTTATTTTTTCAAATGAATAAGGTAAAGGGTAGATTCTTAGTCGGCTATTTTCTTCTTTTATTAAACGAAAAATACTGTTTGCAGGTATCTCATGATTCATGATTATCTGTATGCTAATTTTTCTATCAGTTAATTTTGCAGCTGCTAAAACTTTTCCAACAAGTCGCCAATTATTTTTGCATTGCCATTCAATGCCATCACCTATTTTTGGGGTTGTTTTTGCAGTACCTTGTAAAAAAAACATTCTGTTTTTGTTAGCACCTTTATATTTTGTAAGTGCAATGATTTCTTGTCCAATGTAACATCCTTTCTGAAAACTAATACTAGCAGGTAATGCTTCTAAATTAGCAGATTGAGGTATGAATTTTTGGGTATTTTCAATATCAATGTTAGCAATGCCAGCGGAAATATTTAAAGCTAACCATTGTTGGCTATTGGAGTGTATCCTAAAACATTGAATCAATTGATTAGCAATTATTTTATTTGTAGCAATTAAAAATCGTTCTGTTGGTAAATGAAAGTGTAATAAAACTGTTTCTTTAAAAAAAATAACTGATTTTTCTTGATTAGGTAATTGAGGAAAAAAAATTTTTAATTTTTGTTGTGCATCTTGACCTACTACACCTAAGAGTATTATGTCAGGTTCTTTTTGTATTGTAATTTTTGAAAATATAGAATATTTTTTTAATTCATCTATTTGTTTTTGTGCTACACTTTTACGTAAAATATAAGCAAAGCCTTTCTTATAATGAAAAAGATGTAATGTACTATGCATTTTTCCTTTTGAATTACAGTGCGCAGTAAATAAATGTTTATTTTTTTGCAGAGATAAAATATCTGCAGTGAATTGACTTTGTAAATATTGTATTAGATCAATACCATTAATTGTAATAAAATCCCAATCATTTAGGAACATTAGTGTTAATGGTAATTGGTTTTTTAATAATGATTTTTTCATATTTTGATTGTACAAAAAATTGTTATAGATAGTAATTGTGATATTAAAGTCATGATGTAATAAAAAATAAAATTATTTATATTTTAGTAAATCAATATTAGAAATATTTTTATGTTATATTTTAAAATATAAGATTTTTAATCTAATAATAAAAATTATAACATTTTTCGTGTATTTTAAAAAATCTGATATGATTAATAAGTAAATATTGGTTTTAAAGTGTCATTTCTATTTAAGAATAGTTTTTTCTATAAAAACCTTTCAAAATTATCGCTTAATAAATTTGTATAATTTTAATATAAATTTAGTAAGAAGGTAATAATAAATTTTATTATATTTAAGTTTTTTATTTTTATTAAATTTAAAATTAATAATCACAATATTATTTTGATTTCTTTTATGATTATAAATTATAATTTTAATGTATATAAAATTATTGTTTAAATGTTATTTTTAATGTATTTTTATAAAAATATTTATAAATCAAAAAAATAATTAATCAAATTGAATATCATTTCACCTACTATTTTAATTCTTGATTCTGGTGTTGGTGGGTTATCTGTCTATTATGCAGTAAGGGATTTATTACCAGATATAAATTATATTTATGTTTTAGATAACGAAGTATTTCCTTACGGAAATAAAAAAACAGAATTTATTACTGCACGTTTAAGTGTTTTGCTTAATAAAATTCAGAAAGAAACTTTTTTTTCAATAGCAATACTTGCTTGCAATACGGCAAGCACTGCTAGTTTGCTTTTTTTAAGAAATTTTTTTTCATTTCCTATTATAGGTGTTGTTCCTGCAATAAAACCTGCTATTAAATTAACTCGTAATAGAATAATCGGATTACTAGCAACAAAATTAACTGTGAATGGGGTTTATACTAAAAATTTGATTAAAAAATTTGCTACAAATGTTACCGTTAATATGATTGCTTCATCAAAATTAGTGCAATTAGCAGAAAAAAAAATTCATGGAGAAAATATTTCAAAAAAAAGACTGATGATTATATTAAAACCATGGTTACAGATGAAAAAACCACCTGATACAATTATATTGGGGTGTACACATTTTCCACTATTATTAAAAGAATTTAAAAAAATTTTTTTAGAAGACACTGTGATAATTGATTCTAGCTCTGCAATTGCAAAGCGAGCTTTTTTTTTGATGAATAAACAAAAAGAGTTCATTATAAATAAAAAAAAAAATATGTTAATAAAAAACAAAAATATTGTTTACTGTACTAAAATTGATAATAAGACTGAAAAGCTTTTTCCAGTACTTTTGAGGATAGGTTTTCATAAATTTCAAAAAATTATTTTTTAGTTTAGTGATGATGATATAAAATTATTATGAAGATTTTAAATATAAAATATTATCATTAATGCAAAATTTTTAAAAATAAAATCCATATATTCAATAAAAATTAAAATTTTTAGATTAACAAAACTATTTTTTTTAAAATATATTAAAATTTATTTCTTAATAAAATAATTTTATAAAATTAAAAATAATAAAACATAATAAAAAAAATAAAAGATTAAGATTTTTATACAGATTTACTATATCAAACAATTAATGAAAAATTTAAAAATATTTTTAAAAAAAAATAAATTAATTAAATAAAATTATTTTTTTATAAAGGAAACGTATATATTGAAAATAATAGGTATATTAGCAGACTAGTTTTTTTTAAAAAAAATGATCATAGATTTTAAAAATATATTTTTAAAAACAGATCTCATATATTTTAATTAAATTATACGGCGTATTAATTTATCAATATGTACTCTTCGTAACCGACGAAGGAGTGTTTTTATTTTTTTCGGATAATTTTGTATATTTTCAATATCTGCATAATGTTTTATAATTTTAGTATGAACTCTTATACATTGTAATTCTTTATTTTTTTGTTTTATTAATGTTTTTTTTGGATCATGAATCAAAATTGCATTTTCCAAATCTAACCCCCATGCACGTGGATTCAAATTATTACCTGTAAGTAATTGCCAATGATTATCTATCCAAATTCCTTTTAAATGATAACTATTGGTACCATTTTTCCATAATCTAATAATTAATTTTTTTTTATCTATAAAATATTGAAATCGGTGAATAAATTTACGTAAATTGATTTCATATAAATAAGGCAATGCTCCAATAATTTTGAAAGGTTCATTTGGTGGAAGATAGAAATCATTTGCAGTTTTATCTCCTACAATTATTTCAATTTGCTTTTCATTTTTTAATAATTTTGTAATTATACGAGTTAAAATATTTGGTAAATTAAAATAAGGTGTACAGATTGTTATTTGATTCTCCGTGCTATACATTAAATGTGTAATAGTTTTATTTAATTTATTTTTTCTTCCTAAACCAATTAATGGAGTGATTCCTAATTCTTTGTTTGTTGCACTTTTTTTAAATTGATAATGGGCACTTTTTAAATTACGACGAAATTTTTTTACTAAACTTTTTATACTGGCATTTTTTGGAAGATTGGGTTGATCTAAACGTTGAATAGCAGGTGAAGATAATAAATTTTTATCTATGAAAGTTTTCATAGTTTTGGCTAATTGTATATTTTTAAATATATGATAACGATCATAGCGATAATATTGATGTTGATGTAAATATACATTATTAATACTAGCACCACTGTAAATAACTATATCATCTAATATAAATCCTTTTAGGTGTAAAACACCTAAAGCTTCACGTGTATTAATTGGGATACCAAAAATAGGAATATTTATTTCTGGAGATAGAAGTGAGTTTTGATAATACCAATCGGCATTCGTTATAATTTTTGTATTTCCAATACGATTTCTTTGTGCACGATGCCAATCCACCATGATTTTTATATCCAATTGTGGACATGCTATTTTTGATTGATAAAGAGTATTTAATATTTCTTGTCCTGCATCATCGTTTTCTAGATAAAGTGTAGTAATATATATGTAATTTTGAGAATTGCTAATTTTATCTAAAAGTATTTTTCGAAAAGATTTTGTATCATAAAGAGTAATAATTTCTTTTGGAAATTGAGATAATTTTATTAAAGCATCAAGATATTCTTGATGATTTTTTTTTTTAAATTTTGATAATATCACAGTATAAAATTTCTCTTGTTTAATAAACAATGCATTTAAAAATATATTTTTTAGAATTATGGTGACAAAATATTTATATTATCATTTTTTAAAATTTTTGTATGTATTCTCTTAATAATGTTAATATATTTTTTTATGTTCATATATTGACGTAAGAATTGTTTTATAAAAATAACATTTAGTTATATTTTTGCATAAGAATTAAAGTATAGTTTTTTGATTAATATTTGCAATTAAAAATATCAGCGTTAAATGTTTTTTAAATTTATAAAAAATAGTTTTTTTTATAAAAATTTTTTATAAATGAAGGTTTAATCAGTGTTTTTAAAAATTATATTTATTAATAAATTTTATGTCAGAAAATTTATTAATAAGATATTAAGAAAAAAATAAGTCAATATTTTATTAAATTAGAAAGTATTTTATAGAAGAAGAATAAAATATAGATAAGAAATATTTTTATGCATTTTAAGTTAAAATGAAATATTTGCTTAGGAATAGGTAAATTGAAAAAATAGTAAATCAATTTTTCCTCATTAGTAAAAAAACATAAATATAATTTTGTATCTGATAAAAAATATTTTTTTTAAAAATTAATGATATTATTTTTAATTTCAATATTTAACATGTTTTAAAAAGTAAAGTTTATATTTTAAAAGATTAATCATTTTTTATTATTTTCTGTAGTTTAAATGATTTTTTATGGTAATTTGTATAAATTTTAATATAAGATAGCTTATTGAGATAAATAATTAAATTTGTGTTTTGTAAAAAAGTATCTATAAAAATTTATAATTTTTTTATTTATAGGTATTAATAATTTAAAAAAAATTTTTATTTCTTATAAATTTATTCTTTTTTTGTTTTTTTTATATTAATAATTTTCAAAAATTATTTAATATTTTTTATTATTAGTTTTAAGTGTCAAAAACATGAGCATAAAAATTATAAGATTTTCTAATATGATTTTTTATTTATTTTTAGTTTTGATTTATATAGAATATCTTTTAAATTTAACGATTATTGAAAATTAATATTTTATTATTAAAATTAATTTTATATAATAAATTCTATTGTTATTATTTAAATCTTAGTTAATACCACTTTAAAATTTTATTTTTTGAATTCTATAATTAGAAAAAAATAAAAACCTATATTTAAACTAAAAGGAATATTTCAAATATTTTTTGTTAAAATATTATGTACTAAATGATATATTATGATTTTTTATCATTAATATTAATTAATATATTTAACAGTATTTTTTTATACTTTAAGAAATACAAATATAATTTAAGAAATAAAAATTATGAAATTATTTATGATATTTCTATAGTTTATTATATTTTTTTATGAAAAAATAAAATGTTTTATAAAAATATTAAATTTTATATTATTTTTTTATATTTTTTTTGTAATGTTTTATTAATATTTTTTTAAAAATTATAGTAAAAAATTTATATTAAAATTTTATTTTTTGTAAATTTTTTAATTTTATTAAAAAACAGATTATTAAGATTCATATCTGTTTTTTGTAAAAATATTAAAAATATTTTATTAAATTTTTTGTATAAAATTTTTGATATTTTTTGTTGGAATTATTATTAAAAATTGTTTTTTATATTGAAAGTGTCGATTGTTTTATCTTGAAATATATAAGGTTTATAAAAATACTTTTTTTATTTTGTATTAAATAAAACATTTATAGATATATATTTAATTTTTTATAAAAAACCGTTACATTATTTTATTTTTTAAAAAATATATTTAAAAAAATAAATGTATTTTTTAAAAAATATTAATAAATTAAACTGATTTTTTATTAAAAAATAAGTTTTTTGATTTTTTCGCAAAAAAGTGTTATCTTTATAAGAAAAATATTACAAAAATAATATTTAATTATATTAAAAACAATAATTCAGAAAAATTATTTTTTGTTGCATGAATTTATTAAAAAATTGATATTTTATAAAGTATGTATTCAAAAATAATTATTTTATAAATAATTTATTATTTTTTAATTAAAAATTTTAAGTTTATTTACAATTTAAAATTATTGTATAGTTTAATTACTTTATTTTTAATAAAGTTATTTTTAATAAAGATTGACATAATACAAAAAATAAATATGCTTTGTTATTAAGTTTATTTTTTCGAATTTATGATTTTTATGTATTTTTTAAGAAAATTTTGTTTTTTATTATAATTGATTAAAAATCATTTAACTAAATAATTATTACTTGCAAATTTATTGCAAAAATAACAGTGATTCATATAAAAAACATATTTTTTTTAATTATATTAATATTCATTAAATGGTAGATTTACAAATAATTTTTTTAAAAAAAACTTTATATGAAATTAAGAATTAGATATTCCATTTTAAAATATTTATATAAAAATTAATATATTTGGTGTTGGATGTATAAAAATATCAAATAAATGTGCTTCAATAGTGTTTTAAATAAAAATTTGTATTATATAATTTTATTTTTTTAATAAAACCCATGATAGATCATAAATTATCACATATGACTGTTCTTCTAGAAGAAGCAGTTAATGGATTGCAATTAAAAAAAAATGGAATTTATATAGATGCTACTTTTGGTCGAGGAGGACATTCTAAACTAATACTTTCTAGATTAGGTAAGGGCGGACGTCTAATAGCAATAGATCGGGATCCTAAAGCAATAATAATTGCTAAAAATATTATTAATGATATAAGATTTTCTGTTACACATACTAATTTCTCTAAATTAGCATCATTAATTAAAAAAGAAGGATTAATAGGAAAAATTGATGGGTTACTTTTAGATTTAGGTGTTTCATCACCTCAATTAGATGACCCAAAAAGAGGTTTTTCTTTTTTAAACGATGGCCCATTAGATATGAGAATGAATCCTAAAAAAGGTCAATCTGCAGCTTCATGGTTAATGAAAGCTTCAGAGTCAGATATCGCTTGGGTATTAAAAACATACGGTGAAGAACGATTTTCAAAAAAAATTGCTAAAGCAATTTTTTTTCATAATCACTACTCAAAAAAAACAATATTAACTCACACAAAACAATTATCAGAATTAATAATACGGATTATTCCATTTAAAAAAAACTATAAACATCCAGCAACTAGAACATTTCAAGCTATTCGCATTTATATTAATAATGAATTAGAAGAAATAAAAGTAGTATTAGAAAATGCATTGCATATATTAGCACCTAAGGGACGCTTATCTGTGATTAGTTTTAATTCATTAGAAGACAGATTGGTAAAACGTTTTATGCAAAAATATAGTAGGCGGTCACATTTTCTCTCAAAATTACCGTTAACTGATATAGAATTAAAAATGATGAGCACTAATCCGATTTTAAAAATGTTAGGTAAAATAAAACCAACTCAAGAAGAAATTTTTAAAAATCCAAGAGCAAGAAGTTCTATTTTACGGTGTGCTGAAATTTTGGAATAACTTTGATGGTATTAAAAACAGATAATTTAATTAAAATTATTAGCAATGATATTTTTCAGTATGGAAAAATTCAATTAATTTTGTTGATAATTATTATGATATCAGCGATTTTAGTGATCACTGTTAGTCATAAAACTCGAATATTAATAATTGATAAGAATATTACTATAACAGAAAAAGAATCTTTAGACATTGAATGGCGTAATTTAATTTTAGAAGAAAATGTACTAGGAAATCATAGTCGTATTGAGCGTCTTTCTAAAGAAAAATTACAAATGATACATGTAGATCCAATAGAAGAAAATATTGTAATTGAAAAATAATCTTTAGAAAAAGATATAATATGAAATCTTTACATTTCTTATATAAAAGATTATACAAAAAAAAAGTTAGATATGTCAAATGGCGATTTTTTTTATTGTATATTAGTATGGGGTTGATTTTAATTGTATTAGTTATACGTATTACTTATTTACAAATTATTAATCCAGCAGAACTAGTAAGAGAAAGTAATATGCGTTCTCTTAGAGTACATAAAGTAAATGCTGTACGTAGCATGATTAAAGATCGTCAAGGTCGTCAATTAGCAGTCAGTGTTCCAGTATATGCTATTTGGGTTGATCCAAAAACAATTCTTGAAAATAATATTTTTATTAACGATAGACGTTGGAAAGCATTAGCACAAGAACTGAAACTGTCACTTACATATATTAATTATAAAATTCGTTTTAATTATAAAAACCGTTTTGTTTATTTAGCTCGCCAAGTAAATCCATCTGTAGCTGAATATATTAAAGAATTAAAAATAACGGGTGTTTATTTGCGAAAAGAATCTCGTCGTTATTATCCATTTGGTTCAGTAACAGCTCATTTAATTGGGATAACTGACATTGATGGTAAAGGAATTGAAGGAGTTGAAAAAAGCTTTGATAATTTGTTAATTGGATTACCAGGACAAAAAAAAATACGTAAAGATCGTGATGGACGAGTAATAGAAAATATTTCATGTATTGATAGCAAAGTAGCACATGATTTGGTATTAAGTATTGATATACGTATGCAATCTTTAATTTATCGTGAATTAACACGCAGTTTACGAGAAAATCAAGCAGAGTCTGCAACTGGTATTTTGATTGATATTAATACCGGTGAAATATTAGCTATGGCAAACAGCCCATCTTATAATCCTAATAATATTATTGATACTCCAATCGAAGTTATGAGAAATCGTGCAATTACCGATTTATTTGAACCTGGTTCTACAGTTAAGCCAATGGTTGTTTTATCTGCTTTAAATAAAGGAATTATTAAAGAAAATACTATATTAAATACTAAAAATTACATGATTAATGGTCATGTAATTAAAGATGTTGCAAGTTATGATAAATTATCAATTACCGGTATTCTACAAAAATCAAGTAATGTAGGTGTTTCAAAGTTAGCATTATCAATGCCTATAAAAGAATTGATAGATGTTTATTCTCGTTTTGGATTGGGGAAACCAACTAATTTAGGTTTAGTTGGAGAAAATAGTGGTATTTTTCCTGATAAAAAAATACGATGGTCTGAATTTGAAAGGGCAACATTTTCTTTTGGATATGGATTAATGGTAACACCATTACAGTTAGCTCGTGTTTATGCAACTATTGGTAGTTTCGGTATTTATCGTCCTTTATCAATTATAAAAGTTGACCCATCAATGGTATCATTAGGTGTTCGTATTTTTCCTAAAGAAATTATACAAACAATAGTACGTATGATGGAAACTGTTGCATTACCTGGTGGAGGTGGAGTTCGAGCTGCAGTTAAAGGTTATAGAATAGCAATTAAAACAGGTACTACAAAAAAAGTTGGAAATAATGGCCATTATGTCAATCAATATATTGCGTATGCTGCTGGAGTTGCACCTGCTAGTAATCCAAGATATGCACTTGTTGTTATTGTTAATACACCTACTGCCGGGAAATATTATGGTGGTGCAGTTTCGGCACCAGTCTTTGGAAGTATTATGAGCAGTGTTTTACGTTTAATGAATATAAAGCCTGATGCATTCAGTGAAAATAATGAATTAATAATTTACAATAAAAAAAAAGATGAAAGTAATAAATCGTAACTTACAAGATTTATTTTCTCCACTTAGTTTTAAAGTGCCAAATAAAATATTAAAAGGAATAACTCTTGATAGTCGTACAGTAAAAACTGGATATTTGTTTTTGGCTGTTAAGGGACATAAAATTGATGGAAGAAAATATATTTCTCAGGCAATAGAAAAAGGTGCATCTGTAATTATTGCTGAAACAGAAAAAAATAAAAAATCTGAAATTATCCAATATATAAATAATGTTCCAATAATTTATATTCGTGATTTGAAGAATTACTTATCACTTTTAGCTGGAAAATTTTATGATTATCCAGCAAGAAAACTTCAATTAGTTGGTATAACTGGCACAAATGGGAAAACAACTATTAGTCACTTAATAGCACAATTAGCTCAAGGATTAGGTGAAATTAGTGCAGTTATGGGTACGATTGGTAATGGAATCTTAAATCAAATTGTACCAAAAAATCATACGACAGGTTCAGCAATTGATGTACAATCTGATTTGCAATTATTAGTTGATAAAAAAGCTACTTTTGTTGCAATGGAAGTATCATCTCATGCTTTAGTACAGAGTCGCGTTGCTTCTATTCCATTTAAAGCTACATTGTTTAGTAATTTAAGTCATGATCATCTTGATTACCATGGTAATATGAAAAATTATGAGAAAGCAAAATGGTTATTATTCTCTACTCATCAATCTGATAAACAAGTTATTAATATAGATGATGATATTGGTTTGAGATGGTTAAAAAAACTTCCTAGAGCATGTGCAGTTTCAATAAAGAATAGAATACCTAAAGATTGGAGGGGAGCTTGGTTATCAGTAGAGAGAGTGCATTATCATAACAATGGAACTATTATCTACTTTAATTCAATTTGGGGAAAACATATATTAAAAAGTCCATTAATTGGAATTTTTAACGTTAATAATATAATGTTGGCTATAGCAACATTATTAATGTTAGGTTATCCATTATATATGATTATGAAATCTTTAATTTTTTTGCAACCAATTTATGGTCGCATGGAGGTTTTTAAATCAGAAAAACATCCAATTGTTATTGTAGATTATGCCCATACACCTGATGCGTTAAAAAAAGCATTAATTTGCGTTCGTGTACATTGCACTGGTATGTTGTGGTGTGTATTTGGGTGTGGTGGTGATCGTGATAAAAGTAAGCGTGCATTAATGGGAAGCATAGCTGAAAAATATGCTGATTTTGTAGTATTAACAGATGATAATCCACGTACTGAAGCATCAAAAGCCATTATAAATGATATCTTTCTTGGTTTCAATAATACACGACGGGTTAAAAAGATTGTAGGTAGATTAGAAGCTATCACTAGTGTAATTATGCAGGCCAGTATTAATGATGTAATATTAATTGCAGGTAAAGGTCATGAAGATTATCAAATTATTGGTGACAGTCGTATACGGTATTCTGATCGTTTAACTGTATCACGATTATTAGGAGTAATTTAACTCAATGATCTCTATTTCATTAAAAAAAATCGCTATTCTTACAGAAGGCATTTTATACCATATTCATGATCATGAAGCAGATAATTTTTTTTGTAATTCAATAACAACTGATAGTCGTACCTGTTCTTTGAATTCTTTATTTATTGCATTAAAAGGTATACGTTATGATGGTCATGATTTTGTAAAAAATATTAAAAAAAAGGGTGTAGTGGCATTATTAGTCAATCGTCCATTAATAGTTTCCTGTCCACAAGTGGTTGTTAAAGATACATATCTAGCAATGGGGATATTAGCAGCTTGGTTTCGATCAAAAAGTATAGCTAAAGTAATTGCCATAACGGGTTCTTCTGGTAAAACTTCAGTTAAGGAGATGGTAGCGAATATTTTATCTCAATGTGGGATAACACTTTTTACTCCCGGTAATTATAATAATTTTATTGGTGTCGCTTTGACATTATTTCAATTAACTAGAAAACATCAGTATTTAGTGATTGAAATAGGTGCCAATCATATTGGTGAAATTGAATATATTGCTAATATTGTTAAACCAGACAGTGTATTAATTAATAATTTATTTGGTTCACATCTAGAAGGGTTTGGTTCATTAGAAAATATTGCTAAAGCTAAAGGAGAAATTTTTAAAGGCTTAAAAAGAAATGGCACAGCTGTTATGAATTTATCTAGCCATGATTGGAAAAATTGGCAACATTATTGCAATAATAAACAAACTATTTATTTTTTTTCTGTCATTAAAAAAGAAAACGCTGATTTTTATGCAAAAAATATTGCTATAGATTTTATTAATACAAAATTTGAATTACATACTCCTAAAGGTTTGATACCAATATGTTTACCATTACCAGGTAAACATAACATTGCTAATGCAGTAGCTGCTACTGCATTAGCAATGTCTGTTGGTGCAACACTTGATAATATCAATATTGGATTATCTTCTGTTAAATCTATATTTGGTCGATTATATCCAATTTTTTTAAAACCAGGAAAAGTAATTTTAGATGATACTTATAATGCTAATATAGGTTCCATGATTGCTGCTGCTGATGTTTTATCTCAAATGCCGGAGTATCGCATTTTAGTTATTGGTGATATGAATGAATTAGGAGATGAGAGTAAGCTTTATCATGAAAAAGTTGGTATAGCTATTTGTAATATGAAAATTAATATAGTTTTAAGTTTTGGATACAAAAGTATACTGATTAGCCAAAAAAGTTTTTTTGGAGAACATTTCACTTCTAAAGAAAAATTAATGAAAAGACTCATTTTTTTAATAAAAAAACATGATATCGTCTCCGTTTTGGTTAAGGGTTCACGTAATACAGGGATGGAAGAAATTGTAAATTCTCTAAAGGAGCACTTTTTGTGTTAGTTTTTTTAGCTAAATATTTAGTTCAATATTTTTCTGGATTTCATCTTTTTTCTTATTTAACATTTCGAGCTATTACCAGTTTATTAACTTCATTGTGTATTTCACTCTGTATGGGAGATTATTTGATTACTTATCTAAAAAAATTACAAATAAGTCAAATTGTACGTAATGAAGGACCAAAATCACATTTTAGTAAACATGGCACTCCTACAATGGGAGGTATATTAATTTTGTTTTCTATTTTAGTTTCAATACTTTTATGGGCAAGATTAAGTAACCCTTATGTTTGGTATGTATTATTTGTTTTATTAGGCTATGGTATTATTGGTTTTATAGATGATTACAAAAAAATTATTTCTAAAGATTCCAAAGGTTTAATTGCGCGTTGGAAATATTTTTGGCAATCAATATTATCTTTAAGTATAGCATTTATGTTGTATATTACCGGAAATAATACTTCGGTAACTGTATTTGTTGTACCGTTTTTAAAAGATCTGATGCCTCAACTTGGTTTTTTTTATATTATATTAACATATTTTGTTATTGTAGGAACCAGTAATGCAGTTAATCTAACTGATGGATTAGATGGATTAGCTATTATGCCAACAGTTTTTATTTCTGTTGGTTTTGCTTTAGTAGCTTGGGCAACAGGTAATGTTAATTTTTCTAATTATTTAAGCATTCCTTATATTAATTATGCTGCTGAATTAGTTATTGTTTGTTCTGCAATTGTAGGAGCTGGTTTAGGATTTTTATGGTTTAATACTTATCCAGCACAAGTTTTTATGGGTGATGTTGGCTCATTAGCATTAGGTGGAGCATTAGGGACCATTGCAGTTTTAATCAGACAGGAATTTTTGTTGTTGATTATGGGTGGTATTTTTGTTATTGAAACTTTATCGGTAATTTTACAAGTTGTCTCATTTAAAATTTGTGGTCAACGTATTTTTCGTATGGCACCTATTCATCATCATTATGAATTAAAGGGATGGCCCGAACCTAGAGTGATTGTACGTTTTTGGATTATATCATTGATATTAGTATTAATTGGATTACTAACTCTAAAGGTGCGTTAATTATGGTAAATTATTATGGTATGAAAATTGTTATTGTAGGTCTAGGTAAAACAGGTTTGTCTTGTATTAACTTTTTTCTTTCTCGTAAAATCATACCACGTGTAATAGATACACGAATAATTCCGCCATATAAAGAAAATTTATCTAAAAAAATAATGCTACATACTGGTGGTTTTAATAAAAAATGGTTGATGAATGCTGATTTGATTGTTGTGAGCCCTGGTGTTTCTATTTATACAACAGAATTACAAATAGCAGCTTCTAGAAATATTGAAATTATTAGTGATATTGAGATCTTTTGTCGAGAGATAAATAAGCCGTTAATTTGCATAACTGGTTCTAATGGAAAAAGTACTGTTGCAACATTAGTTACTGAGATGGCAAAAGTTGCCAATTTCAGAGTAGGTTTTGGTGGCAATATTGGTATTCCGGTTTTAACATTATTAAATAAGGAATATGATTTTTATGTATTAGAACTTTCTAGTTTTCAGCTTGAAACAACATTCAGTTTAAAACCAATGGCAGCAACCATATTGAATGTAACTGAAGATCATATAGATCGTTATCCAGGAGGATTTACAGAATATTGTGCAGTTAAGTTACGAATTTATAATAATGCTAAACTTACTATTATTAATAAACAAGATCCAAAAACTTGGCCTTCAGATTTTTCTAATGTATCTTTTTTAAGTTTTGGTATTAATTCTGGAACTTATAAATTGAACACTTTTACAAAAAAATTAGAGATAAAAGGTGTACCTATTATAGATATAAAAAAAATACGTTTAATTGGACAACATAATTATTTAAATGTTTTGGCTGCATTAGCTTTATCTGATGCAATGCGAATCCCACGTATATCAAGTTTAATAGCACTAACTCAATATGAAGGATTGCCTCATAGATTTCAATTAATACATGAGCATAAAGGAATTAAATATATTAATGATTCTAAAGCAACCAATATAAATAGTACAAAAGCAGCTTTAAAAAGTTTAAAAATAGCAGGTAAATTATATTTGTTATTAGGTGGACAAGGAAAATCAGCAGATTTTTCACAATTAAAATCTTACATTGTAGACAGAAATATTCAATTATTTTGTTTTGGTTATGATGGAAATAGATTAGCTAAATTAAAAGAAGATAGTTTATTTTTAGATACAATAGAGCAATGTTTACGCGTTATTATCAAAAAAGTTAAATCTGGTGATGTTGTCTTGTTATCACCAGCTTGTGCAAGTTTTGATCAATTTAATAATTTTGAGCAAAGGGGTGAAACATTTATTAAATTAGTAAAAAAATTACACAAATGTTAATTTTTAATTTTAAAAAATCAAAAATTTTTACAAATTCATCTGGCAAGAATATTATTGATACACTTCTTTATGATCGTACTTTAGTTTGGTTAACATTAATTTTAAGTATTATTGGTTTTGTTATGGTGACATCAGCTTCTGTCTCTATTGGTGAACGTTTGGTGCAAGATCCTTTTTTCTTTGCTAAACGAAATATTATTTATTTGATCTTATCATTTGTTTTAGCTTTTTTAGTATTAAATATTTCTATGACATGGTGGGAGAAATATAATTTTTTATTTTTAATAATTTCAATATTATTTTTATTAGTAGTAATAATTGTTGGAAGTTCATTTAATGGAGCTTCACGGTGGATTAATATTGGTATTATAAATATACAACCTTCTGAATTTTCTAAATTAGCATTATTTTGTTATATATCTAGTTATTTAGTAAGAAAAATCGATGAGGTAAAATCTAATTTTTTGGGATTTATAAAGCCGATTTGTATTTTAATTTTAATGGCAATTTTGTTATTATCAGAACCTGATTTAGGCACAATAATTATATTAGTTGTTACAACATTAGCATTGCTATTTATAGCGGGTGTTAAATTAATACCTTTTCTTATAAGTATTATTATTTGTACTTTAAGTGTTTTTTCTTTAGTTTATTTTGAGCCTTATCGGTTTCGTAGAATGACTTCTTTTCTTAATCCATGGGCAGATCCTTTTAATACTGGATATCAATTAACACAATCTTTAATGGCATTTGGACGCGGTAAATTCTGGGGAGAGGGTTTAGGTAATTCTATCCAAAAACTAGAATATTTACCTGAAGCACATACTGATTTTATTTTTTCTATTTTAGCTGAAGAATTGGGTTACATTGGTGCAATTTTAGTCTTGTTAATGCTATTTTTTATAGCTTTTCGTGGGATGAAAATTGGAAAATTAGCTTTAGATATGGATCAATTTTTTTCAGGTTATTTAGCATGTTGTATTAGTATATGGTTTACTTGTCAAGTATTGTTAAATATCGGAGCCGCTATAGGAATTTTACCAACTAAAGGATTAACATTGCCATTAATTAGTTATGGTGGTTCTAGTTTATCAATTATGATAATTGCTATTTCTATTTTGTTACGTATTGATTTTGAAATACGTATTCAAAAAATACAAGCTTTTATAAGGAGAGATAAATGAAAAAATCAAAACGTCTTATGTTAATGGCAGGTGGTACTGGGGGGCATATTTTTCCTGGATTAACTGTAGCTCAATATTTAAAAGTACATGGTTGGGATGTTTGTTGGTTAGGTAGTGCTAATAGAATGGAAGCTGATTTAGTTCCTAAGCACGGAATTAATATTAAATTTATAAAAATTTCAAGTTTACGTGGTAAAAGTTTTTTAGCATTTTTTTTTGCATTTTTTAAGATTATTCAAGCAATAAAACAAGCAAAACTTATTATAAAAAATTATCAACCTGATATTGTTTTAGGGATGGGAGGATATATTTCTTTTCCAGGAATTATTGCTGCTTGGCTATCTAATATTCCAATTGTATTGCATGAACAAAATGCTGTAGCAGGATTGACTAATAGGTGTTTAGCAAAAATTGCAAAATGTACTTTACAAGCGTTTCCTGGGGCTTTTCCTAATGCAATGGTAGTAGGTAATCCAATTCGTGAAGATATATTAGGTTTATCTAATCCTGAAAAACGTTTTATGAATCGCAATGATGCTATTCAAATATTAGTAATAGGAGGCAGTCAAGGAGCAAATATTTTTAATCGAGTATTACCAAAAATGGCAGTAAAATTAAAGAAAAAGATCATTATTTTTCATCAAACTGGCAAAAATAATCAAGAATTTACAAAATCTTTATATAAAAGACTATGTGGCAAAAATGTTATTTATAAAGTTACAGAATTTATTGACAATATCTCTGAAGCTTATGCTTGGGCTGATATTATTATTTGTCGAGCTGGAGCTTTAACAGTAAGTGAAATTTCTGTTATTGGTTTAGCTGCTATTTTTGTTCCGTTTCAACATAAAGATCGACAACAATATTGGAATGCTGCCATATTAGAAAAAGTAAAAGCAGCAAAAATCATTGAGCAATCGCATTTTTCAACAGATTTTTTGTTAAAATTATTTAATAAATGGGATCGTATAGATTTATTAGAAATGTCTAAAAAGGCCCGTATTGCATCAATTAGAAATTCAACTCAACTTGTAGCAGCAACTTTGATGAATATTGTTAAATAAAACTTTTTTTATTAAAGAAAATAAAAGATAGAAATAAAAATGGTTACAGTAAATGTAAAAAAAATAATTAAATTAAGAGAAATAATTCCAGAAATGCGTTGTGTTAAGCATATTCATTTTGTTGGTATTGGTGGTTCTGGAATGGGTGGTATTGCTGTAGTATTATCTCATGAAGGTTATAAAATCAGTGGTTCTGATTTATTGCCTAATGAAGTAACTCAACAATTAATTCAATGTGGTGTAAAAATATTTTTTAATCATCGTCCAGAAAATATTATAAATGCATCTGTTGTAGTGGTGTCTGCGGCAATATCTTCAGATAATCCAGAAATTGTTGCGGCACGGGCAGCACGTATTCCTGTTATTAGACGTGCTGAAATGTTAGCCGAGTTAATGCGTTTTCGTTATGGTATTGCTATTACAGGTACCCATGGAAAAACAACAACTACAGCTATTATTGCTAGTATTTATACACAAGCAGGTATGGATCCAACTTTTATTAATGGTGGTTTGTTAAAAGCATCTGGGCTTTATGCACGGTTAGGTAATAGTCGTTATTTAATTGTAGAAGCTGATGAAAGTGATGGATCTTTTGTGTATTTAAAACCATTAGTTGCTGTTATAACAAACATTGAAGCTGATCATATGGAACACTATGGTGGAAATTTTAAAAAATTAAAGAAGACTTTTATGAATTTTTTAGATAATTTGCCATTCTATGGTCGTGCAGTATTATGTATTGATGATCCTGTTATCCGTTCTTTAATTCCAAAAATAAGTTGTTGTATTACAACTTATGGTTTTAGTGATGATGCAGATGTATGTATTAGTTCTTATAAACAAATTGCTAATCAAAGTTTTTTTACAATTTCTAGAAGAAACAAAAATGATTTGATATGTATATTAAATGCACCTGGTCGTCATAATGCACTGAATGCTACTGCAGCTATTGCAGTAGCAATAGAAGAAGGCATCGATGATAATGATATTTTGTATGCATTAGAAAAATTTACAGGAATTGGTCGACGTTTTGATCTTTTGGGTCAATTCTCTTTAATGAATATTAATGGAAAAAATTGTAGTGTTATGTTGGTAGATGATTATGGTCATCATCCAACGGAAGTTGGTGCTACTATTAAAGCAATTAGAGAAGGTTGGAGTAATAAGCGTGTTGTAATGGTTTTTCAACCACATAGATATACCCGTACACGTGATTTATATAATGATTTTGCTGATATTTTAGAACAAGTAGATGTTTTATTAATGTTAGATGTATATTCAGCAGGTGAAGAACCTATCTCTGGTAAGGATAGTAAATCATTATGTCAAACGATTCGCAATCGAGGTAAATTAAATCCAATTTTTATTGCTGAACATGCTCAAATAAATAAAACACTGGCATCGATTATAGAAGATAATGATTTGATAATTATACAAGGAGCGGGAAATATTGCTAAAATAGCACATCATTTAGCAAATACACATTTGCGATACAGTGTTTAAGAAATAAAGGAAGTACTATGGATAATAAAATTGCAGTACTTTTAGGTGGCAATTCTTCTGAGAGAAGAATATCACTGGAATCTGGTAAAGCTGTAGTAAAGGGATTGATCAATTCTGGAATAGATGCACATCCAGTAGATATTAAAAATTTTTCTTTGATTCAACTAAAAAAAGCTGGTTATAAAAAAGCTTTTGTTGCATTACATGGTAGAGGTGGTGAAGATGGTACAATACAAGGGGTATTAGAGTATTTAAGATTACCGTACACTGGAAGTGGTGTTTTAGCTTCTTCACTTTCAATGGATAAAATGCGGACTAAACAGTTATGGAGTGGCATAGGTTTACCAGTAATACCTTCTGTATCATTGTATAAAAAAAAATTAGAGATAATTTCTGATAAAGTACTTTTTCAATCTGTTCATCATTTAGGATTGCCTATTATCGTAAAACCAAATTTTGAAGGTTCCAGTATTGGAATAAGTAAAGTAAAAGATTTTTCTGAATTAAGAATGGCACTGGAAGTAGCTTTTTGTTATGACGAAAATGTATTGATTGAAAAATATGTACATGGAGAAGAATACACTGTTTCAATTATAGATGATTTAGTGCTCCCTATTATTCGTATTCAATCAAAGGAAGCTTTTTATGATTATAATGCAAAATATTTTTCTAATGAAACGCAATATTTTTATCCCAGCGGTTTAACTTCAAAAGAAGAATTGCTTTTAAATAAATTAGCATTAAATGCCTATAAAGCTATTGGTTGTATGGGATGTGCACGCCTAGATCTTATAAAAGATAGTAATGGTTTTTATTTATTAGAAATTAATACTTCACCTGGAATGACTGCCAATAGTTTGGTACCTATGGCTGCGCAAGTAGCTGGTTTTAAGTTTTCAGAATTAGTTAAAAAGATTTTAGATTTAGTGAAATAAAATATGTTTTTATCTTTTAACGTCCAAAATCAAGAGTTTAAAAAATATAAAACTGATAATGTATACAGTGCTTATTATTTTTTTGGTTTGATTTTTTTTCTAATAGTATTGGCTATTATAACATGCACTGGATATTTATTATTCGATTGGATGAAAGATGTTCATCGATTACCGATTTCTAAACTATTAATTACTGGTGAACGTAATTATACAAATGATACTCATATAAGACAAGCAATTTTAGAATTAGGAATTTCTGGTACATTTATGAATATAGATATCAATATAATGCATAATCAAATAAAAAAAATTTCATGGATTAAAAAAGTTACGGTACGTAAAAAATGGCCTAATGAATTAAAAATTCATTTAGTGGAATATCAACCTTATGCTAAATGGAATGATAATTTTTTTATTAATGAAGAAGGGATTATTTTTAATTTTCCAAAATTAATAAATAGTCAAAAAAAAATTTTGATGTTATATGGTCCAGAAGGCAGTCAGCAAGAAATATTAAAAATGTATCATATTATGCAAAATCAGTTATTAGAGCATAATTTTATTATTAAATCATTATCAATGAGTACACGACGTGCATGGCAATTAGTTTTAGTAAATGATATTAAATTAAATATTGGTAAAAAGGATATTAAAGAAAGATTAAATCGTTTTATAAAACTTTATCCATTATTAAAGAAAGTAAAAAATAAACGTATTGGATATGTAGATTTGCGGTATGCTAGTAATGCTGCGGTAGGTTGGGAACCTATTTAATCGAAATTTACTTACTAAAAAACTATAAATTAAAATAATTTAATATCGCTAATTGATCAGTAACAGGTAGATTAACGATGATTAAAACAACAGATAGAAAATTAATAGTTGGTCTTGAAATTGGTACTTCTAAGGTTTCTACATTGGTTGGTGAAATTTTACAAGATGGGATAATAAATATTATTGGTGTTGGTAATTGTCCGTCTAGAGGAATGTATAAAGGAGATGTAAATGATTTAGAATCTGTTGTTAAATGTGTACAAAGCGCCATTAGTCAAGCAGAATTAATGGCTGATTGTCATATTTCTTCAGTTTATCTATCATTTTCTGGAAAACACATTAGTTGCCAAAATGAAATTGGGATGGTACCAATTTCTGATGATGAAGTAACTTCATATGATGTAGATAGTGTTGTTCATACGGCCAAATCTGTTAGAGTACATGATGAACACAGAATTTTGCATGTTATCCCTCAAGAATATTCCATTGATTATCAAGAAGGTATTAAAAATCCAGTAGGACTGTCAGGTGTACGTATGCAAGCTAAAGTACATTTGATTACTTGTCATAATGATATGGCTAAAAATATTGTAAAAGCAGTTGAACGTTGTGGTTTGAAAGTAGATCAATTAATTTTTTCAGGTTTAGCCTCGGGTTATTCTGTTTTAACAGAAGATGAGCGTGAACTAGGTGTTTGTTTAGTGGATATTGGCAGTGGCACTATGGATATAGTGATTTATACTGGAGGCGCATTACGTCATACAAAAGTTATACCTTATGCTGGTAATATCGTGACAAATGATATTGCGTATGCATTTAGTACATCTCCAAGTGATGCTGAAACATTAAAAATTTGTCATGGGTGTGCATTAGCTATTATTGTTAATGAAGATGAAAATGTTGAATTATTTAGTATCACAGGTAATCGTCCGTTAAAAAATTTACAACGTCAAACATTAGCAAAAGTTATTGAACCAAGATATGTGGAGTTACTTAATTTAGTAAATAATGAAATTATGAAAGTACAAGAACAATTGCGTCAACATGGGATTAAAGATAATTTATTATCTGGTATTGTTTTAACAGGGGGTGGCGCACAAATTGATGGTTTGGTTGAATGTGCGAAAAAAGTATTTTGTACTCAAGTACGTATTGGTAAACCATCAAATATAACTGGTTTGATAGATTATGTACAAGAACCTAATTATTCAACAGTTGTTGGACTTTTACATTACGGTAAACAAACTTATTTAGGGAATGCAATCGAAATGGATAAGCGTAAATTAGTAACTGTTTGGTTTAATAAAATCACTAGTTGGTTTAGAAAAGAATTTTAATTTTGTAAGAACCACAAAATTTTTTATTCTAAAAATTTTCTATTTTCATAGAAGGCAAAAACGGGGAGAAAAATTATGTTTGAACCAATGGAATTAACCAATGATGCAGTGATTAAAGTAATAGGTGTTGGTGGTGGTGGTGGTAATGCTGTTGAACATATGGTGCGCGAATGTATAGAGGGTGTTGAATTTTTTGCTGTTAATACAGATGCTCAAGCTTTACGTAAAACAACAGTAGAACAAATTATTCAGATAGGTAATGCTATTACGAAAGGTTTAGGAGCAGGAGCAAATCCTGAGGTGGGTCGCAATGCTGCTGAAGAAGATCGTGAAGCATTGCGTAATGCACTTGATGGAGCAGATATGGTTTTTATAGCTGCTGGAATGGGAGGGGGTACTGGTACTGGTGCGGCTCCTGTAGTAGCTGGAGTTGCTAAAGAACTTGGAATATTGACTGTTGCAGTGGTAACAAAACCTTTTAATTTTGAAGGTAAAAAACGTATGGTTTTCGCTGAAATAGGAATTTCAGAGCTTTCTAAGCATGTAGATTCATTAATTACAATTCCAAATGATAAATTATTAAAAGTGCTGGGCAGAGGAATTTCTTTATTAGACGCTTTTGGAGCAGCAAATAATGTATTAAAAGGTGCAGTACAGGGTATTGCTGAACTTATTACCCGTCCTGGTTTAATGAATGTTGATTTTGCAGATGTTCGAACTGTAATGTCTGAAATGGGTTATGCTATGATGGGATCTGGGGTATCACGTGGTGAAGATCGAGCTGAAGAAGCTGCTGAAATGGCAATTTCAAGTCCATTATTGGAAGATGTAGATTTATCAGGAGCTCGTGGGGTTTTAGTTAATATTACAGCAGGCTTTGATTTACGACTTGATGAATTTGAAACAGTAGGTAATACAATTCGTGCATTTGCATCAGATAATGCAATGGTGGTTATTGGTACTGCATTAGATCCTGATATGAATGATGAATTAAGGGTGACTGTTGTAGCTACAGGAATTGGTATGGATAAAAGTACAGATATCAATCTTGTTACTAATAAAATAACTCAAAAAATGTCTTTAGAACAGAGTTATAGAATACCAGGTAGTTCTATCTCATCTGGAATAGGGGGGCGACCATCGTTTACGGGAGAAAAATCGACAGTTAAAGTTGTAAATAAAAATAATATATCATCAAATAAAGAATCAGATTATCTTGATATTCCTGCTTTTTTGAGGAAACAGGCTGATTGATTGAGCTTTTATTCTAAATTTTTATAACAATAAAATATTTAGCTGTTCCTAAGTGACGATCAGGGAAACTGATAAAGATATGAGATAAAATAATGATCAAACAAAGAACACTAAAACGTATTGTTAAAGTAAGAGGAATTGGTTTACATACTGGAAAAAAAGTTACTTTAGAATTACTACCAGCACCTGCAAATACTGGCGTTATCTACCGACGTACAGATTTAAATCCATCTGTCGATTTTCCTGTTGCTGCAAAATTTGTACGTGATACTATGTTATGCACTTGTTTAGTAAATGAAGATGATGTACGTATTTCAACAGTAGAACATTTAAATGCTGCTTTGGCGGGATTGGGGATTGATAATATTATTATTGAAGTAGATGCACCAGAAATTCCTATTATGGATGGAAGTGCTGCACCTTTTGTATTTTTATTATTAGACGCAGGCATTAAAGAATTAAATAGTGCTAAAAAATTTTTTCGTATTAAAGAAAGTGTAAGGGTTGTTGATGGTGATAAATGTGCTGAATTATCGCCTTATAATGGATTTTTTTTAGATTTTACTATTGATTTTAATCATCCTGCTATTAATAGTAACAGTCAACATTATAAACTTGATTTTTCTATTAAATCTTTTGTAAGAGATATTAGTCGTGCACGTACATTTGGATTTATGCGTGATATCAAAAACTTACAGTCAAAAGGATTGTGTTTAGGTGGTAGTGTCGATTGTGCAATCGTAATAGATGATTATAGAATATTGAACCAAGATGGTCTACGTTTTGAAGATGAATTAGTTCGCCATAAAACTTTAGATGCTATTGGCGATTTATTTATGTGCAATCATAACATTATTGGTTCTTTTACTGCATATAAATCAGGTCATGCATTAAATAATAAATTATTACAAGCTGTTTTAGCAACAAAATCTGCTTGGGATATGGTAACTTTTGAAGATGAATCTGAAATGCCTGTATTGTTTAAAGCGTCTTCTTTTGGCATAGAAAGATAAAATTTTTTATTTGAATATTACAATTTTTGTCGATCATATTTATTTTTTTTGTTTGAAAAAATATATTTTTTGATGGGTTTTTATATATTTTTAATATTTTTTTTGTTGCATTAAAATAATTTAATTAAAATAAGTTATTTTCATTTTTTTATATATTTTATATTTTTTTATAAAACATTGAATGACTTTGTAATTTTTTAGATGATAATGATGGATTAATAATTATTTTAATTTTAGATAAAGATGGCAAAATATCATTGCGTAATTTTGAAAACAATATAGGTAATTCATAATGAAGTTGTATTTTTTTGTTTGCATTAGAAACTTCTAAAATAAGAATAAATTTTCTATAATTTGCAACTCGACACTCTTTTTTTAATGCAAGAGGCAATAAATTTAATATAATATTATTAAGCTTAATTATTTTTTGTGCGTGTTTTTGAATATTGTTTAAAGCATTAGAATTGTAGTGATATTTTTTAAATAAAACATTTAGAGACTGCGGGTAATTATCTTGCATTTTTTTTCCAAATTTTGTAAGAAATAAATATTTTTTGATTAATACATAAACTATAACTTTAAAAATAAAATTAAATATTACTATAAAATATGTTGTTATATTTTTATTATAACAAAAACAAAGAAAAAATATATCATATAATTAGTTATATATCATATATAATTTCAGGTGTTTATTTATTATTTTTTAAAACAGTATTTTTGTCAATATAATAAATATACTATTTATCATACTCCATATGATACGTTTGATTTTTTTCTTTTTTGTATATATATTTTTATTAAAATCTTTATGCACTTTGTAAAAAGTATTGATTGAATTTTATTTTTTCTAAATGTATGCTAAATATTTTAGAATACATTTAACAGAAAAATTATAAAAATTTTAATATATTTATATTAACTGATAGTATAACTATAAATATTATTTTTTTTTGATATGAAATTAAATTCAATATTCTTATTTACTGCTTTTTATTGAGACAATATTTATGTTCACTCAGTTACTAACAAAAATTTTTGGTAGTCGAAATGATCGTACTTTACGTCGTTTAGATAAATTGGTAAATATTATTAATCAATTGGAATCTTCATTTGAAAAATTCACAAATGAAGAACTCAGAAACAAAACATATGAATTTCAAGAACGTATCAAGTCTGGGGAAACATTGCAGAATTTGATCCCTGAGACGTTTGCAACAGTACGTGAGGCCAGTAAACGTATTTTTAATATGCGACATTTTGATGTTCAATTACTTGGTGGTATGGTACTTAATGAGCGTTGTATTGCAGAAATGCGCACTGGTGAAGGAAAAACATTAACATCTACATTACCTGCATATTTGAATGCTTTAACAGGTCAAGGTGTTCATATTGTTACAGTAAATGATTATTTAGCAAAGCGTGATGCAGAAAATAATCGATTACTTTTTGAATTTCTTGGTATGAAAGTCGGCATTAATTTATCTGGTATGTCAACTAGTATGAAACGTGAGGCTTATGCAGCAAATATTACGTATGGTACCAATAATGAATATGGTTTTGATTATTTACGTGATAATATGGTATTTAGTCCAAAAGAACGTGTGCAACGTAAATTACACTACGCATTAATTGATGAAGTAGATTCTATTTTAATTGACGAAGCTCGCACTCCATTAATTATTTCTGGTCCTACTGAAGATAGTTCAGATTTATATAAAAAAGTCAATGAGTTAATTCCTAATCTTAAACGACAAGAAAAAGAAGATTCAGATTTATTTAAAGGTGAAGGCCATTTTTCTATTGATGAAAAATCACGCCAAATTACTTTCACGGAACGTGGATTAGAATTTGTTGAAAAATTATTAGTAAAAGAAAATTTAATGAAAAATGGAGAATCTTTGTATTCTGCTTCTAATATTATTTTAATGCATCATGTTATGGCTGCTTTGCGTGCTCATGTTTTGTTTATCAAAGATGTGGATTATATTGTAAAAAAAGATAAAATTATTATTATTGACGAACATACTGGACGTAGTATGGAGGGGCGCCGTTGGTCAGATGGATTACATCAAGCAATAGAAGTTAAAGAAAATGTAACAATGCAAAATGAAAATCAAACATTAGCTTCCATTACATTTCAGAATTATTTTCGTTTGTATGAAAAATTATCTGGGATGACTGGTACTGCTTATACAGAAGCAGTAGAGTTTAAATCCATCTATAATTTAGATACAATTATTATCCCGACTCATTGTCCAATGATTCGTAACGATTTACCGGATTTAGTTTATATGACAGAAATAGATAAATTTGTTGCTGTCATCAAAGATGTTCGTGAGTGTATTAAAAAAAAACAGCCTGTTGTAGTTGGTACTATTTCAATTGAAAAATCAGAAATGATTTCTCGAGAATTAACAAAAGCTAATATTCCTCATAATGTTTTAAATGCAAAGTTTCATGAAATAGAAGCTGATATAATTTCTGAAGCAGGACAACCGAGTTCAGTTACTATTGCAACTAATATGGCTGGAAGAGGAACAGATATTGTTTTAGGAGGAAATTGGCAATCGGAAATCAATAAACTTAACAATCCAACCAGTGAACAAATTAAAAAAATTAAGAGAAATTGGAAAAAACGTCATGATTTAGTGATTTCTTCTGGTGGTTTGCATATTATTGGTACTGAACGTCATGAATCTCGTCGTATTGATAATCAATTACGTGGACGTTCTGGACGTCAAGGTGATCCAGGTTCATCACGTTTTTATTTGTCAATGGAAGATTCTTTGATGAGAATTTTTGCCTCTGATAGAGTAGTTACTATGATGCGTAAATTAGGGATGAAAGCTGATGAAGCAATGACACACCCATGGGTTACAAAAGCAATTGCTAATGCACAACGTAAAGTTGAAAATCGTAATTTTGATATACGTAAACAACTTTTAGAATATGATGATGTATCCAATGATCAGAGACTTGCTATTTATGCACAACGTAATGAATTATTAGATACTGATGATGTAAGTAAAACAATTGATAATATTCGAAAAAATGTTATTACTGTGCTTATTGATAATTATATTCCTCCACAATCTTTAGAAGAAATATGGGATATTGATGGATTACAAGAACATTTATTAAATGATTTTAATATAGAATTGCCTATAAAAAAATGGTTAGATAAAGAACCGAAATTAGATGAAGAAATTTTACGTGCACGTATTTTAGAAGCAATAATAGTAGATTATAATCACAAAAAAGAAATTATTGGCACTAAAAAGATGAGTAATATTGAAAAAAATATTATGCTAGAAACTTTAGATATATTATGGAAAGAACATTTATCTGCCATGGATTATTTAAGACAAGGTATTCATTTACGAGGTTATGCACAAAAAGATCCAATACAAGAATATAAACGTGAATCTTTTCAAATGTTTGCAAATATGTTAGAAATTTTAAAATATGAAATTCTTAGTCAATTAAGTAAGATTAAAATTCAAGTGCCAGAGATTTTTTTTAATTGATCCAGTAAAATATAAAAAAGTACACAGATATGTTAAAAATGAGGTTTTAAAAAAATAACATGAATAATAAAACATTAATGTTAAATATGAAAACTCCTATTAAAAAAATCATAAAATAATTGGGCGCAATCAATTGTATCTTTGTCGTGCAGATAAAAAACATAATAATTTTTATGGTAATAATTTATTTAAAAACTATTTTATTAAAATGTATTATAATTTTTTAAATAAAAAATAATTATTCTTATGAAATTTAATAATTATTAAAAATATTTTATAATGATTTTTTAATGGAAATTTTTTATTTAAATTAAGATTTTTAAAAACATTAATTATTTTAATAAAATAAAATTTTTTTATAAATGTTAAGTGAGTATATAAAGAATTTTTTTTAATGTATAATAATTAGAAAAAATAAAATAAAATTATCTAAGAATATTAAAGTATTATGTAATATATAATTTTTCTAATATATATTAGTATTTTGATCATAATTTACTATAATGATATCAATACAATGTATTATCAGTTTAATATTAAAGAATTTAAAAAAAATCATTATTATTTTAAATTTTGTTTATTGGTAATATAGACAGTAAAAATACAGTTACTGTAAATATTAATGGTTGAGTTTTTATAAAAAATATTTTTTATTATTTTTATAATGATTTACAGATAATGCCAAATATTTTTTATGTAATTTAAATACACTGATATCAAGGTTTTTATTAACATGATTATGAATGATATCATTAGCTTTTTCCAAGCGTTTTGTTCGATTAATTTGATTTAATAGAATTCTTTTTGCTGTTCTTTTGCTGATATGATCACGTTTTATTATGCGTTTTATTTGTTCCTCTGGTGTAATGTCAACAACTAATATACGATGAGGTAGGTGTTCTCTTTTGTTTTCAATTAATAATGGTGCAACCCAAATAATATAAAAAACATTAAAGAATGATAATTGCATTTGTGTTTCTTTATGGATTAATGGGTGTAATAAATTATTTAACCAATTTTTTTCTTCTTGGTTATAAAATATTTTTTTTTTAACTTTGAACGATTTAAAAAACCATTTTTATGAAGAATACTGAAACCAAAATGTTGTTTTATCATTTTAAATGCATATGTATTAGGTAGCACTATTTTTCTAGCAATGATATCCGCATCGATAATGGGTATTCCTAATAATGAAAATTTGTATGCAACTGTACTTTTTCCGCTTCCTATACCACCTGTTAAAGCAACAATATAGCTCATTTATCTCTCTCTAATTTTTTATTAATGATAAAATAAATACAAAAAGAGTATAACAATGATTTAATTACATAGATATGTATAATATTAAATATTTTTTTGTATTATTTTGATCATTAGTTATATATTGAATATTGCTTTTATTTGAAATTATTAAATTTTTATTATTGATTTTCATAAAATGTAGTTTATTAAATATTATTTTTATTATAAATTAATTTATTTTTAAATTTTAATTATGTATTGGTTTTGATTTATTAAAGAAAAAGAGTTATTTATTTATGATTTTACTCAAACTAATAAATTTATGAGATATATTAAAAAATTTTGTTTTTTATTTTTTTATAAGTTAAAATTATATAAAAATATAAAAAAACAGAAACTTAATATATATATGTAATTTTTTGAAATTACATGAACTGTATAATAAATTCCAATTATAACTGGTTTTTTTATGAAAAACAGTATATTTATCACATTGATAATATAAAACAAAATATTATTCTATAAATAAATAAGAATATGTATCGTATAATAGTATTGTAATCATTTTTAAGATTTTTTTAAAAAAATTTATAAGGAAATAAAATTTAGAATTTTTTTTATAAAATTGCAGCAATATAATATCATCATATTTTGGATTTTTTATCAGTAATCAAAAAAAATATATTCATTTTCTGAATTTTAAAATAATAAATTGTATAGATCATTCTTATAGGTAAGAAAACATTTTTATAAAGAGATTAAAATAATTAATAATTTATAAATTAAAATTTTTAATAAAAAAATAAAAAATAGATATTTTTTTTGATTAAATATTTTTGATAATAATTTTATTAGATAAAATCACTATTTTAGTGTAAAGAAAAATTAATTAGTTCGATTGTTTTGTTTGTAATTTTAATTGCTGATCCATTTTTTTGCCATTCTCCCAAAACTCCTCTATGCAATATTTTTCCATTAATGATTATTTTATGAATGCCAGGTCGGTGGGTATGGCCATGAATTATCCAATCGACTTTGTATTTTTTAAATTTTTCTATTACTGTTTTTTCATTAACATCTGTAATGTATTTTTGTTTTAATAAGCTCACTGATTGACTATTTTTTCGTATTTTTTTTGCAAGAAAATGGCGAATAGATAATGGCAAATCTAAAAATATTTTTTGCAAACACCGATTACGTATTCGTTTTCGATAACGTTGATATGAAATATCATTAGTGCAAAGTATATCACCATGTAAAATTAAGATTTGATGACCATATAATTTGATAACTTTTTCTTTTGGTAATAGTATCATTCTGCTTTTTTTAGCAAACGTTTTGCCTAGTAAAAAATCACGATTTCCATGAATAAAGTAACAAAGAACACCTTTTTCGTATAACTTTTTTAATTCATAAGCTATTGCTTTGTGTAATATATTAGGATCATCATCACCAATCCAATAATGAAAAAAATCTCCTAAAATATATAAAGCTTGGGCTTGTGTTGCCTGATTTTTTAAAAATCTTAAGAATCCGATAGTAATATCGGATTTTTTTTCTTGTAAATGTAAGTCAGCAATAAATAAAATTCCCATAAATTTTAATTAATTATTTTGGTATATCAATCATCTATAAATCTTATGTGTATTATATTACCGTATGTTTTATTACAAATTATTTATAAAATTTTAATTTATAGTTAATTTATTAAGAAATCATAAATAAATAAGTTATTAATTTAAAATTAATAAAATTTTTTTTTATTATAAATAATTACTATTAATATTTTAATGATTATTTTTTAAAAAATTAATATAATATTTTTTTGATAAAGTTATTGTAATAAATTCTTATGTTTCACATAAAAAATATTATAAGTATAATATATTATTTTTTATTAGAAAAGCAGTATTTATCTGAGATTTTTATGTTTTGTGTCATGTTTTATTAGAAATATTTTTAAAAATCTTTAATAGAACTTTTTTAGTTTGCTAGAATTTTTTAATTATTTAAAAAATTGGTTATCATTTAAAATTTTGGTTATAAAAAATGTCTAAATTAAAAATTTATAACACACTTAGTCGTAAAAAAGAAGAGTTCAAACCGATTTTTTCTGGAAAAATAGGAATATATGTTTGTGGTGTAACTATTTATGATTTATGCCATATTGGTCATAGTAGAACTTTTGTAGCTTTTGATATGATTATCCGTTATTTGCGTTATATTGGTTATGATGTAACTTATGTGCGTAATATCACTGATTTTGATGATAAAATCATCAAACAAGCTGCTATAAATCATGAAACTTGTAATTCATTAACATCACGGATGTTATTGGAAATGTATAAAGATTTTGATGTTTTGAATATTTTGCGACCAGATTTTGAACCAAAAGCCACTGAACATATTCAAGAAATGATTTATTTGGTTAAAAAACTTATAAAGCGAGGTTACGCGTATATTGCAGATAATGGTGATGTTATGTTTTCTATTAAAAGTAAAAATGATTATGGGATATTATCTGGTCAAAATTATAAACAATTAGAAGCCGGTAAGCGTGTTGCAGTTGGTAATCATAAACATCATCCATTAGATTTTGTATTATGGAAAAAGACTAAATCTGATGAATTAAGTTGGGGTTCCCCATGGGGGTCTGGTCGGCCAGGTTGGCATATTGAATGTTCTGCAATGAACAATAAATTTTTTGGCGAACATTGTGATATTCATGGTGGCGGTTCAGATTTAATTTTTCCACATCATGAAAATGAAATAGCACAGTCAACGGCTGCACATAATGGATTATGTGCAAATTATTGGATGCATGCTGGAATGGTAATGATAAATCATGAAAAAATGTCAAAATCATTAAAAAATTTTTTTTCTATTCGTGATATATTTGCTGATTATGATAAAGAAACGGTGCGTTATTTTTTATTATCAGGACATTATCGTAGTCAAATCAATTATTCTGAAAATAATTTAAAACAAGCTCGTGCAAGCTTACAAAGATTATATGTTGCTTTACGAAACACTGATTATAAAACTAATAATAATCATCTAAGATCGACAGATAATGCAATATTTAAAATGCGTTTTATTGATGCCATGAATGATGATTTTAACACACCAAAAGCTTTTTGTGTTTTATTTGATTTAGCCAAAAAAATTAATCAACTAAAAGAAAAAAATCTTTTTATTGCTAATAAATTTGCATTTCAATTATACGAATTAGGAAATATATTAGGGCTATTAACTCAAAATCCTGAAGATTTTTTTCAACAAAAAAAGAATATTTTTAATATTAATAAAATTAATTTATTAATTAGTCAAAGAAATAATGCCAGAAAAAATAAATTATGGAAAGAAGCTGATTTTATTCGTTATAAACTTATTCAGATGGGTATTGTTTTAGAAGATACTGAAAAAGGAACATTATGGCGTAAAATTATTAATCATAAATAAAATTTAAATATTATGGATTTTTTTATAAAACGGTTTTTTAAATAATTTATTTTTTTTAGAATGTACAATATAATATTTCTTAATATTTATCATTATAAATATTTATTTATTCAAAAATATTATTTTTTAAAAAAATATATTTTGTATAAAATTTATTTTATTTTTATTAATTTAAATAAAAATTTTCATATGAAAGAAATTTTGTGTTTTTATTTGTATGATTTATTTCAACTATCTATTTTTTATATTATATATAAAAATAATTCGCACTTTGGCATAGATTAATTAAATATTTTATTTAAATAAAATTTATTATTTCTTATGAATATTTTTCATGATATTCTTCGCAGGTTTGTAAAGTATTTTGCATTAATATAGCCACTGTCATAGGTCCGACACCACCAGGAACAGGAGTGATCCAACCAGCACGTTTACTTGCCTCTTTATAACAAATATCACCAGTAAGTTTTCCATTTTTTAATTTGTTAATCCCTACATCCATAACAATTGCACCAGGTTTTATCCATTCACCTGGAATAAAATTAGGATTTCCAATAACTGCTATTAATAAATCTGCTTGTTTGATGTGATGATGTAAATTAGTCGTAAAACGATGGGTAACAGTAGTGGTACAACCGGCTAATAATAATTCTAGATTCATAGGACGACCTACTATATTTGAGGCCCCAACAATAACTGCATTTAAACCTGTTATATTTATTTTATATCGTTCAAGTAAAGTAATAATTCCAAGAGGTGTACAAGGACGTAATCGTGGTGCACGTTGACAGAGTCTTCCTATGTTATAGGGATGAAAACCATCAACATCTTTGTTTGGATGTATACATTCTAATATTTTAATAGAATCTATATTTTTTGGTAATGGTAATTGTACTAAAATACCATCAATTTTTTTATCATTATTTAGTTGATTAATTAATTTTATTAGCTCATCTTCATGAATTTTTTTAGGTAAATGATAACAAAAAGAAATAAATCCAACTTCTTCGCAAATACGACATTTGTTTTTGACGTATATTTGTGAGGCAGGATCATTACCAACTAAAATTACTGCAAGTCCTGGTACTCGTTTTCCTAATAAAACTCTCAATTTTACTTTTTCAGTAATTTCTCTTCTGATTATTTTTGAAATCATTTTTCCATCAAAAATTTTTGCTGTCATTTATTTTAATCCATATAAAATATTTTTTATTTTTTATGTTTTTTAGAATTTTTTAAGTTTATTTTTAATAAATCATAATTGCTGAATAAAAATATAAAAAAGAAGGTTGACTTAATAAGTCCTCATCATATAATTTAATTCGATAGTTAATTTTCAAAATATTTTTTGCGCCCTTAGCTCAATTTGGATAGAGCAACGGCCTTCTAAGCCGTAGGTTATAGGTTCAAATCCTGTAGGGCGTATCACAGTTGATAAATTTTATAAAAAATAAAATGTAAATCAAAGTATAATATTTTTTTATTTTTTTAGGAATAATTTATTTTTAATGTGATATGTAAAACTTTGTGGTGTTTTTAAAAATATTTTTTAATATCTTTATATTTATAAAAATTATACATATTATAATTTTATTTTTTGCACAAAATAAAGTAAATATTATTTTCATATAATTAATAAATATTATAGTTATTTTTGTTCACTACAGAGTTTTTTGTGAATAATTACTCTATAAAATTATTTTATTATAATATTTTTAAGATTTAGGTTAACTGTTATTTTTTTATTAATGTTTTATTATTAAAATAATATAAAATGTTTTTTAATGCACAGTTAAAAAAAATTATATATTATATAATAAAAATGTAGATTTTTAAGAAATTAGTGCAAATTATTTTTTTAATACATATTTTTATTTTTTCTAAAAATTATATCAAAATATATTTTTTATATTTAATGTATTTTATAAAATTATTTCATTAGATTATAATATTTTTTATAAAATTACATTTGGATTTATTATAATTATAAATATTATTTATATAATAATTAGAAGTTTTATATTTTTGATATTTAAAAATGATAGTTGCATTAATTTTTTTTTAATCTTTATATATTTTATTAAATATATAATATAAAAATTTTGATTTTTAAATCCAAGATAATAATCATTATATAAAAATATGATAATTTATCAGTCATTTTTATTATTAAAATTTATGCATAAAAAAATGTAATAAGTTTTTTAAAAAAATGAAATTTAGTATGATTTTTTTTAATTACCGTATATATTTTATACATGTGATTAATTTTTATATATTTTTTTAATGTAGTATTTTCATTAAGATTAAATATATAATATTTTTATAAACTTATAAATTTTTTATATTTATATTATTTGTTTTTTTATTTTTTATGTTTTTTAAAAATTTTAAAAAAAATCAAAAATTTCTTATTTTAAATGCTTTAAATCATATATTTATTATTTATAATCAAAAAAAATAATTTAAAATAATTTATATTAAAAAAATTATATTAAGTGTTGATTATGTAAAATAAATCAAATGAATTTTTTAAAAAAAATAGTTTTTTAAAAAACATAATTTTTTTTTATACTGATACTTAATTTCATATTTAACCAATAAGATAAAAAATATTTTTAATATTTATTTAATTGATATGATATATTTAAGTTTGATGTTTTAAAAATATATAAGTTAAATATAATTATTTTTTTGTATAGATAATTCTAATATTTATTAAAAATATACGTCCTAAATAATTATTAATACAGATATAATGTTCATATGCTATTTAGCATAATAAAGTACATTTATTTTATAAAATTTTAGATTTTGCATAAGTTAAATATGATTTTTTTAAAAAAAATAGCATTTTTTATTGAAGTGATATGTAGAATATATTTAGATCAGCAAGAAACATAATTTCTTTTATTTTTAGTTAGGTTTCTATAAATCTGTTTATCATATTTTGTATCCTATAAGTATAAAAATTTTTTATAAAAAATAGTGATAGTAATAAAATTTATTTACTATTATAAATTTTATTATTTTGTTTAAAGAGTGTTACATTTTTATGTATTAAAATTTACTTAAAGAAAATAATAACTTTTACTAAAATAAGATTTATGGTACATGCGCAGTATATTTATTATTTAATTATTTAAAAAAAATATGAGGTAGATATAAGATGAATATTGATATTTGGTTAGTTTTTTTAGGCGGTGTTTTTCTCAGTGCTGTTTTACCAGGCGCAGGTGCTATTATGACAATCAATCATGCATTTCAATGGGGGTGGCGTAAAACATTACCGCTTATCATCGGTCAAGAAATAGCTTTAGGTTTAATGGTACCTATTGTTTCACTTAGTATTGAAGTTCTAAGAACTTCAACTGTGGCTTGGTTTTTATTAAAGATAATTGGAATATTTTGGTTATTTTTTCTTGCATATAAAACTTGGAGAGCACCGGTTATAACCAATATTAATGATGTTGTAATTTTAACAAGTGGTATGAAACGATTTTTTTGCGGTTTTTTAACAGATATTACAAATGCTAAAACTTTAGCTTTTTTAGTAGCCATACTTCCTGTTTTTATTAATCCTACACAATCTTTAATTTTACAAATAGGAATAATGACTTTAACAATGGTTGTTGTTGATGCATTTATGATGGTACTTTATGCTTTTATTGCAAGTTGGTTGCGTCCTTTTTTTCAGTCATCACGTATATTAAAACAGAAAAATTATGTTTTTGCGAGTTTTTTAGTATTAATTGCTATAAGTATTTTTTTTATTAAAGATACGTTTTAGTTTATAAAAACATTAATGAAATTTAAATTATTTTTTATAATTTTTTTTAGAAATTTAAATATAATTTAATGAAGTATATTTGTAGATAAATTACATAAAAGAATATATATTTTAAAATATTTATTTTGATTTTTTAGATATTTTTAATTTATTTCAATAAAAACATATACTATTTTTTATATATTTAGATTTTATTTTTTAAAATTTTTCTTATAAGTGCAAGAATTTTTAGAAAAATTAGTATTATTTTTGTTGAATTTAATTTTTTTTATTATAATTTTAAAATAAAAAAATAGATTTTATAAAATATTCGATAAAAAATAAATTTATAAATTATTTCGTATAGTAATGTGATTAGAATAAATACAAAGTTTTAAGTAACTTTAAATAAATATTAAAAAATGCACTTTAAAATATTAAATAAGTTTTATTTTAATAAGATTTATTTTAATATTTTTCAATACATATATTTCTTGTTTTATAAAAAAAATGATTGTAATTAAAAAATGATATAAGAATTAACTTCACTAAAAATCAATGCTGATTATCTAAGAATAATGTTATTTAAATATTATAAAGTATTTGTAATAATTTAAGGTTTTTCATTTTTTATAAATAACTAGAAATTTTTAAATTTATTTTTAATATTTTTTGCAAGAATGTATTATTGTATTTAAAGAAGTATGTAGTAAAAAAGTAATTAAATAATGAATTTTTATATAAAATATTTTTTTTGATTTAGTACTTTAAAATTTAAAAATTAAAGTTGTGGTTAATAATGATCAAAAATTTTATTCATGTCTATATTAAAAATTAAGCACGGTAATTTTAAATATATTGTATAATTATTTTTTTATAAGAATTTTTAAAATAATAAATTACGTTATTTTTTTTTGTGTTTATTAATGAGTAGTTATTTTTTTTAGATGTTATAATACTGTTTTATTATTTTTAAGTGTTTAAAATTTAAATATTAATTATGCACTTTTTCCATTTTTAAAAAGTAAAATTTATTATAAATAAATGATATTATAATTAATTTAATATGTATTTGTTAATAAAATTTTGAATTAATTGAATTTTATTTTAAATGAGTTCTTAAATAAGTGGTGTTTGTGTTTAAAAAGAAAACAATTTTAAATATTTGAAAGTATTTTACATTATTTAAAAATTATTTAAAAATAATAAGTGTATTAAATTTTAATAAATTATTAATATAAATTTAGAAAATTTAATGATTAGCATGATATAAAAATATTGTGAAAATTTTAAAAGCAATAAATAAAAAAATCAAATCTTTTTATATTTTTGGAAATACTATAGAATCTATTTCAGTAGATTATATATAATTTAGTTTAAAACAATATATATTATGAAATTTATATAATTAAATATTTTGTTTTTTTTAAAAAAGTGTGTTTTTTATAGTCATTGAAATAATATATCTATATTAAATAATATATAAAAATTAACAGGTTTTAGAATTTCATTCTGAAAAAATTTTATTGCAAATTTTTCTGTATTTATTTGCAGTTTATAGAATATTTTTAAAAAATAGATCTACCATAATCTATATTTTTAAATATTTTTTAAAAAATTGAACAATCTTTCTTTTTTATAACTTTACAGAAAGAATCTATTTTTTATAGTATTTCTATCAAATAGTGAATTTTATTTAATTTTATAAATATTTTTAATTAATTTATGGATTTTTTAATTTTTAAAATACTATATTAAACATATTTTAAAAATATAGTTTATAAATGATATTTATAATTAGTATATATTTTATGTGTAAAATTATATTTTAATAATTTTTCTACTTTTTTGTGAAGTACATCAATATATTATTTTTAGATACGATGTTTAGATAGTTTTTTATGGTTACGTATGATAGGTAAAAGGTTATTAGACCAGTTTGCGATACCATTTTCAAGAATAAAAACACGTTCAAAGCCATATTTTATAAATTGTTCAGCTGCTTTAGACGATTTAATTTCATTTTCTGAAATAATAATAATTGGGTGTGTTTTATTTTTTTTAAAAGTTTTAATATTATTTTTTATATCTGAAAAATTTAGATTAATGGAATGAATAATATGTTCTTTTTGAAAATCATTATGTGTACGTACATCAATAATTATCCCTTTTTCTTTGTTAATTAATTGTATAGTTTTAGTGCAGTTAATTTTTTTTATTTTTGAAAATAAACATTGAAATGTTAAAATAATTACAGATAATAACAAAATTACCCATAGTAAAGTTAATACTGGATGCCGTAAAATAAATTGTATGATTTCTTTTATCATTTAGATGAAAGACTAATAATTAATAAAAAATGTATTTTCATTCAAAATATATCTTTATTGTTCTATAAATATAATGAGTTGAAATAAATTGGTTTAATTTCTCATGAATTAGTAAGTAATTAAATATAAAATATGATATTTATTAAAAATGTTTTTAAAATTATTATTTAATATAATAACATAATAAAACTGTTAAAAACAAATTATTTTTTAATTATAGTATAAAAAAATAGTATTTTTCATGGTTTTAAAAATTTTTTTATTTTTGTAAAAAATAGTTTTTATTGTTTTTAGTTTTATATTTAGTATTACAGATTATTTTATAAATAATAAATTAAAATTGAAATTGTTGTATAAAAAATAGGATAATAAATATTCAAAAAACATCAAAAAATATTTTAGAGTATTGCTATAAAAAGATATTAAAGTTTTAGTTAAAGATAAATCAAGTTAAAAAAAATATATTTTAGAATGCTATGTTTATTTAAACCAATATAAAACAGTATTATTTAATTAAAAGCAATAATAAAAATTTTTAAAAAAAATTAAAAACGATTATTCTAAAATAATTTTCTATTTAAGAAAAAAGTAAGATTTTTAAAAAATTAAAATAATATTTTGCTTTTTGTATTAAACTTTAAAAGAATATAAATAGTTTTAAGATAATAAAAATGTAATAACATATTTTTATTTAAAAAATTTATTAAAGTAAAAAAAATAAAATATAAAAAAAATAATCTCAAAAATATTAAAAAATCTCATTATTTAATAAACAATACATTATTTTTGTCAGAATTTTATAAAAATTTAAGAATTTTTTTAGTAAAAATTTTAAATCAATTTATAAAATAATAAAGTTTAATAAATAATATTTTTGATAATTTATATTAATATTTTATAATAATTAATTAGAAAAAATAAAAATTCTGTATTTCAAATTGTTATTTGTTGATTTTGTATTATAATATCTATTAGATGACATATTATTCTTTATAATTTATAAAATTAGTAAAAATTTGATAGTATATCATTAAATATATAAAGTTATTGAATAATTAATATATCATATTTTTTATATATTTTTTATTTTTAGTAAGTTATATTTAATATTGTTTTTTTTAAAAGTGAAATTTTTGAAAATAAATTTTGTGTTTTTTTTATTTATAATGATAAAAAAAATTTTTTTATTCTTTTTCTGGTATTTTTTTTAAAAAATAAAGAATGGAATTATTACTTATTTTTTATTCAGTAGAAATTGTATGTCATTTAATATTAGAAAATATATGATTTTATCATATGTATATTTTTCAAAAATTATTATAAATAAAAATTAAATTTATGAATAGAGCATAAAAAAATGATTATAGTTACTGGTGGAGCTGGTTTTATTGGAAGCAATATTATTAAAGGACTTAATCATCAAGGATATACAGATATTATGGTTGTTGATAATCTTAAAAATGGTTATAAATTTAATAATTTAGTAAATTTAAAGATTTTCGATTATATCGATAAAGAATTTTTTTTATCTGCTATTATGAATAATAGTAACATTGGCAATGTTGATGCAGTCTTTCATCAAGGTGCTTGTTCATCTACAACAGAATGGAATGGGCAATATATGATGAATAATAATTATGAATATTCTAAAAAATTGCTTCATTATTGTATTTCAAGGAACATTAATTTTTTATATGCTTCATCTGCTTCTATTTATGGAATAAATAATAAATATTGTATTGAAACATTGCAATACGAAAAACCATTAAATATATATAGTTATTCTAAGTTTTTATTTGATCAATATGTTAGAAAAATATTACCAAAAATTACTTCACAAGTATGTGGATTGCGTTATTTTAACGTCTATGGACCAGGAGAAAGTCATAAAGATAATATGGCTAGTGTCATATTTCATTGGAATAATCAAATTAATAAAGGATTAAATGTAAGACTTTTTAAAGACAGTAAAAAATTTAAACGAGATTTTATTCATATAAATGATATTGTTACTTTAAATTTATGGTTTTTAGAAAATAAAATTTCTGGCATTTTTAATTGTGGAACAGGTAAAGCTGAGTCTTTTCAAAAAATAGCAGATATCGTGGTTGATTTTCATAAAAAGAATAATTCTATATTAGAATATATTTCTTTTCCTAATAATTTGAAAACATTTTATCAAATTTTTACGGAAGCTAATTTAGATAAATTACGAAAAGTTGGTTATCATAAATCATTTAAACCAGTTACAGAAGGAGTCATTGATTATATGCAAGTTTTAAATAGCAATCGTTTATTTTAAACAATAATATTACAGTATGAAGATAGTGGTAATTGCTCCTAATTGGGTGGGAGATATGATGATGACTCAAAGTCTTTTTCGTACTTTAAAAGTATTATATCCAAATATTATTATTGATGTTATGGCTTCTAATTGGTGTTATGAGTTATTAAAAAAAATGCCAGAAGTACATGATTATATATTGATGCCTCTGAATCATGGTTCTTTAGCATTTTTTCAACGTCATAAAATTGGTATTAATTTACGTCACAAGAATTATGATAAAGCTTATATATTGCCAAATTCTTTTAAATCTGCATTAATACCTTTTTTTGCTAATATTCCGTTACGTATAGGATGGTGTGGTGAAAATCGCTATTGGTTAATTAATGATATGCGTGTATTAAAAAGTATTGCATTTCCACAAATGGTTCAACGTTATGTTGCTTTAGCCTATCCAAAAGATTTAGTAAACAATGCAGATTCTATTCCCAAACCTATTTTATGGCCTAAAATATCAGTTTCTGATTCTGAAAAAATAAAGAGCAAAAAAAAATTTTATGTTTCTAACAAGTTACCAATTATAGGTATTTGCCCGGGTTCTGGAGCTGGATTAGCAAAATGTTGGCCATATTATCATTACGCTAAATTAACGGAATTATTATATAGTATTTACGGTTATCAAATTTTGATATTTGGCTCCAAACTAGATTACGATATTGGTTATGCGATTTGGAAATTACTATCATTAAATTGTCAATACCATTGTCTTAATTTGGTTGGTAAAACAACTTTAAATGAAGCAGTTAATTTGTTAGCATCTTGCGTTGCTGTTGTTACAAATGATTCTGGTTTAATGCATATAGCAGCAGCATTAAATATACCCATTATTGCACTTTATGGACCTACAAATCCAAATTTTACACCGCCTCTATCAAACAAAGTTAAAATTATTCATATAGCAATTAATAATGATAAAAAAAGAATAGTTAAGATTAATAGAAATAATATTTATCATAAAAGTTTGATCGATATAAAACCTGCACAAGTTATAAATGAATTAATTAATTTATTGGAATTAGAAAACTGTAATCATAATGAAAGTATTAATTATAAAAACATCATCAATGGGTGATATATTAAATACTTTGCCTGCTTTAACGGATGCAATAATGCATTACCCAAATATCCAATTTGATTGGGTTGTGGAAGAAAAATTTTCTGAAATCCCAAGTTGGCATTATTCTGTTAAAGAAGTAATTCCAGTAGCCATTCGACGTTGGAGAAAAAGTTGGTTTATAAAATCTACACGTGAAGAAAAAAAAAATTTTATTCTCAATTACGATTAAAGAAATATGATGCAGTAATTGATGCACAAGGGTTGTTTAAAAGTGCTTTTTTTGTTACACGGCATGCGCGTGGCGTAAGTCACGGTTATGATTGGTATAGTGCTAAAGAACCCATTGCAAGTATATTTTATGATCATTCTTATGCTATAAATAAGAAACAACATGCTGTAGAAAGAATTCGCGAATTATTTGTAGAAAGTTTGCATTATAAAAAATCGATGATGGTTGCAGATTATGGTATTATGAAATATTTTTCTTCAAGATTTTTATCAAGTAAAATAAAACCGTATGTTATTTTTTTTCATGGCACTACAAGTAATGAAAAACATTGGCCTGAATTTTATTGGCGTGAATTACTAATTTCTTTAAAAAATAAAGGATTAATTGTTAAATTGCCATGGATTTCTGGTATAGAATACGAACGTGTCACAAGATTAGCTAAAGGTTTTAATCATGTTGAAATATTACCCAAACTTTCATTGAAAGAAATGGCTGATCAAATTATAATGGCTAATGCTATTGTATCTGTTGATACAGGTTTAAGTCACTTAACTGCCGCTTTAAGTAAACCAAATATTATTCTTTATGGTCCTACAGATCCTAAATTAGTAGGTGGATATGGTAAAGGACAAGAAATAATCACTGCAAAAAATTATGATATGTCAACAATTAAACCAAATACAATATATGAACGATTGCTATTAAAAATAGATAATTAATCCAGAAAAATATTATTTCATTTTATAAAATTATTTTATTTATTAAAGAATTGTATTTAACAAATAAAAAATTTTCTCTTCTTTATATTAAAAGATATTTTTTAATAAAGCATCATTGGTTTATACTATATTCAATATTAATATTTTATTTTTTTATTTTAAGGTATGGTTTAAGTAATTTTATTAATTTTTCGGATACACCTTGATTTTTATATAAAATTTCTGCTGCTTGATGTCCATGATATAAACGAACAGTTTTATTTTCAAGTAAATTCGAAATTGTGACTATTAAGGATTGAGTATTATTAACAGTAATTAAGCCATTTAGTTTTTTTAAACTATTGCATATATCTTTAAAATTAAAAGTATGAGGCCCCATTAAAATAGGGATAGAGTGTACTGCGGCTTCTAATGGATTATGACCACCCTGTTTTACTAAACTCCCACCAATAAATGCCAAATCAGCAATACTATAAAGTAACATTAATTCTCCCATAGTATCACCAATAATAATTTGTGTATTTGCATCAGGTACAGAATTTTTGCTTTTTGAAATATAGTTTAGTTTAGTTTTTTTTATTAATTCTTTTGAATGTTTAAAACGTTCTGGATGACGTGGGACAAGAATAAGTAATAAATTAGGAAATTTTTTTAATAGTTGAATATGTGCTGCTAATATAATAGATTCTTCACCTTCGTGCGTACTGCTTGCAATCCACACTTGACGGTGTAATAGTGACCATTTTCGACGTAGAATTATAGTTTTTGTTGCCAATTCTGGTGTGATATTAATATCAAATTTTAAATTACCTATAACAGATAATTTTTTTCTTGGTAAACCTAATTGTATGAAACGTTCTCCATCTTCTTTATTTTGAACTGCTATTAAAGTAATTTTTTGTAATAATATTTTTATAAAACAACCTAATTTTTGATAATTTATAGCTGATTTTTCAGACATGCGTGCATTAGCAATGATTAATGGGATTTTTCGTTGTCTTAATTTTATAATAAGATTAGGCCATAATTCTTTTTCCATAATAATGGTTAATTGAGGATTTACTTGATTAATAAAACGGACTACTGAACCGATTAAATCATATGGTAAATATACATGATATACATTATTACCAAATTCAGATAATACTCTTTCTGAACCAGTTGGAGTCATAGTTGTTATAGTAATAGGTAAGTCCGGGTAATGATGTCTTAATGCTTTTACTAATGGAAAAGCTGCTAATGTTTCACCTACAGAAACAGAATGTAACAATATACCTCCTTGTATAACTTTACCATTGCAAAAACCATATCGTTCTTTCCATCGCTTAAGATAAGCTGGGTATTTGTAAGCATTCCATAATAAACGGAATAAAATGATAGGTTGTATAAGATATATAAGTATTTGATATAAAAAAAATAAAATTTTGTTTAACATTGATTAATTTATATTAAAAATAATATAATATATTATGGCTAAAAATATAATTAGCATTTTAAAAAATTTCTTATATTTTAAATTATTTTTATTTTTTTATATACTATTAGAACAATAAATCTAATTTATTTATAAATGAAAATGTTATATTTTTTATTGCATTAGAAATATATTTATATATCTATAATTTTTTATTAATATTATAATACGTTGTATTTATTATGTTCACTGATTGTAATGAATAATAATTGTATGAAAAAAAAGGCAATTTATCCTGGTAGCTTTGATCCTATAACTTATGGACATTTAGATATTATAGAAAGATCTGCATTAATTTTTGAAGAAGTAATTTTAGGTATTACTGATAACTCGAATAAAAATTTGATGTTTACGCTTGATGAACGTCTTGCATTTGCTAAAGAACAAACAAAGCATTTGATGAATGTTGAAGTAAAAGGTTTTTCTGGACTTACAGTTAATTTTAGTCGTATACATAAAGTTAATATTTTAATTAGAAGTATACGTTCTGTATTAGATTTAGAATATGAATTTCAGTTAGCTCATATGAATTGTCATCTTATGCCTGGTTTGGAAACAATTTTTTTGTTATCTTCTGTTGAATTATCTTTTATTTCTTCTGCTTTAATTAAAAATGTTGCACAAAATGGTGGTGATATTTCATCTTTTTTGCCAAGTTCTATAGCTCAAGCGATATTACAAAAAATTTATACAGGAAATTGATATATTTCTATTAATCATTTTTTTTAAAAAAAAGAATCAATAAAAAGTATTAGAAATAAATATAACTTTATTTAGAATTGTTTTTTGATTTTTTTTAAAAAATATTAGCATCTATATTTTTCATAAGTTTTTTTTGAATAATCTATAATATGGATATATTTTTGATTTTAGATTATAAATGATATACTATGTTTTTTTTTATTTTAATCGTAAAAAAGTTATTTTATGATTTTTATAAATATTTATAATATTTTTAATTAATTAGTCATCTATCTTTTTAAAAATATAAATATTGCAATCGTCTGTATTATAAACTTAAAATTTAAGATATTAATAATTTATTTTTATATTTATGATTCATATATTATTTATCTTTTTATATAGTATTTAGATTTTCTAAATGTTATCAGAAATAGGTATTTTAAAAAAAATAATTTTATAAATTAACTAAATATAATTTTAAAAAAATTATTATATTTTATAACCGATTTTTTGTATAAAAATTTGTGATAGTTGTTACAAAAAAAATGTTTTTTATATAAAATATTTTTAATAAATTAGATCATTTAAAAGAATTTTTTTGTACATTAAATACTTTTATGGTAAATTTTAAGTTTTTAAAAAATTTTAATTTTAATATTCAATTATTAATTATATTGATATAATTAATAATGATTTATTTTTTTAAAAAAACTATACGTGATAATCATTGAAGATATTTATTTTCCTTGAAAAAAGGATGATCATTTTTATTAAAATTTTATTTTGTTACATAATCAGTATGATTGATTAAAATTATATTTTTTATATTTGTATAGAAAACATGAAGTATTAGATAAAGAAGTGATTGTAAAATTATTATATTGTATATTTATATTTTTTTTTAAATAGTGTGTTTTTTAATTTTTTTTTCTTCAAGAGAAGCGTTTAATATGATTTTTTTTCATTGTTAAAAATATTTCTTAAATTTTTTTTAAAATAAATTTTTAAAAAACGAAAAATATCTCTTTTTGTTAAACCTATATTTAGTGAAGAATAGTATAATCCAACGAGATCTTTATTTTTCCAACGTTTTTGGACACTTCCCCTTAATTGAGCTCGATGTAGATCGATGATAGAAATTTTTATTTTTTTTAATTATTAATTGGTATATGTAATAAAAAATGAAAAATATAACAATTACGATGATTAATTCCAGATTTATGCATGTTTCTTATAATTTGAGCCAATTGATAAGTTAATATTTTTTATTCCAAAATTTGGAGCTATATTTTTCCAATTCTTACAAAAATTTTCTAAACTGATAGTAGGGGAAAGTGCTTTATTAATAATGAAGGATTTTCTTTTTAAGATATGATTTTTTTATTCAGCAAAAACTTTCACATCCATAGTATTAATGTTAGCATTAGTTAAATGTTGAATTGTTTTCTATTCTCTTTTAGCTCCTAATATTGGTAATTTTTAAAAAAGTAAATTTTTTGTGATTTCTTTTATTGTAGTACCATAGTAAATTTTAATAAAATATTTTTCTTTATTAATTTGAAAATATAAAGTTTTTCTTGTTTCTAATTGACGGATAATTTTTCCGCTTAATTTCTCTATTTCTCTAAAAGGGTCTTTATCTTTCCATAAAGATTTGAAAGGTTCTTGAATTTTTAACATATCAGCATCCCAAAATGATATTTGCAGCTTTTTCAGGTAAGCTGTATAAGTCTTGAGTATAAGAAAAATAGTATGCTGATTTTGACCATTTTGTTAATAAAGATTTGTTAAGCAAACTGGTCATTAAAGCAGAATTAAGATTTTTTTGTTTGTATGGTTGGTCTATCACTATCCCGCAATTTGCTTTTTTAATATATGGTGCGTATCCACAAATTTCTGTGGTTATAACAGGTAATCCAGCTGTAATAGCTTCTATTAAAACCATACCGGCAGCTTCTTGGTAAGCTGGGTGTACTAATATATCAGCAGATAGCATTAATTCATTTATATCGGTACGTCCATAAAAAAAAAAGACTTGTTTTTCTATATTGAGTTTTTTTGCAAGAAGTTTATAATTATTAGGATTATCCTGACCTACAACTATTAAAATAGTTTTATTTTTTAATATGTTAGGTAAATTTGAAATTGCTTTTAATGTACGATCAACTCCCTTACGTTTAAAATCTGAACCAACTTGTAGCAACAAAAAAACTTTTTCTTGAATACCATTTTTTTTTCGAAATTTTTTTTTTGCATCAAGAATTTTGTAATTATATTTGTTATTAATATTAATTCCAGGTGGTAATATATAAAAACGTTTATTAGGTGTTTTGTAATGTTTTTTAAAATCATGAATTTGTTGTTGGGTCAACATTAATAATTTTGTATGACTATTAATATTAAATACAGCTTTTTCATAAGCAATGTAATGTTTATATCTTGTAGTAAGTTTATATAAAAATTTTTTTTCTTTTTCAACTTTTTCAGCATAACAAATATCTGCAGCATAATAAATATCTAGATCTGGCATTTTGTTGAAACCAACCGTAATATCAACAGGATATTTTATCAAATGTTTTTTTACTGTATGATAAAACAAAACATTTTTTCCATGATTTGTTTTTGCTTGTACAGGTATTAAAATAACGTGTATATGTTCGGGAATTTTATCATTCCATTGCATTGTGTAAACACGTATTTCGTGTCCTCTTTTATGACAAACATTAATAATTTTCAGGCAATCTCTTTGTAGGCCTCCAAAAGGAAAATATTTATATAAACAACATGCGATTTTCATATTAATTAAAGTTTTATTTTATAACTAATTTTTGTAGTATGTTTTTCTTAAATTATTACTTAAAATTTTAATAATCTTTTTTTTATTATAATTTTTAGTATTTAACTGTGATATTTTTTTTATTGTGTTATTTTTTTGTTTCTTAAGATTTTTAATTTATGGTAATAAAAAGATTTTTTAACCCAAATTTAAAAAAATACTGCAATTTTCTTATGATTGTATAATAAATTATCATTATATAATAAATAAAAAATATTTTTTTTATTAAAATTTTATTGAAAATAATTTTCAATATTTATAAAATTTTTGTAAATTGCAGTTTTATAAATAATTTTTATTATTTTAACAAAAAAATATTCCTATAAAAATAATATTATAAAAATATAATATTTAATTTTAAAAAAAACGATAGTAAATTGAAAACAAAATTTTTGTAAAATCAGTTAATATTTTTTTAAAAGATAAATTTTTTAACGCTATTTTCTAAATTTAGAAAAGATATTTATATTAGATTGATTAATTGAACATTATTATATGAATTTTATTAAATTAAATGTATAAAAAATTTATTTATGCAATATTTATATACAAATATATTGTTATCTATATGTTTTTTATGAAAATATTGTAATTTTATTTTTTTTTAAAAACAAAAAGTATGTACAATTGCAAATGTATATTTTTAAAAATAATAGTTATTTTTTTTCAAGATTTTTTTTGCATTAAATATTTAGAAAAAATAATATTTTTTGATGATTGTAATTTTTTTATTGTAGATTATTTTATTTTTAATATATTTATCACAATAAAAGATTAAAGTATTTGTTGGATAGTATTCTTATCCTTTTTATAAATAAAACAGATCAAAAATATATTGATATATTAAACATGCTATAAATTAATTTTTATTTAAATTTTTTATAATTTACTTCGTATTTGGAGTATATATGGATATTATTTTTCCCGATTTCAAAGAAGCCACTGTTTTAGTAGTCGGTGATGTAATGTTGGATCGTTATTGGTATGGATCAACTAATCGTATTTCACCAGAAGCACCTGTTCCTGTAATTAAAGTAGAAAGAAAAGAAGAACGGCCTGGGGGTGCGGCTAATGTTGCAATGAATATTGCTGCTTTAGGAGCCAATATTCATCTTATTGGGCTGATTGGTATTGATGATGCTGCTAAAATTTTGATAAAAAAACTTAATGCAGCTAATGTTTGTTGTGATTTGATTACATTATCAAGTTATCCTACTATTACGAAACTAAGAATTTTATCTTATAATCAACAATTAATTAGAATTGACTTTGAAAAAAATAATAATAATGATTCTATGAATTTTCTTTTAGAGCGTATTGAAAAAACTTTGCCTTATATAAAAGTACTAGTGCTTTCTGATTATGGTAAAGGAACCTTAAAAAATATTGAACATATTATTGCATTAGCAAATAAAGCTAAAATACCTATTTTAATTGATCCAAAAGGAAGTAATTATAAAAATTATTATGGGGCTACTTTATTAACTCCAAATATGACTGAATTTGAAGAAATAGTTGGCATGTGTTCTTCTAAGATAGAAATTGAACGTAAAGGAACAGAACTATTATATGCCTTGAACCTTCAAGCATTGCTTATTACACGTTCAGAAAAAGGAATGACATTGTTACAACGTAATAAATCTCCATTGCATTTATCCACTCAAGCAAAAGAAGTATATGATGTTACAGGAGCTGGTGATACAGTGATTGGTGTATTAGCTACTGCGTTAGCAGTTTCACTTAATTTTTGTCAAGCATCTATATTAGCTAATATTTCTGCTGGAATAGTAGTTGGAAAATTAGGTACTTCTACAATTTCATCTCTTGAGTTAGAAAAAAAAATTTATAGTAATGATAATAAATTTGGTGTAATAAGTGAAAGAGACTTAAAAAAAGCTGTAAGTATTGCTCGTAAAAATGGAAAAAAAATAGTTATGACTAATGGTTGTTTTGATATTCTCCATGCTGGACATGTAATATATTTATCTAATGCACGTAAACTAGGTGATTTATTGATTGTTGCAGTTAATAGTGATGAATCAGTTAAACGTTTGAAAGGTATAAATCGTCCTATTCATAGATTAGTTCAACGAATGCTTGTATTAGGAGGCTTAAATGCAGTAGATTGGGTAGTTTCTTTTGATGAAGAAACACCCCAACGTTTGATCAGTAATATTTTGCCAGATATATTAGTCAAGGGTGGCGATTATAAGATAGAAGATATTTCCGGTAGTCAAGAAGTTTTAGCAGCCGGTGGTGAAGTAAAAATACTTAATTTTGAATATGGGTTATCTACTACCAAAATTATTAATAGAGTTACTACTTAAAAAAAGTAATATGGGATTTCACTAAGTCAAAAAAATTTTAATTTATTGTTTTTTGCGAAATTATATTTAATTATTTCATAAAATAAAAATTATGATTTTTTAAAAATAAATTTAATATTTTGAAACAATAATTTATTACTTTTTTAAAAGTTTGATAGAAAAATTAAGATATTTTTTATTTAATAAATTTTAATATATTAAAATTTATTTAATTGCCAAATTTTTGCTCTTAGAATATTTTTCTATTTTGTTAAGTCTGTTTTCAATATGCTGAATTTTTTTCTGAATTTCTAGTAAACTTTCAGTGTGAATATTAAATTTTTCTTCTGAAACAAAATTTAATTTTCTTAATTGTTCTTGTAATATTTCATATATTTTTTTTTCAAAATCACTGCCTAAATCGCGTATTTCTTGAGGCAGATTTTTTTTTATTTGAAATATAATTTGTTCAATTTTTTTTTTGTTCATTAATTTGATCATGCAAATTATATTAAATACATTAGTATATTACTAATATCAAATATTTTATGTATATACAATATATTTTTTTCTTTTGATTGCTAGATAACTATATTCACGATATAGTTTTGTTTTTTATATTATATCGGAATATTTTTATGTATTTTTAATATTTATTAAACGTTAAAAATTTAAGTATGTCAATATTTAATTATATTAATCAATAATTGGCATAAAAAGCAATATGAAAAAATCTAGAACTGACGTTTATGTTTAGATTGGAGAAAGATAACAATACTTATAGGTTTAAGAAGTGCTAATTTCTATACAGATGAAAATTTTATATTCCCAATTTTTTGCGCTGGTTCTGGTAATATTTATTTAATGAGGGTTTTACCATGAATCAGATATTACGTTTTTTATACAAAAATCCTATTGAACGTATAAAATATGCTCTTGATGCATTACGTCAAGGTAATGGAGTTATGGTACTTGATGATGAACAACGTGAAAATGAAGGTGATATGGTTTTTGCAGCGGAAACTATGACGATATCACAAATGGCATTATCTATTAGACATGGTAGTGGAATTGTTTGTCTTTGTATAACAGAAGAAAAGTGTAAGCAATTACAATTACCTATGATGGTTAAAAAAAACTCTAGCCAATTTCAAACTCCATTTACTGTTAGTATTGAAGCATCAAAAGGTGTGACCACTGGTGTTTCAGCCACTGATCGTTTAATGACTATTCGTGCTGCTATTAATGATGACGCGATTCCAAGTGATTTAAATAGACCAGGTCATGTTTTTCCTTTAAGAGCTAAAAAAGGTGGTGTATTAGAACGTCTTGGTCATACAGAGGCTACAATTGATTTAATGATTTTAGCAGGTTTTAAGCCAGCTGGTGTTTTATGTGAGTTAACAAATGATGATGGTACAATGGCAAGAATGCAAGAAGTACTTTTATTTGGAAAAGAAAATAATATGCCGGTAATAACTATAAATGATATAGTTATATATCGTCAGAGTTTAAAAAAAAATGATTAAAATCTACTTTAATCATACAAGATATAAAAGATAACAAATTATGTACCTAGTTTTATATAATTTTTTATAAAGAATATTTTTATAAAAATTGTTTTTATGTATTACCAAATTTTCTGTTCTTACAGACAGATTGATGATGATATAATAATTTTAAAATTTTTAAAAAATTACTTTTTTAATATAATACTTATTACATATTTAATGAAAATGATCATATACTTTAAATTTATATTTTTATTTTTAAAAAAAATATATAATTATTTATAAATAAAAATAATATTTTAAAATATTTCATTTAATATATTCTGTAAATATATTACGATTAACTTATATATCATTTATATTTTTTTGATTTTAAATTTTGTATTTATTATAGTTTTTTTGTGAAAATATTTTTAGTAATTATGTTTATTAATAATATATTAAGTGTAATATTAAGATCTTATTTTTTAATTTATAAAAAATAATTTTTTTTATTCATATATTTAATTAAAAAGATTAGAAATTTGAATATCCATAAAATAAATATTTCTATTTTTAGAAAAAATATAAAATATTTAAAAATATTTTTTTTATATTAAAAATATAAGTATTTTATGTTGTATTTTTAATTTTTGTTTAATTTTTTTATAAAAAAATAAGTAATAAAACTCTAAAATCAAATTATATGAATTTACTAATAATTTATTAATGTATGTTATAAAAGAATCAATTTATTATTAATCATAAAAAAGTAATAAAATATATTAGTTTTAAATATTTTTTTTTATAGTGATAAAGTCAATATTTTTTATAAAAGAAGTGATTATAAGTACTTAAAAATTATTTAGATAAAATTGACTATCTCTGATTTAATTATGGAAATAAAAAAGAATATTTGTATTTAAATAAAAAAATATCAATTGTATTTTTTGATAGTAATTACTTTTAATAAGTAATTAAATAATTTTTTATAATAAAATTGATTAAATTAATTATATAATATTTTTAAAAAATATTTTTACAATACTGAATATATAATTTGTGATTTTATAATGTAGAATATATGATTTAAAATAATTAAATTTAAAAATATTTTTTATTTAAAGTATTTTAATTTTGATGCAATTACATCTTTCTGTGAGAATTACATCATGAATATAGATAAAATAAAAATAAATTATTTAGAGAATTTTTATGAATTACAAAAAAAATATACCATTTCAATTTACTCAAGATGATGTAAAAATAATAAGTAAATCTTACCTTTATAAAGGTTTTTTTTCTATTATAAAATATAGATTTAAACATAAATTATTTAATGATAGTTGGAGTAAAGAAATAGAAAGAGAAGTTTTTGAGAGAGGAAATGGAGGAGTTGTTTTACCTTATGATCCTTATTTTGATAAAGTATTATTAATTGAACAAATACGATTACCCGCCATTTCAAGTAGTGTTACTCCATGGCTTTTAGAAACTATTTCTGGGATACAAGAAAAAAATGAAACATTAGAAGAATTGATTCGTCGTGAAGCAAAAGAAGAAGCCGGTATTATTATTCAACGTTATTATTATGCATTAAGCTATCTTAGTAGTCCAGGCGGTACAACAGAAAGGATTTATATAAATATTGGTAAAATAGATACGTCAATAGTAAAAGATGGAAGTTTGCATGGATTAAAAACTCAAAATGAGGATATACGTATTCATATTGTTGATCGTTTAAAAGCTTATAAGTGGGTTCAATTAGGTATAATTGATAATGCAGCTACGGTAATTGCAATACAATGGTTACAATTAAATTATATTATGTTAAAAAATCATTGGTTGGACAACTAATAAGTTATTTTCTATATAGAATAATCCATATAGATATTTTTTTTTATTTTCTATGATTTAAAAAAAATATTGCTTATTAAATAATAGTTTATAGTTATTTATTTTTTTATACAAAAATATTTTTTTATAAATATTATAAATATTTTTTATAAAAATACTAATATAATGATCTTTGTAGATAATTAGAAAAATAAGCTTAATATAAAAATATTATTTAAAGATATTATTTATCAGGTTTATTAATGATTATGAATATACCAGTTTTAATAGAAAATACTGTTATTAAAAGTTAATAAGTGATAAAATAAGATAGACATAAGTAATTTTTAAAATAAAAAAGATTAGATTTTAATGTAATGTCAAATTTCTCACATCAGTTTTGAATTTATAAATATTTTTTAGTGAGATTATTTATTTTTTAAATAAGTGTAATATTTTTAAAAATTAAGTTATTTTAAGTTTTTTTTATTTTTTAATTTTGGAAATCTATCAACATATTTTTTATCCAAAAAATTATAGATTAATTTTTATATTTGATCACTATTAAAATATTATTTTAACATTTATAAAAAATATTTTATTTAAAAAACAAATTTTTAAAATTTTGTGATTTTAATATAATTAAGATGATATTTTTTTATAAAGATATACATTAAAATATTTGTTACTTTTTGTAAAAATTATCAATAAAAAAAATAAATATTTTAAAAATAAAATCTTTAAAATTATTTATACCGAAGCAAATATTAGAATATTTTTTGTTTTTGAGAAGTATATTACTTTGTTATAGTAAAAATACAAAAATAATATGATAAAATATAACGCAGAAGCAATTGAGATATTAAATGGTTTAGAACCAATACGGCGCCGTCCCGGAATGTATACTAATACATCTCGACCAAATCATTTAGCACAAGAAGTTATTGATAATAGTGTAGATGAAGTTTTGGCTTCTTATGCTAATAATATTACTGTAATTTTATATGAAGATCAATCTTTGGAAGTTATTGATGATGGAAGAGGTTTACCAGTTGATATTCATCCTAAAAAAAACATATCTGCAGTAGAGGTTATTTTGGGAAATTTACATACAGGTGCAAAATTTTCAAATAAACTTTATCCATTTTCTGGTGGATTGCATGGTGTTGGTATTTCAGTGGTAAATGCTTTATCAAAACGTCTTGAAGTAAAAATTAAGCGCAAAAAAAAAATTTATCAGATAGTTTTTGCATATGGAAAAAAAATAAAAGAACTTCATATTATTGGTAATTGTGCTAAAGAAATGACTGGTACTAGTATTCGTTTTTGGCCTGATAGTAATTTTTTTGACAATTCGAATTTTTCTATTCCTCATTTGCTGCATATTTTAAAGGCGAAAGCTGTATTATTATCTGGTGTTAAAATAATTTTTAAGGATAACATTAATAAAATTGAAAAAAATTGGTGTTACAAAGATGGTTTAAAAAAATATTTAATGGAAGCTGTAAACAGTTTTACAATTTTACCAAAGAAAGGATTTTCTGGTACTTTTTCTGGAGAGGATAACATAATAGATTGGGTATTACTCTGGTTGCCAGAAGGTGGTGAATTATTAACTGAAAGTTATGTTAATTTAATTCCTACTTTACATGGTGGTACCCATATTAATGGGTTAAGGCAAGGTTTATTAGACGCAATTAAAGAGTTTTGTGAAAATAAAAAGTTATTGCCTCGTGGTTTAAAATTAGATAGTCATGATATTTTTGATCGGTGTGCATATATTTTGTCACTGAAAATCAAAGATCCACAGTTTTCTGGACAGACTAAGGAACGTCTTTCTTCTCGTCATAGTGGTCAATTTGTTTTTAAAATTATTAAAAATATGTTTGCAATTTGGTTAAATAAAAATATTAAAGAAGCTGAAAAAATAGCAGAATTTGTTATTGCTACTGCAAAAAAACGATCAAAAATTCTCAAGAAAATAGCATTTAAAAATTCAATAGGTTCCTTGACTTTACCTGGTAAATTAGCAAATTGTATTTCAAAAAATATTTATTGTACTGAGTTATTTCTAGTAGAAGGAGATTCAGCAGGTGGATCTGCGAAACAGGCTCGTGATCGTGAATATCAAGCAATTTTGCCACTTAGAGGTAAAATACTAAATACTTGGGAAATTTCTTCTGATGCAATTTTACATTCACATGAAGTTCATGACATTTCAATGGCTATTGGGATTCTGCCAGGCAGTGATGATTTAAGTACTCTCCGGTATGGTAAAATTTGTTTTTTATCTGATGCAGATTCCGATGGTTTACATATTACAACATTACTTTGTGCACTTTTTTTTCGTCATTTTTTTTCTTTAATAAAAGCAGGTCATATATATATATCAATGCCACCATTATATCGTATTGATTTAGGGAAAAAAAATTTTTATGCATTTGATGAAACAGAAAAAGATATTCTTCTTAAGAAATTAAGTCTTAAAAAAGGTAAACTAAATATTCAACGTTTTAAAGGATTAGGTGAAATGAATCCTAGTCAACTACGTGAAACTACTTTTCTTCCGCATACACGTCGTTTGATCCAATTAATGATTCATCAAGATAATTATCAAAAAACTTTAGCTATGATGGATATGTTATTATCTAAAAAACGTTCGAAAGATAGACGAAATTGGTTACAAAATAGAGGAAATTCAATTTTAATCGAATTGTGATATTTTTACATATTATTCATTTAATAAAGAGGTATTGAATGAATCAAATACCATATAATAATTGCAAACAGGAATTATTATATAATTTTACAGAACAGGCTTATTTAAATTATGCTATGTACGTCATTATGGATAGGGCTTTGCCATTTATTGGTGATGGTTTAAAACCGGTTCAAAGACGAATTTTATATGCTATGTCTGAACTTGGTTTAAGTTATGGCGCAAAATATAAAAAATCAGCACGTACGGTCGGTGATGTATTAGGAAAATATCATCCACATGGTGATAGAGCTTGTTATGAAGCAATGGTTTTAATGGCACAGCCATTTTCTTATCGTTATCCATTAATTGATGGTCAAGGAAATTGGGGAGCAGCAGACGATCCAAAATCTTTTGCAGCTATGCGTTATACTGAGTCACGATTATCCAAATATTCTGAAATTTTATTAAGTGAATTAAATTTAGGTACAATAAAATGGAATCATAATTTTGATAGAACTTTGAAAGAACCTAAAATATTACCATCAAGGTTACCAAATATTTTATTAAATGGAACAACAGGTATTGCTGTTGGGATGGCGACTGATATTCCACCGCATAATATCCACGAAGTAGCAAATGCGTTAATAATTTTGTTAGAGAATAGAAGAGCAGATCTTAAAACTTTAATGCAGGTTATGCCAGGACCGGATTATCCAACAAAAGCAGAAATTATTTCTTCAAAATCAGAAATTAAAAAAATTTACCAAACAGGTCGTGGATCTCTTCGTGTTCGTGCTATTTGGAAAATAGAAAATGGTAATATTGTAATTACTGCGTTACCATATCAAGTATCTGGTGCTAAAATTTTAGAACAAATTGCTTTGCAAATGCGTATAAAAAAAATATCTACAATAGGAGATTTACGTGATGAATCGGATCATATGGATCCAATACGTTTGGTTATCGTACCAAAAAATAATCATGTAGATTTAAAAAAGATGATGCTATATTTATTTAGGACAACTTATTTAGAGAAAAGTTATCGAGTGAATTTAAACATGATTGGTTTAGATGAACGTCCGGGAGTGAAAGGACTGCTTGATATTTTGAATGAATGGTTATTATTTAGACGAAAAATGATACGTAATCGTTTAAAACATAGATTGCAAGAAATATTAAAACGGTTGCATATTCTTGATGGTTTGTTAATTGCTTATCTAAATGTTAATGAAATTATTCAGATTATTCGTTATGAAAATAATCCTAAATTAGTATTATTATCTCGTTTTTCTATTTCAGAAGTGCAAGCAGATTTTATTATGGAATTAAAATTACGTAATTTAGATAAATTAGAAGAGTGTAAGTTGCAAAATGAAAAAAATATTTTAATAAAGGAACGGGAACAGAAAGAAGTTCTTTTAAATTCTAGAGAATCTTTAAATGTTTTTATGAAAAAAGAAATTCAAGAAGCTGCAAAGAATTATGGTGATTTACGTTGTTCACCATTTAAACAAAGTTTTAAAGAAAATATAACTGGTTATCAAAATCATATTTCATGTGTTGAATCTATTACTATTGTTTTGTCTGTTATGGGATGGATACGCAGTGTTAAAGGACATGACATTGATCCGATGAAACTAAAGTATAAAATCGGAGATACGTTTCATAGCGCAGTAAAAGGAAAAACGAATCAATTTGTTGTTTTTATTGATAATACTGGACGTACTTATTCATTAAATCCACTTGATATTGTTTCTTTCACTAGAAAAGAAGAGCTCCTTACAGGTAAATTTGTTTTGCCTTATGATGCAACTATTGAGTATCTTTTAACTGCAAAAAAAGAACAAGAGTATTTATTATCCTCTGATTCCGGTTATGGTTTTATTTGTACTTTTAGTGATTTAATTACAAAACATAAAAAAGGTAAAAATGTAATTAAATTAACTAAGAATGCTAAGTTACTTTCACCATTACCAATAAATAATAAACAATTAGATTTATTGGCAATTACAAAAATGGGTAAAATGTTAATTTTTCCTGTTAATGAGCTTCCTCTACTTTCTAAAGGTAGAGGTTATCGAATTATTAATATTACTCACAAAGAAGAAATCACCAGAAATGATCTGCTTGTGTGGGTTAGTTTTTTATCACCTAATTCTTCAATTACATTTGTTTTTAATAAAAAAAAAATAATTTTTAAGAAAAAAGATTTAGATAAATATCGTTCTGAAAGAGGTCAAAGAGGTTTTTTGTTACCAAATAAATTTAAAAATATCAAAAATGTAGAAGTGAATTCTTTTTGAACATCATTAATCAATTGTTTCTTTATGTTGTTTCATAAGGTTTTTTATTTTGAGGTTGATATGTTAGCTATTTTTCGTATTATTATTGTAATTTTATTTACTATTTTTGTTTCTATATTTGGTTTTTTTTATTGTTTGTTTCATTTTAAAAAATCATGTCATGTAATGAGATTTGGTCGTTTATTTGGTAAGTTATCTTATGTTTTTGGAATTAAAATTATTGAACGTGTGCCTATTGAAGCAGCAAATTATGGTCCTAGTATTTATATTGGTAATCATCAAAATAATTATGATATGGTGACGATGTCAAATGCAGTACAAGCAAATACTGTTACTGTTGGAAAGAAAAGTTTAGTATTAATTCCATTTTTTGGACAATTATATTGGTTATCTGGGAATATTTTAATTGATCGCTTTAATCGAACTAAAGCTCATAATACAATTATGAAAATTGTAAATCAAATCAAAAAGAGAAAAATTTCTGTTTGGATGTTTCCAGAAGGAACACGTAGTCGTGGACGTGGTTTGTTACCGTTCAAAACAGGTGCATTTTATGCGGCTATTTCAGCTGGTGTTCCAATAGTTCCTGTTTGTTTATCAACAACCGAAGGAAAAATTAAACTTAATCGTTTTAATAATGGTTTAGTAATTCTAGAAATGTTACCACCAATAGATACTACAAAATATCATTTGAAAAATGTACGTGAATTAACAAATTATTGTTATGATTTATTTAAAATGAATATTAAAAAATTAGATAAAGAAGTTGAAGAAAAAGAAAAAATAAAGAATATATTTTGAGTGATTTTCTTTTCAAATTTTTTATTTTTATATTTTTATATGCTTAAAAGTTTAAAAATAAAATATTTTAATTATTGTAAATCAAATTAATGTTTTTATAAAAAACGTTATAATAATTAATATTTAATTTTTTTTAAAAAATAAATTAAAATATAATTAATTTTTTAATAAAAGAGATTTAAAAATAATGTTCTTTGAAAATACATATTTTTAAATTTAACTGTATTTAAAATATTATAATTTATTTGAATCTATATTAATATGGTTCGATCATTAGTTTTTCATATAAAAAAATCTGATTATTTGTTTGATATGTATTATTAATAATAAAATTTATAAAAAATATTTTATATTTTTATGTTTTATTGTGTATTCGGTGAAATGAATGATGTATTTAAAAAATATTATAAATTATTTTACTTTATTTCATTAAAATTTAAAAAATATTTTTTAAATTATTTTTTTGTTTTTATTTTATTATAGTATATAGTGTCAGAAAAATGTATTTTATTAATTTTGTTAAAGTTTTATATAAACATGCAAAATAGTCATAAAAATAATATATAATTTTATATTATACTCATATATTCGAAATTTTTGATATTTTTTTAAAAAAATCATATTTATTTTTTATAAAAAATAAATGATTACATAATAAAAAAATATAATTTTTACAAAGCATATTTTTAAAATATAAAAATATTTGACTCAGATATAAGAAAAACAAATCTTTCTTGTATTTTTAATAAATTATTTTTTAATTATTTTTTTATTTATAAAAATTTTATAATTGAATTATAGTGATTTAATTTTTTATTTTTTATATAAATTTTTTTTTTAATATATTTTAATGACTGTTTAAGTTTATATAATATATTATTTATAATAATTAATAATATGTTATATAAAAGCATTTTTCATGATATAAAAATTCATTATTTATTATTTATTTAGGTTCATTCATGAAAATCAGTTTAATTGTAGCAATGACATCAGATCAGGTAATTGGAATCAATAATACTATTCCATGGTTTTTATCAGGTGATCTTGCATGGTTTAAGTATCATGCATTAAATAAGCCAATTATTATGGGACGTATAACTTATGAATCTATAGGAGAGTATCCCCTACCTCAACGTTTAAATATTATTTTAAGTAATAAAAAAAATAATAAAAATGCTAAAAATCTTATTTGGGTGAATTCAGTTGAAGAAGCATTAAAATCAACAGGAACAGCAAAAGAAGTTATGATTATAGGTGGTGGAAAAATTTATGAATTATTTTTGCCACTAGCAAATCGTCTTTATTTAACACATGTTAATGCAAAAGTGAAAGGTGATACTTATTTTCCAAATTACAAATCTCATGAATGGAATGTAGTTTTTAGTGAAAATCATGTAGCAGATTTAAAAAATTCTTATAATTATCGATTTGAAATATTGGAACGTTGTATTACAAGTTGAGAAATTTGTTTTATTTTTTAATAAGAAAGCACTTTTATGAAAAACATTATATTAATTTTAAAATTTATGTATGAAATGATAAATTCTTGTAAAATTTTCATATAAAACATTAATATTATTTTTTACATTTTTTTTGGATAAAAATTTTTTTATCTTCCCAACGCATTAAAGTAAGTTTTCCTCCCCAACAACAGCCTGTATCTAGGCAATGCATGTTTCTCGGAGTCTTTTTTCCTGCAAGAGAAGACCAATGACCAAAAATAATTGTATATTCTTTAGGTATTTTTCTAATTAAATTAAACCAGGGTTTTAAAGGAAATGGAGTTTTCTCAGGTGTACCTTTCCAGTCTAAATTTAAGCGTCCATTAGGCCAACAATATCTCATACGTGTTAAAACATTAGTAGAAAAACATAAACGAGAAAGTCCTTTTAGTTTATATGACCAAGTGTTTGGTATATTAACATACATGGATTTTAGAAATATAGGATATATATTACTGCTAAGTATTGTTTCTACTTCTTTAGCACATATTTTAGCAGTTTTTAAATCCCATTGTGGTGTAATTCCTGCGTGAGACATAATGATTTTTTTTTCATTATCAACTTGTAAGAGTGGTTGTTTTCTTAACCAATTAATAAGCATTTCAGCATCAGGTGATGAAAGTATTTTTTTTAATTTATCTTTTGGTTTATGACGTCTGATTTTAGAATATATACTAATTAAGTTAAGGTCATGATTACCTAGTACTATTTTAGCTGATGTAGATATTTTTTTTATATAACGCAAAACTTTTAGAGAATCTGTTCCACGTGCAACTAAATCACCGGTCACCCATAAAACATCTTTATTAGAATTGAATTTCACTTTTTTTAAAAGTGTTTTAAGTTCATAGTAGCAACCATGAATATCACCTATAAAATAAGTAGACATATTTGTTTAATTAATTAATTTTTAGAATGACAAAATATCATATATTCACTTAATTTTTTATCTAAAATGATAACATTTTTTATAGTTTCAATCAGATTTTTTGTAAATATTGCTGCCATTTATAATAAAAATATTTTTTATTAAATATTTATAATTATTTTATTATATTTTTTTGTTTTTAGCAATAAAATTTGCTAATTTACAATATTTTTTAATTGAAATATTTTCAGCACGGCTTTCTGGATTAATGTTTAATTTTTTAAAATCTTGCACAGTAAATATTTTTTTTAAACTATTGCTTATTATTTTACGTCTTTGATTAAATGCTAATTTTGTAATAGCATCCAATATTTTTACGTCACAAATAGGGTAATGATTTTTTTTATGAGGAATTAGTCGAACAATACCTGATTCTACTTTGGGAATTGGTGTAAAAGATGAAGGTGATACTGTTAAAATATGTTCTATTTGACAATAATATTGAGTCATGATGCTTAGATGACCATATGTTTTCATATTTTTTTTTGTTACCAAACGGTTGATCACCTCTTTTTGTAGCATGAAGCACATATCGTTAATAGTATTAATGTAACGAAAAAGATGAAAAATTAAGGGGATTGAAATATTATAAGGCAGATTTCCTAATATCCTAATTTTTTTGCCTTTGGATTGAGAAAAAACACGAAAATCAATTTTCATTGCATCATTTTGTAAAATTGTTAATTTATTTTTTAATTCTGGATGTATCATTAATCGAAAAGCTAAATTGCGATCTAATTCTATTACTGTTATATGTTTTACATGCTTAATAAGAGGCAATGTTAAACTCCCCAAACCAGGACCAATTTCAATAATTTCTTGATTATCTTTTGGATTAAAAGATGTGATGATATTTTTAATAATAAAAGGATCAGTTAAAAAAAATTGCCCAAAACGTTTGCGTGGAAAGTGTCCTTGATAAATTTGTGTATTCATTTTTTTATCATTTTAATAGCCAATTTTAATGCAAGTATAAAGCTATTGGTATTTGCTTTTATAGTGCCAGCTAACTCTATTGCTGTTCCATGATCTACTGATGTTCGTATAAAAGGTAATCCTAAAGTAATGTTAATAGCATGATTAAAAGATTTATGTTTTAATACAGGAAGACCTTGATCATGATACATAGTTAAAATTACGTCTGCTTTGTTTAAATATTTTTCTTGAAATAAAGTATCTGCTGGAAAAGGACCATAAACTTTTAATCCTTCACAACGTAATTTTCTGATTACTGGAATTATAATTTCAATTTCTTCATTTCCAATGTATCCATATTCTCCAGAATGAGGATTTAAGCCACATACATAAATATTTGGTGTGTGAATCTTAAATTTAGATTTCAATTCTTTATGTAAAATATAAATAGTTTCTTGTAAATTTTTAAAAGTGATTGCATTAGGTACCTCTTTAAGTGGTATATGAGTTGTTGCAAGAGCAATTTTTAGTTTTTTTGTAGTTAACATCATAACCACTTTTTTAACTTTGCTTCTTTTAGATAAAAATTCAGTATGTCCAGTAAATGGAATACCTGCATCATTAATAATTGCTTTATGAACTGGACCAGTAACTAATCCTGAAAATTCACCATTGATACATCCATCACATGCTCGACGTAATGTTTCTATTACATAAATACTATTTTCTTTATTAAGTTGACCGGGTATCACTGGAACTGGTAATTTTATTGGTAAAACCGTTAATGTTTTAGCAGCTTGTGTTTTATTGTTTAAGTCTAGAGGATATATTTTTAATTCTAAATTTAATAATTTTGCACGAGATTTTAATAAATCTGGATCAGCACATACCACTAATTGTACTGGCCAATTGTGTTGAGCAATTTGTATTAAAATATCAGGACCTACTCCAGATGGTTCACCTGGAGTTATGATGATTCTATTGATGTTTTTTTTTATGAAAATCATGTATATCACTGGTATTTATAATTTTTATATAAGCAGATGCACGTTTTTCTTTCATCCAAAGTTTTTCTTCTTCTTTAAATTTGCGATTGAATATTAAATAATATGCATTATTTTTTTTTATTTCTTCTGTTTTATCTACTTTACGAAAATTTTTTAGTTGAATTAGGTGCCAACCAAAAGAAGATTTGATTGGTTGGCTTATTTGGTTTTTCTTTAAATATATTAAAGTATTTTGTATTTTTGGATCAAAAACATCGCTTCTATTCCAATCAATTTCACCACCATTTTTTGCCGAATTTAAATCTTCTGAGTATTTTTTAGCTGCTTCTTGAAAATTTATTTTTTTATTTTCGATTTGTTGTTTTATATTTTTTATTTTTTTATAAGCTTGCAAGTTATTCGTAATTGGTGAAATTTTAATTAAAATATGCCTTATTTTTACTTCCGTGATATAAATAGGTATTTTGTTATTTTCTATGTTATTTATTTTTAAAAAATGGAATCCAAAATTAGAACGAATGGGACCAATTATATCATTTTTTTTTGCATTTTGAATATATTGAGTAAAAATACTTGGTAATTCTTTAATTTTGTATGATTTTTTTTTTGGATATTTTAATACTTTAGTGTCAGAAGAATAAAGAAGAGCGAGTTTTTCAAAACTAATTCCCTTTTTTAATTGTACTATTATTTTTTTTACTTGACTTAATACTGTTAAACTTTGTTGGTGATTTGTTTCGTTTTTTATTGGAATGAAAATATGACTAAAGTCTACATTACCTTCTTGGTCAATCGGTAAATTAAGTTGTTTAGATAATGAATCTATTTCTTGTGGTAAAATAATAATTCGTTTACTAACTTCATGATTGCGTACTTTATTAATCATAATTTTTTGACGAATCCTATCTCGATAAGAGTCGAAATTAATATTATCTATTGCTAACTTTTCTTGTAATTCATTAATTTTTAGTCCATTTTTTGATGCGAAATTAGAAATAGTCATATCTATTTCTTCTTCAGATATTTGGATGTGCATTTTTTTTGCTATTTGTAATATAATGTTATCTAAAATTAAATTTTCTAATATTTGATGTCGTATTTTTTTTATTTCTTCTTCTTGGTTTGTGTTGATTTTTATTGTATTTAGAATATGACTGATATCAGTTTCTAATATTACTTCATCATTCACAATAGCTGTTATTTGATTGATTAGTTCTATTGCTGTTGACGTAGTACTAATTGTGTATAATAAGCTAATAATTATTAGTTTCCAATTATTCATAAAAGTTTTTGTATTTTTTTAGTATTTTATTGTATTTTACCTTTCTTCTTAATTTAGAAAATATTTTTTCTGTTAGAAGATTGGTCGATAAGGTATAATATTATTAGCTAATATATCTTGAATATCAAAATTATTATGATTATTTAAACCTCTCAGTTCTAGATTAAATGATATTTGATTATCGTAGTCATTGATAGATGCTTGTCTTTTCCAATCAACAATTTTTCGTTCATATCCAATATTCATCGACCAACAACAAGTATTATATTCTAAACCAATTAGTTGATTAATTGGTTGATTAATTGGTTGATTAGCGTTCATATTCAAATAGTATGAGCTTATGAATTTCCAATTATAACCTATTGGCCAGCTGATTACAGCTCCTATTTGAGAAATTCCATTTTGAAGATTTAACATTTTTTTATAAGTTTTTTCAATATATTGATGGTCGACAAAACGATAGTTTATTTGTATTAAATGATTTTTGTCTATCTTATATTCTGTAGAAACATTACCAACAGTAATATCATTTAAACGTTTATCATACTGGAAACTGCCATATAATTTCCAACGGTTTGTTAATTGAATATAAAGATTACCTGCCCATAATAATGAACCTATATTATCTTTATTTTTGATGTTTAAGTTAAAATTTTCAATTTTAGAAGGTTTGAAGAAATATTTTTGTCCGATAGAAAAATTAAAACGTTCAATAAATTTTTCATTATAAATACGAGTTGTGATCCCAGTAGTTAATTGATTAGCATCATTAATGCGATCCAGTCCAGTATATATTTTTTTTTGAAATAAACTATAATAATCGTTTTCTAGTAAAGTTGAATCGTAATTATTAATATTATTTTGATCACGATAAGGGATATAAGAATACTGTATTCTGGGTTCTAATGTTTGTATGTAATATTTATTACTTAACAAATTGCGTGAAAAAATTAATTTTGCATCACTACTTACATTAGGTAAAATACGATTGAAATGTTTTTTAATATTTTTATTATCTAGATTTGATGATATATTTTGATCATAATAAGTAGCCAAAATTTTTATGTTATTATTGATCTGTATGAAATTATTTGATAATGGTATATTTAATTCTGGTTCGATATGTAAGCGTATTGTATTTTGATTGTTATCATTACTATTACTAATATAAGTAGCTTGCGCGTAGGTTTTAAAAGCTAATGGACCAAGATTATATTTATAATAATAAAAATCTAATTTTGGTTCTGTTTTGTAATATTTATTGTTTAATAAATTGTCAATCATGTGAAAATGCTTATATGTAAAAGTTGTATTCCAATTAGGTTGTCTATAACTAATTCTAAATTTTTGATTTTCATAATCTATAGGACTTTTTTTATATTTATTTAGAAAATTTATAAAATTTTTAAAATCACTATTTTTTTTGTAATTTGCATCAAATCGCCATGTATTGTTTAATATACCAGAATGTTGCCAATCAAAATTCCAGAAATATTTTTTATGATTGTTTGATGTTTTTTGAAGTATTTGATTGTCTCTATAATTGTTACTTTTTCCAAACCAATCTAGTTTAATAGTTCCTGTACCAAAATTTGTTAAATAACGTAATTCATTATTTATGTTAACTGCACGAGAAGTCATAAATTTTGGTGTAATAGTTAGATCATAATTAGAAGCAATATTCCAGTAAAAAGGTATTTTAAAAGCCAATCCTAATTTTTTTGAATAAGTAATATTAGGTAATAAAAATCCGGTACGGCGTTTATTTCCAATTGGTAAAACTAAGTAAGGACTATAAAAAATTGGAACGTTAGAAACAAAAAAATTAGCATGTTGTATTTTAAGAATTTGTTCTTCACGATCTACAACAATTTTTGAACCAATTAAACTCCAGCTATTTCTTTTTTTTGGACAAGAGGTAAATGTCCCTTTTTCTAAAATTGTATAACGATGATTATCACGTAATTTTATTTTATTTGCGTAACCACGGCCTTGTTGTTCAACCATGAAATAATTGCTTTTTTCAAAATCTATGTCTTTGTTATCTAGATTTATCCAAGCTTTTTCTCCTTTTAGGATGATTTGTGAATCATCATAATTCACATTGCCTATTGCGATTATCTTACCTAATATTTTTTTATCAATATTTTTTTTTTGTATTAATTGAATTTTATCTGCAATAAGTTTTTGATTACCTTGTTGAATATTTACATTACCTTTGTATTCTATAAAATTAGGATATGAAGAAGTAATTTTTTTAGCAGTAATATAAATAGGCATATTAATAAAATTATCTTTAATAATTGATTGATTATTAACATTTACTTGTATCGAACATTGTTCTTTTAATTCTGCTTTAGATTGTTGGCTGTAAATAGTTATATGCATAATACTAATAATTACTATAAAGTAATTATTTTTTATCATTTTTTTTCTTAATTTCTTCATCGAGATTATCATTTTAGTAAAATTTTTATTATTAATTTTCTTGTTTATTTTAAAATTTTCAGTACTGTATTTTTTGTGATCTGTGCACATAGTGAAATGAATAGTATGATATATAAAATTATATACTCTGAATATTAAGGAATTAAGAAATTTATGAAGTATTCTGGAAAAATTATTGGTGTTATGATGGGGATTATCTTTGGTACTCATATTTTAGGTGTTATTATTGGTTTTTTAATTGGTCATTTATATGATAAAGCTTCAGAAGAAGAAAGTTTAGATACACTAGACTCTAAAGAAAACTTTCGGTCACTTTTTTTTACAAGTACATTTCAGATTTTAGGTCATTTAACAAAAGCTAAAGGTAGAATTACTGAATTAGATATAAAATTAGCGACAAATTTAATGGATAAAATGCAGTTATATGGTAATTCTAGAATTTTATCTATAAATGCTTTTCGAGAAGGAAAAGAAAAAACATTTCCTATAAGAAAAACATTAAAAAAATTACGTCTTGCTTGTTTTGGTAGATTTGATCTTATTAAAATGTTTTTAGAAATTCAAATACAAGCTGCTTTTTCTGACGGATATTTACATCCTAATGAACGAACGATGTTGTTCATTATAGCAGAAGAATTAGGTATTTCTCATCAGAAATTTTTAGAATTTTTAAACATGATGGAAGGTAATCAAAAATTTAATAACAATTATTATAATTCAAAGCACCATGAAAAAACGACGAGAAAAGGAATTTTTGAAAATGCTTGTAAAGTTTTAGGGGTACAAGTTAATGATGATTACGTTAAAGTTAAACGTGCTTATCGTAAATTAATGAGTAAGCATCATCCTGATAAGTTAATTGCTAAAGGGTTGCCGAAAGAAATGATTGAAATTGCTAAACAAAAAGCACAATCAATCCAATCTGCATATGATTTTATAAAAAAAGTAAAGCATTTTAAATAATAAAAAAATAATTTTTATCATTTTATATATTTATTATATGGTAAAAAAATTTGGTAAAATATTATTTTCTTTTTTTAAAATTATAAATATTTTTAATTAGAAATATATTTATTTTAAAATATATATGATTAAAATTAAAAATAGTTTTTTGCTCTTTGTATACATATAGTTATTAATATGTTATTATTGTTTTTTTATTTATAAAAATTAAATAAATATATGAAATAATTATATTTAATAAATATTTCTTTAATATTTATCTTTTTATATAAAGACTGTTATAAATAACAAAAAAAATATTTTAAAAATTATGTTTTATATATTATCTAATCTGTATATTTTTTTGTAATTTTTAATATTTTTTTTTGTATATTTGAATATTTCAAAGCAATGAATAATTATTTTTTATGAAATGAATGATTCTTAATTTGTAATATATTAAATTTTTTTCTCACATATTAAATAAAAGTATAAATATTAAAAATAACTTTTTGTTGGTTAGTCTTACTGGTTATATAATATGTTTTTGTTTATTATTTATGATGACCATCATAAATAATTTTTCCACTTGATATAATAATAGATCTTTTTGTTATTTTTGCAGTATCTTCTAAATTATGAGAAACAATAAGTAGAGTTAATTGTCTTTCATTACATATTTTTTTTAGTAACACTAACATTTCATTGCGTAATTTAGGATCTAGCGCAGAAAAAGGTTCATCTAACAGTAAAATTGGTTTTTGACGAATCAAACAACGTGCTAATGCAGTTCTTTGTCTTTGACCTCCTGATATTTGTCCAGGTAAGCGTGTTAGGCAATTTTGTAAAGAAACTTTTTCTATAATTTTTTTGATCACATCATGTTGAGTTTGATTTAAAGATAAACTTGGTTGAATCCCTAAAGCAATATTTTGCCAAACGGTTAAATGAGCGAAAAGGTTATTTTCTTGAAAAAGAATAGAGACTGGTCGCATTTCTGGTGGGACATAAGTGCATTTTTTTTTATTAAGCCAAATTTCACCTTTTTTTGAAAATTGAAATCCTGCAATTAAATTAAGCAAAGTACTTTTTCCTGCTCCGCTCTCTCCTAAAATAGCTACTTTTTCTCCTTGATTTATTTTGAAATTAAATTCCATGGTTAGGTTTTCATAACAATATGTAAGTTGATCTATTTTAATCATATTTTTTGTTTTCCAGACCAATTTTTTGATAAAATACATATACTAAAACATAGAAATAATAGTAATAGTGCAGTACCTGCAGCATCTTTATTAAGGTAAGCACCTAATTGTTCATAAAGATAATGAGGTAAAGTATGAAAATTTTCATTACCAAATAGTGCAATGATACCAAAATCTCCTATTGATAATATACAAGAAAAAGCGAAAGCTTGTCTTATTGTATGTTTAAGTGCTTTGAATTCAATTATGCGCAATCTATTAATGTTTTTAATGTTTAATGAGATACATAATATATTATAACGTTCAGCCAAGTCATACATGGGGTTTTCTAATACTTTTAAAGCGTAAGGAATGGACATTAAAGCGTTAGTAAAAATTATTAAGCTGTAAGGAGAATAATTAAAATCAAACATATTATGGAATAGTAAAAAAAAACTGGTACTTAATACTATGCTGGGAATTGCAAGGATCAATAATCCACTGATTGTCATAATTTTATAAAGTTTAACAGAGTGTCTTAAACGCAATTCACGAGTGCTCCATAATATCATCATGGTAAGAATAATACAAAGGATTCCGGAATTAATAGCTATATAAATTGAATTAATAAATGCTTTCCATAATCCAGGTTGCTTCAATGCATGTAATGTTGTAGATTTAATCCCATCTATGACAATTGCTAATAAAGGTGTAATTAAAAAAAATATTGTACAACTAATTAAAAAAGTGTCCCATAATTTTTTAATTTTATTATCATATGTATTTATCCAGTAAAAATTTTGGGTATTTCCTACAGAAAAAAAAATATTAAATTTTTGACTAAATAATATGAGACTTAAACAAAAAAATAGTTGTATAAGAGAAAGGAAAGCAGCTTGATTTAGATTAAAATCATAACTTAATGATTGATAAATAGCTAATTCGATCGTAGTGGCCGCTGGCCCCCCTCCAAGTGTAAGAGCAGTAGAAAAACTTGAGAAACATAGCATAAAAATCAAAGAAAATGTAGGCAAAATTTGTCGCCTAAAATATGGCCATTCAACAATGCGTAAATATTGCCAATTACTCATACCAAGCTGTGCAGCAAGTTGACGTTGTTCAATCGGAATATTTTCTAGGGTTTGTAGTAACATGTGTATAGCTAATGGTAAGTTAAAAAAAATATGTGTTAATAAAATGCCTTTTAATCCATAAGGAGTAAATTGGTAATCAATTCCTAACAATTGACAAAATTGTGCAATCCATCCCATACGACCATATATTGTTAATAATCCAAAAATAGCAACTAAAACTGGTAATGCAAATGTTATTGAACATAATTGTAAAAAAAGTGTGCGGCATGGAAAATAGCGTCTGAAAAGACTTTTGGCTATAAATATAGCAGGAATGACTGATAAAAATGTAGATAGAAATGCTTGAAAAAAAGTAAAAATAATTACATACCATAAATAGGTATCATTAATAAATTCTTTAAAAATTATTTTAGGTACATGTAATAATAAAGTGCTAAAAATTATGATAAGAATGCTTATGAAAAAACAGCAAACAATTATACCAGGCCACAATGAATTTAATATTAATGAATGACGGCATTTTGCCATAAATAGATCCATTCATTGCGATATTTGTTGATAACTTTTGCATTAAATTGTAATGTTTTTTTTGGTATTTCTATTTTTTTGTAAACTTCGGGTAATGGTATATTAGTGGATGGATATAGCCAATTAGTTGTAGGTAATATTGTTTGAAATGTTGGCGATAACATAAATTGTAAAAATTTTTTAGCCAGTTGAGCATTATGGGTATTAGCCAATTGCGCAGCGACTTCAATTTGTAAATAGTGTCCTTCATCAAAAATTGCTGCTTTATAATTATTTTTTTGATCATTTAATAAATGATAAGCTGGTGAAGAAGTATAACTAAGTACGAAATCACATTCGCCTTTTAAGAAAAGTCCATACGCTGTGCTCCAATTTTTAGTAACAGTTAAGGTTTTTTTTGCTATTTTTTTCCATATTTCAACGCTTTGATCTTTATAAATTTTTTGTATCCAAAGTAGTAGACCTAATCCTGGAGTACTGGTACGAGGATCTTGGTAAATAATTTTCCATGGTTTTTTGCTGTTAATTAATTCATAAAAATTTTTTGGTGCTTTAGTGATTTTATTTTTGTCATAAATAAAAGCAAAATAGCCATAATCATAAGGAATAAAAATACTATCATTAAATTTTATCGGTAAATTTAATTGACTTGTGTTAATTTTATGTTGGGCAAATAAATCACTTTTTCTAGCAATGTCAATTAAATTATTATCTAGTCCAAGTACAATATCTGCTTTGGTGTTTTTATTCTCTATTTTTAGTCGATTTAGTAAGGTTATTCCATTATTTAACCCAACAAATTTTACTATACAATTACATTCCTTTTCAAAAGCAGATTTTACTTTTGGTCCTGGACCCCACTCTGTAATAAAAGAATTATAAGTGTAAATTGTTAATATATCTTTTTTTTGTAGTGCGGTTGTTTGAAAAGATATGCAGCTAATAATTATTGTTAAAAGTAATTTTTTCAAAAATAAATACTCTTTTATAGATAGCAAAAATATTGTTAAAAAACATATTTTAATAAATACTAAAGATATTTTTTAAAATATATATGCATTATAAATATTATTTAATAGTTATTTGCCAATATAATATTTGTTATGAACTTTTTATAACATATTAAGAGACTTATTACAAAGTAAATATAAAGTTTTTCTATTTTAATATATATTATGCAAGTTTATTATAAAGTAATATAAAAATAAATTTTGTTATTTCGAGGTATTTTAATGGTTGATAATAATGTTTATCGGTTGAATGTAGGAATTGTAATTTGTAACCATCACAGACAGGTATTATGGGCCCGTCGCTATGGAAAACATTCATGGCAATTTCCTCAGGGAGGAATTAATCCTAAAGAATCGCCAAAAGAAGCAATGTATCGAGAATTATTTGAAGAAGTAGGTTTAGATCGTAACGATGTTAAAATATTGGCATTTACTCGTTATTGGGTTCGTTACAAATTACCTAAAAATTTGGTACGTTGGAATGCTAAGCCAGTTTGTATCGGACAAAAACAACGTTGGTTTTTGTTGCAATTAGTTTGTAATGAACACAATATTAACGTTCAAAAAAATAAGATTCCTGAATTTGATAAATGGCGTTGGGTAAGCTATTGGTATCCTGTACGTCAAGTTGTTTTTTTTAAACTTGATGTTTATAGACGTGTTATGAAAGAATTTGCTCCCTTTATTATGTCAATTTTATAATAGAAATAAAAAATAATTTTATTATAAAGCATTGATTTAAAAATTTTATTTTTTATAGATAAAATAAAACGGTAAACTAAAAATAGATTTTTATTTATAACATAAAATTTTTTATGAAAACAAAGTAATAATTATTCAATTATTATATGTGATAATAAGTTTAATGTAATAGTCAATAAATTTATTAATTGGTAACATAAAACTGTCATCAGTGTTTTATGTATTTTTTTATAAAAAATAGAGATTGGAGATAATGAATAATATATCGATAATTATTCTTGATCTTAATCCTGTTATTTTATCTATTGGTCCAATGGAATTTCATTGGTACGGTATGATGTATGTAATAGGATTTGTTTTTGCAATATGGTTAGCAAAACGGATGGCTAATAAACCAAATAGTGGTTGGACAAAAATTGAAGTTGAAAATTTGTTATATTTTAGCTTTTTTGGTGTTATTATAGGCGGCCGTTTAGGTTATGTTTTGTTTTATAATTTTTCGATATTTTTAAGTGATCCTTTTTATTTTTTTAAAGTATGGCATGGAGGCATGTCTTTTCATGGTGGTTTAATAGGTGTTATATGTATTATGTTTTGGTATGCATATAAAACTCGACGTCATTTTTTTGTAGTTGCAGATTTTATAGCTCCATTAATCCCATTTGGATTAGGCATAGGGCGTATTGGAAATTTTATTAATGGAGAATTGTGGGGACGCGTTACATTAAAAACTCCTTGGGCTATGTTATTCCCAAGAGCACATGATAATGACATACAGATTGCCAATCAAGATCCTACTTTATTTCCTATTTTAGAAAAGTATGGTGGGTTATTACCTAGACATCCTTCTCAGCTTTATGAAATGTTTTTGGAAGGAATTATTTTATTTATAATTTTAAATTTATTTGTTTACAAATCACGACCAAAAGGCAGTGTATCAGGATTATTTTTAATTGTTTATGGAATTTTCCGTACTTTTGTTGAATTTTTTCGTGAGCCAGATTTTCAATTGGGACTTTTTTTTGGCATGAGTATGGGACAAATTTTATCATTACCTATGATTATTTTTGGTATTTTTATAATAAAAGGGGCATATAAATTAAGAAAATATTAATATAATTTGTTGTTTAATAGTATTTTTTATCAGTGAATAAAAATGTATCAATATTTAAATTTATGTAAACGTATTATTAATGAAGGTTATTGGATTAAAAATAAACGCACTGGTGCGCGATGCTTAACTGTTATTAATGTTGATTTTGAATATGATGTTGCTAATAATAAATTTCCTTTAATTACTACTCGCAAAAGTTTTTATAAATCTGCTATTTCTGAATTATTAGGATATATAAGAGGGTATTGTAGTGCTTCACAATTTAGAGATCTTGGTTGTAATACATGGAATGCAAATGCAAATGAAAATTTAGCATGGATTAATAACCCGCATCGTAAAGGTATAGATGATATGGGTAGAGTATATGGGGTTCAGGGAAGGTCATGGAGGCGGTTAGATGGAACTTGTTTAGACCAATTAAAAAAAATTGTTAATAATCTTTCTATTGGAATTGATGATCGTGCAGAAATAATAACTTTTTATAATCCTGGTGAGTTTGAATTAGGTTGTTTACGTCCTTGTATGCACACTCATACTTTTTCAATTTTAGGGGATAAATTGTATTTAACTTCATATCAACGTAGTTGTGATGTTGCTTTGGGTTTAAATTTTAATCAAATCCAATGTTTTGTTTTGTTGGCATTAATTGCTCAAATAACTGGATATAAAGTAGGTAAAGCATATCATAAAATAGTTAATGCGCATATTTATGAAAATCAACTTTCTATAATGTGCGATATTCAGTTAAAACGTACTCCTTATCATTTACCTAAGCTTATTATCAATCCTGATATTAAGACATTAAAGGATATTGAAACTTGGGTTACTAGTGATGATTTTTCAGTAATTGATTATCAATATCATAATGCAATCAAATATCCATTTACCGTATAGTAAATAATAATTTTTCTATATTTTAAAATATTAGAAATTTTATTTAAATTATCATTTTTAGCAATAGCATAAGAAATATTTTTATAATAATCACATTCTATATTCCATATAGAATTTTTTAAAAAAAAATATCATTTTTGATAAAATTTTTTATAAAAAATATTTTAATATATTAAGTTAATTTTATATATAGAGAGATATAATGCTACACATTTATCATTCCAATAAATTGAAAATTCACGTAGAAATTATTGCTAAACTAATCAAAAGAAAACCTTTAAGTAACCCGTTTGAAAAAGAAATTATTGTAGTTCAAAATTTAAATATCTCAAATTGGCTACAAATAGAACTTGCAAAAAAAATAGATGTTGTAGCTAATATTTCTTTTCTTTTGCCTTCTGCTTTTTTTTATAAAATGTTTTCCCGTATATTATTTAATATTGCAGAAGAAAGTATTTTCAACAAAAGAACAATGATTTGGCAAGTAATGCAAATTTTACCTTCATTAATAGACGCACCTGTATTTAAATTATTGAAGGAATATCTCAAGGAAGATCTAAATAAACGTAAATTATATCAATTATCATTTCAAATTGCTGATGTATTTAATCAGTATTTAATTTATCGTCCAGAATGGTTAGAAAAATGGTATAATGGAAAATTAGTTGAAGGTTTAAGTGATCATCAAGTATGGCAAAAAGAGCTGTGGTTAGCATTAATTAAATATAACAAAAAAGTGAGTTATCCTAAAGTTTATCAAGAAAATTTTTATCATCAATTTCTAAAATTTTTATATCTAAAAATTTTTTCAGATATTAAATTTCCAAAACGTTTATTTATTTTTGGTATTTCAATATTACCACCTATTTATATAAAAATATTACATGCTCTTGGAGAGCATATGGATATTTATTTAATAAATTTTAATCCTTGTCGTGATTATTTTAGTAATATTCATTGGTTTTTTGATATGAAAATATGTCAAGAAAATAAGGTAAAAAATTATTATAATAAATATAAAGTTTCATGTTTTTTAAATAATAATTTATTGGATGCATCCTGTCATCAATCATTAATTATGAATCCCTTGTTGCGTTCTTGGGGGAAATTAGGTCGAGATTATTTCTATTTTCTTTCTCAGTTAGATCAAGTACATAACGTAGCTGCTTTTGTAGACATACCCGGTAATTCTTTGTTACATCAAATTCAGAGTGATATTTTACATTTTAAAAATTATAGTCAATTAGGTTTAACACCAAAAACTTTTAAAAATAGTTTTTTAAAAAGAAGATTAAGCAAAAAAGATCAATCAATAACATTTCATGCATGTCATAGTATAAAAAGAGAAGTTGAAATACTCCAAGATTATTTGCTCGGTTTATTTGAAAAGGATTCAAAATTAAGACCAAAAGATATTATTGTTATGGTGAATAATATAGATGATTATGCTCCTTATATACCAGCAGTTTTTACTTATGTATCTCAAGAACGTCGTTTGCCTATTTCTATTTCCGGTAAAAAAATAAAAGAAATGGATCCTATTTTAAAAGTTTTTTTGTTTTTTCTTGATTTACCTAAAATTAGGTTTACTACAAAAGAAGTCTTGAATTTATTAGAATTACCTGCAGTAGCTGGTAAATTTTCTATTGATGATAAAGAATTAGATTGTTTACGTCAATGGGTAAAGGAATCAGGTATTTGTTGGGGTATTAATGATGAAAATGTAAAGATGTTTAAACTACCAATAACAGGTAAAAATACTTGGGATTTTGGTTTAAATAGAATGTTATTAGGTTATGCTATGGATAGTAAATTAGGAATTTGGGATGGTGTTTTACCTTATAATGAATGCAAAGGTTTGGCTGCAGAATTAGTTGGAAAAATAGCTAAATTTGTTGATTTATTATGGAAATGGAGAAATATTCTTAATCAAGAAAGAAAATTATTAGCTTGGCTCCCATTATGTAAAAGTTTATTAGATTCTTTTTTTTGTTTTGATAAAAAAAATGAGTCAACATTTGTTTATTTATTACAAAAATGGCATGAAATTCTTAAAATTGGAATAGTTGCAAAATATAAAAATGTTGTTCCTATATCTGTTATTCGTGATGAATTTTTGATGATTTTTAATGATAAAAAAATGAATCAATGTTTTTTTTCTGGTGAAATAAATTTTTGTACTTTTATGCCTATTTGTTCCGTTCCTTTTAAAGTAGTTTGTTTATTGGGTATGAATGAAAAAGTATATCCACGTTCAATAGAATCTGTTGGGTTTAATTTAATTGAAGAAAAACCAAAATATGGTGATAAAACATATCGAAATAATGATTATTATTTATTTTTAGAGGTTTTAAATTCAACTTCTAAATGTTTGTATTTGAGTTATATTGGGTATGCAATACATGATAATCAAATGTATAATCCTTCAATTTTGTTAAGAGAATTACTGGAGTATATTAGTTATAGTTTTTGTTTAAAAGGTGATGAACATTTAAATGTTGATGAAAGTGCTAAAAAAATACAAGAACATTTGCTGATTAAACATACTCGAGTTCCTTTTTCTATAGAAAATTATTGTCCGCGTAGTATTCATCAGAGTTTTGCAGATGAATGGTTATATACAGTAAAGAAAGAAGGTTATGTAGAGTCCATTTTTTGTACTGGGTTATTGCCAAAAATAGAAGTTTGTAATGAAATTTTATTAGAAGAATTATTATTTTTTTATCGAAATCCTATTTCTGCTTTTTTTAAAAAAAGATTAAAAATTAATTTTTTAAATGAAGTAATTCAATTACCAGAAGAAGAACCTTTTTTTTTAAATAATTTGGAAAAATATAAACTTAATAAGTTTTTGCTCAATGCTATTCTTAATGAAGAACAATTGGAAATATTATTTTCAATTTTTTTTGCAACTGGTAAATTACCAGCTAAAAATTTTGCGCGTATTTATTGGGAAAAAGAAATTAAAGATATGCAGCTATTAGCTTCTAAAATAAAAATGCATTGTAGAAAACCTTTTAGTAAATTTTTTGTGGAATCTTTTGAAAAAATTGATTTAATTGGAGAATTACAAAATATTCAAAAAAGCGGAGTAATCCGTTATCGTCCTGCCAAGTTAACAGTTGTTGATGGGTTATCATTATGGATAGAACATTTAGTTTTTTGCATAATATTTAATTTTGGACAAAGTTATTTTTTTGGTATAAATAATACTGAATGGTGTTTTAATACGGTAAATAAATGTCAAGCAAAAATATATTTGCAACAATTAATTCATGGTTATAAAGAAGGGATAAATAAACCGTTACCACTTTTATTAAAAAGTGGTTGGAAATGGTTAATGTTGTGTTATGATAAAAAAAATGATCAATTTAATTTTAAATCAGATGTTATTTTAAAAAAAGCAAATATACAACTTATAAAATCTTTAGAAGGTACTTATAATCAATCAGGAGAAATACAAAATATTTATATTAAACGTGTTTTTACTAAAGTAGATCGTAATTTGTTACATGAAATAAAAAAGAATACTTTGCTTTATTTATTACCAATGGCAATTTTTTTAAAAAAAAATAATATTTAATTATATACATTTTGAGATATATTTTTTATTTATTAAAATAAATGTACGTATATATATTTTACAATATATATAATAAAAAAATTCTATAATTCAAAAACAATTAGATTTTTCTATTTTTTATAAACTATTTAATTTTTATTTAATTTGGATATTAATATAAAATTATGATTCATAATTTTTACGATTACAATATATGAGATTAATCAACAATTTTAATAAGATAATACTAAAATAGTTTATTAAAAATTTTTTTAGAAATGTATTATTCAATAATAATTAATGATTAGTAATTTTATAAAATTAAATAATAAAATTATTTATGACTGATTGTTAATATTTGTTTAAATTAGATATTTTTTAAATTTTAGAAGGGTTTTTTGTTTTTTTTTATTTTAATTTAAAATTTTTTATAAAATAATTTCTATTCATTATATAAAAAGTATAAATTTTTTAAAATAAAAATAAAAGATAAAGTTATAAAAATTATATAGAATATAATAGTTAATATTTATAAAAATTATTTTCTTATTTTATACATTATATAATTAAAAATATCATAATGATATACCATTAATATTTTGTTTATGTTTTTTCTATTATCTATTTTAAATAAATGTTTAAAAAAAATTATATGTTTAAAAATATCTATAAGAAATATTTTAAAATTTATTTAATTATTTTAACAAAGTATTCATTAAAATATGCTGTTAAAAAATTTCTTACTGTATTTTAAAAAAATTGATAAGTATATTTATTATAAATTTAATATTTTAATCATTTTGTTAAAATGGTATTTAAATTTATAAAAAAATATTGAATACGGAAAATAAAAATGGAGAATAAACAAACAAAAATCTTTCAGTTAAATCCTTATAATTTACCACTTTATGGTCAGAGACTTATAGAAGCTTCAGCTGGAACAGGAAAAACCTATACCATAGCTTTGCTTTATTTACGGTTATTATTAAAAATTGGAAAAAATTCTTTTTTTAAACGATTAAATGTTAAAGAGATTTTAGTACTAACTTTTACTGAAGCTGCAACAAATGAGTTACGAGCACGTATTCGTTATAATATTTCTCAGATGAGGATGGCTTGTATCAGAAATGGGTTTGGTTTTTCAAAAAAATCAATATACAAAATCTTACTTTTTTCTATTATAGATAAAAATGCAGCTGCTAAATGGTTATTATCTGCTGAAGAGCAGATGGATGAAGCAGCAATTTATACAATACATGGATTTTGTAGAAAAATATTATCACATAATGCGCTTGAATCAAAAATGTTATTTAGACAATCAATAATAAAAAATGAATTTTTTTTGCAAAGACAGGCTTGTGCTGATTTTTGGCGATCTAATTGTTATCCATTAAAGTATGAAATATTAAAAATTATCATAAATGAATGGAGTGGTCCAGAAGCACTTTTAGATGAAATTAAGCCTTATTTACAAGGAGAAATACCTTTTTTTTTAAATAAATCAATTAAATTTCAATCAATCACTGAATGTCATGAAATAATAATTAATAATATTAATATAATAAAAAAAATATGGATTTTAAATTTTAATGATTTTTTTGATTTGATTATGGCTTCAGGGATTAATAAACGAATTTATAATAGCCGTAATTTATTAATTTGGATAGATATAGTTACTAAATGGGCACAATCAAATACAATAGACTATAAAATACCAAAAGAATTAATTCGTTTTTCTCAATCTGAATTAACTAATAAAACACATGTTGATCATGAAATACCAAAGCATAAAGTTTTTTGCTCTATTAATAAGTTTTTAAAAAAATCTAATACATTACGTAATATTTTTCTCTCAAAAGCTATTATTGATGTGCGTAAAATTCTTTTGAAAGAAAAAATAGAACGTGAAAAAATAGGATTTGATGATTTATTAGATAAATTAGAGCATATATTACATACAAAAAACAGTGAACGCTTGAGAAATATGATTCGTAATTCTTATCCGGTAGTAATGATAGATGAATATCAAGATACGGATTCAAAACAAAATAAAATTTTTGAAAGTATTTATGATGGATATAAATATTCCGGTATATTTTTCATAGGAGATCCTAAACAGGCTATTTATGCTTTTCGTGGTGCTGATATTTTTAGTTATATAAAAGCTAAAAATAAAATTCAATCACATTATAGATTAGATACTAATTGGCGCTCTTCATTAAATATGGTAGCAGCGATCAATCATTTATTTAGTCGTGTTAAAAATCCATTTATATTTAAACAAATACCATTTCATTCAGTTAATTCAGGTTATATTAATGAAAATTTAGGTTTCATTCATCAAAAAGAACAAGTTTCAGCATTAAATTTTAATTATCTTGATAAAGATCAAGTGTCAATAACTGAATATCAAAAAATAATGGCATATCAGTGCGCTAATCAAATTTATCATTGGTTAAAAGGAGGAGATGATGGAACTACGTGGTTATATAAAAATGATCAGAAAAAAATATTAACTGCTTCTGATATTGTGATATTAGTAAGAAATCGTTGTGAATCAAAAATTATACAAGAAGAATTGCGTAAATTTAATATTTCATCGGTTTTGCTTTCTAATTATGAAAGTGTTTTTTCTTCTACAGAAGCACGTGATATATTATGGTTATTGCAAGCGGTTCTTTCACCAGAAAGCGAAGAAACTCTTCGACGTTCTTTGGCGACAGCTTTAATAGGCCTAAGTGCACAAGAAATTGAAGAATTGAATAAAAATGACAATCAGTTAGAAATGTGGATAAAAGAATTTCATCATTATTTATTAATTTGGGAACGTTATGGTATTTTAGCAATGTTTAGAGATATGGTAAGTAAGCAACGTATAGCTAAAAACTTACTTAATGATACTATAAATGGAGAAAGACGTCTCATGGATGTTATGCATTTATTTGAATTATTACAAGAATCCGAATTAGAATTTCATAATAAAAATGCCATTATTCGTTGGTTAGCACAACAAATTGATAAACCTGATCCATTATTAGAAAATCAACAAAGGCGTTTAGAAAGTGATGCAAATTTTGTTTCTATTAGTACGATTCATAAAGCTAAAGGTTTAGAATATCCAATTGTTTGGTTACCCTTTATATGTAAATTTTCGAAACAAAAATTGGCAATTTTTCATGAAAGAAAAAAATTTAAAATATGTTTAGATTTTACAAATAATCCAAAAAATCTTAAATTATCTGATGAAGAACGTTTAGCAGAAGATTTACGTCTTTTATATGTTGCATTAACACGTGCAATTTATCATTGTAGTGTTGGTATAGCACCATTATGCAAAAAACGTCATAATGAGACGCTTTGTGATACTGATTTACATAAAAGTGCGTTAGGTTATTTATTACAAAAAGGAAAAAAATGTAGTTCTGCTTTATTATTTGATACTTTAAGATCTTTGGTTAATAAAGATATTGGTATTACATTAGTTAATAATATCAATGAGTTTTCTTCTTATTGTAAAAAAACAAGAGTTACAAAATTATTAGCTAAAAAATTTTCAGGAAAGATTAATAATATCTGGCGAGTAACCAGTTATTCAGAGTTAAAAAAAAATGATATTTTTACATTATCAAATAAAGTTATTAATAGTGATTTAAATGTTGATATAAATTTAAAAAAATTAAATTTTAAATTTAAAAATTATCAATACGCTCATAATTTTTTATTTCAAAAGGAAGAATCTAAAAAAAATGTTCATACCTTTCCTAAAGGAGTTATGGCCGGAAATTTTTTGCATTCAATATTAGAATTATTACCATTTAATGAAGATCCTAAAGAATCTTGGTTAATAGAAAGATTAGAAGAAGTTGGTTTTTCTTCTGAATGGGCATCTGTGCTTAAAATTTGGTTAATTAATATTTTTAATGCACCGTTACTTGAAAATGATTTTAGGTTATCAAATATTCTTTCTGAATATCGATTAAATGAAATGAAATTTTGTTTTTCAATAAAAAAAATATTATCTCCATCATTATTAGATAATCTTGCGCATAGATATGATTTTTTATCTAAAAATTCTCCTCCTTTAAATTTTGAACAAATACAAGGAGTTTTAAAAGGTTATATTGATTTAATTGTTTTTTGGAAAAAAAAATTTTATCTAATTGATTATAAATCAAATTGGTTAGGAGAAGATTCTTTTTCATATAATCAGCAGGCAATAAAAAATTCTATGATTTATCATAGATATGATTTGCAATATCAATTGTATACTTTAGCTATTCATCGTTATTTGCGTAATCGTTTACCTAATTATGATTATCAGAAACATTTTGGTGGAGTTATATATATATTTTTGCGTGGTATTCATACTAAAAATTCTCATGGGCATGGGATTTATTATAATCTTCCTGTTTATCCATTTATTAATAGTTTAGATAAATTATTTAGTAATTCATAAAAAAATTATATGATTAATTTACTGAAAAAAGCTTGTGAATTGAATTTGTTAAATTATTTAGATATACGATTTGCAATGAGTTTAACAAAAGAAAAAAATCCATTATTATTATTAATATTTTCATTATTAAGTGCTGCAAATAGATTAGGAGATATTTGCTTATTTATTGATAAAATTAATTCAGGTAATTTATTTCAAGGACGAGAAAGTGAAATGGCATTAAAGTTATGGAAATTAGCGGGCGCACCTAATAATAATGAAATTTATTTTGAACTTAAAAAATCTTATGCTGTTTCTGATGCAGAGAAAATAGAAATAAAACCATTAGTTTTGTCAAATAATAAACTTTATTTTCAAAGAATGTGGTTTGATGAAAAATTAGTAGCAGATTTTTTTTCTCAGGATACATTAGAAATAGTTGATGAAGTTCAATTAGGAAAAATATTAAATGGTTTATTTTTGCCATCAAAAATATATAATTGGCAGAAAATAGCTATTGCAGTTGCATTAACAAGCAGAATATCCATTATTTCTGGAGGTCCAGGTACAGGTAAAACAGCAACAGTAGCATGTTTGTTAGCCACTTTAATAAAATTAAGTCATAAAAAATTAATTATTCAGTTAGTAGCACCTACAGGGAAGGCAGCTTTTAGAGTAAATGAAATGTTAGCTGATGCATTATTACAGTTGGATTTATCTTCTCAAGAGTATGCACTTATGCCAAAAAGAGCTACAACTATTCATCGATTATTAGGTGCTCAACAAAATACTCAATTATTACGTTATCATAAAAATAATCCATTATTATTAGATGTTTTAATTGTCGATGAAGCATCTATGATAAATATGTCTATGATGGCAAGATTAATTGAAGCTTTACCTCAAAAAGCCCGTGTTATTTTTTTAGGAGATAAAGATCAATTATCTTCGGTAGAAGCAGGAGCCGTATTAAGTGATCTCTGTAATTTTCCAAAATTTGGATACAGCCAAAAAAAAGTTCAACAGTTAATGGGAATCACTGGTTATGATTTATCTGAATTTATATCAGATCATAAATCAAAAGTTAAGGATAAAATTTGTTTTTTAAAGAAAAGTTATCGTTTTCATAGTAAATCTAGTATTGCTCAACTTGCTACTGCAGTTAATCAAGAAAACATTATTACTGTAAAAAAATTGTTAAGAGAGTCTAGAAAGGATATCATCTTTAATTCTATTAAAACATCTGTTCAATATAATCAATTAATGTTTGATATAGTTAAATTTTATAAAAACTATTTTAATATAATAAAAACAAGTTTAGAATATAAAGATATATTCAGTGCTTTTAATAATTATCGTTTGTTGTCTGCTTTGAGAGATGGTCCTTATGGAGTCATAGGATTAAATAATAAATTAGAAGAAATTTTAGATTGTTTGGGGATTATTAAATTATTAAATAATAAATGGAAAAATTATGAAGGTCGTCCAATCATTATTACTAAAAATGATCCTTCTCTTGAGTTATTTAATGGTGATGTTGGTATTATATTGCGTGATAATACAGAAGCTTTAAAGGCTTATTTTCAATTACCTAATGGATTGGTAAAAAAAATATCACCTAATCGTTTATCTCATTATGAAACTGCTTTTGTTATGACAGTACATAAATCTCAGGGATCAGAATTTGAACATGTTGCTTTAGTTTTACCTCCAGATTTTTTTTCTATTGTAAATAAACAATTAATTTATACTGCAATTACTAGGGCAAAAAAGCGAATAACAATTTATGCAAATAAAAATGTTTTTATTAAGTCGATAATGATTACTAATAGAAGATGCAGTGGTTTAACTGAACGATTATTTTAAATTATATAAATAATCATGAGTGTTTTTTAATATGATTAAGAATATATTTTTTGTATTTAATAAGTATTTAGAAAAATAATTATTTCATAACAAAAATTTTTTGTTTTTTAAATGGTATTTTCTCCTATATTATTAAATTCATTATTTTTTATTAGTTATAAAAAATAATGACTTTTTTTTTTCTTTGTAAATATAATTCAATAAGTTATAATAACTTGATGTTTTTAAGTAGATCTTTGATGGATTATTTTAAAAATAATTTTTCACCACAATTACTGCTAAAAAGATTATACGTAATTTTATTACTGATGATTAGTCCATTAGTATTTGGTTTGTCTTCTAATATAGTGGCTATTCGTATTTGGTCTTCATCTTCTTATACTAGAGTAACTTTAGAATCAAATGTTACTTTTGAATATTATCACTTTGTTTTATCTTCTCCTGATCGTATTGTGGTAGATTTAAAAAATGTTCGTTTAAATCGTGTATTAAAAGATGTTAACAAAAAAATTAATTCAAATGATCGCTATTTAAAATTAATTAGAGTAGGATTATTTAATCATAATACGATTCGATTAGTTTTTGAAGTAAAAATGCATCTTGGCGTACAAATATTTACTGTTTCTCCTATTAAAAATTTTAAACATAGACTAGTAATTAATTTTTCGCCTCATTCAAGTATTCGATTGAATGATAAAATTTTATTAAAAAAATTAGAAAAGTTTAATCAATATAAATCTCATAAAAGCTTATCTTTTAGAAAAAAAAAGATAGGAAAACGATTAAATAATCAACAAAATAAGTTAATTACAATTATGATTGATCCAGGACATGGTGGAGAAGATCCTGGTGCAATAGGAAAACATAATACTCGTGAAAAAGATATTGTATTACAGATTGCGAGACGTTTAAAAATGTTAATTAATACTGAACCTAACATGAAAGTTTATATGACACGTAATGAAGATGTATTTATTCCTTTAAAAATAAGAGTTGCTAAAGCTCAAAAAATGCAATCAGATTTGTTTGTATCTATTCATGCTGATGCTGTGATTAATCGTAAAGCCAAAGGATCTTCTGTTTTTGCATTCTCTACAAAAGCTATAACAAGCAGTCATACGGCACGTTATTTGGCTGAAATACAAAATCAAGTAGATTTCATTGGTGGTGGTATTAGTAAAAGTGGTGATAAATATTTAGATCATACTATTTTTGATTTAGTTCAAACAGCTACTATTAATGATAGTTTAAAAATTGGTAGAGAGATTCTTCATAGAATAGCTCATGTAAATCAATTGCATAAAAATATTGTTGATCAAGCAGGTTTTATAGTATTAAAAGCCCCAGAAATTCCTTCTGTTCTTGTTGAAACTGCGTTTATTAGTAATTTAGAAGAAGAAAAGAAATTAAAAACAGCAAAATTTCAACAACAAATAGCTGAATCAATTTTTTTAGGTATTAAATCTTATTTTAGCAATATTAAAATAAAAAATTTTGCTTCTATTGAAAAGTAAAAGTCATAAACTTTAAAGTAAATATATGATTTTTCTATTTTATAAAAATATTAATAATGATTATTTTTTATTTAAAAATTTTATTTTTTTATTAAAATTGATTATTAAATTATTTCTTAAAGTTTTGATTGTAAATATTTTAATTAAATGAATAGTTATTATTAATTATATTGGTATTTATAGTTATATTGGTATTTGTAGTAAAAAAGATAAAATTTCTTTTAATTATTTTAATAAATATAATAATCATTAATCTAATATATTATTTTTATAATTTTTTATTTAAAAAATACTTTCGCAATATTGAAGACTAATTATTGATTTTGTTAAAATTTTTTTATCATTAAAAATTTAAATTTTTAATTTTGTTATATTTAATATGTTAAACATTTTTAAATTTATAAAAATAATTATATTATAATTTTGTTTAAGATTTATTAACATTTTGAAAAATATGTTATTTTTATGCAGAAAAATATATAATTTTTACTTTTTATAGAAAATATAGGCAGTTAATAAAATTATTAAAAGTAACAAAATATTATGAATGAATTTTTTTATTTTTTGATCAATAATTATTAAGTTTCTTTCATTAATATATCAATTATCTAAATACGATAAAATTGATTCGATACATTTATGAATAGTTTAATGGAAATAGTATATGTTGTAAAAAATATTTTTTAAATTTACAGAAAAACAATCTTTAAATTATTTAGACAATATTAATATCTTATTGAGAGAATAATATTTGTTATACTAAATTTAATTATTTTTATATATTACATAGATTAAACATTTTCTTGAAAAATTCTATTTATTGTGATAAATATCAAAAATAAATGAAAAATTTATATAAATGTATATTGCAGTATTATATTTTAAAATATTATTTTATTATATCTATAATATTATTAATGATTTATATTTAATTTGTATATAAGATAATTAAAAGAAATATATATTTTAATTATGTAATTTTTTAAATCAAAAATCAATAATATGTTGTATCTTAAATTTAAATACTATTTAATATTTCTAACTAATTCATTAATTTTTGTTTTTTTTCTTGTTTTTTCATCAATTTTTTTTATGATAACTGCACAATATAAACTATATTTTTTATTTTTTGATGGTAGATTGCCTGATACAACTACTGAACCGGCAGGAACACGTCCATAATATATTTTATTTTTTTCTCTATCATATATTTTTGTGCTTTGACCAATGTAAACACCCATAGATATAACTGAACCTTCTTCAATAATTACGCCTTCAACAATTTCGGAACGAGCGCCAATAAAACAATTATCTTCAATAATTGTTGGATGTGCTTGTAAAGGTTCTAGAACACCCCCAATGCCAACACCACCTGATAAGTGAACATTTTTACCAATTTGAGCACAAGAACCGACAGTAGACCATGTATCTACCATAGTTCCTTCATCAATATAAGCTCCAATATTAACATATGACGGCATTAAAATAGTATTTTTAGCTATAAATGCACCTTTTCTTGCAGTAGCAGGCGGAACTACTCGCAATTTTTCTGTTTGGAACTTAGTATAGTTATAGTCTGAAAATTTCATTTCTATTTTATCAAAAAAATGGCTTTCAGAGCCTAGTATAAATTTATTTTCATTAATGCAAAAATAAAGTAATAATGCTTTTTTAATCCACTGATGGGTTATCCATTCTCCATTAACTTTATTAGCAACTCTTAATTTTCCTATATTTAGTTGATTAATTACTTGATTAATTGCATTTTTTAACTTTATATCATTATTAAAAGGTGTAATTTCAGTTCGATATTCAAAAGCACATTCAATAATATTTTTATTTGTTTGCATAAATTATTTTACCTGTACATTTTAAATAAATTTTTGTATTTCTTTATTTATATAAATAATAATAATTATTAATTATTTTTTATTTTTTTAAAATGTATTATTATTTTTTTTTACTAAATTTTTTAAGTTATTTTTTTCAAAATATCAATTTTCATTTTAGAAAATATTATTATATTTTAATATTTGTTTGTAACAATTAATAAATTTTGGTTAATAATTTATGATCAAATTAAAATTTTTATAGGATGTAAATTAGATATTAATATAAAATTATTTTTTTTGATATAATTGATCAGCTATGAATTATAAAACTTAAGAATTATTTTTTTAAAATAAAGCTTAATACTAATATTTTTAAAATTTATTTGATAGTATATTAGGTATTTTTGAATATTTTATTTGATAATATAAATTTATAATTTTTATAAATCAATATAAAAATCTTATGAAAAATAACATATAAAATTTTATTTATTAATATAAAGTGATCTGTATTTTAGGATTTTTTAAAAACTTTTATAAAAATAAAATCAATAATTTATATTAATAGCATGTCATTTAAAATAAATTTTAAAAATTTTACAATAAATTAGTTTTTATTTTAAAAAAAACACATACATTATTATTAATTTTATATTTAAAATCTAAGTGATATAACAAAATTTATAATAATTTTTAATCACAATATTTTTACTATAATTAAATTATAATTTAAATAAATAATATGTATGTGTCTTCCATGAATCAATATTATTTATCATAAATAAAAAGTTTATTTATTATGAATAAATTATTGATTTTATCAAAAACGTACCATTAATTATTTTAGGTAAATAATTTTAAAATTATGTGTTTACTAATATAGTTGAAATAAATGGTTTTTCTTCTTCTCTTAATGTTAAAATTTCACATCCTTTTTCATTAACAGCTACAGTATGTTCATATTGTGCTGACCAACTTTTGTCTTTTGTTTTAACTGTCCAACCATCTTTCATTATTCTAGTTTGATGGCTTCCAATATTTATCATTGGTTCGATAGTAAAAGTCATTCCTTTTTTTAATAGAATTCCACCGTCATCAGCATCATAATGTAAGACTTGAGGTTCTTCGTGAAAAAATTGGCCAATACCGTGCCCACAATATTCACGTACTACAGAAAAGTGATGTTTTTGAACAAATTTTTGAATTGTATGTCCTATTTTCCTTAAAGGAACACCTGGCTTAATTATTTTTAATGCAAGATATAGACTTTCTTGAGTTATTTTGCATAATTGTTTACTTTGTATATTTGGTTTTCCAACAAAAAACATTTTAGAAGTATCACCATAAAATCCATTTTTAATAACAGTGATATCAATGTTAATGATATCGTTTGCTTGTAAAATTTTTTTATCGTTAGGAATACCATGACAAACCACATCATTAACAGAAGTACAAATAGATTTAGGAAAACCATTGTAGTTTAAACATCCTGGAATAGCATTTTGTTTGTCAACAATATATGAATGGCAAATACGATCAAGTTCACCAGTAGAAATCCCTGGTTTGATATAAGGTTCAATCATTTGTAACACTTTTGCTGCTAAGTGTCCGGCAAGACGCATTTTTTGAATATTTTTTTCAGTTTTTATTGAAATAGTCATAAATTTTTACCTGCTTTATTAATTGAAGTAATAATATATTTTTAATCAACTTATTTTTTGGTATTTTGTATATAATCAAAATTAATAATCATGTAAAGAAGTTGCAATTAGTTTGTAATATATAAAAAAATAATTTTTTTTATAAAATATTAAATTTAAGATATAATGCTATTTTTTTTAAAAGCAATCATTTTATAAAAAAAATTAAATACATTTCGTTCATATTCATTTGATATAATTAATATTGTAGATGTTCAGAACACGAGTATATAGTTTTTGTGTTATTTTATGATATACTAAAAGTAGTTTTTTGTATTTTTAAATATATAAATGAATGTAATACTTATGTTTTATATACTTATATTTTAAAAAAAATATAGATAATCAAAATATATTTTCCGTAATTTTTCTATAATAAAAAAATTTATAACTAATAAGTTAATAAATAGATGTTATAAAAATATTGCGCCATTTTACTAAAATTATAGAGGTTTAAATGGTTACTGTTTCCATGACTGATATGATTCAAGCAGGTGTGCATTTTGGTCATCAAACTCGTTATTGGAACCCAAAGATGAAAAAATATATCTTTGGTACACTTAACAAAGTGCATATTATTAATTTAGAAAAAACTGTGCCAATGTTTCATGAAGCATTACTTGAATTAAGTAAAATTGCTTCACGAAAAGGTAAGATTTTATTTGTAGGTACTAAACGTGCAGCCAGTGAATCTGTAAAAGAGGCAGCAAATAATTGCGAACAATATTTTGTTAATCATCGGTGGTTAGGTGGTATGTTAACTAATTGGAAAACTGTTCGCCAATCTATTAAACGTTTAAAAGATTTAGAAATACAATCTCAGGATGGTACCTTTGAGAAATTAACAAAAAAAGAAGCTTTGATTCGTACTCGTGAACTTAATAAATTAGAAAAAAGTTTAGGTGGTATTAAAGAAATGGGTGGTTTGCCTGATGCTTTATTTGTTATTGATGCGCAACATGAGAATATTGCTATAAAAGAAGCAAATAATCTTGGAATCTCTGTATTTGCAATTGTTGATACAAATTCTCATCCAGATGGTGTTAATTATGTTATTCCTGGTAATGATGATGCAATTCGTGCCATTAAACTTTATTTAAATTCTGTAGTGAAAGCTATTCAAGAAGATAAATTTAAAAATCAAATTGTTCAATTAGAAAAAAATGGATAAATATTTATGATAAAAAAATGTTTTTAGTTAAAAGTAGTATTTAATAAAAAAAAATATATTTTACTATAAAATAGTATATTAAATAGTTTTAGGAATAAATTATATGTCCGAACAAATTACTGCTCTTTTAGTAAAAGAGTTGCGTCGACGTACTGGTGTTGGCATGATGGATTGTAAAAAAGCATTGGTAAAAGCTAATGGTAATATAAATATAGCTATTGATAATATGCGTAAAGCAGGTAAAGCAAAAGCAGCAAAAAAAGCAAATCGTATTGCTACTGAAGGTATTATAATGTTAAAAGTTTCTATGGATAAAAAAATTGCTGCTTTGTTGGAATTGAATTGCGAGACAGATTTTGTAGCTAAGTCTTCAATTTTTTTTGAATTTTCAAATCAAATATTAACATTTGTTATAAAAAATAATGTTTTTGATATTAATGAATTAAGAATAAAATTTCAAGACCGACTTGAAGAAATCATTAATAAGATTGGTGAAAATATTAAAATTAATCGCATTAAAATTCTTCAAGGTGAAAAAATAGGATCTTATTTGCATGGTTTTCGTATTGGTGTTCTTGTATCTGCTGCTAAAAATGCAGATGAAGAAATTCTTAAACATATTGCAATACATATTGCAGCAAGCAAACCAGAGTATCTTAATCCACTAGATGTCCCCACAGATATTATTTCTCATGAAAGAGAAATTCAATTAGCTATAGCAATGAAATCTGGTAAACCTTTTAATATTGTAGAAAAAATAGTAAAAGGACGTATAAAAAAATTTCTTGAAGGAATTTCTTTAACTGGACAACAATTTGTTATAGAACCCAGTAAAACTGTTGGTACTTTCTTAAAAGAAAAAAAAATAAATGTTCTTAATTTTACACGTATTGAACTTGGTGAAAGTGAAATTATTTAAAAAACGAATAAAATTTTTGTCTTACTTGATAGTTATGGTAAATTGTATGCAAATACTTCTTTTTTAAGAAATACTATAAAATATATAATAATTCATATATAATTTAGTAAATATTGTAATATTTACTAATAGTATTTTTTAGATTTTTAAAAGTTACATGTATACATAACAAGTATTTTTTATTTTTAAAAAAATATTTTTATTATTTATCTATTTTAGGATAAAAAAGATGTTTACCAGTAAAAAAACAGTATATCAACGTATTTTGCTGAAGATTAGTGGTGAAGCTTTGCAGGGTTCCAAAAATTTTGGTATTGACACTAAAGTGTTAGATCGCATGGCAAATGAAATTAAAAAATTAGTACAATTAAGTATACAGGTTGGTGTTGTTATTGGTGGTGGTAATTTATTTAGAGGTGAAGGTTTAGCAAAGGCTGGAATGAATCGTGTTGTTGGTGATCATATGGGTATGTTAGCTACAGTAATGAATGGATTAGCTATGCGTGATGCTTTGAAACGTGTATCTATCAATGCCGAATTGATGTCTGCAATACCATTAAATGGTGTTTGCAGTAATTATAGTTGCTTAGAAGCTATTAGTTTACTTCTTAATGGTAAAGTTGTTATTTTTGCAGCAGGAACAGGAAACCCTTTTTTTACAACAGATTCAGCGGCATGTTTACGAGGTATAGAAATCGAAGCTGATATTGTTTTAAAAGCTACTAAAGTAGACGGTATTTATTCATCAGATCCGTCAAAAAGTTTAAATGCAGTACTTTATCATAAATTAACCTATCAAGATGTTTTAGAGCGTGAATTAAAAGTTATGGATTTAGCTGCATTTACTTTAGCAAGAGATCACAATTTGCCGATTCGGATTTTTAATGTTAATAAACCTGATATTTTGTCTCGTATTGTAGTTGGTGGAAATGAAGGTACTTTGATTACTAATAATTAGTTTAAAAATATAATTTTAATAGATTTATCGGTTATCATTTATTTATATAAAAAATTATATTGATTTTCTTTTGGTAAACTCAATAATCATGATTTCTTTAAAGGATTTATATGTGATTAATAAAATAAAACAAGATACTAAAGCACGTATGCAAAAAAATATTGAAGTGTTAAAAATACAAATGAATAAAGTTCGTACTGGGCGTGCATCTCCAGTCTTATTAGACGGTATTTTTGTAAAATATTACGGAACCAGTACTCCATTAAAACAATTGGCAAATGTTATTGCCGAAGATGCACGTACATTAGCAGTTACTGTTTTTGAACCTACATTAGTTCAATCGGTTGAAAAAGCTATTATCGAATCAGATCTTGGTTTAAATCCTTGCTCAAAAGGAACAATAATTCGTGTTCCTTTATTGCCATTAACACAAGAAAGGCGTAAAAATTTTATAAAAATTGTACGTAATTCTGCTGAATTTGCCAGAGTTTCTGTTCGCAATATAAGACGTGAAGCTAATGATAAAATTAAGTCTTTACTTAAATATAAAAAAATTAGTCAAGATGATGAACGTTTTGCTCAAAATGATATTCAAAAATTAACTGATAGTTTTATAAAAAAAATTGATGAAGAATTGAAGATAAAAGAAGATGAATTAATAAAATTCTAATTATTAATCTAAAAATAATTTAAAAATAATTTATGCAAATATTTACTGTAAATTTTTTATAAAAATTCTATTTTATATTTAAAATAAAATTTTTTAGTTTACTCTAAATAAATAATAAAGTGCATATTTTTTAAAAATATAGTAGAGCATATATTATAAAATGATAAAATTAACCATTTTAGGTTCCACTGGTTCAATTGGTAAAACAACATTGTCGGTAGTTAAAGAAAATCAAGAAACATTTCAGGTAATTGGATTAGTTGCAAATAAAAATGTTAGTATCATGGTACAGCAATGTATGGAATTTAAACCATTATATGCTGCGATGTCAGATCAAACATCGGCAAATCAGTTAAAAACAATATTACATAATCAAGGATCAAAAACTGAAGTGTTATCAGGAGAAAAGGGAATTTGTGAAGTAGCTGGACTTAATAATGTAGATCAAGTTATGTCTGCGATTACAGGAATAGCAGGATTATTACCAACTTTATCTGCTATTCGTCAAGGCAAAAGAATTTTATTAGCTAATAAAGAATCATTAATTACTAGTGGAAAACTTTTTTTTAATGCTATTAAAAAATATGGTGCTCACGTCATTCCTATCGATAGTGAACACAATGCAATATTTCAAAGTTTACCAATAGAAGTTCAATGCAATTTAGGTTTTTCTAATTTAAAACAACAAGGTATTGATAAAATAATATTAACAGGATCTGGTGGTCCTTTTTTTGCAATTCCTATTTCATGTCTTCCGAATATGACTCCTGATAAAGCTTGTAATCATCCTAATTGGTCTATGGGATCTAAGATTTCAGTTGATTCGGCTACTATGATGAATAAAGGTTTTGAATATATTGCAGTACGGTATTTTTTTAATACTTCTAATGAAGAAATTGAAGTTATTATTCACCCACAATCTATTATTCATTCTATGGTATCTTATCAAGACGGGAGTGTGATTGCACAATTAGGTATTCCAGATATGAGAATACCTATTGCTTATAGCATGGGTTATCCTGATCGTATTTATTCAGGTGCAAAATCTATTGATTTTAAAAAAATATCTTCACTTACTTTTATTTCTCCAGATTATGAACGTTATCCATGTTTAAAATTAGCAATTGATGCCTGTTGTCATGGACAAGCAGCTACTACTGTTTTAAATGCTGCGAATGAAATTTCTGTCGCTGCATATTTGTCGGGTAATCTTCAATTTACTGATATTGCTAAAGTTAATTTAAATATATTAGAAAAATTAAATTTTGCTGAACCTGATACCATTGATGCAGTGTTAGAAATTGACAAAGAAGTGCGAAAAATAACTTATGAGTATGTAAAAATTTTATCAAATTAAAAAAATATTTGTTTATCAAAACTATATTATATAATTACGTAAAATTGTATTTTATTAATATTTAGTGTATTATTTAGATAAATTAGTATTTTTTCTTTATTTGATAAAATGTTGTTTTAAATAAAAATTAAACAATTAAGTAATTAATATCTTATGTTTATTTAACTTTTGTTTTTTAAGCATAAAAAAAATATTACGTTTATTATTTTTTTTATAAAAATAAGATACCGTATTTTATATAAAAATTTTAAAAATAATGTATTATTTTTTAAAAAATATTTTCATCATAATTATGATAATTATATGTCATTATAATTTATATTGATATTCAATTTACAATGATCTGAATAATGATAACAATATTATTGTTTGATAAAACAATTGTAAGATAATTTTTAGAAATATTTTATATATTATGATTTTAGTAAAAATATTACTGTGTTTTATTTTTTTTAAATTTTAGTATTTTTATATAAAAAAGAAAATATTTTTTATAATAAAATATTAAATATTAATTAAATGTTCTATTTATGATTATTGTCAATAATTTTTTATTTTAAAAATTCAAACAATAAAGCTTAAAAATAAAGATTTAGATAATTTCTGTTATTTTTTACATATTATAAAATATAGTTTTATAATTTTTAAAAATATAAATAAAAATGAAAAGTTTTAATATTAATAAGTTTTGTAAATATCTATTCAAAATTTTGAAACTATTAATTTTTATATAAAAATAGATTTAAAATATGAGAATTTTTAAAAATAGGAATTATTAATTAATTTCATGAATTATAAAATAATAGGTTATATTTTCTAATGTTTTATATTTCTTATAAGTATAAAATTTTTTAGATATAAAAATATTAGTAATATTTTATAATAAAATTTAAAATAGAAATTTATTTTTAATAAATACATCAATATATTTTAAAAATAAAAATTTTTATATTTATAATATTCCTATATTTTATAGGAAATAAAACAATAAAAATTCATAATAGATTATAGATTTTATTAAGAATTGTTTTAAGTATTATGTAAAATTTATACTTTTTAAAAAATATAGATTATTTTGAGTGTTTGTTAATTTTTTAAAAATTAAAAGATTATATAAAATCTTTATGCATAAAATATATTTTTTAAAAATCAATCAATAAAATATATTTTAAAATAATATAAATTGCACATAGTCAAATAATTAATTATTATCATTTTAAATAAATGTTATTATTAAAAATAAAAACTAAAAAAATATAAAAAATACAATATATGATATTTTATCTAATCTTATAAAATATAATAAAAATTATATTTAATGATGTTAATTAATATTTAATTTTTGACATGATAAACATTTTTTATTTAAATTTAATTTATAGTTTAATACTTAATGTTGTTATTCTTTAGCAAAATGTATAAATGCAGTGTGTTTTTATTTTTAAATGCAATTAATATTTTAAATAAAATATTTTTTACATTTATCAATAAACATATTTTTTCTTAATTTTTAGTAATCTTGTTTTTATTATTCATAAAAATTAAATGTAATATTTCTATTAATTTATGAGCAGGAATTCTTTTTTATGAAATTTACGTATGAGAATAATTTATACTATCGAATACCTAAGCATGTTGCTATTATTATGGATGGTAATGGCCGGTGGGCAAAAAAACATGGAAAATTAAGAATAAAAGGGCATATTGCAGGCACAGAAGCAGTAAAAAAAGCCATTAAATTTGCACTTGAAAATCAAATTCAATCTTTAACACTTTATGCATTTAGTAGTGAAAATTGGAATCGACCAGAAACTGAAGTAAGTGCTTTAATGGAACTGTTTACCAGATATTTGGGTAATGGAATTCAAAATTTAAATATACACAATATCAAATTAACTATTATTGGTGATATAAGCAAATTTCAGATCAAATTAAAAAAACTTATTAAAAATGCAATTTCTGTAACATCAAAAAATACTGGTTTACAACTAAATATTGCAGTAAATTACGGTGGCCGTTGGGATATCACACATGGAATGCGTGTAATTGCTAAAAAAATAAAAAAAGGTACGTTATTACCAGAAAATATTAATGAAGAAATGGTAAATAAATGTATTAGTTTACATGATCAACCAATGGTTGATTTAGTTATTAGAACTGGAAAAGAATATCGTATTAGTAATTTTCTTTTATGGCAGATTGCTTATGCTGAATTTTATTTTACTGATATATTGTGGCCTGATTTTGATGAAATAGCCTTTAGAAGTGCAATTAAAGCTTTTAGCAATCGTGAACGACGATTTGGTAAAACTACGAATGATAATATTAATTCATAAAAATAGAGACTTATTTTGTTAAATTTAAATACTCGTATTATTAGTGCTATTATACTGATCCCATTGGTAATTTATTGTATTTTTTTATTACCTCTTGATTTATTTGGTTATGTTCTGATTTTTGTGATTTCACTCACTGTTTGGGAATGGTGCCAATTTTTTGGTTGGATAAAACCAGTTAAACGAATTATATTTTCTATTTTATTTTGTATAATTTTATTGGGATTGCAATTATCATTTCAAGATTTAACTGAATTAACAAAAGAACCTTTAATTATTTATATTTCATTTATTGGATTAATTTGGTGGATACTGGCAACAATATTGCTGATAACTTTTCCTTTTTCTGCTCGAATTTGGTCTCAGTCTTTAATATTAAAAATATTATTTTGTATTTTTAGCATGTTACCTTTTTATTCTGGAAGCTTATTAATACGTAGTGTTAATTATACAATTGATCCTTTTGTAGGATCTTGGTTAATATTGTACATTATTTTTTTAGTTTGCAGCACAGATATTGGTGGTTATTTTTTTGGATCTTTTCTCGGAAAATATAAATTAGCAGAAAAAATTTCACCTGCAAAAACTGTTGAAGGCATGCTTGGTGGTATAGTTACAGCAGGATTTATTGGATATTTATTTGATTTCTATTTTCCTAATTTATTAATATCAAGAAATTTATTAATTAATTGTATTATTATTTTTAGTGCTATTTTGGGTGATTTAACAGAAAGTATGTTTAAGCGGCAATCTGGAATTAAAAATACTAGTAATTTGATTCCAGGACATGGTGGAGTATTAGATAGAATAGATAGTTTAATATCTGCTATAACTATTTTTTCAGGATTAATGTTATTTTGTTTTATAAGGTTATAAATATTATGGGATTTTTTTTTACTTTTTTTGCATTTGTTATTGCGTTAGGTGTACTGATTATTGTGCATGAATTAGGACATTTTTTCGTAGCTAGGTTTTATGGAATTTATATTGAACGTTTTTCAATTGGTTTTGGAAAAACAATATGGCGTAGAGTGGATCGTCATGGTACAGAATTTGTTGTTGCTATGATACCATTAGGTGGTTATGTTAAAATGTTAGATAAAGACATTCCTGCTGTAGAACATAAAAATGATATGCATGCAACGTTTAATGATAAAACTGTAATGGAGCGTTTTGCTGTTGTAAGTGCTGGTCCATTGGCTAATTTTTTATTGGCAATATTTGCATATTGGTTAGTTTATATGATTGGTATACCTTCTGTTCGCCCTGTTATTTCAGATATTCAATCAAATTCTATTGCTGAAAAAGCCAATATTTCAGCTGGTATGGAGATAAAATCTATTGATGATATGGAAACTCCTGATTGGAATGCTGTTCGCATTGCTTTGATTAGTAAAATTGGACAGAAAAAACTAAATATTAAGGTTTTACCCATTGGTTACGTAAATCCTATAAAAAAAGTTATTAATTTACAAAATTGGAATTTTGATCCAGAAAAAGAAGATCCTGTTTTATCTTTAGGTATGATGCCTGTTAGTGCCAGACACGATCCTATTATTCGTAATATCCAACCTGGATCAGCAGCAGAGTTATCTGGTTTAAAAATAGGTGATAAAATAATAAAAGTAAATGAACAAGTATTAGATGTATGGCACCCTTTAGTTTACTTTATTCAAAAAAGTCCTAATATTCCTTTATTATTGACTATTGAAAGGGAAGGTAAATATAGAGAATTAACTTTGACACCAAAAGTTAAAGAAATAATAAAAAAACAAAATATTGGATTTGCTGGATTTGAATTATCATTCATTCCACTTCTAAATGATTATAAAATCGTTCAACAATATGGTTTATTTTATGCACTGTATCATGCAATTCATAATACTTGGCAATTAATGAAAATAACAGTCAATATGATCGGTAAGTTGTTTACTGGTGATATTAAACTCTCTAATCTTAGTGGACCTATTTCTATTGCAAAAGGGGCAGGTTTTTCTGCTGAGTCTGGATTAGTATATTATCTTATGTTTATTGCATTAATTAGTATTAATTTAGGTGTTATTAATTTGTGTCCTTTACCTGTATTAGATGGTGGACATTTACTTTTTTTGATTATTGAAAAAATAAAAGGAAAGCCAGTATCTGAAGGTATACAAGATTTGAGTTATCGTATTGGTACTATTTTATTGATATTATTAATGGGAATTTCACTTTTCAATGATTTTTCTCGTCTGTAATAAAACGTAATTAGTTAGGAATATTTATAAGAATAATGACTATAAAAAAGTTACTTATAACATTGCTGTTATTATTTAGTTTTTATACGTATAGTTCAGATTGGTTTGTAAAAAATATGTATTTTCAAGGTCTGAAACGTATTGCAGTTTCTACTGTATTATTAAATATGCCAATTCAAGTAGGAGATAAAATCAACAATAATCATATTAGCCTTGCTATTCGAGATTTGTTTTCAACTGGAAATTTTGAGGATATCAAAATTTTCCGTAATAAAGATTCTCTTATTATTCGTTTAAAAGAAAGACCAATTATTGCAAATATTACATTTTCTGGTAATCAATCTGTTAAGACTAATGTTCTTAAGAGCAATCTTGACTCTGTCAATATTCGAATCGGGGAAGTGATGAATCTAAAAAAATTGGATAATATTATTAATATGCTCATGGATTTCTATTATGGTATAGGTAAATATAATATAAGAATAGAACCCTTTATTTTAAAGTTACCAAATAATCAAGTACATTTAAAATTATTTTTTTCTGAAGGAGTTTCAGCTAAAATTCAGCATATTAATATTGTTGGTAATAAAGTATTTAGCAAGAATGATTTGATTAAACATTTTCAATTAAAAGATAATTTTTTTTACTGGAATATTATTTCAGATAGAACATATCAAAAAGAAAAATTCTTGCATGATTTAGAATCATTACGTAGTTTTTATCTTAGTCAAGGTTATGCAAAATTTACTATTAATTCAACTAATATCAGTTTAACACCTGATAAAGAAAATATTTATATTACTATAAATATAACAGAAGGAGATAAATATATTATATCAAATATAGAATTAAATGTTGATAAAACAGAATATTATAATGAAATTAATAAATTAATAACAATTAAAAATAACGAAATTTATAATGCCAATAGAATCAGAAAAATAGAACAAAAAATTAAAAATCTTCTTGGGGATTATGGGTATGCATATCCAAATGTTACTACTGAGCTAAAAACTAATATTAAGAACAAAACACTTAAAGTAAATATTAATATTGATTCTGGACATCGTTTTTATGTTCGTCAGATTAATTTTATTGGAAATCATATTAGTAAAGATTCTGTTTTGCGTCGTGAAATGCGTCAAATGGAAAGAGCTTGGTTAGGTAATGATTTAGTTATTGCAGGTCAAAACCGATTAAAACGTACTGGTTTTTTCGAAAAAGTTGATGTTGAGATACAACATGTACAAAATATACCTGATCAAATTGATATAATCTATAAAGTAAAGGAACGTAATACCGGTGCAATGAATTTTGGTATTGGTTTCGGAAGTGAAAGCGGTATAAGTTTTCAAATAGGTCTTCAAGAAGAAAATTGGTTAGGTACAGGAAACTCAGTTAGTATGAGTGCTAAAAAAAATGATTATTCGACTTATGGCGAATTATCATTAACAGATCCTTATTTTAACATTAATGGTATTAGTTTAAGTGGAAGAATATTTTATAATAATTTTAGCGCAAAAGATGCTTTTTTATCAGATTACAATGATAAAATTTATGGTGTTGATAACACTTTAAGTTTTCCTTTTAATGAAAATAATATTTTTCGTATTGGTGCCGGTTTTGTTCACAATTTGTTATCTGATATGAAACCTCAAGCGAGTATGTGGCGTTATTTCGCAAGTATGGGTAAAATAATAAATTTTAATGATAAAGCGTGTTATGATGTTAATGATTTTAGCATTGATTTAGGATGGACTTATAATAATCTAGATCGTGGATTTTTCCCAACATCAGGAAAAAAAATCTCTTTGAATAGTAAAATTACAATTCCAGGTTCAGATAATCAATATTATAAAATTAAATTTGATACATCTCAGTATTATCCATTAGATGAAGATGCTAAATGGATATTATTAGGTAGAACACAATTTGGTTATGGCAATGATATTAATGGTAAAGAATTGCCTTTTTATGAAAATTTTTATGCTGGAGGTTTAGGTACAGTAAGAGGTTTTCGTCCAAATAATATTGGCCCCAAAGCTATTTATCTTGAAAAAAATCCATTAACTGGTCAAACAATTCCTAAATCTGGTAATCCATCAACAGATGCTGTTGGTGGAAATGCAATAGCAACAGCTTCATTAGAGTTAATTATGCCATCACCATTTGTTGATGAGAAAAATTTAAACTTAATTAGAACATCTTTTTTTGTGGATGCTGGTACTGTTTGGGATTCTCATTGGCGAAATACAGAAGTCAGTTGGAAAGTAGACATGCCTGATTATGGTAAATCCTCAAATATTCGTGTTTCAACAGGGATTGCATTACAATGGATATCACCGCTTGGACCATTAACTTTTTCTTATGCTAAGCCATTAAAATATTATAAAGGTGATAAATATGAAGAATTTCAGTTTAATATTGGTAGAACATGGTAAATATATATGCAATTTATGTGCTTTTTATAATTTCTAAAAACTTAAAAATCAAGGAGAGTGTAGTGTGAATAAATATTTTAATATAATAATTTTAAGTACAATCTTATTTATATCCAGTAGTGTTTATGCTGAAAAAGTTGCTGTAATTAATTTTGATAAAATTTTTCAAAAAATAGCAACAAATAAGGCTATTTCAAAACAACTTGAAAGAGAGTTTCAGGGATCAGCAAATGAGTTGCAACATATGGAAAAAGATTTGCAGTCTCAGGTAGAACAATTACAAAAAAGTGCCATAAAACCGAATGAAGAGGATCTTAAAAAATTTGAAGTGAAGCGTACTGATTTTCTTAAAAAAGCGGAACAATTTGAAAGAAATAATCAACGTCGTCGACAAGAGGAACATACAAAAATATTAAAAAGTATAAAAATGGCAACTAAAATAGTGGCTGAAAATGAAAAGTATGATGTTGTGTTTGATATTAATGAAGTTATATATTTAAGAGAGGGTTTCAATCTAAAAAATATTACCGATTTAGTTATTAAAAAGGTAACGTAATAGATGTGTTCTATTCGATTAGCTGATTTAGCTCAGCAATTGGACGCACAGCTATATGGTGATGGTGATATTATTATTACAGGCATTGCATCTATAAATTTTGCAAAAAAAGGACAAATTACTTTTTTATCAAATAGCCGTTATCTTAAGAAGTTAAAAAAATGTCAAGCTTCTGCTGTAGTTTTAAAAAAAGATTATTTATCAAGTGCTAAAATAGCAGCATTAGTTGTCGAAGATCCTTATCTTGCTTATGCTCTATTAGCTCAATATTTAGATAATACTCCTAAACCTGCTCATAATGTCCATCCTTCTTCTGTTGTTGATCAAAATGTTATATTTGGTAAAAATGTTGCTATTGGTGCCAATACAGTTATCGAATCAGGTGTAATATTAGGTAATCATGTTATTATCGGTGCAAATTGTTTTATTGGTAAAAATGTTAATATTGGAAATTTTACCAGTTTATGGGCGAATGTTTCTGTATATCATAATGTTCAAATAGGAGAAAAATGTTTAATTCAATCAAGTGCAGTGATTGGATCAGATGGTTTTGGTTATGCGCATAAAGATGTAAAGTGGATAAAAATTCCTCAATTAGGTGGAGTTGTTATTGGTAATAACGTCGAAATTGGAGCTAGTACTACAATTGATCGTGGTGCATTAGATGATACAATTATTGGAAATGGGGTTATTATTGATAACCAATGTCAGATTGCTCACAATGTTATCATTGGTGATCATACAGCTATTGCCGGTGGGGTTATTATGGCAGGGAGTTTAAAAGTAGGTAAATGTTGTATGATTGGTGGTGGTAGTGTTATTAATGGACATATAGAAATTTGTGATAAAGTAACTATTACTGGTATGGGGATGGTTATACGTCCAATTGATAAACCTGGGATATATTCTTCTGGTATCCCATTACAGCCTAATAAGATTTGGCGAAAAACAGCGGTTTTAATTATGAATATTCATTCAATAGTTAAAAGATTTAAGATTTTAGAACGTAAATTTTTAAATAAAAAATGATTGAATCTATCTCTTTTAATTTGTTAATTACGCTTTGTAGAACAAAATAATTTAGTGTTTAAACAGAGTTTATATTTATTTATATAATATTAAAAATATAAAAAAGAAGAGTCTTTTCTATGAGTTATCAACATACTCTGGATATAGAAGAAATTTTAGGTTTATTGCCTCATCGTTATCCTTTTTTATTGGTAGATCGCGTTTTAGATTTTGAAAAAGGTAAATTTTTACGTGCGGTAAAAAGTGTATCTTTTAATGAACCTTTTTTTCAAGGCCATTTCCCCGGTAAGCCAATATTTCCAGGAGTATTAATTCTTGAAGCAATGGCACAAGCTGCCGGTATTTTAGCTTTTAAGAGTGTTGGAAAATTAAAACCTGGCGAACTTTATTATTTTGCCGGTATTGATGAAGCAAGATTTAAATATCCAGTGCAACCTGGCGATCAAATGATTTTTGATGTAACGTTTGTAAAAACCAAGCGTGGATTAACGCGTTTTAATGGTATAGCAAAAGTAGATAAAAAAGTTGTTTGTCAAGCAACCATGATGTGTGCCAGAAGTCAGGAAGTATAAAATGAGGACTGATACTATTGATAAAACAGCGGTTATTCATACTTCTTCTATTGTTGAAGAAGGTGCAATTATCGGTGAAAATGTTTATATCGGTCCGTTTTGTTATATTGGACCTCAAGTTGCAATTGGTTCAAATACTAAACTAAAATCTCACGTAATTATAAATGGTAGTACAAAAATTGGTTGTAATAATCAAATTTTTCAGTTTGTTACTATAGGAGAAGTAAATCAAGATTTGAAGTATAATGGTGAAAAAACTCGTGTGGAAATTGGTGATCGTAATTGTATTAGAGAAAGTTCGACTATTCATCGCGGTACTGTGCAAGGTGGTGGTTTAACTAAAATAGGTAATGACAATTTGTTAATGATAAATACTCATATTGCTCATGATTGTTTATTGGGAAATTATTGTATTATTGCAAATAATGGTACTCTGGGTGGGCATGTAAAATTAGATGATTATGCTATTATTGGTGGTATGAGTGCAGTACATCAATTTTGTAAAATTGGTACTCATGTAATGGTTGGCGGTTGTTCAGGAGTTTCAAAAGATGTTCCACCTTATGTTATTGCGCAAGGTAATCATGCCACTCCTTATGGTGTTAACATTAAAGGTTTAAAACGCCGTGGTTTTGATAAAGAATCATTACATACCATTAAATATGCATATAAAATTCTTTATCGTTGTGGTAAATCATTGGATGAAGCTCGTGAGATATTATTAGAGTTAGGAACAGGAAATCAATATATAAAAATATTAAATGATTTTTTAGAGTATTCTGCACAGTCAAATCGTGGAATTATTCGTTAATAAATACTTTAATAGGAGAATTTTATGACGAATAATCATCATTTTTCAATTAAATCAAAACCTTTAACTATTGGTCTTGTTGCAGGAGAAATATCAGGAGATATTCTTGGTGCATCTCTTATTCGTACACTAAAAGAACAAATACCTCATATACGTTTTATTGGAATTGCAGGTCCATTAATGAAGAGAGAAGGTTGTCAATCATGGTATGAAATTGAAGAACTTTCTGTTATGGGAATTGTTGAGATTTTTGGAAGATTACCAAGATTATTAAAGATTCGATCCGACTTAATTAAACGTTTTTTAAAATTACAACCAGATATTTTTATTGGTATCGATTCACCGGATTTTAATATTTTTCTTGAAAAAAAATTAAAAAAAAATGGTATCAAAACTATTCATTATGTTAGTCCTTCTTTTTGGGCTTGGCGAAAAAATCGTATTTTTAAAATAGGAGAATCTACAGATTTGGTGCTTGCTTTTTTGCCTTTTGAAAAAAAAATTTATGATTATTATAAGATACCTTGTTATTTAATAGGTCATACAATGGCCAATAATATACCTTTAAAACCTGATAAAAAAAATGCACGATTACAATTAAAAATATCTAATGATGCTAAATATTTAGCTATTTTACCTGGTAGCCGTTGTTCTGAAGTTGAAATGTTAACTAAAGATTTTTTATATGCTGCTGAAATTTTAATTCAAGAATTCCCCAAGTTAAAAATTTTAGTTCCTGTAGTTAATAAAAAATGTCGTGATAAATTTGAAGCTATTTATAAAAAAATTGGAATAAAATTGCCATTAGAAATTATAGAAGGTCAGGCACTATTAGTTATGATTTCTGCAGATGTGACTTTATTAGCTTCAGGGACAGCTACATTAGAATGTATGTTAGCAAAATGCCCCATGGTAGTTGGGTATCGTATGAAAGTAATTACTTATTGGTTAGCGAAATTTTTTATTAAAACATCTTACATTTCTTTACCTAATTTATTAGCAGGAGATAGATTAGTGCAAGAATTTATACAGTATGCATGTCAACCTAAAGAATTAGCTAAATCACTTAGAAATTTATTGATTAATTTACATACAGTTAAGAAACTAAAAAAAAGATTTTTAGAATTACATAAAAGTATTCGTAGTAATGATGATGAAAAATTAGCAAAAGTTGTTTTAGAACTTAGTGAAAAATAAATTTTTATTAAATAAATATTTTATTTTGATTATAAAAATATAAAAAAATATTTTAATAACAGATACACATTAAAAATATTAAGGTAATAGTTTTAGTTATTATTTTTTTTTAGCTTACTGATATTTCTGATATTATCATTTTTATAAAAAATTCTCATTTTAATAAATTTCATAGTAAAATATTTTTTGATAAAAATTTATATATTTTTTATCTAATAATTTATAAGGGATTACTGACAATGTCTGAACCACGTTTTGTACATTTGCGTGTACATACTGATTATTCTATTATAGATGGGTTAATAAAAATTGATGCTCTAATTCATAAAGTGGTAGAATTTGGTATGCCAGCATTAGCAATAACTGATTTCACTAATTTATATGGATTAATAAAATTTTATATTTCAGCACATAATTTTGGAATAAAACCGATTATTGGAGCTGATTTTTATGTAGAAAATGAATTATTAGGTGATGAAATCACACATTTAACAATTCTTGTCAAAAACAATAAAGGTTATCATAACTTAATATTACTGATTTCTGAAGCTTATAAAAAAGGTTATGGAGCAATTGGACCAACGATAAAAAGAGAATGGTTAGTTGCACATAAAGAAGGATTATTATTACTTTCTGGTGCTTGCATGGGAGATGTTGGTAAATGTTTATTGCGAAAAAATACAAAAATTCTTGAAAAGTGTTTGAAGTTTTATCAAACATATTTTCATAATAATTATTATTTAGAACTTGTTAGAACAGGATTACCTGATGAAGAAAATTATTTGTATAAAGCTGTAGATTTAGCGGCAACAACTGGTATACCTGTTGTTGCTACAAATAATGTGCGTTTTATGTACAGTAATGATTTTTCAGTACATGAAATACGTGTCGCTATTCACAATGGTATTACATTGTCTGATACGAAACGATCTAAAAATTATAGTCCTCAGCAATATTTACGTAATGAAGAAGAAATGGTTGAATTATTTTCTGATATCCCTGCAGCACTTAAAAACAGTGTTGAAATTGCTAAGCGTTGTAATGTGATAATTCCTTTAGGAAAATATTTTTTACCAAAATTTCCTACAGGTAATATAGAAACCAAAGATTTTTTGATTCGAAATGCTAAAATTGGGCTTGAAAAACGTTTGCAATTTTTATATCCAGATAAAAAAAAGAGAGATAAAAAGAGATTAAAGTACATTAAACGTTTAAACACTGAATTACAAGTAATTAATAAAATGGGTTTTCCTGGTTATTTTCTTATTGTAATGGAGTTTATTCAGTGGGCAAAAGATAATAATATCCCTGTCGGTCCAGGTCGTGGTTCAGGTGCTGGTTCATTAGTGGCATATTCATTAAAAATTACTGATTTAGATCCTTTAAAATTTGATTTGTTATTTGAACGATTTTTAAATCTTGAGCGTATTTCCATGCCAGATTTTGATATCGATTTTTGCATGGAAAAACGTGATCAAGTTATTGATCACGTTGCGAAAATTTATGGTCGTGAAGCGGTTTCACAAATTATTACTTTTGGTACAATGGCAGCAAAAGGAGCAATTCGAGATGTAGGTAGAGTACTTGGTTATTCATATGGTTTTGTCAATCGAATTTCTAAATTAGTTCCTTTTGAACACGGTATAACCATAAAAAAAGCCTTGGTTTTGGAGCCACAATTACAAGAAATTTACCATAAAGAAGAAGAAGTAAAAGAATTAATAGATATTGCTTGTAAACTTGAAGGTATTACTCGTAATGCTGGAAAACATGCTGGTGGTGTAGTTATTTCACCAACAAAAATTACAGATTTTACACCATTGTATTGTGATTCAGAAGGAAAAAATCCACTTACGCAATTTGATAAAAATGATGTTGAATATGTAGGTTTAGTAAAATTTGATTTTCTTGGTCTTAGAACATTAACCATAATTAAGTGGGCATTAAAAATGATTAATGATCTTCGATTTCAAAAAAAATCAAAGAATATCGATATAAGCGCTATTCCATTAAATGATGAAAAATGTTTTAAATTGTTGCAAAGAGGAGAAACAACAGCAGTATTTCAATTAGAATCTAATGGGATGAAAGATTTAATTAAACGATTACGTCCAGATTCTTTTAATGATATGATTGCTTTGATTGCACTTTTTCGTCCTGGCCCATTACAATCAGGAATGGTTGATAATTTTATTAATCGTAAGAATGGAAGAGAAGCAATTTCTTATCCTGATGTTGTATGGCAACATGAGTTATTAAAACCAATTTTAGAGTCTACATATGGTATTATTCTTTATCAAGAACAAGTCATGAAAATTGCTCAGGTACTTGCTGGTTATACTTTAGCTGAAGCAGATATGTTGCGTCGAGCAATGAGTAAAAAAAAACCAGAAGAAATGTGTAAGCAACGATTAATCTTTAAAAAAGGAATCATTAAAAATGGCATTGATAGTAAATTAGGAATGAAAATTTTTAATTTATTAGAAAAATTTGCTGGTTATGGTTTTAATAAATCACATTCCACTGCTTATGCATTAGTTTCTTACCAAACACTTTGGTTAAAAGTACATTATCCAGCTGAATTTATGGCAGCTGTTCTTACTGCAGATATGGATAATACTGATAAAATAGTTACTTTAATTGATGAATGTTGGCGTATGGGGTTAAAAGTTTTACCGCCTAATATTAATATTGGATTATACAATTTTCATGTTAATGAAAATAATGAAATTCTTTATGGAATAGGCGCAATTAAAGGTATTGGTGAAATTCTGGTGGAAGCTATTGTTCGATCGCGTCAAAAAGATGGTTATTTTAAAGATATTTTTGATTTTTGTAAACGCATTGGTACTCAAAAACTTAATCGTCGAGTAATGGAGAAATTAATTATGTCAGGTGCTTTTGATCATTTAGGTCAGCATCGTGCAGAGTTAATATTTTTATTAAAAGATGCATTTAAAGTGGCTGATCAATATTCTAAAGCAGAGGCTATCGGACAAGGTGATATGTTTGGTGAATTTGTTGAATCTCCTGAACGTGTAAAAAAAACATATTTCAATATACCTAAATGGAATGAAAATATTTTATTAGAAAATGAACATGAAAGTTTAGGGTTTTATTTAACTGGGCATCCTATGAATGCTTATTTATCAGAAATCAAACGGTATATTACTAGATTACGTTTAAAGGATGTTTCTTCATATCTTAATGGAGAGAAATCAACAGTGGTTGGTTTAGTATCAAAAATCAAAATTATGACAACTAAAAATTCCAATAAGATTAGTATATGTACTTTGGATGATGGTTCTGGACGTTTGGATATAATACTTTTTTCAGATGTGTTTAAAAAATATAACCATTTGGTAGAAAAAAATAAAATATTGATTGCTACAGGGAAGATCAGTTTTGATAATTTTAATGGTTTTTATAAAATGTCTGTTTACAAATTAATCGAACTTAGTAAAGCACGAGAAAAATATTTAAAAAGTATTTGTATTGTATTAAAAGAAATAAAAACTGCTAGTAAGGAACTATTAAAAAATCTCGATAAAATATTAAATCCTTACTGTTCAGGAACAATCCCAGTTTATCTTTATGATAATAATCATCAAAAAAAAGAAGGTAGTGCTAAATTAAATTTAGTTTTTACTTGGTATGTTATTCCTACAAATCATCTTTTAAGTGAGCTGAGAATGTTCTTAAGTAATAAGAAGATTGAATTAAAATTTGATTAATAGGAATATTTATGACCCTTAATTTTTTGGATTTTGAACAACCAATTGTTGATTTAGAAGAAAAAATCAATTCTTTAATGACGGTTAATCGCAAGGATACTCAATTAGATATTGATTTAGATGAAGAGATTGCTAAGTTGAATGAAAAAAGCATAGAACTTACTAAAAAAATTTTTTCTAATTTATGTGCTTGGCAAATTTCTCAACTAGCTCGTCATCCAATGAGACCTTATACTCTAGATTATATTCAACATATATTTACTCATTTTCAAGAATTAGCTGGTGATCGCACTTATGCTGATGATAAAGCAATTGTCGGTGGTTTAGCTCGATTAGATGGACGTCCAGTAATGATTATTGGCCATCAAAAAGGACGTGAAATAAAAGAAAAAATTCGAAGGAATTTTGGTATGCCAGCACCAGAAGGATATCGTAAAGCTTTGCGATTAATGAAAATTGCTGAGCGTTTTAAGTTACCTATTATTACTTTTATTGATACACCTGGTGCTTATCCTGGTGTTGGTGCTGAAGAACGTGGTCAATCTAATGCAATTGCAAGCAATTTATGTGAAATGTCTCAATTTTCCGTTCCTATTATTTGTACAGTTATTGGTGAAGGAGGTTCTGGTGGTGCATTAGCAATTGGAGTAGGTGACAAAGTTAATATGTTACAATATAGCACTTATTCTGTTATTTCCCCAGAAGGTTGTGCTTCTATTCTTTGGAAAACTGTTGAGAAAGCCCCATTGGCAGCTGAAGCCATGGGTATTACAGCTGCTCGTTTAAAATTACTTAAACTTATTGATAACATCGTTGAAGAACCATTGGGTGGTGCACATAGAAATTATACAAAAATTGCTAATAATCTTAAAAATCGCATTTTAGATGACTTAAGTGATATCGATTTACTAGCTCCTGAAGATTTAAGGAATTATCGTTATCAACGTTTAATGGAATATGGTTATTGTTAAATTTAAGACTAATGGCTTATTGTTCAAAATTTATAAATGATTAATGAAATAATTAATTATTTTTATTTATATCTTAAAAATAAAGTATCATATATTGTGATATTTATTAAAAATATTTAAAAGAGTCGTTTAATTATTTAAATTAAATTATTGATAATAGTATTACTAAAATAATTATGTGTATTAATGAAATAATATTTTTAAAGAAAATTATCAAAAATATTGGTTTTATAGAAAATCTATTAGTAGGTTTTAGCGGTGGATTAGATTCAACTGTATTATTACATGCACTAGTAAGATTACGTGAAATTATAAATCCTAATTTAAATATTCGTGCACTTTATGTTCATCATGGAATTAATCATAAAGCTGATAATTGGTTAATTCATTGTAAAAAAATCTGTTTCAATTGGAAAGTAGAATTTCATTTACAGTATATTCATATAGATTCGACTGAGCATGGTTTAGAAGGAGGAGCACGTATTGCTCGATATCAAGCATTTCGTAAAATGTTATTACCAAAAGAAGTTCTTGTTATAGGACAACATTTAGATGATCAAGCTGAAACTTTTTTATTAGCATTAAAGCGTGGTAGTGGACCCGCTGGACTATCTTCTATGGCATTTTCTATGCCTTTTTTTCATACTTATTTAATAAGACCATTATTATCTTTTACTCGTAAAGAATTAGAGTTATATGCAAAAAAAAAAATACTTTATTGGATAGAAGATGATAGTAATAAAAATAAAATTTATGACCGTAATTTTTTGCGTTTAAATATTATGCCACATTTTTGTAGTAGATGGCCAAATTTTTCTCATGCAGTTTTTAGAAGTGCTACTTTGTGTGCAGAACAAGAAACTTTATTAAATGAATTATTAGAAGATTGTTTCTCACGTTTAATTACAGATCAAGGGGCATTAAAAATAACTGATTTGTTAAGTTATTCTAGAATTAAGCGTAATGCAATATTGCGATGTTGGTTTCGTTTGCATAAAATTTTGATGCCTTCCTGTCTTCAATTAAAGATAATTTGGCAAGAAGTTATATGTGCACGAAATGATGCAAAACCAGAATTTATTTTAAAAAATAATGTTATTCGTCGTTTTCAAAAAAAGTTATGGATTTTACCAAAATTTAAAGATATTAGTAATATTTCTTTGCTATGGAATCTTTCTAAACCTCTTATATTGCCTGATAATTTAGGTACTTTGATTATTGCAAATCATGGGATCGGTTTTCGTTTTCCATTTTCTGATGAAAAAGTTACTGTTAGATTTGGAGTAAAAGGAAATATTCAAATTATTGGACGTAAATATTCTAGAAAAAGCAAAAAATTATGGCAAGAATTAGGTGTTGCGCCTTGGCTCAGAAAAAGAATTCCTTTAATTTATTATGATGATGTACTTATTACAGCTGTTAATGTTTTTGTAACAGAATCAGGAAGATGTATTGATGGAATGGAACTTAAGCTTAATTTAATAAAAAAATAAATATTTTTTTATATATATAAATTCTAAAAAAATAATGATTATTAATTATCTGATATTAATCTTTTTATATAAAATTATAAATCATTATATTTTTTATAATATATTAATATATGTGAATATTTTAAATATTGATTAAAACGAGTAATAATATTTTTATGGAATATAAGAGAAATTAATATTGAGCAAATTTTATTTGTTTTTTAATTATTTTTAGTCAATTTTTTATAAAAATTAAGATTTACAGTTAATTAAATAGTAGATGTAATAAACTAGTTACATTTTTTTTTTAGAAAATCAATTATTTCAAGAAGATTAATAAATTCTTTTTTGTTATTTCTTCGATATTTATATTCTATTTGATTTTGATTTAAATGAAATTCACTAATTATTATTATATGTGGTATTCCAATCAGTTCTATGTCAGCAAACATTATACCTGGTTGTTCCTTTCGATCATCAAATAATACATCAATATTATGTTTTTTTAATGCATGATAAATTTTTTCAGAAACTTCTTGAACACGATATGATTTATGCATATTTATAGGTAGAATTGCAACTTGAAAAGGTGCAATGGCATCGGTCCAAATAATCCCCTTATCGTCATTGTTTTGTTCAATTGCTGCTGCTATAATTCTTGTTATACCAATCCCATAACACCCCATAGTAATAGTTTTATGATCTCCATTTTTGTTTTGAACAGTAAAATTCATTGCTTTGGCATATTTTTCTCCCAGTTGAAAAATATGACCTATTTCAATTCCACGTTTCGTTTGTAGTATTCCTTTGCCATCTGGGCTTGGATCTCCTGAGACGACATTTCGTAAATCATAAATATAAGGTATAGAGATATCTCTTTTCCAATTAATACCAAAATAATGTTTGTTATTAATATTAGCTCCAGCAGTAAAATCGCTCATGACTGCAACACTACTATCTATAATTATAGGTACTAATAAGTTTATGGGACCTAATGTATTTGGACTAACTTTTAATATTTTTTTTATTTCTTCTTTTGTGGCAAATTTTAATGGAGTAGAAATTAAAGGATGTTTTTCTGCTTTTAGTTTATTTAATTCATGATCAGCACGGATTAATAAAGCAACAAGTTGATGTCCATGATTTTTTACACCGATTACTATTAAAGTTTTGACGATTTTTTCAATAGGTAAATTGTATAATTTTGATAATTCAGAAATACTTTTTATGTTAGGTGTACTAATAAGACGCATATTTTCAGTAGGTTTTGGACGTTTTGTTAGACAAATAGTTTCGGCTAATTCAATATTAGAAGCATAATTTGATTTATTAGAAAAAACAATATTATCTTCTCCACTATCTGCTAATACTTGAAATTCATGTGATATATTACCACCAATAGAGCCAGTGTCTGCTTTTACAACTCTAAAATTAAAACCAATACGTGTAAAAATTTTATTATATGTTGTGTACATAATATCGTAAGTTTTTTGAAGTGATTTTTGATCGATATGAAATGAGTAGGCATCTTTCATAATAAATTCACGAGATCTTATAACACCAAAACGTGGTCTAATTTCATCACGAAATTTTGTTTGAATTTGATATACATTTAAAGGTAATTGTTTATAAGAATTTATTTCATGACGCATAAGATCAGTGATAACTTCCTCATTAGTAGGTCCAAGAACGAAAGATTCATCACCATGATACATAAAACTTAGTAATTCCGGTCCATATTGTTCCCATCGACGGCTTTTTTTCCATAATTTTGCAGGTTGAACTATCGGTGTAGCAATTTCAATTGCACCAGTTTGGTTCATTTCTTCACGAATAATATTTTTGATTTTTTTTAATACTCGAACACCAGTTGGTAGCCAATTATATAATCCAGAAGCAAGTTTACGTATCATGCCTGCTTTAAGCATTAATTTATGACTAATTACTTCAGTATCTGAAGGCATTTCTTTTAAAGTACAGAGAAGATATTGACTTGTTCTCATTTTTTATCTATCCATAAATAAGTTTTTTCTAAAAAACTTATTGTTGATTTTTTAATAATGATTTAATAAATCTAAAAAAGAGATAACATACTTTTAATTTTTCTTAAAGTATAATATTATTATATTTTAAAATACAGATTATAAAATTTTTATAATAAATAAATGTTAATTTTAAGTAAATATGATATTTTAATGTAAAAATATTTCATTAAAAAAATTTTATAAATATCATTTTCATGTCTTGTTTTTTATATACATTTTAAATTAGTATTTTTAAAAAATGTAATTATTTTATTTCTATTTTTTAATTTTTTAAAAAATTTTAATATTAATATATTTATTTTTTTATTAGTGATTTTTTATATAAAAAAATATTTTGATCTGATACTTTATTAATTTTTTATAATATATAGTGTCAATAAAAAAATTTTAAAGAATATATGATTGAGATATATAAAAATATTTTTTTACAAAAAATTTTGTTTAATTTTTTTTAATAAAAAAATAATTAAAAAAAATTATATTTTATCATAAGAAAAAATATAATATTTAATTAGTTATTTATTTTCATATATTTTTAGTAAACGATATATTTTTTTGAAAAATATAGACGTATTACTGATTGATTATAAATATGTGATAAATTTAAAATTGGCATCTTTAATGCTTATAGAAGTGTTATTTAAAATAAGCATATAATTTTGATATAAGTATATAAGTAAATAAGTTATATAATTTTATATAACAAAAAATAAAAAATAAGATATTTAGAGAATAAAAATTTTGGAAAATAAAATTTTAAATTTTAATAAATTTTTGTGTTATTTTGATTTGATACGGCTGAATCAGCCTACTGGTTTTTTTCTTTTGTTATGGCCTACTTATTGGGCATTGTGGTTATCTAATCGTGGATTGCCAAATTTTTATGTTTTGTTTATTTTTACTACTGGTATTTTTTTGATGCGTTCTGCCGGATGTATTGTAAATGATTATGTTGATAGAAAATTTGATGCTTATGTTTCTAGAACTAAAAAACGTCCCTTAATAAAGGGTAGCATAAGTATACGAGAAGCAAAAATTATTTTTTTTTATTAATTATTTCTTCGTTTTTATTAGTTTTAAATTTAAATAATAAAACGATCGTGTTATCTATTTTCGGTTTATTACTAACTGTAACTTATCCCTTTTTTAAACAATTTACTTATTTTCCTCAAATAATATTAGGTATTACGTTTGGTTGGTCAATCCCAATGGTTTATGCAGCAGTTATTGATTCTTTTCCTTTGGAGTGTTGGTTATTATTTTTAGTCAATATTATTTGGTCTGTTATTTATGATACCCAGTATGCAATGGTTGATCGTAATGATGATATAATAATTGGTATAAAATCAACAGCAATTATTTTTGGAAGATTTGATAAATTAATTATTTTTATTTTGCAATTATTAATGTTGTTAGTATTATTTTACATGAAATATTACATAGATTTTGGTATATCTTATTATATAAGTTTAATACTAATATTATTTATCTTTATTTATCAACAAATATTGATAGCAAATCGTCAACCAATCTTATGTTTTAAAGCATTTGTGAGTAATAATTATGTTGGTTTGGCATTATTTATTGGTATTTTTTTAAATTTTTGATAATTATGATACATTATGTGAAGTGTTATGAATGTTTTCAATTGTAAAACGAACTTCAGTAGATATTAATTTAATAATATTATGATATATTGTTTTTGAATTTAATCTAATAATCATATTGCCTTCTTTATTAATATAGCCTTGTTTTTTTAAAGTATTAAGTAGAGTTGCAAAACTTATTTTATCAAAAAATTCTAATGTATTAATGCCATGTAAAATAGAGATATATTTCGCAAGTATATAAGTCTCTTTTTCTAAGATTGTTCGACTAATTCTATTTGTTTTATTTAGTAATGCCAATGTGATAGCATAGCGTTCTAAAATTTCTTTAATATTTGCTGCTAATAGTTCCAAAGTATGTATATTATTTTTATTAACATTCATGCAATCTTTATTTTTAAATATTAATTTTTGACGTATTAATTCATTAATTGTAGTTTTAATCGTATCAGATAATTCTTCGAGATTATATCTAACGAAAAGTTCTGCTTTTAAAAATGGATAAATGAGTTTTACCTGACGATAAATTTCGTGTAAGTGAATATTATTATTATTTAATATTATATTAGCTAATAAAGCCGGCAAAATTAATAAATGTATGATATTATTTCTGTAATAGGTCATTATTACTATATTTTTTTTTGGTAGTAAAATAATGTCATCTATTTTATTTTTTTTAATTATAATTTTTTTTAATTTTAATGCTTCATTTAAAAGATTGCTTGCAGTTTCGTTAGGTGTTGTACTTTCATCGCTATAAGGGATATTTTTTAAAAGTTCTAAATAACATTCAATTTGTCTTAAAAATTGTTTTTTTGTTAAAGCACCTTCTTTAGAAGCTAGTAAAGCTGTAGAAGATAAATTAATTGAATTAACAACAGTGGCATTATTAATTCTAACCATAATATTATGGGCTAATTTTGTTACAATTGAATTCAGCCATATTGGACGTTTTGTATAAATAATATTTGAAGATTGGCGCCATGTTGGAATCAATTTGTTTAAATAGTTTTTTAGTTTAATAGGCTGACCAAAATTTACATAACTTTTTCCAAGTTTTCTTAGTTTAAATAAACTTTTTAATATTGTAAATAAATTTTCTTTTTCTTTTTTTTCACCTTGTAGTTCCTTAATGTAACTCTCTACTTCTAATACATGGTCGTAACCAATATAAATTGGAACAATAGTAATTTGACGTATATTTTCTCTTAACATTGCTTGTATAGTTATAGAAAGCGTACCTGTTTTTGGTGATAATAAACGACCAGTTCTAGAGCGTCCTCCTTCAATAAAATATTCAATTGAATATCCACGCAAAAATAATTCACTAAGATATTCACGAAATATATTAGAATATAATTTATTTCCATTAAACGAACGACGAATAAAAAAAGCACCTAAATGACGAAAAATTTGTCCGATAGGCCAAAAATTAAGATTGGAACCTGCGGCTATATGAGGCGGTACTAAACCTTGATGATAGAGTACATAAGAAATTAATAAATAATCCATATGACTACGATGACATGGAATATATACAATTTCATGAACATTTTGTGCTAATTGACGCACACGTTCAGCATGTTTTACAGTAATACCTTGATAGAGTTTGTTCCATGTCCAACTTAATATACGATCGGTAATACGAATCGCTTCATAGGAGAAATTAGCAGAAATTTCTTCCATTATATTAATAGCATTTTTTTTTGCTTTTTTAAGTGAAATTTTTTTTATTTTTGCTTCATCTTCAATCGATTTTTTAATTATTTTTAATTTTAATAGTTTATTAAATAAATCATTTTTTATAGGCAGTTGTGGGCCGATAGCTGCTAATCGTTGCCGTGAATAATGAATACGTGCTACTCGAATCAGTTTTTTGACTATGAATTTATCACTTCCATGTTCATAAACTATTTTTTGTAAAAAAATAGTAGGAGAAAATCGTATAAAACTATCACGTCCTAACCATATAATGGATAAAAATTTTTTAATTCCATAAAGAAAATGTAAAGAAGATTTTTTAAAACGAGTTTCATGACCCGGTGCTCTTCCAAACATTATTGATACAGGTAATAATTGAATATTTAAATCTGGATTATTAAAATGAAGATCAAGGTAAGTAAGAAATGTTTTTATTGAATCTGTTCTTATGTCCGATGTACAGTAACGAAATATTTTTGGTTTATCATCAATAAATAAGTAAGCAGGTAATTTTGTTTTATTGATTGTGATAGGATGAAGAGGATCAGGTAAACCAATAGAAAAACATTGTTTTCGTAATGTTAATAAATCTGTTTTTGAATAATATGGTAACACATACAAAAAAGAATGTTTTGTATCAAGATGTAGTTCGTTAATTGGATCTGGTGGTATTAGTTTACTTTTTACAAGAAATTTTATTGCTAAATATAATAAATTATAGTAAATTTTGTACCAAAATGACATATATTAGCTATGACCTCTTATTTAAATTCTACATAAGTATATCATAAATGAGAATTGTAATCTTTTTTTGAAAATATTTATTCTAAATTTATTTCTAAATTTATTAAGTATTAATATTTAATATAAATTAAATTTAATATTTTAATATTGTAAAAAATTAAAGAATTGAATTTGAAAAAAATTTTAGTAAGTTTAGATCATATTTTTATATTATAAATTATAATTTTACATACGTTTTACGTTATGTACAATAGGCTAATAAATTCAGATTTATTTAATTTAATTTTTAAATTAATTATTAAAATATTTTAATATTTTTTTAAGTAAAAAATATAAATCTATTTTTAATATTTCATACATCGATCAAAATTATTACTTATTGAATAATGCTTTTTTGTACAATTATTTTTTATTTATATACTTATGATGTATTTCAATTATCTTATATATTAATTTTGTAGATTTTTCCTAAAAGTATATATAAGATTTTGTATGTAATAATTCACTTTTTTCGATGTTTTTTTATATTTTAACGTTTTCAAAAAGATGGTATAAAAATTATTTTTAAAAATAATATGTAAATATAAGAATATTTTATATATTAATATTATTATATGTATTATGTATTTTAAAATTTATATTTATTTGAAATATATTTTTTTTAAAAAAAATTAAATAAATATTAGTATTTTTGTTAGATTTTAATCAACCTATTTTTCTTTTTTTGAAATAATTCTTTCTAATTATTATATTAATATTTTATGTTATATTTTTGCAATAAAAAATAAAATTTATTGTTTATTATTTTTTGAAAAAAATTATTTAAAAAGAAATTTTTGAATTATTAAAAATTAAGTGTGTGAATGAAAAATTTAAGTAAGAAAATTAATGATAAAATATAATGATTTTTTGATATTTCTATATAAGATGCAATTTTTGATTTGAGTTTTCATTAAAATATTATATTGATATTCTTTTCTTTGTTTATAATATTTAATAAAGCGATTTATATAAAATTTTTTGAAATTAATTAATTTTTTATATAAATAATTTTTATATAAGTAATATTTTTTGTTTATAGAATATATATAAATTTTATATATGTATTTAAAATTTATAATTGGCATAGTTATTGAAGAGATAATTTTATTTGATGTGAAATATAAAATCTAATAGGTATTATATAAAATTTTATTTTTTTTAAAAATATGTTGTGTTTATTTAAATAAAAAATTTGTTAAATACCAATTTCATTTTTTCTGTAAAACTACGACATTGTAAATGCTTACACAGTATTTTTATATAACAGAAATTAACCAATATCTTTTTTAGTAGTTTTATGATTTATTCAATTACATACTTTTTATATATTAAATAAACATAATATACTGTCTTCAATAAAATATTAGAAATACTATTTCTAATAAGATTTTTATAAAATTTTATTAGAAAAAAGGCATATATGATTTTTAAATTATAAGTGTTTTATAAAAAAACATTAAATATTTTTTTATGATATAATGATTTGAATTAATGTTTTTAAATTAAGAATACTTATTATTTTAAAAACTAATAAATTAATAGATTAAATTATTATAGACTCTATAATAATTTAATTTGTTATAATTTATTATATACTGTATTATGATTTTATATATAATAGGTAAAAATAAATATCATAAAATTTAACTTTTATATTAAGATAAGATTAAATCAAATATTTTAAATTATTAGTAGTATAATTTGTGTAAACTTATTTTTATTAAAATAAGCGTATATCAATTATGTTAAAGAACAATTTGTTATATTTTTTATAAATGATATAATAAAATATATTTTATTATATAAAATTTAATTAATCAAAATATTTTTTTGATAATTTTAAAAAATCTATATTAATTATATAAATTTATATGTAACTTTATTCATTGTTTATTAATCAATATCGTATTGGTATTTTTTGCATAAGCTTGAAATTTGATTTGTTTAAATTGTATAATTACATACTTTTAATATAAAAAGTATTTTTTTAGTTAAATTTATAAATTAAGCGGGTTATCTTCTCTTTTGGAGTTTTATAATGAATGAAAGAGTACATTGGCAACCGAATATATCTATTAATAATTTATTAAAAAGGTCTAAAGTTATTAATGAAATTAGACGATTCTTTATTGATCGTGGTGTAGTAGAAGTTGAAACACCTATATTAAGTAAATTCACAGTAACGGATGTTAATCTTTTTCCTTTCGAAACTCAATTTATTGCCCCCTTAATTTATGATAATATTAATAAAATGTATATGATCACAAGTCCTGAATATCATATGAAACGTTTAATCGCTGCAGGAAGTGGACCAATATATCAAATGATAAAATCTTTTCGTAATAAAGAAAAAGGACGTTATCATAACCCAGAATTTACTATGCTTGAATGGTATAGACCAAATTATGATATGTATCGACTTATTGACGAAGTAGATGATTTATTACAACACATTTTAGACTGTGTTCCAACGAATAGAATCTCATATCAACAAGTATTTCAGCGTTATCTAAATATTGATCCATTGTCTTTAGAATTAGAAAAAAAAATATTATGTGATGCAGCATTTAAGTTAGGTTTGAGCAATGCATATACAGAAAAAGATAAGGATATTTTATTGCAATTCTTATTTACAATGGGAATTGAGCCTCATTTAGGAAAAGAGGAACCTACAGTTATTTATCATTTTCCTGCATCACAAGCATTATTGGCTAAAATTAGTAAAGAAGATAATAGGGTTGCAGAACGTTTTGAAGTTTATTTTAAAGGTATTGAATTAGCTAATGGTTTTTGTGAATTGACTGATCAGGAAGAACATAAAAAACGTTTTCAAAATGACAATAAAATTAGAAAAAAAATTGGGTTACCTATACAACCAATAGATAAATATCTTTTAGCGGCATTACATCAGGTGATGCCTGATTGTGCCGGTGTAGCTTTAGGTATTGATCGTTTACTTATGTTAGCTTTGAAAATAGAAACAATTACTGATGTTATGTCTTTTTCTATAGAACGTGCTTAAAATAATTTTGTTAGATATAGGTATTAATTTTATTTTTTAATAGATAAAAGTAATATGTAATTTAAATATAAATTTATAAAGTAAAAGTACTAATAAAATCAAAATAATTTTTAAAATTAATAATTTATGCGAGTAAATCATTATTTTTTATAAAAATTTATTAATAAAATATTTTATAATTCTAATAGTTTTTTTTAAAAAATATTTATTGATGAAATGCTTTATTTATTTGATTTATTTAAAAATAAAATCTGTTACATTAAAAATCTTAATTTAATATATTATAATATTTATGTTATCATAAACTAGATTTATACAAGTAATATTATTATTATAAAATTATAATTCTATGCATTAAAATATTAATTTTAAATATTAAAAATTTTATATATTATAAAAAACATTATATATTTGAAATCTTTTTTTTTAAATAAAAAAAGTACCATATTATTTTTAATAAATTTTTTATTTAAAGCATTATATAAAATTTATATTCAGCATTTTATTTTTGTTATATTTTATAGAAAGTGTTTTGAGAGATATTTTTATGTCGTGTTTTTTATATAATTTTGATCAAATTCTTGATATACAAGGTTTACGTTGTCCTGAATCAATGATGATGATAAGAAAAAAAATTCGAAAAATGCATATAAATGAAAATTTGTTTATTATTTCTGATGATCCATCAATAACCGTAGACATTCCAGTTTTTTGTCGTTTTATGAAACATAAGCTTCTATTAAAAGAAAATCAAAAATTACCGTATTGTTATTTAATTCTAAAAAAAACTTAATCTTTATTAAACAACTTCTTTTTATGGTAAATAAACATATTTTTTATATGCAGAATATTGTTTTTTGGTTTTTTGTTCTAATTAATTATACTGTAATAAAATTTGTATTATTTGATAATAATCTATAACATTAATGAGATTCGATATCAATAAAAATAATCTAATAATTTATTAAAAAGAAACAATTATTTTTGATGATTATTAAATTATATATTTAGAATAACTTTTTAATTATTTTTTTAGTTACTAATAAATAATTGATTAATAATTATTATAAAAAAAGTTTAATACGATTTTTTTTATTTTTCAAAAATAAACATTAAAAATTTTAAGATTATTTTATAGATTTTTTTTCTTGAAAATTTAATTACGAATATAAATATAGTAATTTACTTTACCAGATTTTTTTTTGCGATGAAGGTTCCAATTAGGAGGTAATATATTTAAATTAGTGTTTATTGGTACTTCAATATATATCCAACTATTTTTGGTTAACCATCCATTCATTTCCAATAACCATACTGTTTTTTCTAACAAATTTTTATAAAAAGGTGGATCAAGGAAAACAATATTATATTTTTTTCCTGTTTTTGATAAATAATTTATTGTGTTATTTTTAATCGCTTCTGCATTTTTTATTTCTAATTTATTTAAATTTTTTTTTAATTGAATAAAAACAGAATAATTTATTTCAATTAAAGTTACTAAATCAGCATAATGAGAAAGTGCTTCAATTGCTAAAGCTCCACTGCCAGAAAAACAATCAAGACAATAAGATTTTTTAATAACTGGTTTTAACCAATTAAATAAAGTTTCTCTAATTTTGTTTTTAGTTGGTCGTAAATCTTTAGCATTTAAAACAGACAGTGTGCGTCCTTTCCATTTTCCACCAATAATGCGAATACCTTTTAATTTATGATATTTTTTTTTCAATTTTTTTGGATCCATATTATGTATAATTTTTTTTAAATAGATTATATATTTAATTGAATATTGATAGTTTTATAAAGAAAAAAATTTTAATTAAAAATTTTAAAAAAGATTTTAGATAAATAAACATGAAATAATTTTTTGGTGTTTATAATTTTATAAATATGCATTAATTCAAGAATAAAAGATTAATTTTAAATTAATGTAAAAAATAAAGTAATTAATTTGAAGAAATCAATCAACAAATACAAATTTTAATTAAAGAAAATTTTTTATTAAAAAATAAATAGTTTTCATAAAAGTAATAAATAAATTTTTAGAGAAATCAGTAAAATTTATAAAACATTATAAAATAAACTTTTAAAAGTTTATTTAGAAGAATGCAGAATATAAGTATAGACATTTGCAGTTTTTTTTATTTGATGAAACATATTTTTTAAAATCAACGTTAGAAATTTAATTGCAAATCAGTGATATATTAACATAAATAATACGTCAGACTTTTAAATTTTTTAATGAATATTTTTTACATAAAAAGCAAAGATATTTTATGGATAATGATAAGAAGAAATAATTTTAATAAAAATTAATATTAAAAAAATGCATTTATTTACGATTTTTTTGTTTCTAATACATTAAAAATTTTATTTTTTTATTTTGAAATTAGCAAAAAATATTGATTTTTTGTACTTTTTTTTCATAATTTTAGTGGCAGTTATTTTTAAGTAAGAATTTCAAGGATTTTCAACATTTTATTTTGAATATTTTGGAAAAGTTTATTTCTTTAACAAATGTTTATTAAAAATTAATTAATATATTCGTATGCTTCATATAAATTTGGATGAGATTTTAACTGGTTATTGAAAATTTAAAAAATATTTAAATAGTTATTTTTTTTAATTAATGAATTTAGGTTATTATTTTTAATATTTTTGATTTAAAGATTATCTCAATTTTGCTATTTTAAAAAGAAGTTTTTTCTTAGATAGATTAGTTTCTTAAAATAGCAGTCTATTATCTAATTATTTTTTTTCGATGATGTTTCTTTGTTGTAATTTTTTTGTAGATGCTACTTATTTTTTATCTGTATATTGATTATATACTAATTTTTTTTTACAAAAAATGTTACTTAAATTAATTATTATAAGTTGAATAGTAACGTTTTAGGTAAAATATTACTTTTTTTAATAAAAAATTAATCTAGCTTATTATTAATAGATGAATACAAAATATAATTTAGATGTTTTTTATTAAAAAAAGTTTTTATGCGATATTAAATTATTTTTTAATATCTTTAATAGCTATTTATAATCTATGATTTATGCAAATAATTAGCAAATTATAAATAAATAATGATAGAAGAAAAAAGATCATAATAGTAATTATTTTTTTTTATTAAACATTTAATATTAAGATTGCAAGAAGATAATAAAAAAAATTTGGTCATCTTAGTTAAATAAATTATTAAATATTTTTTTAATGTTGTAGAAAAATTATTTTAAAAATAACTTTAATTATAATTTTTATAACATTATTATTTTTTATGTATTTTTTTTAGAAAGTATTTTATAAAAAAAATGTTTTAAAATTATAAATTATTATAAATATTTATATTTATAAGAAGAATTAATAATAAAATTTTGTAATGAAATTTTATTTTTTAATTTATTTTAAAATTTTAAATCATCTATCAAAACTATTAAAATTAAAATTAATTTTAAAGACTTTAAATTGTTTACAAATATTTGTGGTGAACATAAATAAATTTACAGGAATAAAAAATGCATAATTATATTTTTTATTTTCCTGTGTTAAATAATTTAGTCGGTAACATGTTATTTTTTAGCTATATTAATTATTATTAAAGCATTTTTAGTCATTAGAGATAATCTAAAATACAATATTTTTTATAAAAAACTAAGAAAAATATAGTTTTTTGTTTTTCTATATTAAAATATTGGAGAAAAAAAATTCTTTTTCAGTTTATTTTATTTATGGTTCTTTTGAAATTTTTATTTTTTTCAGTTGATGATATATTAAAAATTAATCATTAAAAGTATTGTACAGCGTAGTAATAATCATTATTATTTTAAATATAATATTTTAAAGTTTTTTATTTCATAAATTTAACTAATTTTTAATTAATCTATTATTTTTTTGCATTTTTTGGTATTATAGAATTAAATTAAAAGATTTAATATATCTATAACAGATTTAATTTCTAGATGTAATTTTTTTTAAAAAAATTTTTCTTTTATTGACTTTATTTAATTTAAAAGAGGATATCAATGATAAAAGATAGACAATCATTGGCATTAATTCCACAAGGTAGTATTGAAGCTTATGTAAGATTAGCTAACGCGTATCCTATACTAACAATAGTAGAAGAACAAAAATATGCTAAAAAACTTTATTATTATGGTGATTTAAATGCAGCTAAACAATTGATATTGTCTCATTTACGATTTGTAATTCATATAGCACGTAATTATTCTGGTTATGGATTGCCTCAAGCAGATCTTATACAAGAAGGCAATATTGGATTAATGAAAGCTGTTCGTCGATTTAATCCTGATATTGGTGTACGGTTAGTTTCTTTTGTTATTCATTGGATTAAAGCGGAAATTCATGAATATGTATTACGTAATTGGAGGATAGTTAAAGTAGCGACCACTAAAGCACAACGTAAATTATTTTTTAATTTACGAAAAAACAAAACAAGAATTGGTTGGTTTAATCAAAAAGAAGTCAATATGCTTGCAAAAGAATTAGGAGTCAGTAGTAAAGATGTTCGCGAAATGGAATCAAGGATGTCCGCACAAGATATGGCATTAGACATAAATAATGATAATGATAATGCTGAGCACGCTATTTTTGCACCTGCTTTATATTTGCAAGATAAATCTTCTGATTTTGCAGGTAGTATTGAAGAAGATAATTGGGGAAGTTATGCTAGTGATAAATTAATGCAAGCATTAAGTACTTTAGATCAGCGTAGTCAGAATATTATTCGTACACGTTGGCTTGATGAAGAAAACAAAATTACTTTGCAAGATTTAGCCGATAAATATAATGTATCTGCTGAACGTATACGGCAATTAGAGAAAAATGCGATGAAAAAAATTCGTTTAGTTTTAGAATCTTAGAAAAAATATTTTTTCTATTATTTTATATTTTTTCATATATTTATTCAATTATTCCATATTTTTTTAATTTTTTTCGTAAAGTTCCACGATTGATGCTCAATATTAATGCAGCTTTTGTTTGATTTCCTTTAGCATATTCCATTACTATATCTAGTAATGGTTTTTCTACTTCAGAAAGAACTAATTTATATAAGTCATTTACATTTTCATTATTAATTTGAAAAAAATAGTTTTGAAGTGCTTGCTTAACTAAATCACTTAATGGTTTTTGAATTTTATTTTTTGTTAAGTTTGTTTTACTTACTGTTGTTAATAAAGAAAAATTTTTATATTTTTCTAACATAATTTTATTGCTCTTTTAAAAAAATAAATAGGAAATTATTTGAATATATAAATATTATAATCTTTTGTTTTTTAATATTTTTGATTTTTTTTTAAAGCTCATTTTATTTGTAAATTTTTATTTTTGTATTTTTGTATGTCTGATCAGGGTATTTTATATAATGTTTATATTCTTTTGTAAAAAGAACTATTTAGTGATTAAATTTTTAAAAAAGAAGAATTATTGTTACTATTTTTTATTTTTAAAATTATATCTTATACTTGAAAAGATTTTTTATGATTTGTAATAATTTTATTAATGAATCATTAATTTTAAATTTATATTTTATTAATATTTCTTAGTTATTTTTTTTGTTTTTTTGAACGTTAAAAAATGTTTTTTCTAATCAAAAATATTTTTTTAATGATTATTTAGATATTTTAATATTTTTTTTGCATTTATACTAGAGAAGTTTCGATTTTTAAATAAAGATATTTTTTTAAAATATTGTTTTTTATAGCAGTAAATAAATTATTTATAATTTTTTTGTAATTTAAGATTACTATTTTTATTTTAAAAATAAAAATAAAATTCAGGATAAAATAAAATTTATATTGTAAAATATTTATGTTACTGAAATAATATTTATATAAATATAACAAAAAAAATAATCTTTTAAGATTTTTTCTAAAAAAAATGTTTTTTAACAAAATGATTATATTATTTTCTATTTTATGTAAAATTATTTTTTTATTTAAAATAAAAATGCAAAATTTGTTATGGTTTAATTATAAAAAAAAATTTGGTAATATATTAAAAATAATAATAGAAAATTTTTGTATTTAGTATATTTAATAAAAATTGTTACGTTAAATATAACTAATTTTTTATAAAATTTAAAAGAAAAATTTTCAATATGTTATTTTTTAAATATATATTAATTATAAATAAATTATTCTAAAATATAATATAAAAATTATTTTATAAAAAAAACAATATAAGAAAATATTTTATCACTTATTTATTTTTTAAATAAACTTTTTTTAAAAAATATTTATCTGCAATAAATTTTGAATTATTATGATAAATTTTTTTATTTTACACTGTTCAAGTTTTAATGTTAATTATTAAGAATGTTTTTTATATATAAATCAAAACCAAAATTATAAAAAAAGAAAAAAAAGAATAAGTATACGTTTTTTATCATTAATGATGCAGAAATATCTAATAAATTTTAAAATATATTCATGTAAAATTATTGATTTTCTAAGTAGTGAATATTAGTCCCCCCTTTTAAAAAATTTTTATCGCTTATAATTTTTTGCTGTGACTCTATGTTAGTTTTAATGCCATGAATAATTAATTCAGATAAGGCATTTTTCATACGTAAAATAGCAATTTCACGATTTTCTCCATAAGTAATTAATTTCCCAATCATGGAATCATAATAAGGTGGTACTGTATAACCTGTATAAATGTGTGATTCCCATCGTATACCCAAACCACCTGGAATGTGTAGTCGAAGAATTTTACCAGGGCTAGGTAAAAAAGTTTTTGCATCTTCCGCATTAATCCGACATTCGATAGAATGTCCATGAATTTTAATATCTTTTTGTTTTATAGACAATGGTAAACCAGAAGCAATTTTTATTTGTTCTTTAATGAGATCAATTCCTGTAATCATTTCAGTGACAGTATGTTCAACTTGAATTCTAGTATTCATTTCAATGAAGTAAAACTTTTTATTTTCATATAAAAATTCAAATGTTCCAGCCCCACGATAGTCAATATCAAGACAAGCTTTTACACAACATTCACTAATATTTTTTCTTATATCTATTGGAACATCTGGTACAGGTGCTTCTTCAATAACTTTTTGATGACGGCGTTGCATTGAACAATCACGTTCTGATAAATAAATTGCATTACCTTGCCCATCAGAAAGAACTTGAATTTCAATGTGTCGTGGATTTTGTAAAAATTTTTCTATATAAACCATGCTGCTATTAAAAGCTATTTTAGATTCAGCTCGTGTTAATATAATTGCTTGTTCTAATTCATTTTCATTACGTACAATACGCATACCACGTCCGCCACCCCCAGCTGATGCTTTAATAATTATAGGATAACCAATTTGTTGAGCAATATTTTTATTAATTTTTATATTTTTCCCTAAAGGTCCATTAGATCCAGGAATGCAAGGAATACCTGTTTTTTTCATAACTTGAATAGCAGATAGTTTATCACCCATAAGACGAATAGTTTCTGCTTTAGGTCCAATAAATATAAAACCAGAACATTCTACTTTTTCAGCAAAATCAGCATTTTCAGATAAAAAACCATAGCCAGGATGAATTGCTTCTGCATCGGTAATTTCTGCAGCAGAAATTATTGATGGGATATTAAGATAGCTTTCATTTGATGGGGCGGGGCCTATACAAACAGTTTCATCAGCAAGTAATACATGTTTTAAATTACGGTCAGCTACAGAATGTACTGCAACAGTTTGTATTTTTAATTCTTTACAGGCACGTAAAATACGTAAAGCAATTTCACCACGGTTAGCAATAACAATTTTTTTAAGCATAAAATGCCTCATTATTCGATGATAATTAATGGTTCATCAAATTCAACAGTTTCTCCATTTTTTACAAGAATTGCTTTTACTACACCTGATTTATCTGTTTCAATTTTATGCATCATTTTCATGGCTTCTACAATACATAAAGGATCACCTATTTTAACTATTTGCCCAATTTCAATAAATGGTTTTGTTTTTGGAGTTGGGGATCTATAAAATGTACCAACCATTGGAGAACGAAGAATATAACCAGTAATTTCTGTTTTTTTTTCATTAATCGTGTCTATTTTTTTAGGTAAAGTTTGATTAGGTGTAATAATATTTGTTGAAATTGGTTGATGTTTAATTGATGTTGCCATATATTTTTGTTGTGAATGTTTCATAATTTTTCGACTAATTCGTACTGATTCTTCACCTTCTGAAATTTCTATTTCAGAAATATCAGATTTTTCAACAAGCTCAATTAATTTTCTAATTTTACGAATATCCATACATTAATTCCATTATTGTTTTATAGTTTGAAATAAGATTGATTTAATTTTAAAAAATAGGTTTTAGTAATCTAAAAAATATATTTTAAAAATATAATATTTTTTATGAATTATTTTTTATATTTTTAATTTTAAATAAAAATTTGACTGCAGATTCTAATGCAAAAATATAACCGTCGGCATGAAATCCACAAATAAGACCTTTTGCGATATCAGAAAAATAAGAGTGATGTCTAAATTTTTCTCGTGAATAAATATTTGTAATATGAACTTCATAAAAAGGGATTGCAATACTTAAAAGAGCATCTCTTAATGTAATACTGGTATGAGTCAATCCCCCTGGATTTATTATTATAAAATCAACTGTTTTTTGGGAACGATGAATTATATTAATAAGTTTATGTTCAGCGTTAGATTGAAAATGAGTTAATTTTATACCTAATGTTTTCGCTTTTTTAAAAATTTTTTTTATGATATCCTTTAATTTAACATCACCATATAATGATTCTCTTTTGCCAATCATATTTAAATTAGGACCGTTTAATATTAAAATATGAAATTTATGTACCATTTTTATAGCTCCAGGTTGATTTTTTGCAAATTTGATATACAAATATTTATAATTTATCATTATTCCTTATGAATGAAAATTATTCTTTATAATAAAAAAAGGTAAAAAATATAAATATCTTTTAAAAATTAAATAAAAATATATTAAATTAAAAAAATAAAATTATTTAAAAATATATTTTTTTTGTTCATTTAGGTTAAAATATTATTTTTAAATTTTATTTTTAGAAATATTTCATAAGCTTAAGAAAAGTTATTTTAATATTTATAAAATTTATAGGATATGTGTTATATTAATAATACCAGTTTTTGGTACTTCTGATTTATTATATAAATTTTATGTGACTTATTATTTTTTTAAAAAGATAATTAATATCGGGGATTAAAATAATTAATCCTGGTATTATATTTTAATATTACTTTATGTTGTGCAGCAAGCGCAGCTTTATTTTTATTTCTTTAATACAGAAAAAAGATAATATTTTTAGTAATAAATATGTATTCCTTATTTTGACTTAATCTTTTATGATGCATATCATTGATAATTTTATAAGAACAACTATTTTATTAAATTTAAAAAATAATTAATTTAAAAAATTATGCTTTTAATATAAAAAAATCTATATAATATAGAAAATATATTATTTTTATCTAAATAAATTTTTATAAAATATATCAGTAATTATTTCTAAATTATATTGATGGTATACAATTTTTTATTTTTTTCAATTTAAATTTTAATTTACAATTTAGATTTTAATACTCATTTTTTGATTTTTTAAAGATAATATTATTTAAAATAATTTTATTTAAAAGATAAAAATTTTAAATTTGTCATATTCAAGATTTAGATATTTGTATAAAAAATACATTAATTCTAAAAATTAATGATTTTTATAATTTAAAGCAATTAACAAAGTAGAAATATGTAAATATTTTTTTCATTTTTAGGATTATTTTTTTATTATGTTAAAAAAAATTCGGGGTATGTTTTCAAATGATTTATCTATTGATTTAGGTACTGCTAATACTCTTATTTATGTTAGAGGACAAGGTATTGTATTAAATGAACCATCAGTGGTTGCCATTCGTCAAGATCGAGCAGGTTCGTCTAAAAGTGTTGCTGCAGTAGGTTATGAAGCAAAACAAATGTTGGGCCGTACACCAGGTAATATTGCAGCTATTCGTCCTATGAAAGATGGTGTTATTGCTGATTTTTATATTACTGAAAAAATGTTACAGTATTTTATAAAACAAGTGCATAGTAATAGTTTTATGCGACCAAGTCCACGTGTTCTGGTTTGTGTACCTGTTGGAGCGACTCAAGTAGAACGACGTGCAATAAGAGAATCTGCACTTAGTGCAGGTGCAAGGGAAGTTTTTTTGATTGAAGAACCAATGTCAGCAGCAATTGGTGCTGGTTTGCCTGTTTCAGAAGCAACTGGTTCAATGATTATTGATATTGGTGGGGGTACAACAGAAGTAGCTGTTATTTCATTAAATGGTGTTGTTTATTCGGCATCTGTACGTATTGGAGGTGATCGATTTGATGAAGCAATCATTAATTATGTTCGACGTAATTATGGTTCATTAATAGGTGAAGCAACTGCTGAACGTATTAAACATACAATTGGTTCAGCTTATACAATCGATAAAATTGAAATTGAGGTGCGTGGAAGAAATTTAGCTGAAGGAGTACCACGTAGTTTTACTCTAAATTCTAATGAAATTCTGGAAGCATTTCAAGAACCATTAAGTGGAATCGTAAGTGCTGTTATGCTAGCATTAGAACAATGTCCACCAGAATTAGCTTCTGATATTTCTGAACGAGGTATGGTTTTAACTGGTGGTGGTGCGTTACTGCGTAATCTCGATCTTCTATTAATAGAAGAAACAGGTATTCCTGTTATTCTTGCAGAAGACCCATTAACTTGTGTTGCACGTGGTGGAGGAAAAGCATTAGAAATGATTGATATGCACGGTGGTGATTTATTTAGTGATGATTGAAAATATAATTTAAATAAAAATTCATTGATTACAAATTATATTTTATTTTTTTTGATATTTTTTTTGCTTTTTTATTATAAAAAATGAAACCGATATTTATTAAAAAATTATCAATAGAATTTCGTATTATTATTGCATTTTTTTTTGCAATTATACTCTTTTTTTGTGATCGTAATTTTACTTTTTTCAATATAGTTCGTAGTTATTTAGAAACAGCGCTTACTCCATTGCATTTTTTAATTAATTATCCTCGAGAATTTCTTGATAATATTTCAGATACATTTACACAAAGAAAACAACTTCTTTTTGAAAATCATACATTAAAAAAAGAAATATTGCTTAAAAAAGCAGATAATTTATTACTTGAACAACTCAAACAGGAAAATTCTAAATTACGTACACTTTTAGGATCTCCTTTACGTCAACGTGAAAATATGATGTTAACTCAAGTATTATCTTGGTTGAACACTCCTTATCGAGATCAAATTATGATCGATAAAGGTTTATACGATGATGTTTATGAAGGACAGCCTGTAATTAGTGATAAAGGTGTTGTAGGACAGGTAATTTCAGTTAGTCAATTTAATAGCCGTGTTTTATTAATTTGTGATATTACTCATGCATTACCGATACAAATATTACGTAATGATATTCGGGTAATTGCAGCAGGTACAGGATGTAGTGATGATCTTCAACTTGAACCTGTTCCTGATAATACTGATATACGAATTGGTGATGTGATAGTAACGTCTGGTTTAGGTGGTCGATTTCCAGAAGGTTATCCAGTAGCTATTGTTTCTTCTGTAAAATATGATTTTCAACGTGCGTATATGATTATTCGTGCAAAACCTAGTGCGAATTTACAAAGATTACGTTATCTTTTGTTGTTATTAGGACGTTCTAATGAAGTTGATAATTCCTTATCAGAATCAGATGTATATGAAGTTGCAAATAAGGGAGTGATCAATATTTTTCCTGATATTTTTTCTAGTAAGCAGAAAGTTATTGAAAATAATATAACATCAAATGATATAAAAAATAAAAAAAATAATCCTCCATAAAATTCAGTAATAAAAATGTTTTTTTTAAATAAAATTTATAGAAAAAATAAAAACAACCTATGGAATATAAAATGCATCAAAATGATGGTAGTAGATTGTGGGTTATTTGGTTATCTTTTTTGTTTGCAATCATTTTAGAACAAATTCCTTGTCCAAAACAATTTATTTATTATAGACCAACATGGTTAATTTTAATTTTAATTTATTGGGTTATGGCTTTACCACACCGAATTAGCGTAGGTAGTGGATTTTTTTTAGGAATTTTAATGGATTTAATGCAAGGTATAACTTTTGGTATACACGCATTCATTAATAGTATGATTTGTTATTTAGTATCCTGTAAATATCAACTTTTTCGTAATATGGAAATATGGCAACAATCACTTGTTATTGTTGGATTATCGGTGATAATGAATTTTACTTTATTTTTAATGGAATTTTTTTCTTCTGTTGTATTATTTCATCCTGAAATATTTTTAAATTGTTTGATAAATGGTGTTTTATGGCCATGGATATTTGTATTTTTAAGAAAAGTTAGACGTCGTTTTTTAGTGCGTTAAATTAATTTTTTATAAAATGTTAATTAATTAAAAATTTAATTTTAATTTGTATTGATATCATTTTTATTTCATCATAGATTAAATAAAGAAATATGTTTTTAATATTGCAAAAAAAATGTGTAAAAAAATATATAATGCATGAAATTTATTTTTTTTAAAAAATAAATTTAGTATTATAATAAATAATGTATTTATATTAGATTAATTTAGATTTAACGTATTTTATAAAAAATTACGATACAAAATTTTATCTTATTTTTTAATATATCACATAAAATTACAGATTTTACAAATAATAAAACAAAATTTTTCGTAAACTTTTGATAAAAAAATTTAATTTATTTTTAGATTTTATTTATAAAATTTTGAAAAATAATTTGCAACATTTTTAAATTATTGTTTTATATTTTTATATTAAATAATTAATATCTTTAAATTATAATTTTATGTTCATAATTTTATTTAATTGAATTAATTATTTTATAGTATTTTTAATTTTTTTATTTTAAATAATGGGATTATTTCTTACAAAAATTTTGATTAAAAAAATTTTTTATAGAATAAAAATTAGATAAATTTTATTTATATTATATATTAAAAGTCTCGTTGAATAATTAATATCATTTTTTGATGTTTTTATTTCTAATAATCATTTTTATATTATATATAAATTTAAGAGTTTTTAATCACAATTTCTTAAGAATATCTCTTTTAAAAGATCAAAAATTAAAATCACTCTTTAATCTGAGACAATTTAGTATCGTATAATGAAAGATAAATTATTATAAAAACTTTTTTTCAGGAAATATGGAGTGAAAAAAATAATTAAGTTATTAGTATATAGAATTAAAGCTATACTAGTGATATTTTTTTTATTTTTTATCGTATCCCGTTTTTTTCTTTTTCAAATTAATTTATATAAAAATCAATTTGAAAAAAATATTCACTTATTAACTGGGATCCCATTAAAAATTAAAGATTTTAAAATAAAATTCACTTCTTTTCGCCCAACATTCGTTTTTTCTGATGTTAACTTTTTTTCTGAAAAAATAAATGTTAAGATCAAAAAAATAACATTTTTATTAGATATATGGCGTTCATTATTTTCTTTTGATTTATATTTTCACGAAATTGCTTTGTATCAATTACATGTTAGTTATTATACACTTTTAAATGTTATTAGTGAAGCTAATTTTGATTATTTTAAATCAGATATTTTTAGTAATGTTTTCTTTAAGAAAATTCATTCATTAATTCTTAAAGATAGTTATATAAACTTTTTATCTCCTTTCTTAGAAAAAAGAAGATTAAATATTCCAGAATTTATATGGTTCAATAAAAATGACAATCATTTAGCAGAAGGTATAATAAATTTTGATCTTTTTGAAAAAAAAACAGATCAAAATATTATACAAATTAAAATTAATTTTTACCATAAAAACAATCATATAAATAAAGGAATGGTATATTTACATGGTAATAATGTTAATTTATATCCCTGGTTGAATTTTTTGGTAAATAGAAAGATAAATTTAGAAAATTCAGTGTTTAGTTTTTCTAGTTGGATTGTAATCAAAAATAATCGCATTAAGGATGGGCAAATATACTTCGATAAAGGAAGTGTAAATTGGAACTTAGATCAAGAAAAACATCAAATATCTTTTAAAGATATATATTTGAGTATAAAACATCAAGAACAGAATTGGTTTTTTTATATTCCAAAATTACAAAATTTTGAAACAGATAAAAAGAAGTGGCTTGAAGGTCAAGCATCCTTTTTTTATTTCCCAAAGTCAAAAACACATCAAAATCAAGATTATTGGAACATAGTACTAAATAATATTGCATTAGAGGAATTAAGATCTTTTTTTGCTATTTTTTCTTGTTTTATGCCTGATTTTATCCATGATTTTGAAAAATATAAACTAAAAGGAAAAATTGTTAGATTAGTATTAGATGTGACACCTAAATATCCAGAAAAAACTTTAATTGATATAACTTGGAATGATATGAGTTTAACAAATTTTAAAAATATATTTGCTATTAATCATTGTAGTGGATCATTTAAAGGGGATTATCTGGGAGGGGTATTTTATTTTAATTTACATAATAGCAAGATTGAATATAAATCAATGTTTCAAATACCATTGTATATTTCTAGTGGATATGGAACAATTTTTTGGTCTAGAAAAGATAAATTAGATTTAATTTTAGGTAAAAATATAAACTTACAAGCACAATCATTATGGATTAGTGGTGATTTTCGTTATTTGATAGAAAATAAAAAACAATCCATGTTAAGTGTTTTAGCTGGTGCAAAATTAAAAAATATTAGTGATGTTTGGCATTATTTTCCTCAACGCTTTATAGGAAAAAAATTAAATGATTATTTTAAAAAAACCATTATTTCTGGTCATGTGGATGGAGCAACTTTATTATTTCATGGTAACCCACATAATTTTTCTTTTAAAGAAAATAATGGACAATTTCAATTTTTTATACCTTTACGATCAGCAATTATTCAATATAAAAATAATTGGCCTAGAATTTTAAATTTAGATGTTGATTTAAATTTTGAACGTAATAGATTGCATATATCTTCTAATAGAATAAAATTAGGAAATATAGATATATTAGATATTAACGGAAATATTACTGGTTATGGTCATTCAAAATTATTGATAAGCTCAAAAGTTAATGCGGATATAGAAGCGTTACGAAATTATTTAATTCATACACCTATCAAAAGAAAAATTATTAAGATATTAAATTTAGTCAAAATACATGGTAAACTTACTGGTCAATTTATGCTTTCTATCCCTCTTGAAGAATATTCTCATGCTTTTATTTTTAGTGGAAGAGTAGGTTTTAATAAAAATGATATTCATATTTTTGATAAAAAAATTAAAAAATTAACTGGGTATATTTATTTTCAAAATAGTCATTTTGAAAGTAAAAAATTATGTGCTGAATGGTTTGGACAACCTGTAAATTTAAGATTAAAAACAATAAAAACAAAAAAAAATTATTATATTAATATTAATTTTTCTAGTGATTGGCAAGTTGATAAAATTTTTATTTTGCCGAAATTTATTATACGTTATTTATCTGGAATTACTACTTCATATGGCAAAGTATCTATTAATATTCCACTTTGAAATGATATTTAAAAAAAATAAACTGCATCAATTATTTTGCATAGTAATTTTGAATATGAAAATATTCTTCTGCTTTTTTCTGATATTTAAAAAATAAAAGATTTTTTTAATAAAAAAATTAATTTTTAAAGAAATGTTAATAAATTTTTTGATGAATTAATAAAAATTATGGTACATAATAAAAAATTTAAAAGAAAGTTTTTATATTTTTTAATAAAAATTTTAGAAAATAAAACTTTATTATCTATAATATAAAATATAATAAAAAAATTAAACAAACAATTTTTAAAAGGTTTTTTCTAAGAAAATAATATTATGAATAGTTTAAATTTATATATTTATTATTTAAAATTTTTATTTTGATGATATAATTTTAAGAAAAATTTTATGCAAAAACCATAAAAAGGAAAATAAATTTTTAAGAGTAAAAAATAATGATTTTCCAGTTTATTTAGGTATAAATTCAAATATTATGATAGGTACTATTTAAAATTAATTTAATTTATATTTGTTAGATAAATATACTATCGAGATTTGATATTAATCGTTTAAATAATGACTTTAAATTTAATTTAAAATATTTTTTTTTGAAATCGCTGTACTTGTTTCTTTTAAAAATCTTAATCTTGATAAATGTTGATATAATTTATAAATCAAAATATTACTAATATATTTATTAGTAAAATCAAATTTAATTTGATTCTTTTTAAAGAAAAATATAAAAAATCTTTTGTTTTTATTTTTTTTTATAAAAATCGAATATTTTTTGATAAAATCATCAGGTTTTGTTTTAAAATTAAAGAATCATAAAAATACTAAAAAGTTATAAAAACTATTATGATTAAAATCATAAAAATTAATATTTATATTTTTTTTTGCTATTTTATAAAAATTAAATGCAATAAAAATGAGTGAATTAATATGAGTTTAAATATCGTTACTGAACATTTTCTAACATCAAACAATTTAAATTATCAACATCTTCAGGATATTTTAGAATTACTGACAGAAAAAAAAATAGATTATGCTGATCTTTTTTTTCAATCACTATTTCATGAAAGATTAGAATTGGACAATAAAATTATTAAAAAAGGTTCTTATAATATTGATGAAGGTGTTGGTATTCGTGTTATTGATCATAATAAAACAGGATTTTCGTATACTAATAAAGTAAGTTTAGAAACTTTATATAAAAGTGCACTTACAGCATGTGGTTTTTTAAATAAAAAAAGTGAAAAAAAAAAGTGTATTCTAAATAATGTTCATTTTAAATCTGTGTATCCTAGAAGTAATCCATTAGAATTAATAAATAAGGAAGAAAAAATAGAATTTTTACAGCGTATTGATAAAATTGCAAGATCAGAAGATTCAAGAGTAAAAGAAGTTAATATTAATCTATCAGGAATTTATGAACATATTTTAATTGTAGCGACAGATTCGACATTAGCTGCTGATCTGCGTCCATTAGTATGTTTGTCTATTAAAGTGTTAGTTGAGGACAAAGGAAAACGTGAATGTGGTTTTAGTGGATGCGGTGGTCGTTATGATTATCAATATTTTTTTAAAAAAAATGAAGGTGAATTTTTAGTAGAATATTATGTTAGAGAAGCTGTAAGAATAGCATTAATAAATCTTCAAGCTGTCCCTGCCCCAGCAGGGAGAATGCCTGTTGTATTAGGAGCTGGTGTGCCAGGTATTTTATTACATGAAGCAGTAGGACATGGTCTTGAAGGTGATTTTAATCGTCGAGAGACATCTGTTTTTAGTAATCAATTAGGAAAAAAAGTTGCTTCGGAACTTTGTACTGTTGTTGATGATTCTACATTATTTGGACATAGAGGATCTTTGGCAATTGATGATGAAGGTGTACCAGGTAAATATAATGTGTTAATTGAAAATGGAATTTTAAAAAAATATATGCAAGATAAGATGAACGCACGATTGATGGATACTTTTTCTACTGGAAATGGAAGACGTGAATCTTATGCACATCTACCTATGCCTCGCATGACTAATACTTATTTATTAGCAGGAAAATCAATGCCTGAAGAAATTATAGATAGTGTGCATCGAGGTATTTATGCACCTACTTTTTCTGGTGGACAAGTTGATATTACTTCTGGAAAATTTGTATTTTCAACTCTAGAAGCTTATTTAATTGAAAATGGAAAAATTACTAAACCTATAAAAGGAGTTACATTGATTGGATCTGGTAAGGATATTATGCAGAAAATTTCAATGGTTGGAAATGATTTAAAAATTGATAGTGGTATTAGTACTTGTGAAAAAGAAGGTCAAAGTATTCCTGTTGGAGTAGGTCAACCAACATTGAAATTAGAAAGTATGACCGTTGGTGGGACAGAAATATAATTTTATGTATAACAAAAATATTTTTATATAATTTTGTTATGACAATTTTTTTGAATCTTTATTATTTTATTAAATTTTATATTTAATGGAATTACTTATATTTTTTATAGTTTTTTATTAAAAAATTTTTGAAATAGTATTTTAATTATACAAAAAATTTAAATTTCTAATAAAACAAATAAAAAGTTTATGATATACTTTACTTTTTTTGGATAAAATTAATGGATTTTGTAAAAAAAATATTTTTACAACGTAAAGAATTAGAAGAAAAAGTTGCATTTGCATTATCTATAGCAAAAAAGAAATGTGATGCAGCAGAGGTAATTGTTAATACAATAAATGGTATTAATGTTAGCACACGTTTTGGTAACATTGAAAATATTGAATTTAACAGTGATAATATATTTAATATTATAGTATATTATAAAAAATGTAAAGGAATTGCTTCTTCTACTAATTTAAATACAAAAATAATTCAACATACTGTACAATCAGCTATTGATATTGCTAAATATACGTCAGAAGATCCTTTTGTAGGTTTACCAGACATTGATCTCTTGGCTTATAAAGCAATAGATTTAAAATTATTTCATCCATTTAATATGGATCTTAAGAAAGCAATTAAATTAGCGAGTCAAGCAGAAATTTCTGCTTTAAAAACAGATAAAAGGATTAAAAATACGGAGGGTGGGCATTTTAATAGTCATTATGGAATTAGAGTATTTGGTAATACTGCTGAAATGTTACAAAGTTATTGTTTAAGTCAACATTCAATATCAAGTTGTGTCATTGCTAAAGAAAATAATTCGATGGAAAGATCTAATTCTTATACTGTAGCACGTCGATTAGAAGATTTACAATCACCTCAATTGGTCGGATGTCATGCTGCCAATCGAGCTGTATCACGTCTTTATCCAAAAAAAATATCCACGATGAAAACTGCAGTTATTTTTATTGCAGAAATAGCTACTGGATTGTTTCATCATTTAGTAAATCCCATTAGTGGTTATAATATTTATCGAAAATCGTCTTTTTTATTGCATGATCTTGGTAAAAAAATTTTTCCTTCTTGGTTAACCATTCAAGAAAAACCACATTTAATTGGTGGTTTAGCCTCTTCTCCTTTTGACAATGAAGGAGTAAAGACCAATCAATGTAATATTGTTGATCAAGGAATATTACAAACATGGTTGTTAAATAGCTATTCTGGCCGTCAATTGGGTTTGAAAAGTACTGGTCATGCTGGTGGTATTCATAATTGGTGTATTACAAATCAAAAATTAGATTTTAATGCTTTATTAAAAGAAATGTGGAAGGGATTAGTTGTAACTGAATTAATGGGGCAAGGAGTTAGTTTAATAAATGGCAATTATTCTAGAGGAGCTTGTGGATTTTGGGTAGAAAGTGGAGTAATCAAGTATCCTGTTAGCGAAATTACCATTGTAGGAAATTTGAAAGATATGTGGTCTAATATAGTAATGATAGGGAATGATATTGAAACTCGTGGAAATATTCAATGTGGTTCTGTATTATTATCAGAAATTTTTGTTTCTGGATTATAATATTTTTTATAAAAAGATTATAGCATTTAGATATTATCTAGAAATAATTCATAAATTTTATTTTTAAATATAGTTTTTAATTTTTTAAAAAAAATATTTTATATATCTTTTAGTTATATTTTTCTAGCGTTCGATGTCGAGATTGTGCATTTTTACCTTGAGATTGAAAATAATTTGCTAATTTTTCTGCTATATAAACGGACCGATGTTTTCCTCCAGTACAACCAATAGCAATAGTTAAATAACTGCGATTATTAGATTCTAGCATTGGTAACCATAATTCAATATAACTGCGAGTTTGATAAATAAAATTATGTACTTCTATATGTCGATTTAAAAAATCAGCAATAGGACGATCTAGACCAGTCATTTGACGTAATTTTATATTCCAATGTGGATTAGGTAAAAAACGTACATCGAATACATAATCAGCATCAATTGGGATACCATACTTAAAGCCAAAAGATTTAAAGACCATAGTAATTTCACGCTTTTTTTTTCCCAATAAATGTGCACGAAGTATTTCAGATAATCTGTGAACAGACATATTAGAAGTATCTATAATTAAATCCGCTCGTGATCGTAGTGATTCTAATAATTTATTTTCTGCATCAATAGCATTTTCTAATGATAAATTTTTATTGGAAAGTGGATGAAGGCGGCGTGTATCACTGTATCTTCTTATTAGTGTATTATGGTTGGCATCAAGAAAAAGTATTTTAGGAAAAACTGATAATTTTTTAAAAATTTTTTCAAAAATTACTGGATTTTTTGGCATATTTCGAATATCAATACTTACAGCAGCAAAAGTTTTTTGTTTAGTTAGAGTAGTTACTAATGCTGGCAATAAAATTACTGGTAAGTTATCAACACAATAAAAACCCATGTCTTCTAGTGCTCTTAAAGCAACAGATTTACCAGAACCAGAACGCCCACTGATTATCATCAGGACCATGAGTAGTAATTATTACTCCTTAAATTTTTTCCATAATTAATAGATTTTTGTGTGGTATTTCTTGAAAAATTATATTTATTCAATAATGAGTTTATATAGTTCTGCATTACTTTTTGCAGATCGCAATCGACGACATAAATTTTTATTTGTAAATTTTTTAGCAATTAAAGCAAGTGTATCTAAATATGTGTTACATGATTCTGAAGGAACAAGTAATGCAAATAATAAATCAACCAATTGATTATCAATGTCGTCAAAAATAATTGTTTGATTGAGATGAAGCAGTACACCTATTGCTTTAGATGACTTGCTGTTATATATTTTTCCATGAGGAATTGCTATTCCTCCACCTATAACAGTATTACCAACTTTTTCACGTGTTAATAATGCATTAAAAACTATATTTATAGGTATATTAAGTACATTTGCAGATACTTCACTAACAATTTCTAGAGCACGTTTTTTACTTGTACAATGTACATTATTTAATGTACACGATTTTGTTAATAACGATTTTAATGATATTGTTTCTTCATTGTTCATTATTTTTATTATTTTTTTTACTAAACTATGATTGTATCAGATATTTATGATTTATTCTGATTAGAAAGTAAAAATATATGTATTATCATGGATAATATATATGGTCATGTATTTTTTATTATATATTGATTGTATTTTTTTATAGTAATAACTATATAAATATTTTGTAGTAATTTTTAAAAAATTTATTTGTATTAATTTCTTATTTTATGTATGATATCTAAAATATTTTATGTTATTTTTATATTTATCATTCGATAAACAAAATAAAATTTTTATTAAGAAAATAAGATATATATTTGGGATTATAAAAAAATATATCAAGTATAATTAATTTAATGAATTACTAAGATATAATGAATCTCATTATAATGCTTATCATATAAACATTTGTATTAATTTTTTTAAAATATTATATTTCATAAATATCATAAAAATATAATGTACTAATATAATTAGTTGAATTGTTTTAAAAAATTTAAATAATTTATTGTATAAATATATAATATATAAATTTTTTATTTAAATTATATTAATTTTAAATTTAAAAAATAATTTTTATCCATGATTTATATCAATTAGTTATTTTAATATACAATTATTTAGTTTTTTAAAAATTTTTGAAAAATATTACTGCATATTTATTAAAACATAATATAAATATATTTTCACTTTATTTATATTAACAGTTTTACATAAAAATTTGAAAATTTTTATAAAGAAAATATTAAAAATAAATCTTATATATTATGGTGTACAGTATATCATTAATATATATGAAATTTTATTTTAAATTCGAAAATCTTCTCCTAAATAAACACGTTTTACTTGTTCATTTCTTAATATTTCTTTAGGAGATCCATGAGCAATAAGATGACCCTGACTAACAATATATGCACGTTCACAAACATCCAATGTTTCTCTGACATTATGATCTGTGATTAATACTCCTAAACCATATTTTTTTAAATGTTGAATTATCTTTTTTATATCTAATACTGATATCGGATCTACACCAGCAAAAGGTTCATCTAAAAGAATAAATTTAGGATTAGCTGCCAAAGCGCGAGCAATTTCTACACGACGTCTTTCTCCACCAGATAGAGATTGACCTAAATCATTTTTTAAATGACTAATACAAAATTCTTTCATTAAATTTTTGATGCATTTTTCTTTTTCTTTAAATTTTAAATCTTTTCGTATTTCTAATATTGCCATTAAATTTTCATAAACAGTTAAACGTCGAAATATAGAAGCTTCTTGTGGTAAATAACCTATTCCTTTACGAGCACGTTCGTGAAGAGGAAGTAAACTAATATCTTCATCATCAATACTTATTGTTCCTGTATCACGAACTATAATGCCGACAACCATATAAAAAGTTGTTGTTTTACCTGCACCATTTGGACCTAATAAACCTACAATCTCACCTGAATTTACTTCTAGACTCACATCTTCAACAACTTTATGATTTTTGAATTTTTTTGCTAAATTTTTTGCAATTAATTTAGCCATTTTTATTAATTTTGTTTTTCATTGTAGAAAATTTTTCTTGTAATTGGTAAGGTAATAATATAGTCATTACTCTTTTTCCTGTATTACTAAAAGCTTCCATGTGTTTGGTTTTGATGAAATAAGTAATTGTATCTCCTCTAATGTTACTATCTAATTGTTCGAGGTAAGCATTACCGGTCATTATAATGCGTTCTTTTTCCATTTCATAAAATATAAAATCACTATGTCCTTGAATTGGTTTACCATATTCTTGTAATTGATAAAAAGTAACAGGTGTTCCGTAAGCTTCAAGAATTATTTTTTTATTGTTATGATTAGCATAAGTTATAATTACTTTATTAGCTCTAATATCGATACTGCCTTGTTTTATAATAATATTTTTTGTAAAAATGGTAATATTTTTTTCTAAATTTAGTGATTGTTTGACTGCATTAATATGAATTGCTTTTTTAGAATCATTTTTAAGGGCTATAGCTGATAAACTAAATGTTAATATTATACTTATAATTATTGCATGTAAATTTATAAAGATTTTATTTATTAATATCATTATTATTTTATTTTTTCTTTATTAGATTTTTAATATTATTCGATTATTTCGTAATAAGTTTTGACATTTTCACTTAATTCTGCAGTATGTTTTTTTATATTACCATGCATTTTCATGCTTACCGTTTTAAAACTATTTCCAATTATTATAACACGATCATTAGATATTATATCTTGAGTTTTTAGATTAATAGTAGAGTTTTTCATTAAAATATGTTTTAAATTTAAATTTTTATTCAAATTATTAATTTGAACATCACCATGTAAATAGAGTATATAATCACCTGTCAATTTTGCCTGATCGGCAGTTATTTTCCAAGTAGGTATACTTTTTGTATTATAAATAGTTAATACTGGTTTTATAAAACAGCTACTTTTATTATTAGAAAAGTAATATGCTTGATCTGTAATTAGTTTATAAACTAATTTACCTAAAGAATCATAGATATGAGTAATAGAATTTATAGTTTGATAACTTGGTTGATTGTTATCAATTATTATTGGTTCTGTTAATTTATGTAAATTATTAAAATTCCAACCAATAATAGTTAAAATAATTAATATCAGCATGATATTATAGAAAATTTTTGATTTTTGCATTATGTTTTTCTATTTATTAAGATTCTTTTTAAGGGCAAGCTTTTTTATTTAAAATAAATATTATTTTGAAAAGATAAGGTTATTTAATTTTTCGGTATGAGCTATACAAAATTTTTAAGTAACGTTTTTTTTATTTTTTAAAATAAAGACGATTAAGATTATTTTTAATGTTACAATTAATCACCACTATTTTAGCAATTATTAAAAATGCTAATATTATTTTTTATTATATTATTCCGGCTTGTAAAAGATCATGCATATGAATAACACCAATTAATGTATTTGATTTTTCAACTAATAATGAAGTAATATGATGCTTTTGCATCAAATTTAATGCATAAATTGCTAGAAGATTAGATTTAATTTTTATACCTCCAATTGTCATGACGTCCATAATTTTTGTATTGTTTAAGTCGATTTTCATCCCAAAAACGCGTCGTAAATCACCATCAGTAAAAATTCCTTCAATTTTATTTTTTTTATTACAAATTACTACCATCCCTAATTTTTTACGAGTAATTTCTATTAATGCTTCTTGTAATGTTGCATGTTTTGTTACGTGTGGAATATCTTTGCCTTTGTGCATTAAGTCACTAACATTGAGTAAAAGTTTACGCCCTAATGTACCACCTGGATGAGAAAGAGCAAAGTCTTCAGCAGTAAAACCTCTAGCTTGGAGTAAACTTATAGCAATTGCGTCACCCATCACGAGCATAGCTGTTGTGCTGGTTGTTGGAGCCAGACCTAATGGGCAAGCTTCTTGTGTTATTTTAATACAAAGATGAATATCGGCTGCTTTTCCCATACTGCTTAGTGGATTCTTTGTCATACATATTAGACGAATATTTTTTCTTTTTAACGCTGGTATTAATGCTAAAATTTCATTAGATTCTCCAGAATTGGAAATGGCAAATACGACATCTTCTTTAGTAATTACACCTATATCACCATGATTAGCTTCTCCTGGATGTAAAAAAAATGCAGGAGTTCCTGTACTTGCCATGGTGGCAGCAATTTTGCAGCCAATGTGACCTGATTTCCCCATACCCATAACAACAACTTTTCCCTTGCATGAAAAGATTAGTAAACAAGCTGCATTAAAATCATGATTAATATATTTTCCTAAATTAGCCAGTTCATTACGTTCAATGTCTAATACTTTCTTAGCTGTTTTTTGAAAATTAATTTTCAGCATTTTTTGTATCCTAACATATGATATTTATAAGTTATTAATGTTTTTTTATTTATAGATTATTTATAAAATATAAATGTAAAAAATAATATTTTATTATTTAATAAGCCATTTTTGTTTTAAATAATAAGTAAAATGTATTGATATTTTTTAGAAATAAAAATATGTAATTGTGAATATTTTTATAAAATATTGATAATTTATTTTTTAATTACTCTATTTTTATGATATCATTTTATTTTCTGAATAATATTGTTAATAAAGTAAAATAATATTTAATTTGTTATATATTTTCGTGGTTTTTATTATATTAATAATTTTTTTTAAAAAAATAATTTATTAATTACCAAAATAATACAGGATATATTATATATTCGTATAGCTATTTTTTATTTTCTCCTTTTTAAATAAATTTATTGTAAAAATATTTTTTTAAAAAAATATTTGAATGATTTCAAAATGATCGGTTACTAAATTAGTAATATGATTAAAACAATATGTTCTATTTCATTTATAATAGAATGAAATTATTTAAAATATATTATATTTTAAATATTGATAACATAAAAATAATAAATAAAAATTTACTTTTTGTTTTTAAAAAATAAGTGCTTTATTTTAAAATACTGATTTTTTGCAATGTTTTTAGTTTATTAATATTTGTTTAAAAATGTAATTTATAAAGAATAACATAAAAAATAATATCTTTATGGCGCGTAATCAATATTGTTTTTATCTAATATACTTATATTTCATCTATAAAATTATATAATTAAATGTTAAAAATAGAAAAGTTATCATGCATAAATGTATAAATCATATTATAAAAATTAAGAACATGTTTTTTAGCAGAGGTAAGAATCTTGTTTTTAATAATATAAATTTAAGCATTCCAAGAGGAATGATTACAGCAATTATGGGGCCATCAGGAATTGGAAAAACCACTTTATTACGTTTAATTGGTGGTCAATTGCTTCCAGATAAAGGAGAAATTGTGTTTGATGGTGATAATATTTCAACATTATCACGTTCTGAACTGTATATGGTTAGAAAAAAAATGAGTATGTTATTTCAATCTATTGCATTATTTACCGATATAAATGTTTTTGATAATGTTGCATTTCCTTTACGTGAACATACTCTTTTAACGCGAGATATTATTCATACAGTAGTAATGATGAAACTAGAAACAGTGGGTTTGAGAGGTGCCGCTAATCTTATGCCTGATGAATTATCAGGTGGAATGGCAAGACGAGTGGCATTGGCACGTGCTATTGCACTTGATCCAGAATTAATTTTGTTTGATGAGCCTTTTGTTGGGCAAGATCCTGTTACAATGGGAATTTTAGTAAATCTTATTGACAAGTTAAATTGTGCACTAGGTATAACTTGCATTATTGTTTCTCATGATATTCATGCTTTATTTAGTATTACTGATAAAGCGTATATTTTTGCAGAAAAACGCATCATTGCTGGTGGAACAGTAAAGGAATTAAAAAACAATAAAGATAAAAAAATTCAACAATTTCTTAATGGAATATCAAATGGTTCAATAAAATTTCAATTTCCTGAAAAAAATTATTTAGAAGATTTATTAGGATAATAGAAATGATACTAATGAATATATCAACTACAATAATTCATCGTTTATTCGGTATATTTTCAAGATTTAATTTAGCTGTTTGTTTTTTGTTTCAAATTTTGTCTACTAATCCTAAAATTATTAAACATTGGCCATTATTTATAAAACAGTTTTATAATATTGGAGTTTTGTCTTTAGTTATTGTTTCGGTATCTGGATTATTTATTGGCATGGTACTTGCTTTACAAGGATATTTAGTTTTAGCCATATTTAGTGCTGAATTTAGTCTTGGAATTATGGTATCTTTTTCTTTACTGAGAGAATTAGGTCCAGTAGTAACTGCATTGTTATTTGCAGGTCGAGCAGGTTCTTCATTAACAGCAGAAATAGGATTAATGAAAGTAACAGAACAAATTTCTAGTTTAGAAATGATGGCTATTGATCCATTTCGTCATATAATTGCACCACGTTTTTGGGCAGGATTCATTAGTATGCCGTTATTAGTGTTTATTTTTGTTTCTCTAGGAATATTAGGCGGTGCATTCGTTGGTGTGAATTGGAAAGGGATTGATGAAGGTTTTTTTTGGTCATCTATGCAATCTACTGTTGAGTGGAAAAAGGATATTTTTAATTGTTTTATAAAAAGTTTTATATTTGCTTTTACAATAAGTTGGATTGCTTTATTTAACGGGTATCATACAATTCCTACATCTATTGGAATTAGTCGCGCAACTACAAAAACTGTTGTTCATTCTTCATTAGCTATTTTAAGTTTAGATTTTGTGCTTACTTCACTGATGTTTGGAAATTAATGTATGCAAAATCAAAAAAATGAAATTTTAGTTGGCTTATTTTTTTTAATTGGGTTAAGTGCTTTTCTTTTTTTATGTTGGAAAGTTGCAAACATAAAATCATTTAGTAATCAAAGAACTTATAAAGTCACTGCTATTTTTAGTAATATAGGTGGATTAAAAGTAAATTCTCCAGTAAAAATAGGTGGTGTTGTAGTAGGTCGAATAGTTGATATTATATTAGATAAAAAAACTTATAATCCGCGTGTTACTTTAGAAATTTTTAATCAGTATAATAATATCCCTGATAATAGTTCATTGTCAATTATTACAGCAGGGTTATTAGGTGAAAAATTTTTAGCATTAAATTTAGGATTTTACGATGCAGATATGGGTATTACAGTGCTTAAAAATGGTGGTCATATTGAAGATACTAAATCAGCTATAGTTTTAGAAGATTTAATTGGACAATTTTTTTATAGAGGTGTTTTTACTAATATTCAAAACAAAGAAAATAGTGTTGGAATTAGTAAGAAGACATAACAATTATATTAGGATAAGCAAAATATTACAAAGTCAGGAATTTCTTTTATGTTAAAACGATTATTAGTATTAACTTTTTTATTTTTTATACCATGTGCAATGGCAATAGATAAAACTAATACATATCAAATTATAGAAAAAGTTGTTTCTAATACATTGAAAAGATTAAAAAATGAACAATCTATCATTCAAAAAAATCCTGATTATTTGCGCAATATTGTTCATGAAGAACTCATGCCTTATGTTCATATTAAATATGTAGGTGCATTAATATTGGGTCCTTATTATACTACTTCTACTCCTTTTCAAAGGGAAAGATACTTTAAAGCAATAGAAGGATATTTAGAACAATCTTATGGACAAGTTTTGATGATGTACCATGGTCAACTGTATAAGATTTCATCAGAAAAACAATTATTAATAAACAAAAATATTATTTCGATTCGTGTTATTATTATTGATCCACAAGGATATCCGTCTATTCATCTGGATTTTCAATGGCGAAAAAATAGCAAAACAGGATTTTGGCAGGCTTATGATATGATTACCGAAGGGGTTAGTTTTATTACTACTAAAAAAAATGAATGGGGTAATTTATTACGTACTAAAGGTATTGAAGGTTTGACAGAAGAATTAATAAATAAAGCTAATAATCCTATTATTTCTGGAAAATAAAAAATGTTTAAAACATAAAAATAAAATCTATGTTAACGTGGAAAAAAAATAATACAACATTAATTTTAAAGGGTATATTAAATAGAGATACTTTGATTTTTTTTTGGAAACAAAAAAATGAGTTGTTAAAAGATATAAATACAATTAATCTTTCTTTGTTGTCTTATATTGATTCTGCTGGTCTAGCTATGTTGATCAGATTAAAAGCAAAAAAAGAATTTAAAAATAAATTGCTTATTGATGGAATAAGTGAGAATTTAGAAACACTTATTAGACTGTATAAGTTAGAAAATTTTATGATTTAATTTGAATAATATATTAAAATGAAAATATTAATAGTATTTTCAATGTGCTAATTGAGTTTGGTAATGGAAATAGATAAAATAAAAAATGAAATAAAAACATTATTATTTAAAAAAATAAAACTTGATGAAGTAATCATTAAAATTAATGGGAATCATTTTCAAATTATTGTTGTTGGTGAAATATTTCATCGTATGACTGCCGTTAAAAAACAGCAAATAATTTATAAACCATTAACAAAATATATTACAGATAATACAATTCATGCACTATCAATTAAAGCGTATACTCAAATTGAATGGTCAGAAATTTGTAAAGTGAATGATTCTAAAAAATAAATTTTATAATAATAAAATACTAAGAAAATTACTCTGCTAATATAAGAAGAATTTAATGGATAAATTTCAATTAAAAGGACCAATTCGTTTGATAGGAGAAGTTTTAATTTCTGGTTCAAAAAATGCTGCATTACCAATACTATTTGCATCCTTATTAGCAGAAGAAGTTGTTGAATTACAAAATATTCCTAACTTAAAAGATATTGATACAACAATTAAATTATTTAATAAATTGGGCATTAAAGTTGAGCGCAATGGTTCTATTTTTATTAATGCATGCAGTATTAATAAATTTTCCGTTTCTTATAAATTAGTAAAAATGATGCGGGCATCTATTTGGATTTTAGCTCCTTTAGTGGCAAGATTTGGTAAAGCTCAAGTATTTTTACCAGGAGGATGCGCTATTGGTGCACGTCCGGTTGATTTACATATTAAGGGTCTGCAAAAGCTTGGTGCTAATATTTCTTTAAAAGAAGATTATGTGGAAGCATCTATTAATGGGAGGTTAAAAGGCGCCAATATTATTATGGATAAAATTAGTGTGGGTGCTACAGTTTCTATTATGACAGCTGCAACATTAGCCAATGGTCAAACAATCATTAAAAATGCTGCTTGTGAACCTGAAATTAAAGATACAGCTAATTTTTTAAATTTATTAGGAGCTAAAATAAGTGGAGCAGGTACTAATAGGATTATTATTGATGGGGTATCAAATTTAGGTGGTGGTGTTTATCAAATTTTGCCTGATAGAATTGAAACAGGAACTTTTCTGGTTGCAGCTGCGATTTCGGGTGGAAAAGTTCTTTGTCGAAATACTAAACCAATTATGTTAAATACAGTATTGAAAAAATTAAATAAAACTGGTGCAGAAATTAAAGTAGGAGAAGATTGGATTCAGCTTGATATGCATGGAAAACGACCTAAAGCTGTTAGTATTGAAACAGCACCACATCCAGGTTTTCCAACTGATATGCAAGCACAATTTAGTTTACTTAATTTAGTAGCTGAAGGAGTCAGTACAATTAAAGAAAATATTTTTGAAAATCGTTTTATGCACATCCCAGAATTAATGCGTATGGGAGCTTGTGCAAAAATAAAAGAAAATATAGTTTTTTGTCATGGTGTAAAGCAATTAATTGGTGCTCAAGTTATGGCATCTGATTTACGAGCATCTGCAAGTTTGGTGCTGGCTGGTTGTATTGCAAAAGGAAAAACAATTGTTGAACGTGTTTATCATATTGATAGAGGATATGAAAAAATAGAGGAAAAATTGCGTAGTTTAGGAGCTAAAATAAAGCGAATTAAATCAAATAAAACATAATTTGTTTTTATTTTTTATGTAGATTTTATATTCATAAAATCTAATTTATTAAATTCTGATAAAAAATAATATTATACTTATATATTTTTACTATTATTTAAATAAATTTAAGACAATAATTATAAATAATATGTAATATTTCTTTTACAGTTCAAATTTAAATATAATTAGTTGGTACAAAAAATATTTTTTTAAACATAAAAAAAATAAATGTTAAAATTAAATTATAAAAAAAATATATTATTATTTTTTATTTTCTATTATTAAGTTAAAAAGATTTATTGTTTTTCATAAAGTATTTCATATTTTTTTATAAAAAAAATTTAGAGAAAAAATTCCAGAAAAAAAATAACAAGTAAAGTTATTCAAGTTGTACTTGCTATCTTTGATGTATTAATGAAATATATTATTACCGCGAATTAATAAGTAAATATTTTGATCACCACGCAAGATATTTAATGCTAACGCGACTGGTTTACTAGCAATAATTTTACGTAATTGATTAATATTTTCTACTCTTTGTTGATTAGCACTAATAATCAAATCATCTTTAGCTAAGCCAAGCATGGCTGCAGGTGAATTAGAAGAAACACTATCAACTTGAACTCCTTTGGTACCTTTTCTTGTGTTATTACTTAAAGTTGCTCCCATAAGTGATGTCATTAGAATTTCTGCTTTTGTGCTTGTTGAATTGCTATCTTCTAATATAACATTTACTTTTAAAAATTTACCTTTTCGTAATAGTCCAATTATTATTTTTTGACCAATTTCACTTGTACCAATTTTTGCTCTTAATTCAGCAAAGCTATTAATATATTTGTTATTAATAGATATCAAAACATCACCTGGTTGAATACCCGCTTTATTTGCAGCAGAATGTGGTATGACTTCACTTACAAATGCACCTTTTTGTGCATCAATATTTAAAGCTTTAGCTAAGTCAGAAGTCATTTCAGTTCCTTTAATTCCTAAAACTCCACGTTTTACTTCACCATGTTTGATAATTTGATCACTAAGAGATTTTGCCATATTTGATGGAATGGCAAAACCTATACCGATATTACCTCCTCCAGGTGCTAAAATAGCAGTATTAATGCCGATTAATTCACCATTAAGATTAACTAATGCACCACCCGAATTACCTCTATTAATAGAGGCATCTGTTTGAATAAAATTTTCTAAACCTTCCAAGTTCAAACCGCTACGACCTAATGCAGAAATAATGCCTGATGTTGCTGTTTGCCCTAATCCAAAAGGATTTCCTACAGCAATAGCAAAATCGCCCACACGTAGTTTATCAGAATCAGCAATTTTTATAGCTGTTAAATTTAATTTTTTCAAATTTTCTTCATTAGAATCTTTAATTTGTAACAAAGCAATATCTGTTTGAGAATCTCGACCAACAAGTTTTACTTCAATTTCTCTTCCATCATTAACTTGAATTTGAATATTGTCAGCATTATCAATAACATGATTATTAGTTAAAATGTAACCTTTTTCTGAATTAATAATAACAGCAGAACCTACCCCTTCAAAAGGACGAATACTTTTTTGTTGTGAAGGGAAATTAGGTCCAAAAAAGAATTTAAATTCTTCTGGTAATTGTTGATTGTGAACACGTGTCCCAGATACACGAATATTAACTACAGCAGGCAGTACTTTTTCTAACATAGGAGCTAAACTGGGTATTTTTTGTTCAGGTGATATAGTAACTGATGGTGGAATTAATGCAGAATAAGTTACTGTTGGCAGAATGAATATAATATTAATTACAGTTATTGTAAATACATTTAAAAAATATTTTGCTTTTTTTGTCATGAATTTCATTCTCTTAAATACCTTAATTTATTAAGGAAATTGAATTCTTCGTTACTTATATATAATTGAAAAACAGAATATTAACTTGTTTTAAAAGCATTATAACTTAAAAATTAATAGATTTTTTTTATTTTAAAAGTTTTTTTTAGTCTGTTATTAACTCTAATATTTCTAAAATATTTTTTGCAGAATTGATTATAAGTAATACATATTTCACTATTATCTCATATGAATATATTTAAAAATACTTAAAAAAATATTTATTTTTTTTATTTTAATAAAATTATTAATTAATAATATATTTTTGCATTGTAAGTTTATATCATTCAGTAATATTTTACTATACATAACTAAAAAATATATTAATAATTTTTTTATTGTATTTCTTAAATTTATTTAATTTTTAAAATTTGAGTTTTATTTTTGATGTTAAAAAAAATATTTTTATGAAAAATGTTTTTTATACAATTATACAAATAATACAACTTTTAAAAAAAATGTAATTATATCAATAAATATAAATTTCTACATTATTTTCACACAATTTAAGCAACAAATAAAACGTATTTTTTATAAAAATTTATAATTATGAATTTTAAATAAATAATTATAAATAGATATAACAATATTGGCGACATTTTTTGTATGGTGTATTTTTATAATATTTATATTATATATTTTAATAAAGAGTATTTTTTTACAAGATTTTACAAGAAAAGGATATTATTACTTTAAGATTTTGAAGTAAAGTTATATAATTATTACCTGATAAATTATTAATTTTTAATAAATAAAAGAATATAAAAAATTATCATGTTTAAATTTTTAATTTTTTTTCTAACAATGAAAAAACATTTAAACTATTTATGTTCAATATTTTTTTTAATATATTGAGAAATTATAATCATTTAATTGACGGTACTCTAAATATATATTATTAAAAAATTTTTTTATGAATAAAATAAAAAATATGAAATAAAGAATATATGTTTTAGTTTAAAGAATATTTTAAATATTTTTGATTATTTATTTAATATTTTAAATATATATAATATTTATCGATTTTTTCGTAAAAGTTTATTATAATATTTGATGATTAGATGACTAAAAAATTTTATTTTTCAATAAATCTGGGATTAATCTTTTTATTTATTGTAGTTTCAATCATTTAAAATCAATTTTAGATAATTACAGTCTTTTTGTAAAATATAAGTATTTCCAATATATAATTTATATAATGGTATCATTTCATGAAAACTTTTATAGCTAAGCAAGAAACCGTCAAGCGTCATTGGTATATTATTGATGGGGAAGGTAAAATTTTAGGTCGTCTCGCAACTGAAATTGCAAGACGTTTGCGTGGAAAACATAAATTAGAATTCACTCCTCATGTTGATACTGGAGATTACATTATTGTTATTAATGCAAAAAAAATTCTTGTTACTGGCCATAAACGTGAAAATAAAATATATTACCGCCATAGTAGTTATATGGGAGGTCTTAAAGAAACAACATTTAAAGATATGATTGTTCGTTATCCTGAGAGAATTATTAAAATTGCGGTTAAAGGCATGTTACCTAAAGGACCTCTTGGTCGTATTATGTATGCAAAAATGAAAGTTTATGCAGATAAATATCATGAACAAATAGCACAAAAACCGCAATTTCTTGATATTTAACGAAAAATTAAAAAAGATGGATAGATAAAATATGACTAAAAATCAGTACTATGGCACTGGTCGCCGAAAAAATTCTTCCGCCCGTGTGTTTATGAAGGCGGGTAGCGGTAATATTTTTGTTAATCAACGTACTATAGAACAATATTTTTGTCGTGAGACAGCAAGAATGGTTATTCTTCAACCATTAGAATTAGTTGATATGTCTAAAAAATTAGATTTATATATTACTGTTAAAGGTGGCGGTATTTCTGGTCAAGCAGGTGCGATTCGTCATGGTATCACACGGGCATTAATTATATATAATGAATCATTGCGTCCTGAATTACGCAAAGCTGGCTTTGTTACTCGTGATGCTCGTTCTGTTGAGCGCAAAAAAGTGGGATTTAAAAAAGCTCGTCGTCGTCCACAATATTCTAAGCGTTAATTTTTTATTTTTATAAGCAAAAAGTATTTACTAAAAACCCGTTTTTATAGCGGGTTTTTAGTAAAATGATATATTATACTAAAAGTTTATTAGTAATATATTATTTTTTTTGTATTTCATTAGTTTAATTAAAATAAAAATCAATATTTTTAATGATTATTTATAAAATTTTATAGATTATAGTAAATAAATATATAACTATTTTGTATTTTTTTGTATTAAATAAAAATAATAATATTATAGTTCTTAAATAAATATGCATTATATTCATATAATTTATTTATATTAATGTTAGTATGTAATCATTATTTATTATATTATTTATATTATAATTTTTATTTGTTTTTATCAATCTGGAGGTTTTCATGCCTGTTGCTGCTAATAAACGTTCGGTAATAACATTATTTTCCGGTGAAACTGACATATTTAGCCATCAAGTAAGAATTGTATTGGCAGAAAAAGATGTTAATTTTGAGATTGAAAATGTTAATAAAGATGATTTACCTCAAGATTTTGTTAATTTAAATCCTTATCAAACAATTCCTACATTAGTAGATAGAGAATTAATTTTGTATAATTCTCGCGTAATTATGGAATATCTTGATGAGAGATTTCCCCATCCGCCATTGATGCCAGTTTATCCTGTTGCTCGTGGTAATACTCGTTTGATGATGTACCGCATAGAAAAAGATTGGTATTCTTTAATGTATAAAATTCAAAAAAATGATTCTCAATCTTATTTTACTCGAAAACAGTTAAAAGAAGAATTAATATCAATTTCTCCAATTTTTCAAGAAATGCGATTTTTTATGAGTGAGGAATTTAGTTTAGTAGATTGTTGTTTAGCTCCTTTTTTATGGCGTTTGCCTTCTTGGAATATTGATATACCTAAAGAAAAAGAGACTGAAGGTATCAGATCTTATATGAAAAATGTGTTTGATAGAGATTCTTTTCTTGCTTCATTAACTGAAGCTGAACGTGAAATGTGTTTTATAAAAAATTAGTTTTTTGGAGTATTTTATGATGTTACCGCTTCGTCCTTATTTATTAAAAGCATATTATGACTGGATTCTTGATAGTAATATGACACCTTATATTATAATAAATGCGAATATTTTTGGTGTTAAACTACCTATGAAGTATGTAGAAAATGGACAAATTATTTTAAATATTAAACCTTCTGCAGTAGAAAATTTTAAGATGAATTTTGATGAAATAAATTTTCATGCTCGTTTTGATGGTATTGTTTTTTATATTAAAATACCTATGACAGCTATAATTGCTATTTATGCTATTGAAAATAAAGAGGGAATAATTTTTGAAACTAACTGTAAATATGAGTTTAATACAAAAAAATTTACAAATAAAAATGAAACATTAAATTTTATGGATAAGAATAATAAGAATATTTTTTTGAATAAAGAAAAATCAAGTAAATTAACAAAATTTTGTAATAACACATCTGTTATTTCATTAAAAGAAAAAAGAAAAAAACTACGTATTATTAAATGAGATCAAATGACTTTAAAATATGTAAAAAAACATGTATTTTTGATTATATTGTTGGTAAATTTTTGATGTTTTAAATAAAAATTTTAGTAAAATAAAAATATTAAAAATTTTTTATTTGTTGTAAACAATCATATATTAAATATATATCAACAAAATTTATTATTTAAATCATTTTTTATTATTTTTTTTGTAAATAATTAATAAAATTCTTTTAAAGAATAGCAGATAATTTAAAGACTATTTTTTATTATTCTTTTTTAATATAAATTTAAAAATTATGTTATAAATAATATTATGTTTATTAAATTTTCAAAAATAAAGATTTTAAATCTTACATCATATAGGTATTGTAAACTTTAATAAAAAAATAAATAAAAATCAAAATAATTTAACAATTAATTAAAATTAAGTTTACATACTTAGTCATGATAAATATCAAAAAAAATCTATGTTTGATTAAATAACATTTAATATATAAATTACACTGTATCTTTAAAGACATTAAAATTTAATAATTTTAATTATAAGTAAATCCAGTAAAAACATGTTTTACACCTTTTATTTCACTTGCAATTTTTGCAGCAATGTTTCCCTCTTCTTCAGAAAGAATGCCTAATAAAAACACTTCACTATTTTCTGTTAATACTTTTACTGTTGATAATTTAACAAAATTATTAGAAAATATTTTGAATTTTATTTGGATTGTTATCCATGTATCTTTGATAGCTTTTGTAAGACCAATAGGTTTTTCTATCCGAATTTCATTATAAACAGTGTCAACTCCTTTTACTGTTATTGCTATTTTTTTAGCTATTTCACTGATCAATAATTTAGGTACTTGTCCGGTTAACAAAATACTTCCTTTATACGCAGTACTTATGATACGTGCATTTTTAATTATTTCTTTATTTTTGTTTAATGCTGATGTAACACGGGCTTCTAATGTTCCATCGTCAACTTGACGTCCTATACTTCTTGGATCAGTTGCACTTTTGGTCAAGATAGTAGCTGAACCTATTACAGCAGTCTCAAGGCACCCTTGTATTAAAATACAACTAAATAATATTATTAAAGATAATGGTTTCATTATTATTTTTTGATCATCTTAATGTGGAAAGAGTGTATTGTCGATTAAATCACATAAACAGTGAATTGTTAATAAATGAACCTCTTGAATTCTAATACTTCTTTTAGAAGGTACACGAATTTCTACATCTTTTTCTCCCAATAATCCAGCTAATTCTCCTCCATCATAACCTGTTAATGCTATAATGGTCATGTCACATACTAATGCTGTTTCGACTGCTTTTATTATAAAACGATTTTTTCCTTTTGTAGAAATTGCAAATAATATGTCACCAGATTGACCTAATGCCCGTACTTGTTTGGCATATGCTTCTTCTTTTTGCATAGTATTAATAGAATTAACAACAACATGATCTGTATTAAGACATAATGCAGGAAGACTTGGACGTTCGGCTTCAAATTGATTAATCATACTAGTTGTAAATCTTTGTGCAATGATTCTTGAACCACCATTACCACAACATAAAATTTTATTACCGTTTAATAGGGCATTTACCATTATGTTTGCTGCTTCAGAAATAGAATAAGGTAATACTTCTGCAGAAGAAATTTGTGTTTGAATACTTTCGATGAAAAAAGCTTTAATTTTCTTCAACACTTTAGGACCTACTTTTATTATGATGAATAAATGAAATAATAGTTATTAAAAGAATTGAATTATTTTAAAATTAATATTTTATAATAAAAATATTATAAAATATCAAGTTTTATATATATTTAAGTAATTTAATTTTTTAAAAATATTTTTATTCTCTGCATTACTTTAGGTCAATTGAAAATTATTATTTTATTTAATAAAAAATATAGAAAATCATATTTTTTTATTTTTTATTATAATATTAAATATAACAATATTTATTTTAATCATAAATTACAAGATTTTTTATGATATTTTTTTATTTTGTATAAAAAAATATTTTTTATTAAAAAATATATCTTTTAATAAAGAATATTTTTATTTTTTTTATGCTAGAAATATCATAATAATTATATTCTATTTTAGAATCCAGTTATACTAATTTAAATTATTTATTTTTCATTTGATATATTTTTTATTAAAAGTATGTATTTTTTATAACAATTGAAATAAATATAAGTGAAAAATCATTTTTATTTTGCTGATAATTTATTCTACTTAGTAGCATATTAAATATTTTAAAAATATCATATTTTTTATGAAAATAAATAAATAATTATATATTTTATTTTTTTTTTATCATATACAATAAGAAATATATAAACTAATTAATCTATATTGTAAAATTATACAAATTATAGGAAAATAAATATATTTTGATGACCATTTTTGATTTTTAAATATTTTTGTAAAGTTAATGAATGTTTATAATTAAAAAATTTTGTTGTAAAAAAATATTTATTGATTATTATTGATAATAAGTACAATTTTTTTTTAAAAATCCAATATTTTTGTATTTTATTATATTATAAACCTTTATTATTTTTAATTTTCTTTTTTATAAGTCATCTTTCTTTTATTTTTATAAAAATAAAAATATAAAAAATATATTTTTAACGTTTTTAAATTTGTAAAAGTAATGTATTTTATAAATAAAAAAATACTTATTCATAATATTTTTTAAGATTTTAAAGTATTATTAATTTTACTATAAGCAAAATTTTAAATAAAGTTTATTATTAAAATAGTCTTTTTGAAAATATAAAAGTATATTTTTTATTATTAAATTTTATAACATATTTTTTTTTTTATAAAAATATCAAATAACATTTAATTCAAATATTTTTTTTGAAGAAAAACAGCATTCATGCATAAAATTAGAATAATATTTATTAAATTTTAAAAATATTTTTCTTAATTTTTACAAAAATTTTATATATTAAATAATAGTATAAAAATATTATAAAATTTCATATGAAATCATTTTTTATTTTACAAAAAGTAAAATTTATTATGCTATAGGTGTAAAAATGTCATCCATATTATATATTGTGCCTACTCCTATTGGTAATTTGGAGGATATTACTTTACGTGCATTAAAAATTCTTCAAAACGTAGATCTTATTGCAGCCGAAGATACTCGGCATACAGGTTTGTTATTACGGCATTTCTCTATTAATACGCATATGGTTTCTTTACATGTTTATAATGAGAAACAGAAAACAGAACAATTAATTAATCAATTAAAGAAAAAAAATGTAGCATTAGTTTCTAATGCAGGAACCCCATTAATTAATGATCCTGGGTATTATTTAGTAAAACGTTGTCACAAAATTGGCATTAGAGTAGTCCCGTTACCAGGATCTTGTGCAGCAATAGCTGCACTTTCTGCTTCTGGTATAAATTCAAATCGTTTTTGTTATGAGGGATTTTTGCCAGCAAAATGCAAAAGTAGACAAAATAAACTAAAAAAATTAGCTCATGAGCCCAGAACATTAATTTTTTATGAATCACCTTATCGTTTATTAGATACATTAGTGGATATGGTATCTATTTTAGGAAGTGAACGTTATGTGATTTTAGCACGTGAATTGACAAAAATATGGGAATCTATTCATGGTTTTCCTGTAAAAAAATTATTAGATTGGGTAAAAGTTGATAAAAATCGAGCTCGTGGAGAAATTGTATTAATCATTGAGGGTTATAAGGTACCTAAATGCAATAATCATATTTCAGAGGATGTCATCAAAACATTAATTTTATTAAGAGAATCTTTACCTTTAAATAAAGCAGCATCCATTACTGCAGAAGTGTATGGTTTGAAAAAAAATATATTGTATAAGTATGCTATTGAAAATGGTAAGATATAAAAATATGATAATATATATTGGAAATATCTATACAATTTTTAAAAAAAATGTATAATTTTAAAATTAAGTTAGCTAGACAACCGCTGTTTTTTATTTTTTTATAATCATTAATAAAAATATAAAAAGTAGAGGAAAGTCCGGGCTCCTTAGGGCAGGGTGCCAGATAACGTCTGGGAGGGTAATCCTACGACTAGTGCAACAGAAAATAAACCGCCAATGACTTTAAAAAGTACAGGTAAGGGTGAAAAGGTGTGGTAAAAGCACACCACACAATTGGTAACAATTTTGTGGTATGGTAAACTCCACCCGGAGCAAGGCCAAATAAAGGTTCACTAAATACGGCCCGTATTGAACCTGGGTAGGCCGCTCGAGTTAATACGTGAGTGTTAACCTAGATGAATGGTTGTCCATGACAGAACCCGGCTTATTGATTGACTTTTAAAAAATAAACCCCCCATTTTTTTTACTGAATAGGGGGTTATTTTTTATATGTGTAAATAAAATATTAAGAAGTAATAGATTTATGATTATTATATTGATATTAACAAAATATTTATTTTTTTGAAATTAATGCATATTTTTTTAGTAAAACAATTATTTTCAGAGTAAAGTTTATATCGATAAATAAAATAATATTTAATATTTAGTAATGTATGTGTTCTAAAATAAAGAATAAATTTAATAATATTATTTGTTAAATAAAATTTTCTTCAGGAATTAAAGTTTATAATAAATAATATATATATTAAGTAATAAAAATATTTTGTGTATAAATATTAAATTATATAGTATGAAAATCATATTTTTTGATACTGTTTTTAAATTTTAATGTTGTTATTTAAAATAATAAGTTTCAAATAAAATAAAATTATTTAACTTTTCTTAAAATTACTAAAATACTTCCCATTAATCCTAAAAAAAATAACACGATAGGAATAATCATTAAGATATTCATGATTTGATGCTCATAATATTGAAATAGTAAGCTTTTACCAAAAATACAACCAATTGTAGTTAAAATGAATACCCATAATAAACCACTTAACCAATTAAAAAACTGGAAACGACCGTTTGGTAATCCAGAAAGCCCAGCAATAGTTGGCAAAATTGTTCTAATAAAGGCAAGAAATCGACCAATTAGAAGAGCAGCTAATCCATGGCGATGAAATAAATTATAAGCACGTTTTTGATAATTATTTGGTAAATGAGATAGCCAACTTCGAACAATTATATTATTTCCTAACCATTTTCCTTGGAGATATGCGATCCAATAACCTAAACTGGCACCACTGGTCAGAATAACAATGGTTAACGAATAATTAATAATACATTTGGCTATTAAGACTCCTACTAAAATCAGTAAACTGTCTCCAGGTAAAAATGCAGCAGGTAATATTCCATTTTCCAAAAACAATATAGAAAATAATATTATATAAATAAACCATACTAATGAAGGATTCATTAGTATATCATAATCTTGTTCCCAAAGTGCAAAAAACAGTTCTTTAATTAATTTCATTAAATGTATTCCTAAATGTAATGATATTACCAATATTGTCAATAATTATCCATATAATCTTTATATTAAGACATTTAATAATTATTAAAAAATAATGTTACGATATACTTTTAAAAATAATTTTATTAGTGTAATTTATTAAAAATCAATACAATATTTTATAAAAGTTATAAATAATTCCAGAATATTTTTTAATGAAGTAGATTTTTCTGTCAAAAATTAATTTTATAATTAATTGATTAGGTAATTTTTTAAAAATTTTTATTTTTTAAAATATTTTATTGAATTAATTTAACTAAAAATTATGATTCTTTTTTATATTGAAAATAGATTTTTTCTTATCAATGAAATATTGCTAAGCATTTAAATTTTACTGATGATTTATTTTATAAATGTCAGGAAACTCTAATTCAAATAAATTATAAATATTTATTTTTCTATAAAAGATCAGTCAATTTTTTAATTTTAGAGATAACAATGTCTTCTATTGGTACCCCTTTATTATGGTGGGTTTTTGTTGTTTTCATTAGCATAATGTTTTTTATTGATTTTTTCTTGCAAAATAAAAATAAACATAAAAAAATAAAATTAAAAAAAGCTATTATTTGGAGTGTAATGTGGATTCAAATAGTATTTTTATTTGCTTTATGTTTATGGTTTTATTTAAAAAAAAATACAAACCTTGCAATCGCAAACCATTATGTTATGGATTTTTTAACTAGTTACTTACTAGAAAAAGTATTAGCTATTGATAATTTATTTGTTTGGATGATGATATTTAGTTATTTTTCAATTCCAATTTATCTACAACATAAAGTACTTCTTTATGGTATTTTTTGTGCTATTTTCTTACGCAGTATCATGATTTTTACAGGTACTTGGTTAATTACAAAATTTTATTGGATTGTATATTTTTTTGGAATATTTTTAATTTTTAGTGGTATTAAAATATTTTCTGTAACAGAAAATATTAAAACTATTACCCAACAACCATTATTAAAATGGATCAAATCTCATTTACGAATAACAAATATATTATATGGAGAAAATTTTTTTGTTCGTCAAAAAGGTATATTGTTTGGAACACCATTAATTTTAGTTTTAATTTTAGTTGAGATTAGCGATATTATTTTTGCATTTGATAGTATTCCTGCTGTTTTTTCAGTAACAATGGATCCTTTTATTGTTTTTACCTCAAATTTATTTGCTATTTTAGGTTTGAGAGTAATGTATTTCGTATTATTAAATATTGCTAGAAAATTTATTTTTTTTAAATATGGCATATCTTTTATTTTAATTTTTATTGGAATAAAAATGTTATTTGTCAACATTTTTCATATCTCAACAAGTATTTCATTAAGTATTATTATTGGTATTTTGCTAATAACATTATTAATTAATTATATTATGATTAAAAAATAAAATATATTTTTTGAAAGAATATATGTTTTTTATACAAAATAGCAAAATATTTAAAGTTAATAAAAATATTAATATTTTTTTTTATTTAAACATTTAATAGTTATCAAAAAAAGATTATTTTTTCTTTTTTTACAAAATTTAATATTTGTTTATAAAAATAAGAAATAACTAAAAATAAATCTTGTTATTTTAATTTAAATTTTGTTTTAATTAACATTAAATAATCATAACAGTTATACAAAAATAAAGTTGATAAAAAGTACACAGAAAATTGAATTATATAAATATCTTGAATAATATTTATCTGAGTAAGATAAATTAAAAATTATTCTAATTTAAAACTTTGATCGTTAATTTATATTATAAAATTATGTTCTTTTGAGAAAGAATCGATTGATAACAAAAGTAATTTTTATTTGATAAAATTATGAAGAATATAAGAAAATACTAATATCATAAGTATAAATATTTATTTATTTCTATTAAATAGAAATTTAATAATATGTATTATTGATATTTTTTCTTTGATCTTTAGATTTATAATTTTTTTCTAAATTAAAGGTTTATAAAAATTAAGGAATATTATCTATTATAATATAAAATATTTATTTTATGTTTATTTTTGAATAAATCTCTAAAATATATTTTTTTGATGATATATTATATATATATATCATACATCAATAATTAAAAATTATGTCAAAAAATATCACCATAAATTACGATAACATTAAAAAAATTATTATTTTTATTGGCGGTCAAAATAATATAAATAATTTTACACATTGTTTAACTAGATTACGTTTTGTTTTGCATGATTCTAAAAAAGTCAACATAAAAGATTTAAAAAAAATTCCTGAAGTTAAAGGTTGTTTTAGTCAGGCAGGACAATTACAAATTGTAATTGGTACTAATGTACATAAATATTATAAAGCCATTCAAAAACAATTAATTCTTATAGACAATAAAAAAAATAAAAAAAGATCTCTTGCAAAAAAAATAACATTTCATAGAAAACTCATTGCGAATTTAGCAGAGATTTTTTTTCCATTATTACCTGCACTGGTCTGTGGAGGATTATTATTAGGTATTAGAAATATTTTAGGTGAAATGCCAATAATAAACAATAAAACATTATTAGGATTTTATCCTATTCTAAAACCTATTTATGATTGTTTATGGTTACCCTGTGAAGCGATTTTTCATTTTTTGCCAGTTGCAATTTGTTGGTCTACAGTTAAAAAAATAGGTGGAACACCTGTTTTAGGTATTATTTTAGGTATTACATTAGTTTCACCTCAATTAATGAATGCTTATAATTTAGGTACTCATTTGCCTGAAGTTTGGGATTTTGGCTTATTTACTATTCAAAAAGTAGGATATCAAGCTCAGGTTATTCCTGCAATCTTTGCTGGATTATTTTTAAGTTGGTTTGAAATTTTTATACGTCGTTGTATTCCTGACTATTTACAATTTGTAATAGTTCCTATTGTAACTTTGAGTATTTCTCTTTTTGTTGCACATGTTATTTTAGGTCCTATAGGGCGTTTTATAGGTAATGAAATTTCAGAAATTGTAAAATTTATAATGTTTGGTAATTTTGCACCAATTGGTTCTGCTATTTTTGGTTTTACTTATTCATTATTAGTAATGACTGGTGTTCATCATATTACGCTTGCGATTGATATGCAGATAATGCAAATCCAAGGTGGGACTCCAATTTGGCCAATTATTGCTCTTTCAAATATTGCTCAAGCATCTTCTGTTTTAGGTATTATTATTGTTAGTCGAAAAAAAAATGAACGTGAAATCACTATTCCAGCAGCAATTTCTGCTTATTTAGGTGTTACTGAACCTGCACTTTATAGCGTAAACCTTTATTATCGGTTTCCTTTGTTATGTGCAATGATAGGTGCCGCTTTTTCTGCTTTTATTTGTGGTATATTTGGTGTGCTTTCTAATGGAATTGGTGTAGGAGGATTGCCTGCTATTCTTTCTATTAAACCGATTTACTGGTTAGTTTATTCCTTTGCTATAATGTTTGCGATTGTTATCCCGATTATATTAACGATAATAATTTATAAGTATCAAGAACGTAATGGTACACTGATTTCCAATTAAAGGATTATTTAATTAATATATTTTAAATAGTGAATTGTAAAGATGAATTATTTGCATGTTACTTTTAAAGCAAAAGAGTTAATGGTTTATCAACATAACATAAATTGTAAATTTTATCCTATAATTTATGAAAAAATCAATAAGTTAGATTTATTTAAATTAATTCAACAAATTAAACTAGATTTTCCTGATATTAAAGGCGGGACATTAACAGGAAAGTTACTATCTTATTATTCAATTTTTTGTATAAAAATTGCTAATGAAGATATTATTGATATGGAAAAAAGTTTTTCGGAAATATTTAATGCCCCTTTTATAAGAAAAAATATTTTATTGAATGATGCCGAAGAAAGTTTAAAAAATGCTTTGGCAGAAAAACAAAAAAAAATAACTTGGAGTATTGATTATTGTGGATATCATTCAGGAAAAACTGAATACACCACCGAATCTTTATTAACAGTAGCAAATGGATATTTAGGTTTGCGTGGTACATTGCCTGAAATGATCATCAGTGATGATACTTATCCAGCTACTTATCTTGCAGGATTGTATAATCAATCTATTTCTGAAATAAGTGGACATCAAGTTCATAATGAAGATTTTGTGAATGCTCCAAATGCACAATATATTTCATTATCTATTGGTAATAGTAAATTTCTTAATTTTAATGATTTTAATATTCTTTCTCTTTATCGGCGATTAGATTTTATGACAGGAGTATTATTTAGTGAATTACAAATTGAAGATGAAAAGGGACGTCAAATAAAAATACAATCTCGAAAATTTACCAATATGGCAAGAATGACACACTATAGTATTGAATATCAATTTTGTCCTTTGAATTTTTCAGATAAAATAACAATTTGCACTAAAACAGACGGCGGAACTTTTAATTATGGTGTTGAACGTTATCGATATCTTAATTGTCATCATTATAAAATAAAAAAATTAGTTGCCAATAAAAATAAAACTTATTTGTTAGCAGAAACTAATCAAACTAAAATAGGTATTGGGATTTCTACTGAAATTAATGGTAATTTTTTCAAATCTAACCATGTTAAAAATATAATCAATAAAAATAATATTGTCCAAAAGATAGTTTTTTTTGCAAAAGAAAATAAATTTTATACTTTAGAAAAAAATGTAGCTATTGCTATTTCCACTGTTTTTAATCAAGATTGGCAAAAAGTCACTTCATGGGAGCTTCCTAATTTTTCTCTACAATTAGCAGAAAGCCAAATCGCTTGGAAAAAACTTTGGGATGAAAGTGATATTGTTATTTCTGGTGATATGATGACACAAAAATTATTACATTTGCATACTTATCATTTATTAGCTTCATGTTCTCCTTTGAGTAATGAAAAATATAAATTAGACGTTTCTGTTACTGCGAGAGGATTACATGGAGAAGCTTATCGTGGACATATTTTTTGGGATGAAATATTTATTTTACCATTCTATATTATGCATTTTCCTGAAACTGCTCGCCAATTGCTTATGTATCGATATCGAAGATTGTCGGCAGCAAAAAATGCAGCAAAAGTGGCAGGTTATCAAGGTGCTATGTTTCCTTGGCAATCAGGTCATGATGGTACTGAACAAACACAAACATTGCATATAAATCCCCTCACAGGACAATGGGATCCTGATCATAGTTATCTACAATGTCATATTTCATTAACTATTGCTTATAATATCTGGTTATATTGGTTAAATACTTCAGATAAATCATTTATGATTCACTTTGGTTTTGAATTATTAATTGAAATCGCCAAGTTTTGGATAAGTAAAGCAGTATGGAATCATAAAATTAATCGATATCATATTGATGGTGTAATGGGGCCAGATGAATTTCACGAATATAGTGCAGGTAATAAAAAAGCAGGTTTAAAAGATAATGCTTATACTAATTTAATGGTTTCATGGTTATTTCATGAAATTGAAATAATAGTTTTATCTTTTTCTACAAAAGAATTAAAAGATATTGTAAATCAACTTCATATAAATAAAAATTTTTTTGAAAAAATAAAAGATATAAAAACAAAATTAGTTTTATCAATTAATGATGAAAAAATTATAGGACAATTTGATGGTTATTTTTTGCTTGAAGAAATGGATTGGAAAAAATATCGGAATAAATACGGTAATATATATCGTTTAGATAGAATATTACGTGCTGAAGGAAAATTGTCAGATAATTATAAAATTATTAAACAAGCAGATTTATTAATGATATTTAATAATTTTAATCAGGATGTTGTAAAACAAATATTAAAAAATATGAATTATTCTATGCCTGATAATTATGTAAAAAAAAATTTTAATTATTATTTTCCTCGTACGTCTCATGGATCAACCTTATCTCGTATTGTTCATGCTTCTTTGGCTGAAAATATAAAATTACATTCTTTATCTTGGAAATTATATAAAGATTCTTTATTTTCCGATTATCAAGATATTCAAGGTGGTACAACATCAGAAGGTATTCATACTGGGGTAATGGCCGCTACTCTTAATATGACAATTATGACATATGGTGGTGTAGACATTCGTCAGTCATTATTAAAAATTAATCCTTCATTGCCAACTCATTGGCAGTATATACAATTTAAAGTGTGGCATTTAGGAGTTAATTATAAATTTTTAATTACTCAATACAAATTATCTGTAATTTCTAATAAAAATACTAAAATAAAAGTAGGTTCAAAAGAGTATAAAATTTTTATTGGCAAAATGCTGCATATTGATTATAAAAATAAAGGTATTTTTTGATGATAAAAGGCATGATCTTTGATCTTGATGGAGTTATTGTTGATACTTCTGGTTATCACTTTAAAGCTTGGCAATATCTTGCAAAAGAAATTGATATTAGTTTTGATTTAATTTTTAATGAAACATTAAAAGGGATCAGCAGAAGTAAATCATTAGAAAAAATTTTGCTTCATGGTAACAAAGTCGATAGATTCTCTTTAGAAGAAAAGCAGTTTTTGATGAACAAAAAAAATGATTTTTATACAGAATTATTGTGTCAATTAACAGAAAAAGATATTTTCCCAGGTGTGTTATCTTTTATTAAAACAGCTAAAAAGCATAAAATTTTTTGTGCTATCGCTTCTTCTTCTCAAAATGCTGATATGATTTTAAAAAAACTAAATATAAAAAAATATTTTAATATAATTATTGATCCACTTTCTGTATCAAAAGGAAAACCTGATCCAGAAATTTTTCTATTAGCTGCCAATTTAATTAATGTTTTACCTAAAGAAGCGATAGGTTTTGAAGATTCACAAGCAGGAATTGAAGCATTAAATAAAGCAAATATTTTTTCTGTAGGAATATCACTAAAAGAAAAATTAATTGGTGCTAATTTACAAGTTAATTCTTTTAAAGAAATTGATTTTCAAAAACTTATAAGAATATAAAAAACATATCCCATGTTTACAAAATATTTTTTTGAAAAAATATATTTTAATTTGTAAATAAAAAAATACAAATTAAAAAATTTAAAGATTAAAATCTTATCAGTTTTCATGAATTATATAAAACAAAGAATAAATTAATTTATAATTTATTTATACGTCTGATTTATAAAGATTTTATATGAGTAGCTTTTATATAAAAAATACTATCAATATTTAATGATAAAAAATTACTAATCATTGGAATTTAAATAGAAGCTAATCGATTAAATATTGAAATAATTTAAAATTATTGGTGTTTTTAAATTAGGTACTGAATTTTTGTAAGAGTTTGTTTTTAGATTAGAAAAAAGATTTAAATAATTTAGAGATTTAATAAATCTACTAATATAATATATATTGTTATTTTATAAAGTCTTTTCTATGGATTAAAGAAAATAGATTAGTCATATTTTTCTTAGTGAAATATGATATTTCGTCTCAGATTTATTATCTATTAAAGGTTTAGGTATAAATATTTTTTTATTAAAAAATCTGCAATATAATGTAATATATATTTATTTTCTTTTTTATACTTTTAAAAAAAAGTAGCGACTTTATTTTTACCTGCCGTGGTTACTTCATAATAATAAAATTTTATGAAAAACAATAATCTATTTTTTGTAGTAAAAAATATAGTTAAATTAATATTTTTTTGATAAATAAATCAAAGATGAAAAAGGATTTATAATTTTTGAAAGATGATTATTATTGTCATTATGATAAAAAATACAATATTTCAAAGTAGTTTTATATCATTAATGTAATCAGTTTTAGAAATATTCTTGTGGAAATAAATTTTATAAAAACAGAAAACTTAGGTTAATTTTAAAAGAATACAAAATTTATTATATCAATCCATAATTAAATAAAAATCTTTCTACACGTTTCGAAAATAATTGTGAGTTTTTTTTAACTTTAATTTGTATTTTGTTTTAAAATATTATGGTGGATAATTATGGTGGATTTTTTTAAGAGGATCTAAGATTATTGTTTTTTATGATAAAGTAAGAATTATATCTAATGCGTGTTTTTTTTAAATTTAGATGGTCAATAAAATATTGTACCTTTTTAAAAAAAATCATTAATTTATTTATTACCATAAATACTAATATTTTGTTTTTTCTTTTTTTATCAATAAAAATAAGTCAATGTATTTCAGATAAAATTCATAATTTATAGAATAAATATATTTCATAAATTTTATAGATATAAAATGTTTGACATAAAAATTTTATTCTTAATAAAGAATATATATATTATTTTTTTATTTTTATAAAGATAATACTATTTTTTTATAAAAAATATTTTGAGTTAATTTAAAAGTTACATTAACATTAATATAAATAAAATAATATTTTTATTATTTTCATAAAATATTTAGTGTTATAAAAATGTTACAATTTAATAAATTATTGTTATTTCGACAAAATATTAGACTTAGATTATTTAATATATCAATACCTATAAAATATAAAGAAATGACAATAAAAAATAAACATATATAATTTTTATATCAAATAAAAAATTGTATTTTAATTAAATAAATTACTCTGTAAATTATAGATATATTTTTAATTTTTATAATTACACTGACTAAATATTTTAATTAATAAAAATGATTTTTTTATAATTTTATTAATTTTTAATTATGTTTTATTTGGTTTATTTCTTAATTTTTTATGGATTATATTTTTATTCCTTAGAAAATTTATTGATTAAAAAAGACGATTTAACCCATTAAATGCAGCTACGCGAAATGCTTCTGCCATTGTTGGATAGTTAAAAGTAGTATTAATAAAATATTCAATGCTATTACCTTTATTTTTTTGTTCCATAATAGCTTGACCAATATGAATAATTTCTGCCGCACGTTCACCAAAACAATGAATACCTAATATTTTTAATGTTTCACGATGAAATAATATTTTTAAACTTCCTACATTCATACCAGCTATTTGGGCTCTGGCTAAATCTTTAAATTGAACTCGACCAACTTCATAAGGGATTTTCATATTAGTTAATTGTTGTTCGGTTTTTCCGATAGAACTGATTTCAGGAATAGTATATATCCCTGTAGGGATATTTTTAATTAAATCTGTATTTTTGTGATTACCAGTGATAATTTTACGTGCAACTAGACGACCTTGATTATAAGCAGCTGATGCTAGGCTAGGATATCCAATAACATCACCGACAGCATAAATATTTTTATTATTAGTACAATATGATAAATTTACTTTGATTAAATTTCTTTCGTCAACAGTAATAGGAATGTTTTCTAGTTTTAAATTATCTATATTTCCTGTACGTCCATTGGCATATAATAAACAATCAGCTTTTACTTTTTTTCCTGATTTAAGATGGATAATTACACCGTCTTCTTTTCCTTCTATTTTTTCATATTCTTCATTGTGTCGAATAACAATACCATTGTTCCAAAAATGATACGATAAAGCATCGGACATTTCTTGATCTAAAAATGATAGTAAATGATTACGAGTATTAATTAAATCTACTTTGACACCCAATCCTCTAAAAATTGAAGCATATTCGCAACCAATAACACCAGCACCGTAAATAACTACATGACGTGGTTCATTATTTAAACGTAAAATAGAATCACTGTTATAAATTCGTGAATGTTCAAAATCAACATCAGGAGGGCAATAAGGTCGAGAACCAGTTGCAATAATGATAATTTCTCCATATAAAATATCATAAGAACCATCTTCATAAAAAATTTTCAACGTATGTTCATTAATGAATGAGGCTTCACCAATAAATATATTGCAACCATTTCTTTCATAAAATCCCTGTCTCATTTGTACTTGTGTATTAATTACAGTTTCTGCTTGTTTGAGAATTTCAAAAAAAGAAGATTTTAGAATACTAGATCTATCACTATATAATGAATTTTTATTAAACTCAATAATTCTGCTTACTGCATGTCTGAGTGCTTTTGAAGGTATAGTCCCCCAGTGGGTGCAACCACCACCGATTTTATTATAACGCTCAATAACTGCAACTTTTTTTCCTTTTTTTACTAAACCCATTGCAGTCCCTTCTCCTCCAGGACCAGAACCTATAACAATCATATCAAATTTTATTTGTGACATTTTTTTATAACCTATGATTTATTATAATGTAGATATAAATAATTCTATTATAAATGCGTTATAGTGATATTAATGACTGGTTATTTGATGTTCATTTTTATTTTTAAGTAAATTCATAAAATTAATCTAAAACAAAATAAGTAGGTAAGGGTAAAACAAACAATATATCTGCGTTCATTATAGATGATAATTTTATCTTAATCTTTTATTTTTTAATTAAAATTATGATTTTTTAGTTTTTCTTATAGAAAGTTTATATAAAAAATATTTATAGAAGCACAGTATTGCTTCTTTGTTTTTTTATAGAAATATTTTTTTAGTAACTAAAGTTATATAGTTACTGATATAAAATCATTTTATTTTGTATTTTATAAATTAAATTCGAATATAATCAATATTATTAATTTTTATATAAAATTTGTAGTGTCATTCATATATTTTTTATAAAATTCATTAAAAATATTATATTCTAACGTTAAGAATATCTATTGAATCTCATACTCAATCTACAGAGAGATTTAAGAATAAAAAGATTAAATTTTCCTTTTGATTTGCAATAAAAAATTAATATGTTAAAATATTATTTTATAAATATATCATTAAAATTAATAGTTATTTTATATTAAATTTTTCAGAAAAATTTATATGTATAATGAAGAAAATACAATTTATTAAAGTAATTTTTTTAAAATTTCTAATTTGTATGAAAAGTTTTTATAAAATTATTTTAATAAAAAATATTGGTTTATCATAAGAAGTACAAAATAAAATTCAATATTTAAATCTTAAATTTTAGTAATACCAACATTAAGATAATTTTTTATTTAAATCTTTTTTAATATTGATATATATAAGAAAAAATATTTTTATTAATTATTTAATTTTGTATTTTTATATTTATTAAATAAAATTATTAATTAAAAATATTTTTGTTAAAATAGATAATCTATCATGATAAAATTTACAATTAATAAATAAGTTGTATGACTATTTGATATAATAAGTAATTTAAGATATAAATCTCATATATTAGATGATAATAAAATAAGTATTGTGATAATTACATTCTTAAAACTATAAAATATATTATTTATTTTCAGTAATATATTTATCAAAAGAATTATCTAATTTAATATATTATACCAACTTCAATCTTATTATTAAATTTTTGCAATAAAAATATATTTAAAAATAGGTAGTTATAATGACACCAAAAACCAAAATCATAATTGTAGGTGGTGGAGTAGGAGGATTGGAACTTGCAACTAAATTAGGAGATCATTTAGGAAAAAAAAATAAAGCTGAAATTATATTGATAGATTGTAACCAAAATCACTTATGGAAACCATTACTTCATGAAGTTGCAGCCGGATCTTTAGATTATTCCATAAATGCTATCAGTTATTTAGCGCATGCCAGTGATCATTATTTTCGTTTCGAATTAGGTTGTTTAAAAAATCTTGATCGCAAAAAGAAAACTATTACATTAGAACTTATACATGATAAAAATGGACAAATATTAATTTCTGAAAGAAAATTAGATTTTGATATTTTAGTAATGGCTTTAGGTAGTGTTTCTAATGATTTTTCTACTGATGGTGTAAAAAAATACTGTATTTTTTTAGATAATCCTAATGAAGCACATCGATTTCATAGTAAGATGCTTAATTTATTTTTTGATTATGAAAATCAAAAAAAAATTAACAAATCAAATGATGCAATTAATATTGCGATAGTAGGCGGTGGTGCGACTGGAGTAGAACTGTGTGCTGAACTTTATAATACTATGGAACAATTAATAAATTATGGTTTTTTAAAAAAAATTAAAAAAGATATACTTAATGTAACTTTAATTGAAGCTGGAGAAAGGATATTACCAGCATTGCCTCTTAGAATTTCTAAAGTAGTACATAATGAGTTAAAAAAAATAGGTGTACGTATTTTAACAAAAACAATGGTTGTTAAAGCACATTCTAGTGGATTTTATACTCAATTAGGAAAAAAAATTGATGCAGATCTCATGGTTTGGGTTGCCGGTATTAAAGTAGCAGATTTTATGCAAAAAATTGGAGGATTAACAACTAATAAAATTAATCAATTGGTTGTGAAATCAACATTACAAACTACTTTAGATGATTCTATTTTTGCAATCGGTGATTGTGCATGTTGTTTGAAAAAAGATGGAGGATTTGTACCACCACGTGCTCAAGCAGCTCATCAAATGGCAACTTTATGTTATAAAAATATTCTTTTGTCACTACAGGGTAAAAAATTACAAGATTATATATATAGAGATAATGGTTCATTAGTTTCATTATCTCATTTTGCTACCATTGGTAATTTGATGGGAAATTTAATGCGAAATGATATGATGATCCAAGGTAGAATCGCTCGCATAATGTATATTTTGTTATATCGCATGCATCAAATCGTATTACATGGTTATTTAAAAACTGGATTAATAATGTTAGTAAGTGCTATTAATCGTATCATAAGACCAAAGTTAAAATTATATTAATTGCATTTATTATTTTTTTATTATTGTATAATAAATAAAACAAATAAAATTTTAAAATACATTTAATAAATATAATTAAGTTATGAATTATTTAATGAATGCATTAATTGTTTTATGAAAGATAACCTTATACCATAATCAAATAGTTGATAGACGAATTTTAATTTGTTTTTTCCATCTAATTTATAAATATTAGGTTCATTTTTTAACAATTTAATAATAGAATTTATGTTTATTTTATTTTTTTGATAAAATTCGATAAATCCACCTTTTTCGTTTGCTTTTATTTTTTTTATACCCAAATCATAAGCCCGTATACGAATTATGCTAAATTCTAATAATTGTTTTGCCAAAACTGGTAAAGGACCAAATCGATATATAATTTCAATTTTTAATTGGTTTAATTCTTTTTCTGTTTTAGCGTTAGCTATTTTTTTATAAAATGATAATCTAATATTAACATCTCTAATATAATTTTCTGGAAATAAAAGAGGTATTCTTAATTCGATTTCAGTTTTTTGATTATTTATTTCTTCTAAAGAAGGTTCTTTTCCTTTTTTTAAAGTATCAATAACATTTTTTAAAAGTTTTTTGTAAAGAGTATATCCAATAGTAAAAATATGTCCACTTTGTTCTTCACCAAGTAATTCTCCCGATCCTCTAATGTCTAAATCATGAGCAGATAATGCAAAGCAGGAACCGAGATCTTCAATTAATTTAATTGCTTCAAGACGTTTTTTTGCATTAACAGTAATTAATTTAGGGTCAGATATTAAAAAAAAAGCATAAGCTTGATGATTAGAGCGCCCAACTCTTCCACGTAATTGGTATAATTGTGCTAGACCCAAATAATCAGCACGTTCAATAATTATAGTATTTGCATTAGGGACATCAATTCCCATTTCAATAATTGTAGTACAAATTAATACACTGAAACGATGATTATAAAAATCTATCATTGTGCGTTCTAAATCTATTTTTGACATTTTCCCATGTCCAACAATAAAAGTAGCTTCAGGTACTAAGGCGACTAATCGGTCTTTTGTTTTTTCTATATTTTTTACATCATTGCATAAATAATAAACTTGCCCATCTCGTAATATTTCATGCAAAATGGCTTTTCGTATAATTGACTCATTGTATTGATAAACAAATGTTTTAACAGAAAATCTACAAGATGGAGGACTGGCAATAATAGATAAATCACGTATACCATTCATTGCTATGTTTAGTGTTCTTGGAATAGGTGTTGCGGTTAATGTTAATATATCAACATTTGTCTGTATTGCTTTAATTGATTCTTTATGACGCACTCCAAAACGATGTTCTTCGTCAATGATTAATAATCCTAATTTTTTCCAACGAATGTTATTTCTTAGTAATTTATGTGTACCAATTACTATATCTACCTCCCCGTTAGTAATTTTATTAATAATTTCTTTTTGTTTTTTTGTATTTTGTAAACGTGAAAAAATTTCAATTTTTGTTGACCAATTTAAAAAACGTTCACAGAAATTATTAAAGTGTTGTTTTGCTAATAAAGTTGTTGGCACTAATATTGCAACTTGTTTATTATTGGTTATTGCTAAAAAAGTTGCTCGTATAGCAACTTCAGTTTTACCAAATCCGACATCGCCACAAATTAAACGATCCATAGCAATTGGTCGACTCATATCATATAAAACTGTTTCGATTGCTTTTTCTTGATCAGTTGTTGTTTTAAATGGAAAATTTTTGCAAAACGATTGATATTGTATTTTATTTAATTTAAAGGCGAATCCAGGCTTTATTGCACGTTGTGCATGAATATCTAATAATTCTGCTGCTGTATCACGCATTTTTTCTATAGCTTTATTTTTCGCTTTGCTCCAAATATTCCCACCTAATTTATGTAATGGTGCATTTTTATTGCTAATATTTGTATTGTAATAATGACTAATTAAATTTAATGATGAAACAGGGACATAAAGTACATCATTATCAGCATAAGTCAGTATTAAGTATTCATTTTTAATGTTTCCAGTTTTTAAGATTTTTAAACCTTGATATCGTCCAACACCATGTTGCATATGAACTACAGGTTGTCCGATTTTAAATTCAAAAACATCATAATCAAAAATATTGGTATGAATAATTTTAGGTATTTTAATATTATTTTCAATCATTTTTATTACCGAATATATCGTTTTCATCAATTACAGTTGTTTTATTCTTTTGATTACTAAAACTATATTTTATTATAGTAACTATAATATGAAAAATTAAAATATAATCTTTGATTTAAATTTTTAATTTCTGTGGGTTTTGATCTATTTTTAGTAACAGTTTTTTAAAATATTTGCATTTTGATAAACTTTTCTAGAGAAAAGAGGATTTTACAAGAAAAAATTTAATGAAATTAAATATTTTGCAAAATAGCATTTTATAAATAAATTTGATATTTATTTTAAGTAAATCTTTATAAACTAAATTAGTATTTTTTAATTTCACGGAAATTTTGTATTCTAAATTTTTATTAATGAAGATGATTTTAAGCAATTAATTTTTTGATTATTAAATAAAATTATATCAAGAGTGAATAATAAATAAAGACAATTTATATCTTTTTTTTATAAAGTTAATTCATATTTTTCATAAATTAAAAAATAGAGATTTATGTTTTTTTTATTAAGAAAGTTCATATGAAGAAAATTAGAAAATAAGAAAGATAATATATTTTAAAAAAAACAGTATTGAAAACTAAATGCTATTTTTTTGATTAACGAATATATATACTTTGCATTAGATTTTTTTCGGGTTTTTATGATTTAATATGATACTTCATTATCAATGATCTTCAGAAAAATTTTAAGTTATTAGTAATTTTTTGATTTCTTTTAAATTTTTATCATAAAAAAGTTTTACAGTATTTTAAAAAACGATAAGTTAGGTTATTTTTATATGAGAAAAAGAAAACGTAAAATATTATAATTTTTTATATATAAAAAATATTTTTTTTGAATAAGTATTGTTTAATTTTATTGTGCAAATTATGATTTTTATATTGTTCTTTTTTATAAAAAATTAATTTTTTATTAAAAATGTTAGTAAATATATTATTTGTGTTAATCTCTTAAAATATTAATAGAAATAATAAATTACTTGTGTAAAGATTGGTATCTATAAAGATTCTGTATTTTTTTGCAAGAATTTTTAATGTAATAAAATATTATGATAAGGGGGTAAATATTTTTTAAAAATGAGTATTTTAACTAATTTTTATTATATTTTGTTATATAATTTAAAATTATTATATATAATTTTTTAACTTAAAAAAGTTTTTTCTGTTAAGATTTTAATTTTTAAATAATCAATAATAGACGTATTTTTATACAAATAATAAAAAAATCAATTCCTTTTTTAAAATTTAAAAATAATATTTTTCCTTCATAATAATCAATTATTTTTTTAATGGAAATAAAAAATATTTTTTGTTGTGATAATAGATCAATAAAATAATATTCTTTTAAAAAATCACGAATAAAATAAACAATTAAACATAAAGTTTGCAAAACTTTATGTTATTACTATTTAGTAATGCTTCGTTTTTTATCTAAAATTTTATTTTTATTTATGACAGAGGTCAATTATATTTCATGTTTCAATTTATCACATATTTTGTTGGCTTACGTTATATGCGTAAACGTAAAGGTGATCGATTTTCTCAATTTATTTTGAGTTTATCTGTAATTGGAATTGCATTAGGTGTTATGTCTTTAATAATAGTTACATCTGTAATGAATGGTGCTGAACGTGCATGGCAAAATAATATTTTAGCTTATATGCCACAAGTTATTTTAACAACATCTCAAGGCAATATTAATCCAGAAAAATATCCAGTAAAAAAAATAAAATATTTAAAAGAAATAGACCGTATTACTTCAATTGTTGAAAGTGATGTAATTTTACAAAGTAAAAAAAATGTTACGATTTCTGTAATGATTGGAGTAGATGAAAAGTCAAGTGATCCTTTATTAAACCATTTACAAAATCTTGACCCTGGAGTATTAAAATCAGGTAAATATAATGTTATTTTAGGAATAAAATTAGCTGAAGAATTACAAGTACAACCTGGAGATCAATTAAGATTAATTATACCCTCTGTTACTCAATTTACCTTAATGGGAAGAATGCCAAGTCAACGTTTGTTTACAGTAGCAGGTTTTTTTTCAACACAATATGAAGCTGATAGTACCGAAATATTAGTAAATTTACAAGATGCAGCAAGATTAATGCATTATCCTGTTGGTAATATTACTGGTTGGCGTCTTTATCTAAAAAAACCTTTAATGGTTGATAATTTAATTAAGAAAATTTTACCTATAGGTATGATATGGAAAGATTGGAGAGAAAGAAAAGGCGATTTTTTTCAAGCAGTTAAAATGGAAAAAAATATTATGATTTTATTATTAAGCCTTATTATTATTTTAGCCTCTTTTAACATCATTACTTCACTTTCATTGTTAGTAATGCAAAAACAGATTGAAATTGCTATTTTTCAAATATTAGGATTAAAACGTATAAAAATTATAGCTATTTTTATGCTTCAGGGAATAGGAGTTGGAATTTTTGGTACGATAATTGGAATATTATTAGGTTTGTTTTTTACCAAGAATCTTAATATAATTATGCCTATGTTAGGTTTATTAGATAAACATATAGAATTAAAAGTTTTTATTGATTTTATATCTATAATATCAATTGCTTTATTTTCAATAATAATCGCACTATTGGCAACACTTTATCCCGCTTATCGTGCAGCCAACATTCAACCTTCTGAGGCTTTACGGTATGCATAATTCTCCATTATTAATATGTAAAAATCTTTGTAAATCTTATAAAGACGGAAAAATTATAAATAATGTGATTAAAAATATCTCTTTTTCTATTGCTAAAAAAGAAATGATAGCAATTCTTGGTCATTCAGGTTCTGGAAAAAGTACATTGTTACATTTGTTAGGTGGATTAGATATACCAACCAGCGGTGATGTTATTTTTAAGAATAAAAATATGAGTTCATTATCCAATAAAAAAAGAGCTGAATTGCGTAATAAAGAATTAGGTTTTGTGTATCAATTTCATCATCTCTTATCAGATTTTAATGCTTTAGAAAATGTAATGATGCCATTATTAATTTCTGGTATGAATTATATGGAAGCTAAAAAAAAATCTTATACAATTTTAAAATCAGTAGGATTAAGTAATCGAATAAATCATTACTCTTCAGAGTTATCAGGTGGAGAAAAACAACGTGTTGTAATTGCTCGTGCTATAGTTAATGAACCTTCTTTAGTTTTAGCTGATGAACCTACAGGTAATTTAGATTTATATAATGCTAATATTATTCTTGAATTATTAATGGAACTTAATCAAAAAAAAGATACTGCATTTTTAATAGTAACACATGATTTAAAATTAGCTGGTCGTTTAATTCGTCATTTAAAAATACACGATGGGCATTTACAAGAATGTTCGACTTTCATTGGAGTGTAATAAATGGCAGAATTAGTTCTTACTTTTAAAATTGCATTTCGTTTTTATAAAGGAAAAAAAAAATCTAGTTTAGTATCGCTAATATCTATAATTTCTATGTTTGGTATTGTGCTTGGTGTTGTTGTGTTAATTATTGGTTTTAGTGTGATGAATGGTTTTGAATATGAATTAAAAAATCGTATTTTATCTGTTATGTCTCATGGACAAATTATTGCGGTTAATGAGCCTTATTTAAATTGGAAATCTGATTTTAAAAAAATACTAAATACTCCAGATATTATTGGAGTTTCACCTTATATCGCTTTTACAGGATTATTAGAAAAAGATACACTTATAAAAGCAGTTCAAATTATTGGTGTGGATTTACTTTTAGAATCTTCAGTAAGTACATTACCTAATTTTATTCTTAATAATGCATGGAAAAAAATTAAACCTGGTAATCATCAAATTATTGTAGGTAGGGGTGTTGCAAAAAAATTAAAAGTTTCTACTGGGGATCAAATTAACATAATTATGCCCAATAATACATTAAATATTAACCATCCTTATCATATTTCTGTCACTGTAGTTGGTATGTTTAGTTTGAATGGTATGTTAGATAATCAATTAGCAATTCTTCCTTTAGAAGATGCGCAAGAATATTTAGGATATGATAATGGTATTACTGGTTTTCAAATAAGTGTTGCAGATATTTTTTCTGCAAATCGCATGATTTATAATGCAGCGATTAATGCTAGTAATTATGTTTTTATTAAAAGTTGGACAAAAGATTATGGTTATATGTATAGTGATATTCAAATGGTAAGGGGTGTAATATATCTTATTATGATACTAATCATCAGTGTTGCCTGTTTTAATATTGTATCTACATTAGTAATGGCAGTAAAAGATAAAACTGCAAATATTGCTATATTAAGCACTTTTGGTGCAAATAGTAGTTTTATTCGTAATATTTTTTTATGTTATGGATTACTTACAGGAATGTTCAGTTGTTTTATTGGTATATTAATTGGGATTTTAATATCATTGAATTTAACATCTATAATTAAATATATGGAAAATATTTTTGATTATTCTTTTTTATCTGGTGAAGTTTATTTTATCGATTTTTTGCCATCTGTACTGTATACTACAGATATATTTTTTATAATTTTAACAACATTAATTTTAAGTTTATTAGCTAGTTGGTATCCAGCAAATCAAGCAACTAAAATAGCTCCTGCAAGAATTTTAAGTAAATAATAATTTTATTATCTGATTTTTTTTATATGACAAGAAAATATTTTCAATTGGATCACAATTAATTTAATTGGAAGTAAAGTGGTATTTAATTATGAAATTTTACTATAGAATAAAAAAAATACGTAAAAAAATATATAAAAAACGATTTCTTTTTTCTCTTTTTAGTCAGAAAAGAAAGTTAATTAATAAAATAAAAAAATGATTTCTTATTATTGACATAATGTTCAAAATCATAAATTTACATTTTATTTGCAGAATATTTATTAATATATATTAAAAATTATAATGTATTATAAAATTTTCAATTATAAAAAATAGTAGATTTGATTTTAATTAAATATCCAGATTAGTATAAATACAAAAATATAATATCAAGTTTTTACAAGTATTGAGAAATAATCTAAAATTATTATTTTTTTTATTTTTTTTAAATTTTTTTTAAAAACACCTCAATGATATTTTTAAATTGTTATTTTTTTAGATTTTAATTTAAATACTTTATCATCTTAATAGCATAGCCAATATAATCAGCTGGTGTCATTTTTTTTAAACGTTCTTTTTCTTTTTTTGGTAAATTAATGCTATCAATAAATTTTTTTATATCATTTTGAGTAATATTTTTTCCTCTAGTTATAGTTTTTAATTTTTCATAAGCATTCTTTATTCCATAACGTTTCATAACAGTTTGAATAGCTTCACCTAAAACTTCCCAATGAGAATCTAATTCAAAATATATTTTTTTGTTATTAGTGTCCAGTTTGTTTAAACCTTTTAATATTGTTTGGTATGCAATAAAACTATAAGAAATAGCAACGCCTAAATTACGCAAAACTGTTGAATCAGTAAGATCACGTTGCCAACGTGAAATCGGTAATTTGTTAGAAAAATAATTTAATAATGAATTTGCTAATCCAAGATTACCTTCTGCATTTTCAAAATTAATAGGATTAATTTTATGTGGCATAGTAGACGAACCTACTTCATCTTTTTGTATTTTTTGTTTAAAACTTTCTAATGCAAGATAACCCCAAATATCTTTAGTTAAATCTAAGAGAATAGTATTAAATCGAGCAATGCAATTGAATAATTCAGCAATATAATCATGAGGTTCTATTTGAGTAGTGAATGGATTCCATTTAATATTTAATGAAGTAACAAATTCTTTGCTAAAAAGTGGCCAATTTATATTTGGATAAGCTGATAAATGAGCATTATAATTACCTACTGCACCATTAATTTTCCCTAAAATATCAATTTTTATAAATTGCTGATATTGTCTTTCCATACGATAAGCAAAATTAGCAAATTCTTTTCCAATAGTAGTTGGAGTTGCGATTTGTCCATGAGTTCTTGATAACATTGGTAAAGAAGCATAGAGAAAAGCCATTTTTCTTATCTTATTTATAATTTTTTTCCAATAAGGTAAAAGTATTTTATTTCGAGTGTTTTTTAGAATTAATGCATAAGCAAGATTATTAATATCTTCAGATGTACATGCAAAGTGGATAAATTCAATAACTTTTTTTAGTTCAGGCATGCATTTCATTTTTTCTTTTAAAAAATATTCTACTGCTTTTACATCATGATTGATTTTTTTTTCAATTTTTTTGATTTTCATTGCATCATTTTTATTAAAATTTATAATAATTTTATTAAGATAAATGTTGGCATCATTGGTAAATAATGGTATTTCTGCAATTTTAGAACATCTTGCTAATTTTTGTAACCAACGTATTTCTATTTCTATGCGGTATTTCAATAAAGCAAATTCACTAAAAATTGGACGTAATATATTTACTTGATCACTGTAACGACCATCAATTGGTGATATACTAGTTAAAGAGGATACTCTCATTTACTACTCCTATTAAATCTATGTGTATGAAATTTTTAAATGAAAAATTGCAAGAAATTATAAAAATGGATTATTATTTTTAGTTGTAATTTATGAATAATATTTTTTTAAAATGGTATAATATTAATTAATAATTATATGTTTAGAAAAAAACATATTCGATATAAATTAATATTGATTTAATATATTAGATATTGCTTTTATGTGATTTTTTGTTCTTTGTAAATATTTCAATTAAGCAGATTATTTAATAATATTTAAAAAAATATTTTTTTTAATTGAATTATTAATATGATATTGATATAATTTTGTAAACGTCAAAAATAAACTATTGATATTAGTAAGAAATATGTATCATTACTATTATTAGTTTTTGTAAAAAAAAGTTTTTGATAAGTATTTTTTGTTAGTTATGAATATATTTTTTTTAAATTTTAAATATATTTTATAATATAAAAATTAAATAGTAATTTTTATATAAAAAATTATATCCCATTTTGAATACGTTCGTCAATAACACCACCACCTAAACAAATTTCATTATTATATAAAACAGCAGATTGACCAGGTGTTACTGATTCAATTGGATAGTCGAATTTTATGGTTATTTTTCTATTATCAAATTGCATAATTTTACAAGGAATATCTTTCTGACGATACCGTGTTTTCACTGTATATTGATTTTTTGTGTTTTCTATTTTTGGAGTTATCCAATGAATATTTTTTATAATAAGCCCATTTGATAACGAACGCGGATGATTATGTCCTTGTGCTACAATTAACATATTATTTTTTATGTCTTTATCAACTACGTACCAAGGATTTTCATTTGCTTCTTTAAGACCACCAATCTTTAAGCCTTTACGTTGACCTAATGTATAATATATGATACCTGAATGTGTTCCTAATATTTTTCCATCAACAGTAACAATGGGTCCTGGTTGGCTAAATAAATATTGAGAAATAAAATCATAAAATTTTTTTTTACCAATAAAACAAATACCAGTTGAATCTTTTTTTTGAGCAGTAATTAAACCAATGTTTTCAGCAAGATAACGAACTTCTGATTTTTTAAGCTCACCGATTGGAAAAAGATTTTTTTCTAATTGTTTTTGATTAAGAGTATATAAAAAATAGCTTTGATCTTTATTCTTATCATGGGCACGTAATAATTGGTAAGACCCATTAATTTTCCGAATTCTTGCATAATGACCAGTAGCAATATAATCTGCCGATAAATTTTGTATGGCAAATTTTCTAAATACTTTGAATTTTATTTCTTTATTACATAAAATATCTGGATTTGGAGTGCGTCCAATTTTATATTCATTCAGAAAATGTATAAAAACATTATTCCAATATTCTGTTGCAAAATTGACAGTGTATAGTTTTATATTAATTTTATCGCAAACAGATTGAGCATCTGCGAGATCATTAGCTGCCATACAATATTTTTCAGTATCATCTTCTTCCCAATTTTTCATAAATAATCCAGCAACTTGATATCCCTGTTTTTTTAGCAAATAAGCAGATACAGATGAATCTACACCACCAGACATAGCAACAATAACTTTTTTTGAATAATTTATTGACATTTTATTTCTCTTATTAAATTATTTAAACAATAAGTTATTTTTATACTAGAAAAAGTTTTTTATTAAAATTTTGCAATAAATATCAAATTATTAAAATTTCATAATAAATATTAAGTAATTAGTGTTATTTTATTTTTTACAAAAATGTTGGTCATTTTTTATGATTAATTTTTGAAACTATAAATTATTTTAATTAAATAAATCTTTTAATATTTATATTATTATATGTTTTTAATTATTTATAAAAAAATAATATTATAATTAAAATTATTTTTTAAAAAATTATATGATATTAGATTTTTAATATTTTAAAAAAGTATGTATGTTATTTTTTGCATCATATCTTGATAATTATATATATTCAAGATTTCTTTTAGAAAAAGCAATGCAATTATTTTTTTTAAAAAAAAAGTAATCTAGAAAATTATCAATTTTTTATTATAAAAAATTGATTTATTGATAAAATAAAAATTATTAAAATATATAGATAAGATTTTTTTTTAATATAAGTTTAAGAAAATCTAATATAAAAAAAAATGCAAAAAACATTCTATATTATATTAATTAAATAATAAAAAGATAGAATTAATAAAGTAAATATTTATAAATCTTTAAAATAATCAAAAATTGTTATTTATTATATAAGAATTTTAGATCATTATATACTGTCTTAATAAAAAATATTTTTTTGCAAAGTAATTGAAGTGATATTTTTGATATTTTTTTATGATATAATTTTAAATTATGCATATTTTTTAAAATACGATTGGAATATAATATTTTTTTTGTTAAAATAAAAATTTTATATGCTAAATTTTTTATAAAAATATTGAATTATAAATCAAAAATATATTTTTAGTTGATATAAAAATCTTTTTTTATTATCTTAATCTTTTAATTTATGTAATATAAAAAATATTTATATAAGAAAATAAATAATTTTATAGTATGATGAGAAAAATTATGTTAATTATTCATGCAGATATTCGCGTAAATAAAGGTACAAGTGCAAGTCGATCTTTACGTAAGAAAAACAAATTACCAGCTATTCTTTATGGTGATAAGAAAAAAACAACTGTTATTGAACTTGATCATGATGAAATTTTTAATCAGGAAAAAAAAATAGAATTTTATCGTTCATTAATTTTAGTAATTAATAAAAAAGAAATTAAAGTTAAAGTACAAGCGTTACAACGTCATCCATTTAAAACTAAAATAATACACATCGATTTTTTTCGAGTTTAATAACTCATAAATTTATACAATAAAAAATTAATTAAAATATTTTTAAAAAATCTATTTTTTGTTATTTAATAAAAAATTATAAAATGTACATTTATACTTTTAAAATTATGTTTTTAAAACGTATAAAATTACAATCTAAATAAAATAAACAAAATTATTAAGCAAAATTAGTCTCCTTTAAAAGACAAAGACAATAAAAATAAAACTATATAAGTAGTGAATTATAAAATTGTTTATATATATTTAAAAAATATTTTTACCTAATATATTTTATGTCAAGTAGTTTAAAATTGTTTTTAAATAATTGCTTAATAAGAAAAAAATATTTTGTAACTTTTTCAATTTTTTTATAATTATATATAGCATAAAATAATTATTATTTTATTTATTATATAAAAATATATATCGTAAAAATATCAATTAAAATTATTTATCAAAAAGAAATCATAAACATTGTCAAAAATAAAAAATATTATATAATTTAAAATCAAATATTTTACAGAAATTTTCTGTACTACAAAATGATGTTAAAAATATTTTTAAGCAAAAAAAAATAAAAAATATTTCGAATATAGAAGAATTTTATGATTTTAAATATCGGCATGTAGCACAGACTGGTAGTGTTCCGTCATGGGGTGTCGGAGGTCAGAGGTTCGAATCCTCTCATGCCGATCATTAAAAATGTTTTATTATATAATTTTTGTTTTCTATAAATTTTTTTAAAAAAAATAAAATCACTTCTTTTTTATTGTTATACAAAAGATAAAAAGATATTTCTCTTAAAAAGAGAAATAATAAATTATATTCTTTAAGCATAAAAATAAAAGACAAAAATATTTTTTGTATTTATAAAATTATTAATTCGAGTGTTTAAAAAATATTTTAAAAGGTTTTATCTTAAATTCTCATTGTCAAAAAATCACGGTAATATTCAATAAATATAACATTATCAATGTAATAAAAGTAACGATTTTAAGGTATATTCTATACTATAATAATTATCTGGAAGATACATCATGTTTATTAAAATTTCATATAATTTTTTATTTTTTTTGATATTAATATACTGAATTTAAATTAATAAAATTATAATTTTATTAATTTGTAAGATTTTTATTTCAGATAATTAATTATATTGTTATTAGTATTGTTTATTTTTAAAATTTTTATAAAAATTTACTAAAAAATACTAAATAGAATTTTTTTTCTTAAACATATTAGTATATAAATTTAAAATAAAAAATAAATTGATCTTTGTAATGTTTTATAAAAAATAAATTTTTAATTTTAAATATTTATTAATATAACATGTATAAAAAATAAATATAATAATGTATATTAAAATTATCATTGATAATATTAATAAAGTTTATAATTTTTTAAATTATTAGAAATATTTTTTATTGAATAATATTTTTTAGTCTCTTCTATAAAACTTACTTAATAAAATAATATTTATTTTATTAGTGATGATCAATCAATTATTAAGTATATTGTATATTTAACAAATATAATTAAAAAAATGATTTAAAATACTATTTTTAGAAAAATATTTTTAATAAACAGTTATTTATGTAAAATAACCTATATCTTAATATTTGGAGCGTTAGAATAAAATTACATCGAGAATTAAAAGCACGTCATTTGACGATGATAGCCATTGGTGGTTCCATTGGTACCGGATTATTTGTGGCTTCCGGAGCTACTCTTGCTCAAGCTGGACCAGGTGGGGCTGTATTAACCTATCTGGTTATTGGTATTATGGTTTATTGTTTAATGACTAGCTTAGGAGAATTGGCAGCTTATTTACCAGTTTCAGGATTATTTTCTATTTATGGTTCCCGATATGTCGATGAAAGCTTTGGTTTTGCACTTGGCTGGAATTATTGGTATAATTGGACTGTAACTATAGCAGTTGACTTAGTAGCTGCTCAATTGGTGATGGAATATTGGTTTCCTAAAATTGATGGTTGGATTTGGAGTACAATTTTTCTTTCTATTATTTTCATGCTAAATTTTATTTCTGTAAAAGGATTTGCTGAAGCAGAATACTGGTTTTCTTTAATCAAAATCATTACTGTTATGATTTTTATTATGATAGGTATATTAATGATTTTAGGTATTTTAAAAGGAGCAGAAAATACAGGATGGTATAATTGGAAAATAGGTCAAGCGCCTTTCGTTGGTGGTTTTTCATCTATGATTGGAATTGCTATGATTGTAGGTTTTTCCTTTCAGGGTACTGAATTAATTGGTATGGCAGCTGGTGAATCTAAAGATCCAAGCAAAAATATTCCTAAAGCAGTAGGACAAATTTTTTGGAGAATTTTATTATTTTATGTTTTTTCTATATTAGTTATGAGTTTAATTATTCCATACATGGATTCACGTTTATTAAGAAACGAAATTATTGGTATCAGCATTAGTCCTTTTACACTAGTTTTTGAAAATGCAGGATTATTATCAGCAGCTATTATAATGAATGCAGTTATTTTAACAGCAATATTATCTGCTGGTAATTCAGGTATGTATGCTTCTACTAGAATGTTATATACGTTAGCAAAAGAAGGGAAAGCACCAAAAATATTTTCAAAATTATCTTCTAAAGGAATCCCACTTCATGCCTTAATTGCCAATACTTTTGTTAGTGGTCTTTGTTTTTTAAGTTCAATGTTTGGTAATCAAGTTGTTTATTTATGGTTATTAAATATTTCAGGAATGACTGGATTTATAGCTTGGATAGGTATTGCGATTACTCACTACCGCTTTCGTAAAGGTTATATTTCACAGGGAGAAGATTTAAATAAATTACCGTATCGTTCAAAATTTTTTCCATTTGGGCCGATTTTTGCTTTTTTTCTTTGTTTATTTATTATTTTTTCACAAAATTATCAAGCATTTTTATCTGAAAAAATTGATTGGTATGGCATTATTACAACGTATATCGGTATTATTTTATTTGTAATAATATGGTTTTCGTATAAAATTATTAAAAAAACACGTTTTATTAATTATCAAGAAATGGATTTCCCTGAATATAACGAAAAATTTTTTAAGTAATTTTTTAATATTTTTTAAAATTTTTATTCATTATAAAGTAAACATATTAATGGTAATAAAAATATGTAATTTATACTAATATATTTTTCAACAATTAAAATCTTTGAATATCTATTACATAAGAAATATTTTTTTTTAAAAACTAAAAACAAATTTTCTTTAAATTAAAAATTAAAATATTAAAATTATAATATTTTTTAAATAAATTAAATAATTATATAAAAATTAATCTATAATTTATTTTTTAATCTTGAAATTAAGAATTAAACATAATATTTAAAAATTTTATATATTTTTTATTAATTATTTTATCTTTATAAATATAAAAAAAAATATGATAATTTTGTTTTTCTTTCTAAAAAAATATATAAAACTATGATACTCTATAATATATTTTTTAAATTTAATTATTTTTTAAAACATTCATTGGTAATTTGATTTACATATTTAACAAGTTCTTTTAAGTAAGCACATATTTTTTTATTATCGTTATATATCAAAAATAATTTATCTATATACTTTAAATATTTATTTATTGTTTCTTTGTTTAATATATTTTTTCGATGAGATAACCAAGTTAATTTCTCTTGTTTTGTGAGAGTATTTGGATAATTTCTGCTACGATAACGAAATAATAATTGACTTATTCGAGGATCATCAAAATTTAAATTTAATTTTGATAAATCTTTTGGTGAAGTGTGAGTTATAATGTTCATTTTTAAACGATCTTTACTGCTAAAAAAACCTTCATATAATTTATAATCGACATCAACGTCAGGTTCATGTAAAAAATTTTTTTGAGAAAAAAAATTAATGATTTTACATTGAATTGTTTTGTCTTTTCTTAATTTTTTCCAATTATTCATACAATGATTAATATCTAGTGATATACGTTTTAAATCTATAGATTTTAATAAATTAATTGGTGCTAAAATAGGACATTTATTGATATTGATTAATTGAATATTTTTTATATGTTTATTACTGATTTTAAATTTCAGTAGATCGTATTTTTGTAATATATTATTGTTTGATTTTAAAAATTCATTGATATCTCCTGCAAGGTCATAAGCAAAAAAAATATTTTTATTTTTAGGATGCCAAGCAATTGGAGCAATTATGCTAATATTCGATTTGGTTGCTCCGAATATACTAGAAATATAAATTAATGGTATCATGTTAACACAATCAATTAATTTCATAATTTTATTTTTTTTTCTCAGTTTAAAAAAATAATCAAATAAACGCGGTTGTGCTTTTTTTATTAATTTTGCTATTTCTATAGTAGCTAAAACATCTCCCATGGCGTTATGAGCATTTAAATGCTGAACGTTATTAATATTTGTTAAATCTTCTAATCTAAAACTAGGTAGTCCATTGTTATTATGAGGCCAATAAATTCCATTAGGACGTAATGCATAACAAGCTCGCAACACATTTATTAAATCCCAACGTGAATTGCCTGATTTCCAGCTGTAATCATATGGATCATAAAAATTTCTATAAAATATATAGCGGCTTACTTCATCATCAAATTGAATATTATTATAACCAAGAATACAAGTATTACCTATACTAAAAATAGAATAAATATGTTTAGCAAATTCAGCTTCATTCACTCCATGAGCTATTGCATATTGTGGTGTAATACCATGAATAATAACTGCTTCAGGTTCTGGGAGATAATCATTGGCAGGAGAACAATAAAAAATTTCTGGTTCTTCAATAAAATTAAAATCAAAATCTGTGCGAATACTTGCAAATTGTACTGGTCTATCAAGAGCAGGATTTTTTCCAAATGTTTCGTAATCATAAAACAAAAATGAAAATTTTTGTGTATCAATCAAAATATTTTTCCAATTTTATGATTAAATATATTATTTAATGCAATTTTTTATTATTATGATTTTTTATTTTACAAATATAAATTATAACTATTTTAGTTAGCAAGCAAAATATATGAATATTAAAGATATAATACTTAGATTTTGTATTATTGCATTATACTATTCATGTAAAGTTAATAATTAAAATCATAACATTAAAGATAATAAAAATATATGAATTTTATGAAAAATTTTGTATTTTTTGTAATATGCATGTTTTATAAAAGGTATAAAAATGACAAATATAAATAAGCAGTCATTCAAAAACGTATTAGAGTTCGTCCGTATGTTTCGTTGTAAAAATAAAATTAAACGTGAATTAATAGATAATGAAAAAAAAATTAGAGATAATAAAAAAAGAGTATTATTGTTAGACAATTTAAATGAGTATCTTAAAGAAGGGATGACCATCCAAGAGATTAGAGCAATAATTTTTAATATGCGCAATGATTATGAAGATCGTATTGACGATTATAATATCAAGAATGCAGAATTATCAAAAAAACGCAGAGAATTATTACAAAAATTAAAAACAATAGGTGATCAAAATGAAGAATAAGGTTTTTTAAAAAATAATTTTTGCAATTCCTTAAGGAAGTAAAATTTTATTTAATGATTAACAATCAATTAAATAAAATTGAAAAAGTATTTAGATAAACAATATTCTTTATAATTCACGTTTTTTTTATATAATATAAATTATTTTACCTAAATTTTTTTCTTGCATATAAAATATTTTATATAAATCATTATTTTTATGAAATTTATTTGATAAAAATATTATTTTTAATATTTTAATAGTGAATATTTTTATAGCGATAAAAATTATTTTTATAACTGAAAATTAATTAAAAATTATTTGTAATTTTTATAATATATAATTTAGTAAAATATTTTTTAAAAAAATTATATAGGTAATTTTTTAAAAGATGTTATATCATAAAACGTAAAAATATCGTTTAATACAATATTTTTTATATATTTTTATCTTACTTTTAAAAAATAAACGAAAAATATAACTCTTTTTTTCATGTAAAAAAAATAATTTCAAAAATTATAGTGATATTATTATTTTTCTTCTATTGCATTAAATAGTATTCTTGTGAAGATAATCGCTTTTTTAATGTAAATAAAAATTATTTTTATGATATTTTTTTGTGATTACTTTATTTTAAATTAATATTAATTTTTTATTTAAAAACATAATTAAAAATTTTTTTATTTTTTAAATATTATTTAAGTGCATTATTTTTAATTATTAAAAATATAAATTTTTTTTATTTTTTTAACTGCTATTTTTTTAACTTTGATTTTTATTAAAAAATAATTTATTTTAATTACTTTTGATTTTTGTTTTCTATAATATCTTTGTTTTTTTTTAAAAAAAATCAATAGTTCAGAAGATTATATGAATATTTTATAGATTTATGATATTACAGTTATAATTTTTTTTATTTCATCGTTTGAGTCATTGATCTTTTTTCTTCAATTTTTTATATATCATCATATTTCATTTCAATAGCAGATAATATTTTTTTTTTGGATATTTCATCTAAAGATAATTGAGATAAATCAACTTCTTTTTTTAATGTTATTAATTCTTTTTCTCGATATTCATCGCGATAACGACGACGACGTTGTCCACTAACTCTTAAATGGCGCGGAGATCTACGTGATCTACGTGGTGGAATAATACTAGTATTTTTTTTGTTATCTTGGCGAATTAGAAATTTATTTTGTTCTTTTACATCAAGAACACTTATTCCTGTTTTTATATTTTTTGATTCATGCAATATCATTGATTTTTCAGTTAAAATAACAGCAATTTTATTTGAATGAGTTATTGTAGACAACTTAATATTTTGGTTTATAGTATCATTATTTCGTGTTTTTATTGGAATTTCAGTATTTTTAAGTTCTAGTGATTCTATTAATTTATGTTTTTTATTATTAGAAAGAAAAATTATTGGTTGTTTATTAAATTTTTGTTTAATTATTTTTTCTGTTTTATCGTCCAATATTAAGTCTTTTTGTTTCTCACAATTTTCTTGAGTGTGTTTTATAGAATCTTGAAAAGCATTTTTATGATTATTATAATCTTTTGATTGAGCATAAATGAAATGCTTATTTTTTTGTTGTTTGTTTTTGTTATATTCAGAATATTCAGTATTTTTATAATTATCTTTGTATTTGTTATTTTTTATTTTTTTTTCTATAGGTTTTTGTAATTTTATAAAAAATATTTTTAAAAAATTATTTACTTTATTAAATAAATTAATTAATTTTTTTTTGTTAAAATTTTTTTTATTAGAAATAATTGTTTGATTTTTTATAGAGGGAGGAGCAAGAATAGAAGTAGTGGATGGTACAGATATTTTTTTTTCGGGAGTATTATTTTCGAGTACATTGCTCATTTCAGATTCATGATATTCAGCAAGATAATAACTTAATTTTGCAATTTCTTCACCCTTGCGAATACGAATTACATTAAAATGAGGAGATTGCATTTGATCATTAGGAACAATAATAATACGTATATTATGTTGTCGCAATTCAATATCATTAACTGATTGACGCTTTTCATTTAGTAAATAAGAAGCAATTTGTATAGGTACTATAGCATGTATTTCATGAGTATTATCTTTTAAAGCTTCTTCTTCTATCAAACGTAATATAGATAGTGAAAGTGATTCGTTATCACGAATTTTTCCTGTTCCTCTACAACGAGGACAAAGATGATGAGTAGATTCACCAAGAGATGGACTTAATCTTTGTCGTGACATTTCTAGTAGACCAAACCGTGATATTCTAGCAATTTGAATTCGTGCTCGATCCTGACGTACTGCTTCACGCAAACAATTTTCTACATCACGTTGATGACGTGTTGGTGTCATATCAATAAAATCGATCACAATCAGTCCACCTAAATCTCGTAAACGTAATTGGCGAGCAATTTCATCTGCTGCTTCTAAATTTGTATTTAATGCTGTTTCTTCGATATCAACACCACGAGTGGAACGTGATGAATTTATATCAATAGCTGTCAATGCTTCCATTGTATCAATTACTAAAACACCACCGGATGGTAAGCGAACTTCACGTTGAAAAGCAGATTCAATTTGTGATTCAATTTGATAATGACTAAAAAGTGGCACTTCTCCACTATAAAATTTTATTTTATTTACAAAATCACCACGACCAATTGCTTCAATATGATGACGAGCAATTTTAACAATTTTTTCATTATCTATTAATATTTCTCTAATATCTGGTTGCAAGTAATCACGAAAAGCTCTGACAATCACGTTGCTTTCCTGATGAATAAGAAAAGGAGCAGATCGATTTTCTGCTGCTTTTTTAATTGCTTCCCAATGTTTAATTCGATATTCTAAATCTTGTTGTAATGTTTCTGTGGATTTACCTAAACCTGCAGTACGAACAATTAATCCCATACCATGTGGTATTGTTAATGAAGATAATGTTTCTTGTAATTCTGTACGATCTTCACCATCAATACGTCTTGATATCCCACCAGCTCTGGGATTATTCGGCATTAAAACTAGATAACTACCAGCTAAACTAATAAAAGTAGTTAAAGCAGCACCTTTATTTCCTCTTTTTTCTTTATCAACTTGTATAATAAGTTCTTGTCCTTCTTTTACAACATCTTTTATATTAGGACGACCATGAGTTGGATAATGATTTGGAAAATATTCACGTGAAATTTCTTTGATGGGGAGAAAACCGTGTTTTTCTGATCCATAATCAACAAATGCTGCTTCTAAACTAGGTTCTATACGAATAATTTTTCCTTTATAAATATTTGCTTTTTTTTGTTCATGTCCAGTATGTTCAATATCTAAATCATACAAGCGTTGGCCATCAACAAGAGCAACTCGTAATTCTTCTTTTTGAGTTGCGTTAATTAACATTCTTTTCATTATTAATACCATTACTCTATTAAGTCAAAAAAATTAGACTAAAAATGGTTACTATAAAATTAATAGTTTTTTGTTTTCATAAAATTATAAGTTTAAAATAATCAATTTTATTAAAACGTAATTTTTTTATTTACATATTTAGATGTAAAAGTTGTAATTCAAAATCTATGATTATTTGTACATTTTTTTAATAAAATATGTATTTATAGATATTTGAATATTTTTTTGATGTAAAAAACATTTTTTTTCATATTTTTAATACCATTTTTATATGTATTTTATCAAAAATAAATAAACATTAAATTATGAATATTTATTTTAATAAACATTCTTTTTAATTATATGCATTATTCATTGCTTAAGGATGGATATCAAGAGAACTTTTCTGTGGATTATATTTTTATAAAGAAAAATAGAAAAATAAAAAACAGCATAAAAAATAGAATGAATAATTTAATTAATAATCTTTCAAAAAAAAAATAAACAAAGTATCATAATATATATATGAAATATTTCATAACAATAAAATTTTTATATCATATATTATGATTATATAATGAAAATACAAAATTCAAGACAATATATTATTAATAATGATGAAGTAGGTACACGTATTGATAATTTTTTATTTAAACGTTTTAAAAATATTCCTAAGAGTAAGATTTATCGTATTATTAGAAAAGGTGAAGTTAGGGTTAATAGCGGTAGAATAAAACCTAAATATAAAATTAGAGAAGGGGATTCACTCAGAATCCCATTTCTTGAAACGAGAATAAAAAAAAATATAGTCTTTCATAAATTTAATCAAATAGATTTATTGATGAAAAATATTCTTTATGAAGATGAATATTTGCTTATTTTAAATAAGCCTTCCGGTATGGCTGTTCATGGAGGTACTGGAATTCAATTTGGAATAATTGAAATTTTGCGTTTTTTACGTTCTAAAACATATTTTTTAGAGCTTGTACATAGATTAGATCGTAATACTTCAGGTATTTTGCTAATAGCTAAAAAACTTTCTTCTCTGAGGGCATTGCATGAACAATTGCGTCTTAAAAAAATGCAAAAAGAATATTTAGCTCTTGTAAAAGGTCAATGGCCATCACATATTAAAGTTATTCAGAAACCATTATCAAATAATGTTTTTAAAAATAGTCAAAGAATAGTGCAAGTTTCTAGTAATGGTAAATATGCAGAAACTAATTTTCAAATTAAAGAACGTTTTATTAATACCACTTTACTTAAAGTGATACCCATAACAGGAAAAAAACATCAGATTAGGGTACATACACAATATGTAAAACACCCTATTATTTTTGATCATCGTTATGGTGATTTTAATTTTGATGAAAAATTACATATTACAGGATTAAAACGTATTTTTTTACATGCTCATATATTAATATTTGCTCACCCTTTAACAGGAGAACAATTAATTTTTAAAGCTCCATTAGATGAACAACTTAAAACATGTTTAATAAAATTACGTCAAGAATTGAAATGAATAAAATTATTGTATTTTTAATTTTTTTTAAAAAAAGAAATACAATTTTTTTTAAAAAAATAGCATGAAATTAAAATACCAATGTAATTATTTTTAAATGATTATATTGAGATATAATATATTTCTGTAAACATATTAAAATTTTATTAATAATCAAAATAACATTTTAATAAATTTTTGCGTATTATAATAAAAAAAATTTACTTTATTTTAATTCAAAGTTTTTTTACATGTAAATTTTAATTTTTATAAACTTAACTTAATTCTAATTTCATCATACTAAAAATGATTTTTTCTTTTTTTATGAAATTAAAGTATATTTAAATAATTTTTTGTTTTTTGGATATTTAATCAATAATTTTATCTAATATAGGTAATTGGAATATATTTCATATTAAATAAAAAATATCAAACACATAAGACATAATTGCATAATAAAATATCTAATAATTAGGTAATATTTTAAAAATTATTTTTTCATCAGAAATAATATAAAATTTTCTATTAATTAGAATTTAATTTTCTTTAATAGTACTTACTGTTTTTAATAAAAATTATTATATATGATATTTTTATGTAATAATTTTAGATGATTAATATGTTATTATGATTATCAGTGTTAATACAACTAGTATATTATATGTAAATAATTAATATTTAATTGTTATAAAGAAATAATTGTTATAAAAACTAATTTAAATAAGATTTATATCAATAATTTTTGATAAAATTTATATTATTTTTTCAAAAATTTATTTATTATTTACTAATAAAAAAATTAATTACCTATAACTAACATTATAAATTAACTATTTAGTTTTAATAATGAATGCAATAAAAAATAATACTAATTAAAAATATTTTGAAAATTTAATAATTATTTATTTAAATGACATATGTCCAAAAAATATTTAAAGTACATATGTATTTTAAAAAGTTATTTTATTAAGTTTCATGATTAAAAGGAATAATAACTATGGCTGTACAACAAAATAAAACTACTCGTTCTAAAAGAGGTATGCGTCGTTCACATGATACTTTAAAAATTAATGAAGTATCAATAGATAAAATTTCCGGTGAAACTCATTTACGTCATCATATAACGGCTAATGGTTATTTTCGCGGAAAAAAAGTTATTAATAAATAATGTTTTGATGATTTACTAATTTAATTACATATAACGGAAAAATTAGATGTAATTATAAAATATGTTAATTAAAATTTTTCGATATATGAAAATCTACTGTACTTAAAGTAACTGATAAGACAGAATAAAAATTATTATAAATTAACATTTAAAATAATTAGTAATCAAAATATAAAAAATATATTAATACTATTAAATAACCATTTTAAAAAAATATTAATAAAGTTAGATTTTATGATAAATAATATTATAAATAATTAAAAATAAAAAATGTTGTTGAATTTATGATTTTTCAGGTTATCTCAATATTTTTTAAATTAAATATTAATAAGATATATTATTTTTATATATTTAAATAATTGTAATCAAAAGTAATCGATTAGATCCCATTAATGATATAATATTTATCAAATCATTTTGATATTTTAAAAATATCGTTGATAAATAAAATTAATTATCTCAATAGTATTTGCTTAAAAATAATTTATTTTTGTTATTGTATTCTGATTAAGTTTTTAAATATAAAATTACGCTTTTTTTAAAACATTAAATTAATTAAATTGTACTTTATAAAGTATATAAACAAATATCTTTATTGTATCAATTTTAATTAATTTAATGATATTTATCTTTTAAAATTTAATATTATTGTTACAAAAGTCACGTAGCTGCAAATTTAAAAGCATTTAAGAATAAAATTAAACCAGCGATCCAGGTGGTAGAAATTAAATTACCGATAAGATTGCTGCTGGCTTGAATTGATTACCCAAGAGTGATTAAAAAATGTATACAAAAATCTTAGGTACTGGCAGTTATTTGCCTGGACAAATTCGCACTAATGCTGATTTAGAAAAAATGGTAGATACCTCTGATGAATGGATAACTACTCGCACAGGAATTAAAGAACGTCGTATTGCAACTATAGAAGATGATGTATCTACTATGGGTGCCAAAGCTGCAAAAAAAGCTTTGGCCATGGCAGGTATTGTAGCGAATGAAATTGATTTTATTATTGTAGCAACGACTTCTTCTACGCATGCTTTTCCAAGTTCCGCATGTCAAATTCAACAAATATTAGGAATGAAAAATGGTGCTGCATTTGATGTTGCTGCTGCTTGTGCTGGTTTTACTTATGCATTAAGCATTAGTGATCAATTTATTAAAACTGGAATGGCAAAAAAAGTATTAGTAATTGGCTCAGATGTGTTATCGAGAGTATTAGACCCAAATGATCGTAGTACACTGATTTTATTTGGAGATGCTGCCGGTGCAATTGTTGTAGGTTGTTCACAAGAACCTGGAATTTTATCGACGCATTTACATGCTAATGGTAAATATGGTGATTTATTAACTTTAAAACATCAAGAACATAAAAAGCGTGCGAAACCAACTTATGTTGCAATGTCCGGTAATGAAGTTTTTAAAATAGCAGTAAATGAATTGACTAATATTGTAGATGAAATATTAGAAAAAAATGCATTAGATAAATCAGAATTGGATTGGTTAGTACCACATCAAGCTAATTTGAGAATTATTCAAGCAACAGCTAAAAAACTTTCAATGCCCATGAACAAAGTTGTTATTACTTTGGATAGACATGGTAATACTTCAGCTGCTTCAGTGCCTACAGCATTTGATCAAGCAGTAAGAGATGGACGTATAAAAAGAGGGCAAATGGTATTACTCGAAGCATTTGGTGGTGGTATCACTTGGGGTTCAGCTTTAATCCGTTTTTAAAAATAAAATAAAGAAATAAAATGTCTAATTTCGTTATGGTTTTTCCTGGGCAAGGTTCTCAATCTATTGGTATGTTATCTGATTTAGCAAATAAATTTATAACAGTAGAAGAGACCTTTAATGAGGCTTCCAATGTTTTAGGATATGATTTATGGGATTTAGTACAGAATGGTTCTAAAGAAGAATTAAATATAACATGGAAAACACAGCCAGCGATTCTGTGTGCATCTGTTGCAATTTTTCGGATATGGAAAAAAAAATATGGAACTATTCCTCAACTAATGGCAGGTCATAGTTTAGGTGAATATTCAGCGTTGGTATGTGCTGAGGTTATTGATTTTAGATCAGCTATAAAATTAGTAGAATTGCGCGGAAGATTAATGCAAAAATCTGTTCCTGTAGGTAAAGGAGCCATGTGTGCAATTATTGGTTTAGATAATGAATTAATATTGTCATTATGTAAAAAAGCATCGGAAAATGAAGTGGTTGAAATAGTGAATTTTAATTCACCAAAACAAGTGGTTATTGGAGGGGAAAAAAATGCTGTTAATAGGGCAGTTATTTTGTGCAAAGCTTTTGGTGCAAAAAGAATTTTACCATTGCCGATTACTGTACCTTCACATTGTCAATTACTAAAAGAAGCATCAAAACAATTAGAAAAAACATTGCGCAATATTATTTTTAAACAACCTAAAATCGATATTATCAACAATGTTGATGTAAAAATAGAAAATTCAGTAGAGAAAATAAAAGATGCTTTAGTGAGACAACTGTATAAACCAGTACGTTGGGTTGAAATTATGAATTTTATAGACAAAAAAGGAATTAAAAATTTAGTAGAAATAGGTCCAGGAAAAGTATTAAAAGGATTAAGTAAACGTACTTTACGTACCATTTATGCAATAGCAATTAATGATACCGCATCATTAAATATGGGACTGAATATATAATTCATAAATAATTTAGTATTGAGGAAAAAAATGATTTTCGATGGAAAAATAGCATTAGTAACTGGAGCCAGTCGTGGCATTGGTCGGGCAATAGCTGAGCTTTTAGTTCAATATGGTGCAAAAGTAATTGGGACTTCTACAAAAAAAATAGGTTCTGCCTTGATTAATTCTTATTTAAATAGTAAAGGTAAGGGGTATATTTTAAACGTAACAGATACTAAGTCTGTTCATGCTACTTTATCTAATATTTATGAAGAATTTGGCAAAATTGATATTTTGATTAATAATGCAGGTATTAGAAGTGATAATTTATTGATAAAAATGAAAGAGGAAGAATGGAATAAAGTAATTCATACAAACTTAACTTCAATATTTAGTTTATCAAAAACCATAATTCGTTCAATGATAAAAAAACGTTATGGTCGTATTATATCTATAGGTTCCGTAGTTGGAACAATGGGGAATATTGGACAAGCAAATTATGCGGCAGCTAAAGCAGGAATCATTGCTTTTAGTAAATCACTAGCGCGTGAAGTAGCTTCTCGTGGTATTACAGTGAATGTTGTTTCACCTGGTTTTGTAGAAACTGATATGACTCAAGCATTAACAGGTAAACAAAAGTCAGGAATTTTATCTACTATCCCTGTTAGAAGATTTGCTACTCCACAAGAAATTGCCAATGCTGTAATATTTTTAGCATCTGATAAAGCAGCTTACATCACTGGTGAAACATTGCATGTTAATGGTGGCATGTATATGCTTTAAAAACTAATTAATTATTTCCATGATTAATGCTAAAATAACATATAGTGTCAAAATGTTTGGATAGTTAGGATTAAATTCTATAATTTTCTTCTATATTAAATGACAAAAATTATCGTGAAAACGAGTTTTAATAGGAATTTAAATGGTATGAGCACTAGAGAAGATCGTGTTGAGAAAGATATTGCACAAGGTGTTAAAAAAATAATTGCAGAACAATTAGGTGTAAAAGAAGAGGAAGTTGCAAATAATGCTTCATTTGTTGAAGATTTAGGTGCCGATTCTCTTGACACTGTCGAATTAGTAATGGCATTAGAAGAAGAGTTTGACATTGAAATTCCTGATGAAGAAGCAGAAAAAATTACAACAGTAAAAGCTGCTATTGATTATATTGAAAATAATAAGTCATAAGAAGATTTTTTCCATGATTAAAAATTTTTATGTACATATTCAGGCGGTTAAACATACCGCCTGAATATCCACTGCTCTTATGTTTTTTGGAGGTAATACATGTCTAAACGTCGAGTAGTTGTCACTGGGCTGGGCATGTTATCTCCAGTTGGCAATACAGTTGAATCATCTTGGAGTGCTGTATGTTCTGGAAAAAGCGGAATTACCCTTATAGAGTATTTTGATACTAAAAAATATACAACTAAATTTGCTGGTTTAGTGAAAAATTTTAATTATAATGATTATGAAATTTACTCTAAAAATATACGAAAAATGGATCTTTTTATTCAGTATGGAATTGCTGCAGGTCAACAAGCTATTAAAGATGCAGGTATTGAAATTACAAAATCTAATGCTCACCGTATAGGTGCTGCAATTGGTTCTGGTATTGGCGGATTAGAATTAATTCAAAAAAATTGTGATATTTTATTTTCTCATGGTCCAAGAAGAGTTAGTCCATTTTTTGTTCCTTCAACTATTATTAATATGGTATCTGGATATTTAAGTATTATATATGGATTTAAAGGTCCCACTATTTCTATTTCTACCGCTTGTACTTCAGGAGTTCATAACATTGGTCATGCCGCGCGTATTATTGCATATGGTGATGCTGATATTATGTTAGCAGGTGGTGCAGAAAAAGCCAGTACATCTCTGGGTATAGCTGGATTTAGCTCTCTTAATGCATTATCTAAACGTAATCATGAACCTAAAAGAGCCAGTCGTCCATGGGATAAAGAACGAGATGGATTTGTATTAGGAGATGGAGCAGGTATTTTAGTTTTAGAAGAATATGAACATGCTAAAGATAGAAATGCCAAAATTTATGCTGAATGTGCAGGTTTTGGTATGAGCAGTGATGCATATCATTTAACATCACCATCAGAAAATGGTGAAGGTGCTGCTCTTTCCATGAAAAATGCTTTACACGATGCAGGTATTAGTGCAGAAAAAATAGGCTATATTAATGCTCATGGTACATCAACATTAGCAGGAGATATCGCTGAAGCATTTGCGATTGCATCAATTTATCCAGAAAATAATGATAGAATATTGATTAGTTCAACTAAATCTATGACTGGTCATTTATTAGGAGCTGCAGGTGCTATTGAATCTATTTTTTCTGTTTTATCACTAAGAGATCAAAATATTCCTCCAACAATTAATCTTGAAAACATTGATAATGAATTACTAAAATTAGTAGAAACAAAAAAACTAGATTTTGTTCCTTATAAAGCAAGAAAAGTAAGCAATATGGAATATGCATTATGTAATTCTTTTGGATTTGGTGGTACAAATGGATCAATTGTTTTTCGCAAAATTAATTAAAATAAATTTTTATACAGTATAAAAATTGATAAAATATTTTTTTATCAATCTTGAAAATTTTTATATAAATAATATCATTTAATATTTTTTATAATATAGTTATACTAATATATGGTTTAAAGGAATCATTTTATAAAATGATATGTTGGATTAATGGTGAACAAAAAAACCACATTTTTATTACGGATCGATCTTTTCAATTTGGTGACGGGTGTTTTACAACAATTCGCGTAGTTGGTCAATGCCCTGCTTTGTTGGCTTTGCATATTGAACGTTTAAAAAAAGGTGTAAAAAAACTTTTTTTACCTCAACCAAATTGGAAGAGATTATTTTTTGATATCAATAAAATAGCAAAATTAAACAAAAAAGACTTCGCCGTAATTAAAGTTGTTATTATTCGGAGAGGATTTGAACAGGGATATAGTACATTAAAATCAAATAAAGTAACAGTGATTATTTTGTTAACTGATTATCCGATGTTTTATTTAGAAAAAAGAAAAGCAGGAATTGATGTAATATTAAGTAACATACCCATAAATCAGAATCCTTATTTAGCAGGTATTAAACATTTAAATCGTTTAGAACAAATATTAATAAAAAAACAAATTCAATTATTAAATGTTGATGAAGCCATCGTTTCAGATATTAAAGGTATATTAATTAGCTGTTGTGCATCTAATATTTTTTGGCGTAAAGAAAAATTTATTTTTACACCAAAATTAAATTATTCTGGTGTTGCAGGTGTAATGCGAAAAAAAGTTATTTCTTCTTTATCTAATAGTCATTATAAATTTTTTTATAAAAATCAGTATCCAAATGTATTAGAATATTCTGATGAAATAGTTATTACTAATTCTTTAATGCCTATATTACCAGTAAATCGGATTGTGACTCATATGAAACAACCTATATGTCAATATTATTCTAGAAAATTATTTAATTTTCTGCTTCCATATTGTTTAGAATTAAAATAATTTCTCAATGAATATTGAATCATTTAATATGTAAAATATAACATTGTAAAAAATATAAATTTTAAAATAAAAAATATAGAATAATAAATATTTTAATTATTAAATATCAGATTAAGATAACAGAAAATAATAAAAATTATTAAAATTTATTTTTAAGATATTATTAAAATAATTAGTTTTAATAAACTATAATTACATATTTTAAAAAATATTGTTATTTAAATTAAGAAAAAAATGCTTAATTACTAATATTTTATGCATTATCTTTCCTTATCAGTGCATTATGAATAATTAAAAAATAAAAATTGATATAAAATATTTAAAATTTTTATTTATCGCTATTTTTTGTTACTCATTTTTACTTGAAGGAATTAATATCATTTATTTGAAATAATTATTTTGATATGCAAATATAAAAATATTTCTATAAAAATTTATATATTAAAGATATTATAATACTTTCAAAATTCAATGTAGATTAAATTTTAAGTTCATAAAAACATGAAAAGTTGTTATATAGTAATTGAGGGACTTGAAGGTGCAGGAAAAACTAGTGCTATAAAAACTTCTGTTGAAATACTTAATGAAATGGGTATCAAGAAAATTACTTGTACTCGTGAACCAGGTGGGACACCATTAGGAGAAAAATTACGCGAATTAATTAAATATGGCATATATGAAGAAATAATTACAGATAAAGCAGAATTATTAATGCTATATGCAGCACGTATTCAGTTAATTGAAAACGTTATCAAACCATCTCTTTTAAAAGGGAGGTGGGTGATAGGGGATCGTCATGATCTTTCATCACAAGCATATCAAGGTGGAGGAAGACAATTTTCTCTTAAAATAATAAAAATATTACGCAATATATTATTAAATAATTTTCGACCAGATTTAACATTATATCTTGATATAGAACCAGAAGAGGGTTTAAAAAGAATACGTAATCGTGGTAAACTTGATAGAATAGAAAAAGAATCATTAGATTTTTTTGATAGAACTCGTAAATGTTATCTTGAATTAGCTTCTAAAGATAAGACAATAATGACAATTGATGCTAATCAATCTTTTAAAAAAGTACAAGAAAATATCAAAGATATATTTTTAAATTGGTTTTCAAAAAAAAATTCATAAAATGAAATGGTACCCATGGTTAAATATTGCATACAAAGAAATAATTACGCTATATAAAAAAAAGCAAAGTCATCATGCACTATTATTGCATTCCCAACATGGAATAGGAAGCAGTTCTTTAATTTATGCTATTACTCGCTGGCTTATGTGTAAAAACACAAATGATATTAAAAGTTGTGGAAATTGTCATGGTTGTCATTTAATGTTAGCAAATACACATCCAGATTGTTATGTAATTTTTGCTGAAAAAAACAAAAATAGCATAGGTATTGAAATTATTCGCAACTTAATAAAAAATTTGTCTACTCATGCACAGCAAAATGGTGCTAAAGTTATTTGGTTTCCTTGTATTGAAAAATTAACTGAAACTGCTAGCAATGCATTGTTAAAAACATTAGAAGAACCTGAAAATAATACTTATTTTCTTTTAGAATGTCATAATTTATTTAATATTTTACCTACATTACGTAGTCGATGTTTTTATTATCATCTTTCGGTACCAGACCATACAATAGTTTTTTCTTGGTTAAAAAAACAAAAAATATTATTAAAAGAGAATGAAATCAATACAGCTATAAAACTAACATCAGGTGCACCTATTTCTGCTCTCATGCTTTTAAAACCAGACATTTGGATAAAAAGAAAATGTTTTTTTAAATCATTAACAGAACATTTATCTAATAATACGCTTTTAAGTTGGTTGCCTGAATTAAATCAATCAAATGCTACTGATAGAATTGTTTGGTTAATTACTATACTATTAGATGCAATAAAATATCAGAAAAAACTATCTTATTATTGTGTAAATCAGGATCAATTATCACTAATATCTCAATTGGCAAAAATGAGTCCTGCTAACGTTTTATTAAAACATGCTTATGAATGGAAAAATTGTCGTTATCAATTAATTTCAATTATGGGATTAAATCAAGAATTATTGTTGATATCTCAATTAATTAATTGGCAAAATGCATTAATAAAAATATCATTTTAATTTTAAAGAGTACATTATGTTTTTAGTGGATTCACATTGTCATCTTGATTGCTTAGATTATAAAAATATACATAAAAATATTGATGATGTTATTAAAAAAGCAGAATTAAAAGAAATTAAATATATTTTATCTGTAGCTACGACATTATCAAATTTTATTAAGATGAAAAAAGAAATTGGGTATCGAAAAAATGTTGGTTTTTCTTGTGGAATACACCCCCTTAATCTTAATAAAAGTGATAATTTTAATGTGCTTTTAAATATGGCTTCAGATCCTGCAGTTTTAGCATTAGGTGAAACAGGTTTAGATTATCATCATCAAAATAATAACATTAAATTACAAGAAAAATCTTTACGTGCACATATTCGCATTGCTCATCAGTTAAATAAACCTGTAATTATTCACTCCAGAGCATCAAAGAATGCTATCATACGTATTCTTCGAGAAGAAAATATTCGTGATTGTGGAGGTATTTTACACAGTTTTACTGAAGATAAAGAAACAGCAAAGATATTATTAGAATTAGGGCTTTATATTTCATTTTCTGGTATTATAACATTCCGTTCTTCAGAAGAAATTCGAGAAGTTGCACGTTTTATACCATTAAATCGTATTTTAATTGAAAGTGATGCGCCTTATTTATCTCCTATTCCTTATCGAGGGTTAGAAAATCAACCTGCTTATATAAGAACAGTAGCGAAATGTTTAGCTCAATTAAAAAACGTAGATCTCGAAACTATTGCAGAGATAACAACACAAAATTTTTGCAAAATTATGAATTTAAGATTTATAACTGATTAAATTTTTAGTATTTTTTCTATAAAAACGAGCGAATAAAGGTTATTTTATGGCACAAAAAACAATTTTCAGTCAAATTATATCTCATGAAATTAATTCAGATATTTTATATCAAGATGATTTAGTGACTGCATTTAGGAATATTCAACCACAAGCAGCTGTTCATATTTTAATTATCCCTAATATTGTTATTGCAACTGTTAATGATGTTAAATCTGAACACGAAAAAATATTAGGACGCATGATAACAGTAGCGGCAAAAATAGCCATTAAAGAAAAAATTGCAAATAATGGATACCGATTGATTATGAATTGTAATAAACATGGTGGTCAAGAAATTTTTCATATTCATATGCATCTTCTTGGCGGACATCCATTAGGACCTATTATTAATAGTAAAAAATATGTAAATTCAGATTGATTTTATCAATTACTTGATAAAAGTAAAAGATAAAAATACTTTTTAAAAAATTATGGTTATATATTAAATTATTTTAATATTTTTTTATAAAATTAGTTTTTCAATATATCCTTTTTTTTAAAATAGATCCAGTAGGAAAAATCCATGATACGTTTTTTTCAATTAATTATAATAATATTTATTTTAGCTGGTTGTTCATCGGTAAAAATAAAAAAAACACCAATATCTGTTATGAATAAAATTAGTAAACAATTGAAAAATATAGAAGATTCAAATATATCAGAAGGATTTCTAAAGGAAAAAAAAAATAATTGGTTACAAATAATTATGCCATTAACCAATGAATTAGAAAAATTTGCAAACATTACATTTGGAAAAGTTTTATTGATTAATCCAATTAAAAACAATACTGATTTATCAATACCATTATTACAGGTAAGTAATATTATATTTGATTTAATTAATAATCAAAACATATTCAAACTAATACCAGAATATATTTTAACAAATGCACGTAAGATTTTAGGTTTATCTGAAGAAGATAGTTTAATTACCCGTAGCAAAGCAATAGGTTTAGCACGTTACCTTCAAGCTGATTATGTTCTTTATTCAGTTATTTCTGGAAATAAAAAAAATAAGAAATTTGAAATACAAATTATGAATGCTAATACTGGTGAAATTTTTTGGTCTGGAAGTAATCGCATTGAATAAAAACAAAAAATTATAATTTATAAATTTTATAGGTTGCATATAAAATATATAATTTAATATTAATAAAATTATTAGACATAAAAATATTTCATATAAAATAAATTATAATTGATATAAATTTGATACACTAAAATTTTCTTATTTTGTTTATTACTATATATAAAAAGTTTTTTCGACATATAAAATATGTACAATTAAAAAGGTCTCTTTAATAGATATTAAAAATAATATATAAAATTAAAAAGATAGAAACGATATTTTAAGTTTTTGTTTATATAAAAATATTGTAATATAATATCTATTATATTATAAAAAATATTACTTTTAAAAATTATAAAACTTCGTAAGTTCTATATTAAAAGTATTATCTATAACAAAATAGATAATAAATTAAATATATTTAATTTATTAAAAAGATATCCTTAATTGCACTTAGATATCATTAAAATAAAAAATAAATATATATTCTCTTGAATGTTAAATTTAATATAAATATTATTTTAATATAATATGAAGTATATTACCGTATTCTTAATCTTTCTAAATATTTATGAATATTTAGAAAAATAAAATATTTTGTATAGCAAAATATAATTTTTATAATATTTACTGTAAAAAAAATTATATTTCATTTTAGCTAAAAAACCATAGAACCAATGCAATTTAACATCCCAAATTTATTAACATTTTTTCGTATAATATTAATTCCATTTTTGGTCTTATTTTTTTATTTTCCTTTTTATGGCGCCCCTTTTATCTGTACATTTCTTTTTGTTATTGCTGCATTAACAGATTGGTTTGATGGGTTTCTTGCGAGATTTTGGCGGCAAACAAGTAAAATTGGAGAATTTTTAGATCCATTAGCTGATAAAATCATGATAGTAACAGCATTGATATTAGTAACAGAATATTATCATATTTGGTGGATGACATTACCTACAGTAATTATGATCGTACGTGAAATTGTTATTTCTTCCTTGCGAGAATGGATGGCTGAATTAGGACAGCGTAATTGTATTTCTGTTTCTTGGATGGGAAAAATTAAAACAACGGTACAAATGATTGCTTTAATTGGTTTACTTTCACATCCAAATTTTCAAATTGAAATAATAGCTATTATATTACTTTATTTTTCAGCAATTTTAACATTTTTATCTATGTTACAGTATTTATATTTAGCATGGTCTAATTTAAATAAATCAAATTAAATAATTTTTGAAATCTTATAATAAATGACACAAATTAATTAATAATAATCTTGACTCAATAAAAGAAATAAGTAAAATGCACAACAAGAAGACAATATTAATAAATCTCATAAATTTAAAAAATAAGCTTTCAAAGCGGGGATAGCTCAGTTGGTAGAGTACGACCTTGCCAAGGTCGGGGTCGCGAGTTCAAGTCTCGTTCCCCGCTCCAAAATTTTTATAAAATTAATAATTTCTTATATTAAATTATTAAATAAAAAATTGGCGCGTTGTCAGAATGGTTATGAAGCGGATTGCAAATCCGTTTAACTCGGTTCGATTCCGGGACGCGCCTTTATTTAGCCCAGGTGGTGAAATTGGTAAACACAAGGGACTTAAAATCCCTCGGTTCTTAAAGACTATGCGGGTTCAAGTCCCGCTCTGGGCACCATATTCAAAATTCTACTATAGAAAATATTTTTATTACCTTTACATATTTTTTCAACAATCTAAAGATTTTTTTTGCTGTTTTTATGTATATTACGAATTAATAATGCAAAACACAAATTAATATTTTTTGAAATAGAAACATACACTTTATGACCATTACCAGGTGCAATCGTAATATCTAAATTCTTTTCATTGACCATTTTAGTTAAAGTAAATTCTGTATTACCCAATGGTGTCATTAATTCTAAATAATCACCTAAAAAAAATTTATTTTTTACATCTACTTCCGCTAGCCCATTTTTTCTCTCACCAGTAAATTCTCCAACAAATTGTTGTGTTTTAGAAATAGAATATCCATATTCATATTTTTGATATTTATCATGCGTATGTCGACGTAAAAAACCTTCAGTATAGCCTCTATTGGCTAATCCATCTAATTTTGTAAATAATGTAGGATCAAAAGGTTTTCCAGCAATTACATTGTCAATAGCTAAACGATATACTTGTGTTGTGCGAGCACAATAGTAAAAAGATTTTGTTCTACCTTCAATTTTTAATGAATGTATACCAATTTGCATTAGATTTTCAATATGTTCTATAGCGCGCAAATCTTTTGAATTCATAATGTAAGTACCATGTTCATCTTCATATGCACTCATAGATTCACCAGAACGTTTTTTTTCTTCAATTAAAAAAACTTTATTAGTTGTTTTTTTATATGACATTTGATCATCAATATTTTTTATAAAAATTTTTTTTTGATGAACAATATTGCCTATTTCATTTATTTCACCTTCTTGAACTTGATATTTCCAACGACAAATGTTAGTACAAGTACCTTGATTAGCATCTCTTTTATTAATATAAGCAGAAAGTAAACATCGTCCAGAATAAGCCATACACAGTGCACCATGTACAAAAATTTCTAATTCAATATCGGGGACTTTTTGTCTAATTTCAGCAATTTCTTCAAGAGATAATTCGCGTGATAAAATAATTCTTCTTAATCCTATTTTTTTCCAAAATTTTACTGTTGCCCAATTAACAGCATTTGATTGAACAGAAAGATGAATTTCAATTTTTGGAAACATCTCTCTAACCAGCATAATCAACCCGGGATCAGACATAATTAAAGCATCTGGTTGCATTTTAATGATAGGTGTAAGATCTTGAATAAAAGTTTTTAATTTAGCATTATGTGCTGCAATATTAACAACTACATAGAAACGTTTGTGCATTTTATGTGCTTCTTGAATACCAATGGCTAAATTTTCATAATTAAATTCATTATTGCGAACACGAAGGCTGTATCTAGGTTGCCCAGCATAAACTGCATCTGCTCCATAGGCAAAACAATAACGCATGTTTTTAAGAGAACCTGCAGGAGAAAGTAATTCTGATTTAAGCATAAAATCTCATTTTGATAATTAATATTTAAATTAATAATATTAATTTTTTTTAAAAAGTGCAATTTCTAATTTTATGAAAAACATATATGTTATATAATTTAATATTTATGTATAAGTAACAATTAGTGTAATAAAAAAAAGACATTTTTTCCTAAAATTCTGTAACACTCTAACTAATTATAATTTTAAAAAAATAAAATTATAATAATGGTAATATTAAAATTTTTCTATCATTTTCAAATAAATATTTTCTGATATAATTGTATAAATAAATTATCATTATTTTTTTATTATATTATAAAAGAAAAATTTTCAGAGGAAATTGTATAAAAACATTATTAAATAACTTCTTCTTGAATTTTTAACTGCCAACCAGGTACTTCTCGCCAATATTTTTTTTCTTTTTCTAAATCTAAAAATATTAATGTATTTTTTTTAAAATATCGATATGGGAAATATAAAGTCCAATACTTTTGGTTGGTTTCTAACCGTAATGAATTGGGTATTGTTGTTGATTGACGTTGATTATTTAATAAGATTGCTAATCGTAATAATTTAATCATTGGTAAATATTCTTTTTTTTTGAACAAATTTAGTTTAGGAATAAAATTAAATTTAAGACTTTTTTTGTAAAAACGTACCAATATTATTAATAACAATTTTTCTTCGTGATTAAATTCAGGAAAATGTGTATTATATAAAATATAAGCAGAATGAAGGTGTGAACCACTGTAATTAATGTTTAATCCCACTTCATGTAACATGACTGCCAAAAAAAGTATACATTTAATTTGAGGATTGGCTAATTTTTTATTTTGATTTTTCCATTGTGTATATAATACTTCTGTTGTTTTTGATACACGGTCTATTTGTTCTTTATCAATATTATATAGTTTCAGTAAGTTGGATTTAGTATTAAAAAAAATATCACACTGATGAATTTTTTTTTTCATTTCATATAGTATCCCTTCACGTAAAGCACCCTTAGAAAGGTATAACTTTTTTATTTTGAAAGAATCAAAAATACCACATAAAATGGCTAATCCGGGCAAAAACATATGGCTTCTTTCTTTAGATAAACCAGGGAGATCTGATAATGTAAATTTTTTATACTTTAAGATCATTTTTTTTAATTTAATTAAATCCACAGAATTAATAATTCCATCTAAATTACCTAAGTGGTATAATACTGCATTAATTATTTTTATAGCACCTGAAGATCCAAAAACAAAATCCCATCCTATTTTTTGATATTGATACACAATATTTTCAATTTTTTTTCTTGTCGAAAAATAAGCTTGTTCAAAATTTTTTTTATTTATTTTGTCATCAATAAAAAATTGACGTGAAAAATTTATACATCCTATTTTTTTGCTTTTCATTAATAATGGTTTAAAATTTTCACCGATAATAAATTCTGTGGAACCACCTCCAATATCAATAACTAATTTTTTTCCTTTTTCTGGTTGAGTATACGCAACTCCTGTAAAAATAAGTCGTGCTTCTTCTTGTTCTGAAATAATATTAATTGGATAAGGTATTACCATATAAGCACGTTCTAAAAAAATATTAATATTTATTGCTTCGCGTAATGCATGAGTTCCTACAATACATATATTTTCTGGAGGAAAACCTTCTAAACGTTCAGCAAATAATTCTAAACATTCTAATGCATGTTGAATTGATTTTTCACTTAATTTATTTTCTTTATCTAATCCATTAACAAGACGAATTCTTTTTTTTATACGAGTTAAAATTTGCAATGAATGATTAATAATGCGTACTATAATCATATGAAAACTATTAGAGCCGAGATCAATCACAACTATTTCTATTGGTTTTGATACTGAATTTTGTGTTAAAAGCATAGTATTAATCTCATGTATTTAAATTTTCTATTGACTTTAAATAATCATAAACAGCGAGTTGAGCCTGAATCTTTCTTCTATTGCCACGTGGTACATAAGTATTACTTAAATCTTTATCAATATAACGAGCTTTAACTGTATCATTAAATTGTAATTCAAGAATATCTAATACTCTTTGTTTAAGTTTTTGATCCACTAATTTAACTGCAACTTCAATACGAAAGTCTATATTTCTCGTCATCCAATCAGCTGAAGAAATAAATACTTCTGCATTACTATTATTGTTAAATACATAAACTCTATCATGTTCTAAAAAACGATCAACAATACTGGTTACTTGAATATTTGCACTAAAAGAAGGTTGACAAGGAACTAAAGAACACATGCCTCTTATCAATAAGCGAATTTTTACTCCAGCATTTGATGCATCATAAAGACGATTAATTAATTCTTTATCATCTAAGTTATTAATTTTTAAAAAAATACCTGATTCTTTTCCTAATTTAATATTATTAATTTCACGATCAATAAGTTTATTGAGACGAGCACGAGAATTTTGCGGTGAAACCATTAAATTATCAAATTTTACTGGCCGATAGGGATTTTCAATAAAATTAAACACTCGTCTAACTTCATTAGTAATTTTTTGATTTGCTGTTAATAATGAATAATCAGTATAAAGGCGAGCTGTTTTTTCATTAAAATTTCCAGTACCAATATGAGCATAACGAATAATTTTTCCTTTTTCGAGACGAGAAATAATGAACAGTTTGGCATGTATCTTGAGTCCAGGGGCAGAAAAAATAACATGTACTCCAGCTCCAGTAAGATGTTTAGCCCAATGAATATTTGCTTCTTCATCAAATCTTGCTTGTAGTTCAACTACTACTGTAACTTTTTTACCATTGTGAGCAGCGTATATCATAGAATCAATGATACGCGAATCTTTAGCTACACGATAAATATTAATTTTAATTGCTAGAACATTTGGATCAAAAGATGCTTGTCTTAATAATTCCATAGTATGTTCAAAAGTATAATAAGGATAATATAAAAGAATATCTTTTCCTCTAATTGCATCAAATCCATTTCGAAAGTTATCAAAATAACGATGACGCAAACGAGAAAATGGTTTATTAAGTAAATTTTTATTACCTTCATTTGGAAAATTCATGAAATCTTTAAAATTATGATAACGACCTCCGGCAATTACAGAATCATCATTAGATAATCCTAATTTTTTTCTTAGTAATTTTACCATTTTATCAGGCATATTTTGTTGATAAACAAAACGAACAGGTTCAGCACTAAGACGTTGTTTTAAAGTCGACGAAATTAATTCTAACATACTGGATTCCATTTCAGTTGTTAAATCATATTCCGCATCACGCGTCATTTTCATCGAATAAGCATTTAATTTCTTATAGTTAAAAAAACCTTTAAAAATTTCATCAAGACAATAACGCAAAATATTATCTAACAAAATCATAGATTTTTTTCTTTTTGGCATTTCTTGTGGTAAATGTATAAATCTTGGTTGTTTTCCAGCAGGGATTTCTAGTAAAGCATATTGAATATTTTTATTTTGAATAATTTCAATAGCCAAATAAGTATAATCATCTTTTAAAAATTCAACCAAATTAGTTTCTTGGTTAATTAAGATAGGAGTAATATGTTGACGTAAATGTTGACGAAAAAATTGTCGTAACCAAATTTGTTGATTTGGTGAAATTTGTCGTTCATTAATTAAACAAATTTGATTACGAGCCATTTCAAGTAATAATTCATTATAAAGTGCATCAAATTTTTTATCAAGTTTTGCAACTTTATTTTCAATCTTTTTGAGCAAATGACGTGAACTGGATGCAGTTCCTTGTTCTTCATTAATTAATATACGTCGTTTAACATCAGCAAATCTTATTTTATAAAATTCCTCTAGATTGTTAGAATAAATACCTAAAAATCGCATACGTTCAATTAAAGGATTACGTTTATCTGCTGCTTCTTGTAAAACTCGTTCATTGAACGATAGCCAACTAATTTCTTTTTCAATATATAATTGATTTTTAGACATTTTTATTTCATAATTAATCTTATTATTTAGTACGATATATTGATATTCATCAGATCTGATGAGTAATGATTTTTATAGAACTTTAATTATATAAAAATTGTAGTATAATTATTTTTCATATGCATCTATATAAATAAAAGTGTTTTTATTTTTAATAATTTTTTTTATTATTAAAAATATTAAAAATTATTTTTTAAAAATTATAACTTATCATTAAGTGTATATACAATAAAACTACATCAATAGGTATAAAAATATTTTTTAACAAAATTTAAGAATAAAATTTTTAGAGTGCAAAATAAAAAATTAACTTTTTTTAATAAAAGAAAAATTTTTTCAAAAATACTGATAAAACTTTTGGTATGTATTAAAAAAAGATACTTTTACAAGTATTCAAATGATATAAAAAATTTGTTTTTTTTACATTATCTGTAAACTACCGGTTTTTATCTATTATGAAAATAAAAATATTTATTATAAATAGCTATAAAGTATCTTTTTTATATAATAAAATTTTTTAGAGTTTAACACTTTTTATTTAATGATTACTATCATGAATCTCTCTATCGAAAAAAAAAGAGATAGGATATTTCATATGATTTTTTTTTATTTATCAATATATAAAACTAATTAATTATAAAAACATCAAATAATTTTATGAATGTTGTATTAGAAATATAAAAAATGAAAAATTAATTATTTATATTTATCTAATAACTCATATAATTAAAGGAAAAATCATGAAAATTGTTGAAATAAAACATCCATTAGTTAAACATAAACTTGGTTTAATGCGGGATAAAGATATTAATACTAAACGTTTTCGTGAATTAGCTGCAGAAATAGGTAGTCTTTTAACTTATGAAGCAACAGCTGATTTAGAAATGGAAATCATTGAAATAGAAGGATGGTGTGGTTATGTAAAAATTGAACAAATAAAAGGAAAAAAAATTACTCTCGTTCCTATTTTACGTGCAGGGTTAGGTATGATAGATGGTGTATTGGAAAATATCCCTAGTGCTCGTATTAGTGTTGTAGGGGTTTATCGTGATACAAAAACATTAAAACCAATTTCATATTTTCAAAAACTTGCATTAAATATTCATGAACGTATGGCATTAATTGTAGATCCAATGTTGGCTACAGGTGGATCTATGATTGCAACAGTTGATCTACTAAAAAAAGCAGGTTGTCAGACAATAAAGGTATTAGTTTTAGTTGCAGCTCCTGAAGGTATAGCGGCATTAAATATTGCTCATCCTGACATTGAGATATATACTGCTTCTATTGATTCATATCTAGATGATCATGGTTATATAATACCAGGATTAGGTGATGCAGGCGACAAGATATTTGGTACTAAATAATATTTGCTGTTGTGTATTCAGTTATAATAAATTATCAATAATAAAAAATATACTATAAATCATAATTTTTATTTGTATAATAAATAAATATATTTTGTAAAAATTATTAATTTAATATATAAATTAAGTAATATTCATTTTTAAAAAAATCAAACATACATATATTTATGGATATATTTTTAAATTAAAGGTTAAAATAATTAATTCAGAAAAAACTTTTTTATACTTTAAATTTATATAAAAATAAACAAATTGAAAAATTAATAATTGTATAAAAAATAAATATTGATAATTTCGCAATCTCTACTTTTTTATAATTGCATATTATATTGAATATTCATATAAAGTTAATGTAATGTTATGAGTTAATTAAAACCAGAAAAATACCATTAAAAACGTGATTTTATCTTCTCAAAAATGAAAAAATATCTTAAATATAACTTTTTAATAGTTTTATAAGTATTATAAAACTATTAATTTATGAGTTACCAATATTTCTATTTTTATAAGATCATTTATTTATCAAACTATAATTACAAAAAAATCTTCAGTTAGTATTTTTAAAAATTATAAAATAATATAGTTTTTCTAAAAATTATTAAAAAATAAATAATAAATTAATATCAAATATATATAAAAAATAAATATTTATATATATTATAAATAGATAATTTTTTTATTATGATTTAAAAAAAATTTTATAAAAATATGTAAACAATTATATTTTTATATTTAAAAATAATATATTTTGTTTTTTTTGTTTAACATTAAATTTATATCAATCAATATAAATTATTCTTCACTAAATAATACAAAATGCATGTATTGTAATTAATGAATGAATAAAAAAATTTATCTAAAGAATTTATTTTTTTTAAAAAAAATTAAATAACTTATATATGAGTGATTTAATTTAATAATTTTTAAATGTTTACTAACCAAAAATTAGCAATTAAATTTTTTAAAAATTTTATTGAAATTTAATATCATAATTATATATTTTTAATTTGAAACTATAGTTAATAATAACTATCATATTTAATGATTATATAAAATATATACTTATAATTTTTTATTATAAAGTTTTTAAAAATTGATAAAAGTTTTAAAATATTTTTTATTTTAAATACTATAAGATTTTTTATTTTAAAAAAATAAAAAATATAAAAAAAATTGTATGTATAATAAAACAATAATTGTTTTTAACTTAAAAACTTCCTATAAAAATACAAAAAATAAAAAAACCAATTATTAACTATAATGGATGCACTTTACTTCGCAATAACTAAATAGAAGAAAAATTTAGCAAAAATTGAATAAAACCGGACATTAATTAATCAAAAATGGTTTGCATAGTAATTTTTACTGCATCAGTAATAGGATTTTTTGTTTCTAAAATAACTAAAAAGATGTTCATATGAGTCTATTTATTGACTAAAGTACACATTGCAAACAATCCTAAAATAACAGCTCCTTCGTTGATTTCTTATAAAAATCCCTTACCTATATCTTGAAGAATACCAATACTTCTTTTATAACCATAATGAATACCATAATAACGTGTTAATAAAAGAATACTATTAAAAAATATAAAAAAAATTGCAATACCTGATCCTAATCCAGTTAAAATTAGACGTATTGTCCCAAAAAAAATAAAATTCCTACATCAGACAAAACAGCTCCTATGAATCTAATTTTTATACCATTAATGGATCCATCATCAATATTTATCTTTTTAACTTTTTATTCTTCCATGACGATGATTACACCTAGAATAGGTAATAAAAGATAAAAACAAGTATTAAAAAATACCACATAACTCTTAATAAATTGCTTGCCTTTTTCATTATTTTGAAGATACAAACGATGTATGATTTGGATTATTGCAAAACAAAATTCCAGTACTTGTATTCCAAAATTTCATGATTTTTAAAGAAAATTTAAACGAAAAAACTTTCTAAATATTACTAATATTAAGTTTTTAAAAATTTGATTAACTGGCTAAATGTATATCTGTTATTTTTTTAGTATTTATAAATTAATTTATTTTATTATCTAAATCATGATTATTTTTATGATTTTTTTTTGAGGGTCAGTATTGATGTATTACTATATTGCAGATTCAATTGTATATATAATAGACATGACCATACTAATTATACCTAAATAAAGTAAATTAAAATTAGTAAATGCTGAAATTACAAAAAATAAAAAAAATGGCATTAAATAATCTGTACGCATTATATTAATAACTATAGAATATTCTACAACTATGATCCCACAAGAAATATTCAGTCTTTTAGTTAACACTTCAGGAAGTACATTAAACAAATTTTGCAATTTCAATGTGTACTTATAGATATATGAACAATTTTAGAAGACATAACAATTTGCATTGCTTGTAATAATAATACTAAAATATAGATGATGCACAATAAGTCTAAAATTACGAAGTACTCAAAGACGATTTACTAAATATTAAAATACAACAGTCATTGTTAGTATAAATATAGTAAATACTTGACATGCAGAAGCTAAATGAATGGTAAGTTCAATACCAGTAATAACTTCTTTTTTTTAGAAATTACAAAAATTATAAAAATAATTACAGCCAAAGAAAAATCTTGTAAAATAGTCGCACCAATGATTGCTTATCCTAGAGCAATCATTTTTAATGTGCTATCAAAAATTACGCCTTTTTTTAAATCACTGAGAAAAAATCTTATTAAAGAACAAGCAATTAAAGGATGATGAAATTAAAATTCATCTAAAATAAAATCCATTCCTATAAAAGAAGAAATTTTAAAAACAGATATAATTTAAAAAATAGATAATTCCATTAAATGTCTCCTATTTAACCAAATAGTATTAAGCAAATCTATTTTATTTAAGAGTATCTGAATAAAAATTATTTTTTTATTTTTTAAAAAATTTTTATAAAGTTTGTTTTTTTATTAAAAACTTTTTAAAATTCTAATTCAATACATAAACGAGATAATTCTTTAAAAGCATTAATATCTTGATTATCTAGAGATATGGCATTATGAATTTATTTTTTTCATTTTATAAAACATGGAATTAATTTTTACAGATTTTATTTTATTCCACCTTTTACAATATGCAAAACATCATATATATTTTTAGTAAATAACATCATTACTTCTTCATCAGAATATGAAACATTATTGTAAACACGAACATATTTTTTAATATTAATGACATGTGTATTAATACTTTTAGGAAAAACTTGTTTTAATAAAGTAGAACGAAAAATATTTTTTAGAGACTTCATCGCTAACTAAAATAATACGTTTAATATTTTTTTTGATTTAAAAGGCAATTACTTGACCGTAAATTAATCTATCATTAATTCTTGAAAGTTTAATAATCATATGTTTTTTGTTAAAAATATTTGTTTTTTAAATAAAAATTATTAGGAGAAAATGGTAACTTTTTTGATGATCTATAATATAAAAAACTTTAATTTCTTTTGTACTTGTTATAAAAACAATTTTTATTAATTCTTCACAAGTGAAATCATCACGAGCCAATAAAATAGATACTAATCTAGGAATATTAAATCCAGTAATGATATTGTATGATTTTCTATTTTGATTTTATATGACTTGATTGTCTATATTAAATAGGGTTCCGAAAATATCTATTTAAAAAATATCCCTTGAAAAACATTAAGTTTATTGATAGTTTTTTATACTTTTTAAGTATATAACCAATATTTTTATCTGGTAAAAATTTAATATAAAAAACATTTTTTTGTTTTCTAATTTTAACATCTTATTGGTTAGAAGTAATTCCTTTTAAGAAAAAAATGAGCGTTAATTAGAATAGATATACCATTTTTTTCTTTACAATTTTTTTTAAAAAAGATGTTATTTAATTTATTTTAAAATATCAATAACTGTAATACTAAATCATATTTAAAGAATATATATCTTATTTTATAATTTAATATTTAATTTATATTAAATATTAAATATATTTGAAATCTTAAAAAGATTGTAACAAAAAATAATATAAATTGAACAATATTAAAATTAAGTAATTTTCTTTTATGATATAAATTTATAAAGAAAATTATACTACAAATTCAGATGCTCTTTTTGATATTTTTTGCTAAATAAAATTTATTTCTTCTAAATTATTTTTAAATTTAAATTAATTTTTTATTTATATTATATATTTTTTAAATATTATAAAATAAATACATAAGATATTAATTTTTACTTACAAATAAAGTAAAAATTTTTTAATATATAATTAATATTTTTTTAATATAAATTGTTATTAAAAACATATTTTATAAATTTTAAGTAATGCTATGTTTATTTACTACAATAAAGTTAAAAATATAAATTAATAGGATTTTATAAAAAACATCAATGTGTTAAATGTAGAAAAAAATAATTTTATTTATTTTCTAATATAGGTAGAATGTATTTTAATTTATGAAAAATTTCTTGATATTCTTTTTCAGCAGTGCTATCGGCAACAATGCCTCCACCACCCCAACAATAAAGATATTGATTTTCAGTTAATAAAGTACGTATACTAATATTAGTATCCATGGTACCACAAAAACTAATATAACCAATTGCTCCACAATAGCTATGACGGCGATGAGGTTCAAGATGATCAATGATTTCCATTGCACGTATTTTCGGTGTTCCAGTAATAGAACCTCCAGGAAAACAAGCTCTTAAAAGATCAGTCGCATGATAATTTAAAGATAATTCTGCATCGATTGTACTAACTAAATGATGAATAGCAGGAAAAGATTCTACAACAAAAAGTTCAGATACTTTCACGGTACCTGGTATTGCTATTTTACCAATATCATTACGAAGTAAGTCAACAATCATAACATTTTCAGCACGATCTTTTATAGAAGATCGCAGGCGTGTGATTTGTTTTTTATCTTCTTTATTATTAGATAATCTAGGCAATGTACCTTTAATTGGACGACTTTGAATTAGATTATTTTTAAGTGAAAGAAAACGTTCTGGAGATACACTAAGTATACAATTTTTTTCTAAACGAATAAATGCTGAAAAAGGTGCCATATTTTTTTGATTAAGTTTAAGAAATGCTTCCCATTCACTTCCAAAATATTTTCCTTTAAAACGTTGTGCTAAATTAATCTGATAACATTCGCCATTAAGCAAATACTTGTGAATTTGATTTATTTTCTCTTCATATTGTTTTTTTGACATGTTACTTTCCCATTTTTCATACATATGAAATGGTTGCATTACTATTTTAGATTGTTTTTTTAACCAAAATAATCGTTTTGCAATATTTCTATGACTAAGTAACGTTACTTTTTTTTTATGATGATCTATAATCAAAGCCCATAAATAAATTCCTATAGCCATTTCAGGAAAACTTAATTCATTTTTAGCTTTTTTTGGCAAAATCTCTATACTTCTACATAAATCATAACCCCATATTCCTATAGCGCCTCCTTGAAATGGAAGATCACTATTAACTCTATTAATGATATTTAATTTTTTTATTTCATTTTTCAATAACCTAAAAGGATCGATTTTTGAAAAAATAGTATTTTTTCGGTTAATTTTAGTAATATTTTCTTTTGTTTCTAATGTAATAATAGGATCAGCCACTACAATATCAAAACGATTATTTGAATGAATGGAATTTCCAGAATGTAATAACATAGCCCATGGTTGATGCGCAAGAGTACTAAAATAATGTACAGTAACATCTGATGAATAAGATAATTCTATAGTTTTCATAATTATATAATTGTTAAATAATACCTAAAATTAATTCTTTATAATAACACAATAAAATTTTATCATAAAAATTATGTAATAATGGTTTTATTAAAATAAACATATGATACAAAATAATTATCAATTTAATTTATTACTGTATTAATTTAGTAATCTTTTAAAATTGATATATTAATAGCAATCAATTTTATATATAGAAATTAAAAATTATATAATATTTATTTTTTCTTATATATTATTGCTCTTTTAAAGAGCATGTAATATCATTAAATTAACATTAAATTTTTAAAAAAAATATTATATCAATCTAAAATAAAATTATATTTTTTTTAGATATTAATTTAAAAATTATATAATTAATATTATATAAAATAATACATTAAAATACATAAAATTACTGAATATTATTAAATACTTTTTTCATTATTTAATAAAAGTATTTAGCAATAAAGGAATGATACATAATGTTACAAAAAGAAATGACAAGAAAATTAAATAAACAATTAAATTTAGAATTTTCTTCAGCAAATTTTTATTTACAAATGAGTGCATGGTGTAATTACAAAGGTTTTGAAGGAGCTGCATTTTTTTTAAGAGCACATTCTCGAGAAGAAATGTTACATATGGAAAGATTATTCAATTATCTTAATGATACAGGAGAAATGCCTATTTTAGGTTATATTGATGCTCCAGATAAAACTTTTTTTTCTCTGAAAGATGTTTTTGAAAAAACTTATAAACATGAAAAAAAAGTTACAGATGAAATTAATATTCTTGTCGATTTTTCATTTAAAATTAAAGATTTTTCAACATTTCAATTTTTACAATGGTATGTTTCTGAACAACATGAAGAAGAAAAACTATTTAAATCTATTTTGGATAAATTTGATTTATTTGGTGAAGATGGTAAATCATTGTTCTTCTTTGATAAAGAACTAAAAAAAATTTCTAATATAGTACATACCTAATTGATAAAATCTTCTTTATATAAAGAATTATCATTTAATAAAAAAATGCAACATAATAATAAATAAAGTATAAAAAAAATATTTTTTATCTATTAATTTTTTATATACAATTAACGTGAAATTATTTTTTATTTAAAATGCTAAGTATAAGAAATTTTTGTTTTTTCATAAGGTAAATAATAATTAAGATAAAAAATTTTAGTTTTAAAAATAACAAAAATATATTATAAAATTAAAGTAAAATTCAAAAATATAAAAATTCAGATATTTTATAAAATCTAAATTAGAATTAGAAGATAAAATAAATTAATAAATATTTTTAAAATATTTATTTAAAGATTTTTATTTTTTCTTAAAAAACTAAAATACATTTTTATAAAAATTAATAAAAAAACACATTATAATCAAATTTTTTATATTTTATATACATAAGTTCAAAAATAATAATTTATTATTTTATTATAAATTTATAATTAATTTAATCAAATTATTTTAATGAATAATTTTTATGAAAAAATTGTTATAATAAATACAATAAAGTTAACAAATAATAAAGATATTATTTCTTTTTTAGCCACTCTTTTTCCTAATTTTTTTACTATAAAAGGTGCAGTACGTCCATTAAAAATTGGAATTTTGCAAGATATTGTAGAATTACTTACAAAAAAAATATTGGAAAAACTCTCTTTAGTAACGCTTTACGTATTTATACTTCTAGCTTACGCTACTTATCTTTTATTAAAAAATATCCAAAACGAATGGATTTAAATAGCAATACTTTTCGGGGATCCCCCTATTACACTTAAAATATACTAATAAAAATTTTATTACAATAAAAAATCGTATTTATATGCAACGTTTCAAAAAAAATAAAAAAATATTTTTTTTAAAAAAATTAAAATGAACAGTGTATTTTTTATAATATTTTTTTCAAATAAATTATATAATTTTATTTCTATAAATAGATCTATCAATCTAAAAAAATTAGTGAAATCTTAAAAATAATAATACAATTTTTTAATATATTAGTTGTTTGTAATATAAAAAAATGTGATTAAGGTGCAACCTAAAAGATCAGAAATAAAGTTTATAAAATTGTGATATTTATTTTTTTTATAAATAAAAAAGAGATTACTAAAATACTTTTTTAAAGAAAAATAATAAATTAAAATAGTATATATTTAATACAATAATTATTATGTAAATTAGAAGTTAATAGTGCATACATATAAAATTAAATATAAATTAAAAAAATCTAAAAATCAAAATATACAGTAAAAAAGTTTTTATTAGAAATAAAAATTTAAGATATAATCAGACATATTATTAAAAAATGAATTTAGATTAAAAATAATAGATTTGTCCATTTAAAATAAAAATTAATTTAGATTAATTTATATAACTATAAATATATCTTATAATAAAAAAATACTAAAATTTTTTTGATTTTTTAAAATCTCATCAACAAATTAAAAACTATTGATAACTCATAATCTAGATACGGGAATATCATTTATGTCACTTATTCATATGTCAGGTGCCTATTTAAATTTTCATGATATAAATATATTACATAATACAGAATTAATTATCAAAGATAATGAAAGAATTTGTTTAGTTGGTCGTAATGGTGCCGGAAAATCAACATTGATAAAAGTATTAATAAAAAAACAAGCTCTTGATAAAGGCAAAATATTTCATCAACCATATCTAAAAGTAGCTTATTTAGCACAAGATATGCAATTTGATATTAATGATACTGTTTTTGATTTTATTGCTGGAGGAGATGAAAAACTAACTGATCATATTAAACTATTTCATGAAATTATTAAAACCATAAAAAACAATCCCAGCAAAAAAAATCTTAATAAATTATCTGAATTAGAAACAATAATAGAACAAACTAATTTATGGTCATTAAATAAAAAAATCAAAAATATAATTCAACAATTAAATCTCCCACCCTATACTAAATTATCTATTTTATCAGGTGGATTATTAAGAAAAGCAGCTTTAGCACGTACTTTGACTTGTCAAGCAAACATTCTTTTTCTTGATGAACCGACAAATTATCTTGATATTAAAACTATAATTTGGTTAGAAAATTTTTTAAAAAAATTTCAAGGTAGTATTGTTTTTATTTCTCATGATCGTTCTTTTATTAAAAATATAGCCACACGTATTGTTGACATTGATCGTGGAAAATTAGTGTCCTGGCCTGGAGATTATCATCTCTATTCTACAAATAAGAAAAAAGAAATACAAATAGAAATAAAACACAATGCTATTTTTGATAATAAATTAAAAAAAGAGGAAATATGGAATAATCGTGGAATAAAAGCACGTTGTACTCGCAATGAAGGTAGAATTAAAAAATTGAAATCTATGCGTTTAAAATATGATAAAAGATCTGAAATGATAGGAAAAGGAAAAATTCAAATCGAGGAAATAAGTAATTCTAGCAAATTAATTTTTGATTTAAAAAATGTTACTTATGATATTAGTAATGCTGTACTTATTAATAATTTTACTGCACAAGTAAAAAAAGGAGATAAAATAGCTTTAATTGGACCTAATGGTTGTGGAAAAACAACATTGTTAAAATTAATGTTAAAAAAACTTCAACCAAAAAGTGGGAATATTTATGAGGGAGCACAACTTAAAATTGCTTATTTTGATCAACATAAACCAGAATTAGATCTTAAAAAAACTGTTATTGAAAATTTATCTGATGGTAAAAAAGAAGTAATAATTAATGGAAAATCCTGTAATATTATTAAATATTTAAAAAATTTTTTATTTAATCCAAAAAAAATTGAAATACCAGTAAGTGTGTTATCAGGAGGAGAAAAAATTAGATTAATATTAGCACGCTTATTTTTAAGACCTAGTAATGTATTAATTCTTGATGAACCTAGTAATAATTTAGATATTGAAACATTAGAACTATTAGAAAAAGTCATTCATGATTATAAAGGAAGTGTATTAACAGTAAGTCATGATCGTCAATTGATTAATAATATAGTGACAAAATCTTGGATATTTGAAGAAAATGGTAATATAAAAAAATATTTAGGTAGTGTGTATAAAAATGTTCAAGAAATTCAAAAAAATCATGATTTATCTAATTCTATTATTTACAAAAAAAATATTCTTTTAAAAGAAGAAAAAAATACTCAATTAAGAAAAAAAAAGAAAAAAATAAGTTATCATTTATTAAAAGAACTTGAAGAATTACCTACAAGATTAGAAAAGTTAGAAAATGAAATAAAAACATTACAAATGCAAGTAATTTCCACTAATTTTTTTAATAAACCTTATATTATAAGAAAACCAATATTGAAAATATTATCAGAAAAAGAAAATGAAATGGAAGCAGTATTTAAACGTTGGCAAGAATTAGAATTTTTGAAATAAATTAATTTTGCATTAAATTTCATAAATTTTTATTTATCTTATCTTACATATAAAAATAAAAGAATCATGTTTTCACTTAATTTATTTTTTTTATTTTACTTTTTATATTAGAATGGATTTTCTTAAAATTTGTATCATAAAAATGATGATTAATATTTTTACTGAAAAATTAAAAAAATAAATATATTTTTTGCTTATTTAAAATTAATGTATTTTTTTTAATAAAATTAATATCATAATGATTATAAAAGTAATTTAATATATAAAACAAAGAAATATATGTACTATTAAAAATAGTAATTATCTGACAGATTTATTAAAATCTTTTTATATCTTGAAATAAACCAACTTTTAAATCTTCTGCCGTATAAATACGTTTAATATCTACTAATACTTCACCATCAGCTACTCCCATCATTAATTTTCTTTTAATAATACGTTTTAAATGTATACGATAAGTAACTTTTTGTGCAGTAGGCAAAATTTGTCCAGTAAATTTTACTTCACCTACACCTAACGCGCGACCTTTACCTGCCCCCCCTAACCATCCTAAATAAAAACCGATGAGTTGCCACATTGCATCAAGTCCTAAACAACCTGGCATAACTGGATCATTTATAAAATGACAATCAAAAAACCATAAATTTGGATGAATATCCAGTTCAGCTTCAATGTAACCCTTATTAAAATATCCATCTCTTTCTGTCATTTTTACAATACGATCCATCATTAACATATTACCAGAAGGTAATTGTGGTCCATATCCATCAAATAATTCGCCTCTGCCAGAAGCATTTAAATCTTCTTTATTATAAGAACTTTTCTTATGAATCATATTATAAATATAGCCTTTTTGAAAAAATACAACTATATCATAGATTACAGTTGCAGAGTGAACAACTTTAATCAGGTATTTTATGAAAATTAATCTATTTTATAAATTTCAAAAATTTTGATTTGTACTTTTCTAAAAATTTAATTATACAAAATATTAAAAATTAAATACTGAAAATAAAATTTCTATTGTTAAAATAATACAGATTTTATTTTAAAATTAAAAATAAATTATAATTAAATATATATAATTTTTATGTTTTTTAATAATTACCCTTTTTTATAACTTTAATATAAAATTAATTATATTAAATAAAATTAATAAAATATCATAACATAAAAATATTTTTTAAAAAATTTATTAATTTTTAAAAATTACATTAACAATATATATTATTTTTAAAATATAAATGTTAATTATAATTTTTGATCCATTAATAATTTAAAAATTTAATTTTAAATAAATCAATTTATTTATTTTTTAAGAAAATTTTTTATGATTTATTCCAAATTTTAGATATCAAAATAAAAAATTCATTTTTAAATTAAAAATAACGTATATAATTACAAAATTATAAAACTAAAAAGATTTAAAAATAAAAGATAAATCAGGCTATCAATTATAAAAATATGTTTCATAATACTTAAATTAACAAATAATGTATCTACTATTTCACATAGTAAATCTCTTAAAAAAAATATTTTCTAAAAATATATTAATTATATTTTTTCATTATCCATTTTTATTTTTTTTATTGCATGAATTTTTAAAATAAACAAACTCTTTATTTATTATAAAATTATGTAATTTTGTCAATTATTTAACTAATTTTATAAATATTTTTTATATATATTGTAAAATTAATATTTTTTTTATAAGGAAAGTTGATTTAACAAATATCCAATAATTTTTTTTAAATGTATTCATATATAAAAATATTTTTATATTAAGAATAAAAATAAAAACAAAAAAAAGAAAAATTAATATTTTAAATAATTATTAAATTATTTATAAATTTAATATTATCTAATTAAAATTGAAGTTAATAAAATAAGAATAATGTCAAAAAGTATTTTTTATAATCTAATAATATTATATATATTATATTAAATGAAATTTATAAAAAAATTTTGAGTAATTTAATATAATGTTGATTATTTTAATCACAAAGATATTTGTAATACAAAAAATCTGTTTTTTTCTAATTTAGAATATATTATTGAAACTAAATTTTTAGTTAAAAAATTGATAATTCTATATAAAATATAGTATTTTTTATTTATTAAAAATATTAATTATTCGTCTTGCAAATAATAAAAAAAACGTTATGATATAATCATCAAAAAATTGTATAATTTAAAATTAATTTATATAACTTAATGGGGGGTCGTTAGCTCAGTCGGTAGAGCAGTTGACTTTTAATCAATTGGTCACAGGTTCGAATCCTGTACGACCCATTATATAAGAATGTTTTTAGAAATATCAATATTTTTTAATATTTATTTTAAAAATAAAAAATATATATTTTCATCCATAGTTTAAATTATAAATAATCAGTCATATAAACATGTTTGGAATCAATTTTTTTGATACTAACAACACCATTCTTAGTATCTTAATTGCAAACAAAAATTATAATTTATCTTATATTGAAGCTTTAGGAACAATAAGCGGATTTTTATGTGTTTGGTTTGCAAGTCAAGAAAAAAATATAAATTATCTTTTTGGCTTAATAAATGTCACATGTTTTGCTGTTATTTTTTTTCAAATTCAATTGTATGCTAGCTTACTATTACAAATTTTCTTTTTTATAACAAATATATACGGATGGTATGCTTGGAGTAAAGTGAGTTCTTTTGATGAAAAGAATCTAAAAATTCGATGGATGTCTGTTAATAAAAAAATATTAGTATTATTAATTACAATTATAACAATTATATTATTAAGTTTTAATATAGATAAAACATTTATTTTTCTATCTAATATCACCATAAAAACATTATACTTATTTAATATTTCTTTAAAACCAATACAAATAAAACCTGATAAATTTCCTTTTTTAGATTCAATGATTACCATTTTATCGATTATTGCTATGATATTAATGACACGTAAATATATTGAAAATTGGTTATTATGGATTATTATTAATATTCTTAGCATTTTTCTTTTTTATTTGCAAGATATGTTAGCTATTACATTAGAATACTTAATATTACTGGTTTTTTCAATTCATGGTTTTTATTATTGGCGTCAATTATCTCTTAAAAGCAATGTTATTTTTTAAAAAAAATAAAATTTTTAAAATAAATTTTTATTAAAAATAAAGTACAATAATTAAGATTCATTACAATTAAATATATAATATACATTATTAATTATATTTAAAATATTTTTATAAAAATATTGATTATTTAAAATCATATATTTCAATTATATTTGTATTAAATTTATAAATAATAGGAACAGCATTTAAAATATCAAATTTAATAATCTCATCTTCAGTCATATTATTTAAATGTTTTATTAATGCACGTAATGAATTACCATGCGCAACAATAATTATTTTTTCACCATTTTTTACTCTTTTTTTAATGACATTTTCCCAATATGGAATTACACGTTTTGCTGTATTAGCTAAACTTTCAGAAACAGGTATCTGCGATGCATTCAAATGTATGTAACGAGGATCATTTCCAGGATAACGCGGATCATTTTTTGTTAATTCCGGTGGTGCCATACTAAAACTCCGACGCCATAACTTTACTTGCTCGTTACCATATTTCTTAGCAGTTTCTTCTTTATTTAACCCTTCTAATGCACCATAATGACGTTCATTTAAAACCCAATTTTTTTCAACTGGGATCCAGTATTGATCTATTTGATTTAAAATTTCCCATAATGTATGAATAGCACGTTTTAAAACTGATGTATATGCATAATCAAAAATAAAACCCTTTTTTTTTAAAAATTGACCTACTTTTTTTGCTTGTTTATAACCTTGATAAGATAATTCAACATCAGCCCATCCAGTAAATTTGTTCTCTTTATTCCATATACTTTCACCGTGTCTTATGAGTACCAAATTAGCAGATGTCATATTTTAAATTCCTATTTAAAACAGCAAAATAATTCATTATAAATAAATTATTATATACTTTTGCATAAAATTATAAATATAAATGTATGTATAGATTTATCTGATATTAAAAATATATATAAATTATAATATAAAATTCAATTATACTAATAAATAAATAAAAATATTTTCATATACAATATTTTTTAATTAATTTATGCATGACATTATAAAATAATATAGTATATAATCTAATAAAATAATATTATTTGTATAAATTTTTTTTATTATTTTTTTTATTTAAAATAAAAAAAATTGATTGAAAAAATAATTACACATGTAACTTTTAATAAAAAATTTTTAACTTATAGTAGTTATTTGTTTGTGTATTAAATCTTTCATTTTTTCTAATGCTAAAAAGCAAACTATATAAAATATAACAAAAAATTATAAAAATAATTTATATACTGTTGATAAAATACTAATTATTCCAACAACTACGATAAAAAAATTACTAAAATGATCAGAATATTTATTCATAATAGATATTTTTTTAATTGCATAAATTGGCATAATAAATAATAAAACAGTGATAATTGGTCCACCAAAATTTTCTATGATATTTAAAATATTTGGATTTAATGTTGATACTAACCAAATGGTAATTAACATAAAAATAAAAGTAATCATATTTATTTTTTTTTTGTTAATTTCTTTTCCTTTTACATGATATATTTTTTTAATTAAAGAATTCAAACCTTCACGCGCACCAAGATAATGCCCAAAAAATGATTTAATAATTGCAATAAACGCAATAAATGAAGAAGCGTATCTAATAAAAGGTTTATCAAAATATATAGATAAATAATCCAAAACACTTATATTATCAGATTTTGCTTTTAAAAGATCAACAGGAGATAATGTAAACATACAACTAAAAACAAAAAATATTACTGTAAAAACCATTAAAATATGTGCTACAAATAAAATTTTTGAAGATTTTTGATCAGCAAAATCACCATATTCTTTGCGATTAGCAACTACAAATGTAGAAATAATTGGCAAATGGTTAAATGCAAAAACTGTTATAGGAATTGCACAACAAACCGCAATTATTATACTTTGATGATTATTAGCATTATATATATTAATTTCTGAAAATGAAATATTTTCTAATACAGATATATGCCAGTATGGAATCATATACAATGAAAATAACAAAAGCATAATAATAAAAAAAAATCCTAAAATACTTATTCTTTTTATTATATATTTTTCACCTAAAGTAACTATACTAATAATACTACCAATAAGAAGTAATGATAACAACCAACGGGGAGGTGGAAGGTATCCCAGAAGTTGCACAATAAAATATTCAACATTATTAGTAACAGAAATACCATATACTAATAAAATTGGATAAATAGAAAAAAAATAAAGAATTGTAACTAAATTACCAAAAAAAAAACCAAAATATTCTTCAGCTGCTTGAGTAATATCATTATCTATTTTTGAGCTAGCTAATATAAAACGAGCCAACCCACGATGAGAAAAAAATACCATTGGAAACGATAATAATGTCATTAATATTACTGGCAAAAATCCATTTATACCAATATTAATGGGTAAAAAAAGTACACCAGCACCAATTGCTGTTCCATATAAACTTAAAATCCAAAAAATATCATGTTTATGCCAACTTTGTATATATTGATTGTTGTGTCTTGAACTTATAAAAGGAATTCTTTTTTTATTCATAATAATCTCTACAATATATTAAATATATATAATAGATTTAAAAATGACTTACCAGAAATATGATTTTTTTCTTTATTATACATTATATAAATTAAGCATGTTTTATAAAATTTATTTTAATAAAATTTTTCATTAAATTTTTTTATACATTTTTGATAATTCTATTGTACAGTAATTTATATCTCATATAATTAATATTTTTTCAAAATAAAAAATATCAAAATAATAATTTACTATAATTGTTTTCCATACAAATTAACTTTATATAAATGTAATTATTAATCATAAAATTTCTTTTTTGAAAACTATCTTATAAAAATAAAGTTAAAATCAAATTTAAAAATTTTTTTTATAAGAAGCATAAAAAAAATATTAATTTTATTTTATCTAAAATATCTGCCATATTTAAAATAAAAAATATAATTTTTTGTTTATAATAATATATTTAATAAAACTATTTTTTTTATTAATTATAATATACTTTTTTTTAAAAAAATAATTTTAAACTTATTTTTAAAAAAATATTTCTAGATCAAACATATAGTTAATATACTAAATTATATGTTTTAAAATTAATATGATTTAAAAGAATATTAAATTAAAAAAACAACTGATACAGTTTAATTATATATGGTAATATTTTATATCTAAAAACTGTATAAAATAATTGACTTATCCCACAAGCTATTACAGACAATATAAAAGCACCTAACATATCAAGAGGCCAATGTATACATAAAAAAATTCTGGCTCCAGCAATCATGAAAGATTTCATAAATAATAAAAATCCAACCCAATTTTTCTTGAACCAAAACAAAAAACTAAAAGAAATAGTAAAAGCTACAATCCCATGATTACTTGGAAATGATGGTGTCTCTTTATGTGTAAGTAAATGTTTACATGCAATAATCAAAAAAGGTCGTTCTTGAGAAAAAAATATCCCGATAATCCAAGACATTAATAAAGAGATAATAATAGCAATAAAAGTTTTATAAACAAATATCATTCGAATAATGATTGTCTTTTTTAAACCCAAAAACCAATATAAAATAGTACAAAAGAAAAAAATAAAAATTAATTGATGAGCAAGAAAAAAAACAAATTTTAATGCGATACCAGATGTTATTGGTATAGACGTTATTAAATGAAATAAATTTAAATTAATATCATTTAACACAATAGAAAAATTATTAGTTTTTTCAATAAATTTAAACTATTTTAGTAGAATATGTGAGTAAAACATGTTGTTTATCATAAAGAATTTTATTGATTATATTGTTTTATTTTAAACATAAATATTTTAATTTCACTATTTAAATAAATCAAGGTTAAAATTTTATAAAAAATATAAAAATATGTTATATAAAAAAATTATTTAACACAATAAATATTCTTTAGTATATTTTTCAAATTCTGTGAAACCACCAATATGTTTTCCATCAAGAAAAATTTGGGGTACTGTTTTGACTATTTTTCCTACTTTTTTACTTAAATCATTTTTTGTTATATTTTCAACTTCAATGTCAATATAACTATAATTAAAATCATTCAATGTATTTTTTAATTTTTCTGCTATTTTCTTTGAAGAAATACAATATGGGCACCCGGCACGTCCAAAAATAATAAGAAACATTTTTTTTCCTTTTATTTTTAAAAATATAAATTATATTTTAGATGATAAATAAAAATACATGATTCATTTATTAGTATATAAATATATATTTTAACAGATTTTAAAATTAAAACAAAAGAAATTCAAAAAATTAAGAATTTTTATAATAACAAAAATTATTTTTTAATATTTTATATTAGAAATTTTTAAAAAATTATAATATGATAAAAATAAATCGCTTGTATTAATATAAAACTTTAATATTAATTTTTAATTTTATAAAAAACGTGTATCAAAAATATAAAATATAAATTATTTTTTTTAAAAAAAATAATATTTTTCTTAATTTTAAATATATAAATCAAATAATATCTAATTTATAAAAATATTAAATATAATACTAATAGACCACATTTTTAAGAATTTTTACAAAAATAAGATTTTTTTTTAATAAATATTTCTTTCATATGATTTCTTTTCAAAAGATAACATGTATTGTGAGAATTGATGTATTAATAAAGCAAAAATACTATTAAAAAATAAATAAATGATCCCTGCTGCAATAAATATGTTAATATTATAAGTTTGACTAAAAATTTGTTGACTATATCCCATTATTTCTAATAATGTTATAGTACTAGCTAGTCCAGTGCTTTTAAAAACCAGCATAACTTCATTACCATATGATAATATGATTTGTTTAAAAACATAAGGCAAAATAATTTTTAAAGATTGATAATGTGATAAACCTAATGCTTGACAAGATTCCCATATAGTATTATCTATTGCCTTTAATGCACCATGAAATAATAATGTGCAATAAGCTGCACTATTAAGTGATAATGCTGTCATAGCACAAATCCATGGTGAGGAAATTAAAAACCATAATGTATCATATGCTTTTAAAAAAGAAAATTGATTAGGAACATAATAAAAAAGAAAAAATTGAACCAGTAAAGGAGTACCTGTAAATACAGTAATATAACCTAAAATAAAAATAGAAATAAATTTTATTTTTAAAGATAAAATAATAGTAAAAAATAACGATAAAAACAATCCAATCAATAATGAAAAAAATGTTAAAGACAAACTCCTATATAATCCTGGTAATAAAGAAATTATTAATTCGAACATTTTTTTGTTTTACCTTCAAAATTATTGCTGGATAATTCGATCCATCGTAAAACGCTTTTACTTATCACACTAATAAATAGGTAAATTAAAGCTACAATTAAATACCAAGTAAAAGGATCTTGAGTACGATTAATAATGTTTTTTGTTTGTAACATTAAATCATTTACACTAATTAATGAAAGTAATGAGGTATCTTTTAATAAGACCAACCATTGATTAGCCAATCCTGGTAGAGTATGACGCCATATTTGTGGAATAATAAAACGTAAAAAAATCATATTTCTCGTAAAACCCAGTACTAAACCTGCTTCCCATTGACCAAATGGAATAATTTTTATTGCACATTTTAAAATTTGAGAAGCATAAGCTCCATATAATAAAGAAAGAGAAAGAACACCACAAAAAAAAGGTATAAGATCAAAGTTATATTTTTTTATAAATAAATATTCAGAATTAATTTGAAAGATTATTTTCCAGAAAAATAAATTTATTTTAATACCATCATCTAATAAAATTACAATTTTTAATGTACCATAATAAATAAATAATATCACTAATAATTCGGGTAAACCACGAATTAAATTTACTAAACAAGATCCAAAAAATGCTACAATCCGACTTGGGAAAATCTCCAAAGCTGCAAATAACATTCCTAATATCAATCCTAAAAACAAGGAGATAATGGACAAAGTAATGGTCATGCATGCAGCATTCATTAAAAATAAAAAATTATTCATCACTATAATTAAATTACTTTTTTAACCATTTTTTATAAATAATATCATAGGAACCATCTTGTTTAACTTGTGTTATTGATGTATTTAATTTATCAAGAAGAACTTTATTACCTTTACGTACAGCAATACCAAAACCAGCAGAAAAATAATTTGAATCTTTTATCTTTTCACCTATTATAAATAATGATTGATTGTTGCTTTTTCGTAACCATTCGCTTATTACATCAAAATCACCAAAAAAAGCATTTATCCTTTTATTTTGTAAATCTAAAATAGCTGTTTGGTAATTGTCATAAGGAATAATGTGCACATTTTTATATTTTTTCATAATATATTTTTGATGAGTAGTACCATTTTGTACGCCAATTTTTTTAATTTTTAAAAATGTTTTATCAATTTCATGTGAATTTAAAATAAAAAAGGTTGTACAATTATTATAATATGGAACACTAAAATCAACTTGTTTTTTTCTTTCTGATGTAATGTCAATGGCTGAAATTAAAGCGTCAAATCGTCGCATTTTTAAACTAGGTATTAAACCATCAAAAGATTGGTTAGTGAATGTACAAATTACATCAAGTTTTTTACATATTGTTTTAGCAATATCAATATCAAAACCAATGATTCTGTTATTGCTGTCAATTGATTCAAATGGTGGATAACTTGCTTCAGTTGCAAATCTTATAATTTCTTTTTGTAATGATAATACTGATGAAGATAAAAAATATAAAATAAAAAACAAAAATTTTTTTTTCATTGTAAAATTCTTAATTAAATATGAGATAAATAATGTGAAAAACCTTCAGTTTTTGGTTTAGTTAAATGACAAATACCTCCTTGTTCTAAAATATATCCTTTTTCCATATAAACAATTTTACTTGCTGTTTTTTTTGCAAAATCAGTATCATGGGTTACAATCAACTGTGTAATACCTTGTTTTGATAATTCTTTGACAATTTGCATAAATTGTGCTTTCATTCCTGGATCTAAAGATGCCGTTGGTTCATCAAATAGTAATATTTTAGGTTCCATCATCAATGCTCTGGCAATTGCTACTCTTTGTTGCTGACCACAAGAAAGATATAGTGGAAACTGATTAGAAAATTCTATTAAATCTAAACGTCTCAATAAATTTTTAGCTTTTGTTTTAGCTATTTTTTTGCTTAATCCTAAAACTAAACAAGGAGCCTGAATTAAATTTTCTATAACTGTAAAATGTGGCCATAAATTATATTGTTGAAATACCATACCTACTTGTTTTCTTAAATTTTCAATTTTTATTTTTTTGTATTTTTTTTTAAAATCAAAATAAAAACCAACAATCTCTAAATGACCTGAACTAGGCCAATCCAATAAATTAAAAACGCGTAATAATGAACTTTTACCAGCACCACTTGAACCAAGAAATATTACTGTTTCGCCTTTTATACATTCTAAATTAATATTATGTAAGACTTGATAATTACCATAAAAAAAATTAATTTCTGTTAGTTTAATAATCATTCTGATAAAATAAAAAAAACAAATAAAAAATAATAAAATTAATCAAATATTAAGACAAAGTGTTATTTTTTAAAAAATAAATTTTTAAAAACTAAATATTTGATTGATTTAGTTTATAATACTAATGATAAATTTCATTAAAAAATAAATAAAAAAAATATATTTTTCTTATAATTATGCTGTATAGCAAAACTTGTATTTTTTAAAAATTAGAAGAAAAAAAAAACTTTAAATATTATGATTAATTTTTTAAAAATTTGAAATTTTACTTTGATAAAAAATATAATAAAGCATAAAAAATTTATTATCTAAAATAAAAATATAAATAATATTAGTATTTTCATTGAATATAAAAAAGATTTATTTCAATATATATTTTGATAAATATTTTTCTTCTTACACAAATTTTGATTAAAAAAAATAATCTTATGAATTATAAAAAATTAAAAAAAATATTAAATCTAATAAAAAATACAATTTTTTTAAAATTGCTATTAATTAAGAAAATATCATAAAGAAGTTTTTTAAAGATCACATAAAATTCTTGTGCAGTCAAGATGTTTTCTTAAATAAATAATTTGAAATTAAAATAAAAATAAATACATAAATTATATCTATACATAAATTATTATCAGTTTTTTGATGATATTTCACATGTACTTTTTTATTCATATATTCAAAAATAAACATTAAATAAACATTAAAAATATGAGACATAAAAAAAATATATGCATATTATAAAAAATAATATAATCATTAAAATAAAAATTAAAAGATATAATTTAATAAATTTATAAGTGATTTCCAACTTTAAATAAAAAAAATTAATAAATAAAAATGTAAATATTAATAAAAAATAATATACAAATAAAGAAATTATTCATATTTAAATAAATTTAAAACATTTGATATTCCTTTTATTTCAAAAATTAAAAAATAATTTAAATTAAAGAGTGTATAAAATAAAATTAAGTATATACCAAAAGTATATATTATAAATATTTATATTTGACATAACATTGTATTCATGATAATAGTTTTTAAAACTATTGCTATGTTTTATTTTTAAAATCAAAAAAGTTTTAAAAAAATTAAATTATTTAGATTTAATAATTTATTTTAGAGGGTTCAATGTCAAAAGAAGATAATATTGAAATGCAGGGTAAAGTATTAGATACACTTCCTAATACAATGTTTCGAGTTGAATTAGAAAATGGACATATAATTACTGCTCATATTTCTGGAAAAATGAGAAAAAATTATATCCGAATTTTAACAGGAGATAAAGTAAATGTAGAAATAACACCATATGATTTAAGCAAGGGTCGAATCGTTTTTCGTAGTCGATAAACTGAATTTTTAAAATAAAAATAATTTTTTTATTTTTAAAAATAAAAAACTATAAATATATAACATAATACGTATTATACACATAAAAATAATACATATCATAAATCATATAAATTTTCTAAATAACGTGAGGCATCCAGTGCTGCCATACAGCCAGTAGCCGATGAAGTAATAGCTTGACGATAAACGTGATCTATTACATCACCTGCAGCAAAAACACCTTCTACAGAAGTCTGTGTTGCATTATTATTCATCCCTCCTTTTACTATAATATATCCATTTTTTAATTCTAATTGTTTATTAAAAATATCTGTGTTCGGGATATAACCAATAGCAATAAATACTCCATTTAAAAATAATGTTTTTTTGATATTTTTGTTATCAATTGTACGTAAATTAATTCCAGTAACACCATTATTGTCGCCTAATATTTCATCAAGTATATAATTTGTATGTAAGAAAATATTTCCATTTTTTACTTTTTGCATCATTCTTTGAATAAGAATTTTTTCTGCCCGAAAAGTTGAACGTCTATGAATAAGATGAACTTCTGCAGCAATATTAGACATATATAATGTTTCTTCAATAGCAGTATTTCCACCACCAATAACTGCAACTTTTTTGTTAAGATAAAAAAAACCATCACAGGTAGCACAAACTGACACTCCATGACCTTTAAATTTTTTTTCAGAAGATAAATTTAAGCAACGAGCTGATGCTCCAGTAGCAATAATCAGCGCATCACATGTATATGTATTTTTTTTATTACTAATTAATACAAAAGGTCTGCATTTTAAATTAATAGTATGAATATGATCATGAATAATATTTTTTGCATCGATAAATTTTTTTGTATGTTTTAACATTCTATCCATTAATACAGGTCCCATTAATTTAATATAATCACCAGGCCAATTTTCAACTTCCGTGGCCATGGTTAATTGCCCACCTTTTTGGATACCAGTAATTAATAAGGGATTTAAAGATGCTCTAGCAGCATAAATAGCCGCAGTATAACCAGCAGGACCAGAACCTAAAATTATAAGTTTATAATGATTAGTAATATTCATATTATGATCCAGTTTTAATAAAAAAATTAACACTTTGAATGATGAAAAATAAACATTTTATAAATTAATAAAAATGAATTTATCTATAACAGAAAATATTTTATGCTATCAGTTATATTATTACATTTAAAAAAATTATAAAAATTATGTATAAAAAAGTTTTAAATTTTAGTCAAAAATATTATCAATATAAAGTTTATAAACTAACATTGATAGACTTATTAAATATTGAAAATTATCATTTTTTATAACATTAAACATTAAAAATTAGTTTTTTATAAAAAATTTTATTTTATTTTTGTTCATGATAATTATTTTATATATCTTAGATATATTATAAGATATGAAATATTTTTATTTGAAGCTATAATAAAACAAATTTTCAAAACTTTAGAATATAATTTATACTATATTAAAATATGAATATATAGAAAAAAAGCATTTTTAAAATATGCTAATTAAAATATATTAATAAAAATAAAGCAAAAAAATCAATCTTTATTAACAATTATTTAAATAATTGTTTTTTTACAAAAGTTATTCGCAAATGTATACAAAAAATAAAAAAATAACTTAAACTCAAATCTAAAATATTAATTGTAATTATTGCGATCTAATTATAATTATTAGCTCTATATTAAAAATTTAATTTATTAATTTATTAATAAATATTAATAAATAATAACCAATAAAAACATAATTCATAATTTTATCACTTATCTTTTAAAATTCATAAAAACATGGAGTTCTCAATTTTGTGCAAGCATATAAAGAAAAAAAACAAATAAAATCAAAAAAAAATAATTATAAAAGAATAATAGTCGAAATTACTTTGCTTGTAATAGGTGTATTAATATTTTTTTTTATAATAGCACTTATAAGTTTTAATCCTTCTGACTCTAGTTGGTCACAAAAAACTTCAGATACAGCAATAAAAAATTTAGCTGGAAGTGTTGGAGCATATGTAGTTGATATTCTTTTCACAAGCATTGGAATGTTAAGTTATTCAATACCATTATTAATGATCATAGGATTTTTCAAGATATTTAAACATATAGATAAGAAAAATTATGTTGATTTTTTTATTTTATCCTTACGTTTAATCGGCATAATTACATTAATGATTTCTTCTTGTGCATTGTTTACTCTTAATATAGATGATTCAGCTTATTTTTCTTCTGGTGGAATTCTTGGTAGTATTGTGAGCAATGCTATGCTTCCTTGGTTTAATATTTTGGGAACAACATTGATATTATTATGTATTTGGATTATTAGTTTAACATTATTGATTGATTTTTCATGGATAAACATAATAGAAAAAATTGGAGAAGTAATTATAAGAATAATACTAATACTGAGAAAGTATATTGTTTCTTTTTATAATTATTATAAAATAACAAACTTTTATATTTCAATTTGTTCTAATAGATTCAATGATAAAAATAAGAAAAAAAAAGATCGCTCAAATAATAATTACAAAAATGTACTTTTTTCAAGTTTAAAAATTCACGAATATTCAAAAATATCAAAAAAAAATTCTAATAATATCAAAAAAAATCAAATATTAAAAAAAAATATTAATAAATTAACAATACCAGATATAGAAGATAAAGATAATAACCTTGCTACTATAAAATCAACAATAAATTATAATAATGTACATAAATCAAAAATATCAAATACAAATCGTGTATATAAAAATAAAACAAAAAAAATTGTAAACTCAAATAAATTATTTCTTTTACCACAAAAAAAAATAAAAACAAATAAAAAAAATAATAACATTAATTTTAAATCTGTAGCATTAAAAATCAAAAATAAAATCAATCTAATTATTTTGTTTAATCTTATTCAATCATTGACATATAGAAAAATTTATCAAAAAACATTTGGCATACAAAAAAAATATTTATTAAAACATTTATTTAAAAAGCAATTTTATAAAATATTCAATATAAAATCTGATAAAAACAAAAAAAAATCACACAAAAAATTATCCAGAAATAATTGTAAAAAAGAAAAAAATCTTGGGTATTTTTTAGATTCTAATAAAGAAATTTTATCAAAAGCAATCAACACAAATATGCCATCACTAACATTACTAATAAATCATCAAATACACAATAAACCTATTAATACTTTTTTTCTTAAAAAAATGTCTTGTATTATTGAAGAAAAATTAAGAGATTATCGCATAAAAGCTAAAGTTGTAGGGTTTTCTGCAGGACCTGTTATTACTAGATTTGAACTAAATTTAGCACCTGGAGTTAAAGCGATACGTATTACTAATTTATCTAGAGATCTAGCACGTTCTTTATCAGTAACAACAGTGCGTATTGTTGATGTAATACCTGGTACGCCTTATATAGGATTAGAATTACCTAATAAAAAACGTCATACAGTTTTTTTAAGAGAAGTACTAGATTGTGATATTTTCCGCTATCACTCATCACCATTAACTATTGTTTTAGGAAAAGATATCGAAGGCAAACCAGTAATTGCAGATCTTAAAAAGATGCCACATTTATTGGTTGCAGGCACAACAGGTTCAGGAAAATCAGTTTGGTTAAATGCTATGATAATAAGTATTTTATATAAAGCAAATCCTAAAGATGTACGTTTTATTATGGTTGATCCGAAAATGTTAGAACTTTCTACTTATGAAGGGATTCCTCATTTATTAACTGAAGTTGTTACAAACATGAAAAGTGCTTCTAATGTACTACATTGGTGTATAAATGAAATGGAACGTCGTTATAAAATTATGTCAGCCTTAGGAGTAAAAAATTTATCAAGCTATAATAAAAAAATTCAAAAAAATGCTAATATTTCAGAAAAAATATTAAATCCATCTATACAAGAAAATAATATAATTAATCATGATAATATCCAAGATTCAATAATCAAAAAAGAACCTTATATTGTTATCATAATAGATGAATTTGCTGATTTAATAATGACATCTGGAAAACAAGTAGAAAATTTAATTACCCGTTTAACACAAAAAGCTAGAGCAGCAGGTATTCATCTAATATTAGCAACACAAAGACCATCTGTTGATGTTATTACAGGCTTAATTAAAGCTAATATACCTACCAGAATTGCTTTTGCGGTATCAAGCAAAATAGATTCTCGCACAATTTTAGATCAAAGTGGTGCCGAATCTTTATTAGGAATGGGGGATATGCTTTATTTACCTTCTAATTCATCTATTCCAATTCGTGTACATGGTGCTTTTGTGCAAGATCAGGAAGTACAAAATGTAGTTCAAGATTGGAAAAAAAGAGGAAAACCTAATTATATTGATCATATAATTGAAAATAATGATAGTAATTAAAAATAAATAAAAAACAGATTTATTATTTTTATTATGTTTTTTTAAAATGATCATTATAAAACAGAAAGTGTTTATATCGAATATTTAACGTTAATTTTGTATTAATTTTAATAAAAAATTAAAATTAATTTAAAAAACAAAAAATTAAGATATAAGTTAACATATTAATTCATAATGGTATTCATCGTGAAATCTTATTCAAAAAAATTAGTAATTAATGAGTATAATAAAACTAAAAAAGTTAGTTTTTTAATTAAAAATATCACAATATTAATAATATTAATTATCAATTTTTATATTATTCCAGTAAATGCAAATGCTTCTAAAGAATTACAAATTCGTTTAAATAAAATTAATAGTTTTTATGCTAATTTTATACAAAATGTTATTAGTATTGATGGAAATATAATTCAAGAAGGCAAAGGAGAATTATGGATAAAACGCCCCAATTTATTTCATTGGCATCTCACATCACCAGATGAAAATTTTTTAATTGCTGATGGTAAGAATCTCTGGTTTTACAATCCACTCATCAAACAAGTAACCATTTCTTTATTAAAAGAAACTATGGTTAATACTCCATTTATATTAATAACTCGTAAAAATGCTATAGATTGGAAATCTTATCACGTTATTCAAAATGACAATAAATTTATATTAAAAGGAAAAAAAAATAATCAATTTTTTTTTTCTATTACTATTAAATTGAATGGTACTATTCAAGAGTTTAGTACAGTAGAAGAAAATGGACAAAAAATCTCTTATAATTTTAAAAGACAAGCATTAAATAATATTGATAAAAAAAAATTTCAATTTATACCACCTAAAGATGTCACTATTGATGATCAAAGATCAAAAAAAAATTTATAAATTTTTTTTGAATTTTTAAAATCAAAAATAAATATTTACTTAATGATATTTAAAGTAAAAATTTACTTATCTTAAAAATTATTATATTTTATATTTAATATTTTATGACAATAACATACAGGAGCAATACAATGTCGTTAGTTAATACATCAATTAAACCATTTTTAAATACTGCATTCCAAAATGGAAAATTTATTCATATATCTGAAAAAGATATTAAAGGTAAATGGAATGTTTTTTTCTTTTATCCTGCTGATTTTACTTTTGTTTGTCCTACAGAACTAGGTGACTTAGCTGATCATTATGAAGAATTTAAAAAAATAGGTGTAGAAATTTATGCTATTTCAACAGATACTCATTTTAGTCATAAAGAATGGCACACTAATTCAGCAACAATTAGAAAAATAAAATATGCAATGATTGGTGATTCTAATTGGCAATTAACTCGTAATTTTGATGTTATGCGAAAATACTATGAAAATGGTGAAGAAAAGGAATTAGGCTTAGCTGAACGTGGTACATTTATTATTGATCCAAAAGGTATTATTCAAGCAGTTGAAATTACATCTGAAGTTATTGGACGTAATGCATCAGATCTATTACGTAAAATTCAAGCTATACAATATGTAGCCAAACATCCAGGAGAAGTTTGTCCGGCAAAATGGAAAATAGGTGACCCGACATTGTCCCCATCATTAGATTTAGTCGGAAAAATATGATTTTTTATAACGTATGCTTTGTATGGGTACAATAATATGTACCCATATAAAAATATTTCAACTTTTTATAAAAATTTTTATTATATTATAGTATAAAACATACAATCAACATTGTAATAATTTGTATTAGAAATAGAAATTAAGAATACTGTAAGCTTACTTACCTATTAGTTAAAATATAATATATAAATTTCATGAAAACATTAATTAGTAGGAATCAGTTTTTATGTACATAATAAGTAATTCTCTCATAAGCGATAGCTATAATTTTTTCAAAAATCAATTAAATGATATTTTTTTATTATCATTAATTTCAGCAACTATTAGTTTAATATTATATTATTTTTTTGTACCTCTACAAGAGGTAGAAACAATTATTAAGAATTTTATGAACCAAAATCATTCTATTTCGCTTTCCAATTGGATAAATCAATTATCTGAAAAAGAAATAAGTATTATCATGCGGGTTTCACTGTTATCATTTACAGCAATTTTTATCGGATTAATCTTATTGGTTTCTTCAGTGCTTACTTACTTATTAGAAATAACTAAAGGTAATCATATTCATGTACTCCAAGCTTTTATACTTTCATTAAACACATTACCAAAAATGATTATTCTTTTAATAATTTGCAGTATTATAATTTATTTTGGTTTCATTTTTTTTATTTTACCAGGTATTATTTTTGCTATCGGATTTTCTTTATCTCCGATCATTTTAATAAATGTTAAAAATATAATGCCACTTTTAGCCATTACTAAAAGCTTTGAAATAGCATTTCGTCATTGGTGGTTAATTTTATCGATCTTATTATTTTGGGTAGTCTTACAAATATTTATTACTGTTTTTATTGGAAAATTGCATATTTTTCCAAGTATAATAAACAACTTGATATCTTTTACATCAAATAATTTGCTAACTTCTTTTATATTAATTTATTTTTTTCGCCTCTATATGTTAGATAAAAAATAATCATGCAGTTTATTTGCTTTAAAAAAAATATTTTTTATTTTTACTCGTGAAAATAAATATACAAGTTATTTATTATTTATGTATGCTAAAAATATATGCTAAAATTTAATATTAATAAATAATATTTTTTCTATTTTTATTGTTATAAAATAAAATTTATTAACTGTATTAATACTTATAAATATTTTTTTAAAATTATTAATATAAATCAAATCTTTTATAAGAAATTGTAATCATATTTTTTATAAAAATATGCACCATATTATACTATTTATAAAACCTATATTTTAAAAATAAAAGTACAGTTTATTTGCAATACAAATCAACCATATCTAATATTAGATACCTTTCTAATATAATTTACTGAATGGCATTATAAAATAATGAAAATATTATCATCTTTAAAATATTGATAAAAAAAACTTTCAATTTTATATTTTTTTTTGCTATATACAGAATCCTGTAGTTCATAGTAATGCTATAAATGTTAAATAGGAATATATTTATTTATGATAACTCTTGACATATTACTACATTGGGTTTTAATGTTTTTGTACTGGCTCATTATTGCTGGAATTACTATCCGTATTTTATTAAAAAGTCGTCCAGTAACTTCTTCATTAACCTGGATATTAATTATCTACATAATTCCACTGATAGGAGTAATATCGTATTTAATTTTTGGAGAATTGCGTCTGGGAAAAAGACGAATAATAAAAATAAAAAATATGTGGGCTTCATTTGAAAATTTAATATCAAAAATTAATCAATCAAAATATATTTTTTGTAAACATAAAAGCCAAATAGCTGCACCTTTGTTTTCATTATGTAAAAAACAACAGGGGATTTCAGGAGTCAAAGGAAATAATCTTCAACTTTTAACAAATTATCAAGATTCTATAAATGCAATCATAAAAGATATTAACTTAGCATCTTATAATATAGAAATGGTATTTTATATTTGGCAATCCGGAGGATTAGTTGACAAAGTTACAGAAGCATTAATTAATGCAGTAAAACGTGGTGTACACTGTAGAATCATGGTTGACTCTGCTGGTAGTTGGTCATTCTTTCATAGTGAAGAACCAAAAAAAATGAAAGAAGCAGGGATAGAATTAATAGAATCACTAAAAGTGAATTTATTTCGGCTTTTTTTTCGTCGAATAGATCTTCGTCAACATAGAAAAATGATTATTATTGATAATAATATTTCTTATGTTGGTAGCATGAACATGGTGGATCCACGGTATTTTAAACAAAATTTAGATGTAGGACAATGGATAGATATTATCGTTCGTATGGAGGGCCCTATTTCAAACATATTAAGTATTATATATGCATTTGATTGGGAAATGGAAACCGGCCAACATATTTCACCAATCTTTTCTGATACAAACATAAGAAAATTTAAAAAAACAAAAGTTCATACAACTCAAGTGATTCCTTCAGGTCCTGGTTTCCAAAAAGAACTAATACAGCAATCATTAATACTTGCTATTTTTTCTGCTCGAAAACAATTGATTCTTACGACTCCTTATTTTGTACCAACTGATAATTTAATACATGCAATTTGCGGTACAGCGATGAGAGGTGTCGAAGTATTAATGGTCATTCCGAATCAAAATAATTCTTTTTTAGTAGGTTGGGCAAGTCGAGCTTTTTATTCTGAATTATTAGAAGCAGGAGTAAAAATTTATCAATTTAATGATGGGCTTTTACACACCAAAAGTATATCTATAGATGGTCAATTAAGTTTGATTGGGTCAGTAAATTTAGATATGAGAAGTCTTTGGCTAAATTTTGAAATTACTGTTGTTATTGATGATAAAAGATTTGGTAATCATTTAACGTTAATTCAAAAAGATTATATAACTCGTTCTATAGCGTTAATGCATAAAAACTGGAAAAAACGTCCATTATGGAATCGTCTTATGGAGCGTATTTGTTATTTTTTAGTCCATTATTATAATTACATTAATCATATAAGACCTAAAATTATTTATATGTAAATAATGCTATTTTTAAAATAATACACTTTAAAAATTAATTGTCATACTATCCATTTTTTATTTATACATACATTAAACTAGATCATAATAATACAGAAAATACAGATATTAACCCCGTGATAATAAACTCAATACCTAATGATATTAATAATAATCCAATAATACGAGAAATAACATTAATTGCAGTTTTATTTAAATATTTGATTAATACACTGCTAGATCGAAAAAGTAGCCAACACAAAAAAGAAAAAAAAATGCTAGTTAAAATTAACCCCAATAAATGTCCCCATCCTTCTAAACGAGAAGACCAAACAATACATGAACTAATTGCTCCTGGTCCTGCCATTAATGGTAATGCCAAAGGTACAACACCTATATTATTTTTAACAATAGTTTCTAATTTTTCTTTTTTATCTTGTGTATTACTTATCATAGACATAGCAATACTAACAATTACTATTCCACCGGCAATTCGAAAAGAATCAATCGAAATACCTAATAATTGTAAAAAAGTTTTACCAATTAACAAAGAAATACACAAAATAATAGATACTGAAAAATTTGCTGTAAAATTAACATGATTTCTTTCAGAATGAGAATAATTATTAGTCATAGTAATAAATATAGGCAAAATTCCTATTGGATTAACTATAACAAAAAGAGCTAAAAAAAAATTTATATAATTATTAAAATCAAAGATAGTACTCAGCACAATTAACTTCCTTAACTTACTGATTAATATTTTATTAAAAATTAATTATATATAATAATATTTACTATATTAAAAAATCATTATAATAAATTTTAAATAAAATTTACTTAATAATATTTATTACATTATAAATTATCAATTATATTGATCAATATTCTTAATAAAAAAAATATATTTATAAAATAAATTATTCCATTAAAAATTATTTAATTATCAATTATTTTTGCATATAAATTTAAATAAAATTTATTAAAAATTTATTGATATATAATTTTAATATATAAACAAATTTTCATATTTTATAATCATTTAAAAATATTTTTAATATATTAAAATGACTTTATTAAAAATCAATAAAATGTTTTTTCTATTTTTATGGTTATTTTCAAAAATAGAATTTATTTCATTAATTATTGTTGAAATATTTTAGCATAAAACAAATTATAAACAATATATTTTTAAATAATAAAAATATATTTTTATATTTTTTAAAACATTTTTTATGAAAAAATATTTAAAATATATTACTAATAATTTAATAACAAAAATAATATTAATTAAAACTTTATATTTACAAAAATAATAAATTATACTACTTTAATATATAAATCTTTTCATAAAATTAAATTCTATAAAACAAATAATTTAAAATTAATTATATTTGATATTACATAATAAAAATAGATATTAATTAATATTTATATAATTAATTAAAATAAATAAATATCCAAAAATATTATTTTTAAAAATATAATATAAATAAAATTATATAAATTATTAATACATAAAAAACATTTTAAATATAACTTTATATTGATTTATGTAAAAATAAATTTCAATTCATTTTTTAATTTCACTATTGCGGAAAATAGAATAGCACTCTATTATTATAGAGCATTATAAAACATTCATTTCAAGTTGAGATTAAGAAAATGAGCGATTCATTTAAATATTTTAAATCATTAAATAATATTCGTACTTTACGTGCAATAGCGAGAGAAATTCCTTTAGAATCATTGCAAGAAATACAAGATAAATTTAATACAGTTGTAGAAGAACGGCTTGAAGATGAAAATCAAGCAAAAGCACAATTAGAAGCTCATAGCCAAAAAATTGCAAAATATATTAAATTACTTGAAGGGGAAGGACTGAGCTTAGATGATTTAGTAACTGCAAAAACCCCATCTTCTAAAACAACTGATCGCACTAAACGTGCTTTACGACCACCGAAATATCAATACAAAAACAAAAATGGAGAAATAAAAACATGGACAGGACAAGGTCGAACACCGGCTATTATTAAACAAGCAATGGAGAAAAAAGGAAAAAAATTAGATGATTTTTTAATCTAAATATTTTTTAATTAAAAATACTCTTTAAATAAAGGGTATTTTTAATCAAAAATATTAACATTTTTTCATAGTAAAAATCATTAATAAATATATTGAACATAGACTTAATAATCTTTTATTTAGTACTCTAATTAAAATATTTCAAAATTTTTTATACATAAAAAATATAAAATTACAATATTTTTATTATAGAATTTTTTAGCACTTATTATTAATAACAACTTTATTTAAAACATATTTTTTATCCATTTAGAAAATTCATGACCTAATGATTCATGTTTCATACTGTGTTCCACAAATGCTTTCATATAACCTAATTTATTACCACAATCATAACATTTACCTTGTAAATGGTAAGCCTCAACTGGCGCATGTTCTATTAACATTTTAATCGCATCTGTTAACTGAATTTCATCTCCACGACCAGTTTTGGTTTTTTCTAATAAATTCCAAATTTTTTCTGAAAGAACATAACGACCAACTATAGATAAATTTGATGGTGCTGTATTAATTGAAGGTTTTTCAATAACACCTTTAATAATTTTACTTTCACCTGGTTTTAACTCATAATTATTACAATCAACAATACCATAATTTGAAATACATTCTTTTAATACAACAGATTCAACAAGAATTTGACTAACTGATGTCTCATAATAACGCATTAACATCATACTTAAATTACATTTTTCTAATTTAGATGAATATTGACTAATAATAACATCAGGTAATACTACAGCAAAAGGTTCTTCTCCTACTAATGGTTTTGCACATAAAATTGCATGTCCCAATCCTTTTGCAATACCTTGTCTAGTTTGCATAATTGTTACATGACTTGGACATATAGATTGCACATCATTTAATAATTGTCGTTTAACTCGTTTTTCTAAAATAGCTTCTAATTCAAAACTCGTATCAAAATGATTTTCTATGGAATTTTTTGAAGAATGAGTCACTAATATAATTTCATGTATACCTGCAGATATACATTCATTAACTACATATTGAATCAGTGGTTTATCCGCTAAAGGTAACATCTCTTTAGGAATAGCTTTAGTTGCTGGTAACATACGAGTACCTAATCCAGCAACAGGGATAACTACTTTGTTAACTCTTTTTTTTTGTTTTTTAAATTCCATTTTTTATTCCAAATTTTATATATTTAATATACTTTTAAAAGATCAAAAAATTTAAATATATTTTTTAAAAAATATCAATAATATAAAATAAAAATAAAAAATTAAGAAAAAATTTCAGACAAATAAAATAAATATTTTTATAAAAATTAATAATTTATATTTGTGTAATTTTTATTTTTTAAAAATATAATTTAAAAATTAATTTTTTTTCTTTAAAAGAAATATTTTTTTAAATAAAAAATAGATAGAAATTATATTCGTATTTAATAAATATTTTAAATATTTAATACTTTCTTCTAAAGAATTATTTTTTTATATAAAAGTTTTGTTTTAAAAAATCTATAAAAAATAAATCAAAATATTTAAAAATATTTTTTTTAAAAAATAACATTAATACATTAATTTTATTAATATTTAAATTCTTAAAATAACAAATATTTATTAAATAATAAATAAAATTTTGCAGTTATAATTCTATAAATCTAAATTATAAATAAACAATGTAATTTAAATAAAAAAATCATATATAATATTCTAATAATATTCTATTATATAAATTATTGGCGAATTTTTAAATAAAAACATCTTTTTATTTAAAATATATAATACAATATATTGTGTTTTTTTAAAAAATATCAAATAATTATTTTGTCAATTTAGAACATATTACATTTTTTATCTTATAATAATTTTTTTTAAAATTATATATTTTATCTAAAATAGATTATTTCTAAAATTTAGAATTTAGAAATACTTTTATAAATTTAATTAGTAATATAATAAAATAAATTATTTTAATACAATTATTTAATATCGAATATACTTACATATAATTTTTTTAAAATATTTTTTAATATTAATTTTAATATAAACAATTTTTTTAAAAAAACTGATATTACTATATAAATGCAATATGATTGAATATAATAAAAAAAATAATTAATAATTTTAAATTATAATACTATCAAAAAAAGATATTAAAAAAATAAGCATAAAAAATATATTTTTTATGTAAAAAAGATAAATATCTTTTAAAAATATTTTTATAAAAGATATTCTAATTAACATCAATTAATATACATTCTAAGACGCAAGTCTCAATTGATTATTATGATAATAAATAATTTTGCAAAAAAATTATGTTTTATTTTAATATGCTAAAATATACCATGTATTGTATAATAAAAAATTATTTTTATAAAATAGTTTATTAAAGTAAAATTTATTTAGTACAAATGTAATAGTAAAATTACTGTATATTATAAAAGTTTTTTATTTAATAAAAATTAAATCACTAATTTTTATAAAATGCTATGTACGTATTCTAAAAAAATATTAAATATTATAAATCTTTATTAAAAATAACATCAATTATCTAAAAGTAATTATGTAGAATATTGTACACACTATTAAATATTGTAGACACTGTTAATAAAATATTAATTTTATTAATAATTCTATTATTATAATACATGACATTGATAAAATCAATCTGATACAATGTCTTATCTAAATTTTTAAATATCAAAAAAAATAGGATCCTGATGAAATTTATTTCATTTAATATTAATAGTCTCAGAGCACATATTCATCAACTTGAAGCTATTGTTCAAAAACATAAACCAGATGTCATTGGTTTACAAGAAACTAAAGTAGAAGACAATGCATTTCCTTTAGAACAAGTCAATAAGTTAGGTTATTATGTTTTCTATTATGGACAAAAAGCACATTATGGTGTGGCATTATTTTTTAAAAAAAAACCAATAAACATTCGAAAAGGTTTTCCAAATGAAGATCTTCATGCTCAACGTCGTATTATTATGGCAGATATAAAAACAAAAAATGGAATAATTACCGTAATAAATGGTTATTTCCCACAAGGTGAATGTCGTAATCATCCCATAAAATTTTTTGCAAAAAAAAAATTTTATCAAGATTTATATATTTATTTAAAAAATCACATAATATCAAAATCTCATATCATCCTTATGGGAGATATGAATATCAGTCCAACAGATAATGATATTGGTATTGGTGAAATAAATAAAAAACGTTGGTTAAGTAAAGGAAAATGTTCTTTTTTACCAGAAGAACGTAATTGGATAGAAAAATTAAAATCTTTAGGATTAATCGATACTTATCGCAAAAAAAATCCAAATACTATAAATCAATTTTCCTGGTTTGATTACCGTTCAAAAGGTTTTCTAAAAAATCGGGGTTTACGCGTTGACTTAATTTTAGCATCAAACTTATTATTTAATTGTTGTATTGATACAGGTATTGACTATGAAATTAAAAGTATGAAAAAACCTTCTGATCATGCTCCTATTTGGGCAAACTTTCAATTTTAATAAACATAAAGCTTTCAATATTATTTTCTGATATCATAATTATATTGGAAAATTAATTATCTTAAATTATTTATATTATATAAGTATTTTCATTATATAATTTTATAACTATAATAATGGAATTTCATAGTAATGAATTTTATTTTCACGATTTTAAAACTTATTTGGCAATTAATAAATTTCATTAGAAGATTTATCAATAGTTTTATTTGTCTTTTGTTGATTTTTATTGCAATAAATAGTTATTTTACCTATAAAAACGAATATATATATAACAATCAATATAATGGTGCGTTACTTATCAATCTAAAAGGAGTTATAGTAGACCAAATTTCCATGCCGAATCCTATTGATAAAATTGCTCAAAAATTATTTGGTAAATCAAGTGCAAAAATGTATGAAAATTCATTATTTAATATTGTAAATACTATTCGTCGCGCAATTTATGATAATAATATTACAGGGATCGTTTTGCAATTAGATAACTTGATTGGTGCAGATCAACCTTCTTTGCAATATATAGGAAAAGCATTAACTGAATTTAAAATATCTGGTAAACCAATTTATGCTATTGGAAATACTTATAATCAATTACAATATTATTTAGCAAGTTTTGCTAATAATATATATATGTCTCAACAAGGTAATGTTGAAATTTTTGGATTTTCAACAAATAAACTGTATTATAAATCACTCCTTGATAAACTAAAAATTAATACACATATTTTTCGTATTGGAAGTTATAAATCAGCGGTAGAACCATTTCTTCGTGATAATATGTCTTCTGAAGCACGTGAAGCCGATACAGTATGGATTGATGCAATATGGAAAAATTATTTATCAACAATTGCTCAAAATAGAAGAACAAATCCAAAAAATATTTTTTCTAATACAGAAAATTTTATAAAAGAAATAAAAAGTGTTGATGGTAATACTGCAAAACACGCTATTAAGAAAAATCTAATAGATTATATTTTTAGTGATGCAGTCATAGAACAAGAGTTAATAAAAATATTCGGTTGGAATAATAAACAACAACATTATAATTATATTAGTATATACGATTATGTTAATACAAAACCATCACCCAATAAAAGAACAAATGATCTAAATAATAAAACATTGAGCAATATAGCCGTAATAATTGCTAATGGAACAATTATTAATGGAAAAGAAGAACCTGGTATAATTAGTAGTGAAAATATAGTAGAAAAAATACGAAAAGCAAGATTTAATGAAAACATAAAATCAATTATTTTGCGTATTAATAGTCCAGGCGGTAGTGTTACTGCTGCAGAAACCATTCGTAATGAATTATTAGCTGCACATAATACAAATAATAAAGCCATTATTGTTTCCATGGGTGGAATGGCAGCATCAGGTGGTTATTGGATTTCTACACCAGCTAATTATATTATTGCCAGTCCAACAACTTTAACAGGATCAATTGGTGTTTTTGGACTAATCCATACACTCGAAAAAACTTTAAATAGCATTGGAGTTTATACTGATGGAATATCTAACACATCATTAGCAGATATTTCTATTACAAAAGGAATTAATAAAGATTTTTTTGATATGATGCAATTGACAATTAAAAATAGTTATCATACTTTCATAAAGTATGTAGCTAATGCACGTAATAAAAAACAAGAAGAAATAGAAAAAATTGCTCAAGGTCGAATATGGATAGGTTCAGATGCCTTTAAAAAAGGTTTAATTGATAAACTTGGTGATTTTGATGATGCAATTGAAAAAGCAGCAGAACTAGGTGATATAAAAATTCCTGTACTCGATTGGATGCAACCTGAATATTCTTTTATTGATGAATTTCTACTAAATTTTACTTTGAATACTCAAATCATAATACAAAAAACATTGCAATCATTGATATCCAACAAAATTACTAATGATTTTAACCAACACATTCAAACATATAAATATATGAATGATCCAAAAAATCATTATGCATTTTGTGCAAATTGCCCTGTTTATACAAAATAACATCATAAATAATTAATATTTATATATTTGTATTATCCTAAATAATATATAAAAATTATTTTTTGAATTCAAAAATGAGTTTTTTAAAAATTTTTAATTTAAAATTTATATGATATTATTTATTTATCAAAAATTGGTCCCTTAATTTATTAATTACATCATTAATTAGTGAAATTGCATAATCAATTTCTTCTTCAGTAGTGAAACGTCCAAAAGAAAAACGAATTGCACTATATGCCAAATTGTCATTTATTCCTAATGCTTTTAATACATATGACGGTTCAATACTACCTGATGTACATGCTGAACCTGATGAAACAGCTAAATCTTCGAGTTCCATCATCAAAGATTTACCATGAATATGATCAAAACTAACATTTAAAATATGAGGAGCTCCATTTTTAAAATCACCATTCAAATATATTTCTTTAATATTTTTAATACCATTCCATAAACGTTTTCTTAATTGATTTAATTTTTTACTTTCCATAACCATTTCTTCTTGAGCAATCTTATAAGCTTCTCCCATCCCAACTATTTGATGAACTGGTAATGTCCCTGATCGTATACCTTGTTCATGACCTCCACCATGTTGTTGAGCCGAAATTTGAAAATTTAATTGACGACGAAAATATAGTGCACCAATTCCCATTGGCCCATATAATTTATGTGCTGAAAAAGACATTAAATCTACTTTTAGTACACTTAAATCTATAGGCAACTTACCTATAGATTGAGTTGCATCAACATGAAATATAATGTCTCTATCAGCACAAATATTACCAATAGAAGCAATATCTTGAATAATACCAATTTCATTATTTACATGCATTACAGAAATCAAAATTGTTTGATTAGTTATAGCTTTTTCTAATTCATTTAAATCGATTAAACCATTACTTTTTGGTGCAAGATAAGTTACTAAAACGCCTTCACGCTCAAGTTGTTTACAAGTATCTAAAATAGCTTTATGTTCTGTTTTAATTGTAATTATATGTTTATTTTTTTTATCACAAAAAGTTGTAATACCTTTTAAAGCTAAATTGTCTGATTCTGTTGCACCTGATGTAAAAATAATTTCACGTGGATCTGCGTTTACTAAATCAGCAATCTGATTACGAGCAATATCTACTGCTTCTTCAGCTCTCCACCCAAAAATATGTGAACGCGAAGATGGATTTCCAAAATTACCATCTATGGTGATACATTCCATCATTTTTTTAGCAACACGTGAATCGACAGGTGTTGTTGCTGCATAATCTAAATAAATTGGTAATTTCATAAATTTACTATTTTTTATCTGAAAATATTTTGATATTTTTGTATTTAAATTCATAACATTTATTTTATAAAAGCAATTAAAATTAATGATGACAATTTTTTTATTTCAAAACTAAATAAATAGCATATTTGTTAAATAAGTAGTATATTCTTATTGCATTTTAAAAAAATGTCGAGTTGTAATATATTTTAAAATAAGTTTTATCGTAATTTTTATACAATAAATTATATAATTTTTATAATTTTTAAAAAACATAATTTTAAAAATTTAAAACATATATCAATCAATAAAAAAACCAAAAATTATTAATTGCAAAATATCATATTTAGATAAAAAATATTTTATAATCATATCAAAATATCATAATCATTTATTTAAAGAAAATTTAATACTAATTAAAAACATTTTATTAATCTATATTATACAAAAATTTTATATAACAATTGGTTGAAAAGATTCTACTGGAAATAAGTTATGCATCCCATACTAAATATTGCTATCAAAGCTGCTCGACAAGCAGGTAATTTTATTAGCAAAAGCTATGAAAAAACTTTTCCTATGGAAATAAAACCAAACAAAAAAAATGATTTTATATCACATGTTAATAAACATGCAGAAAAAATTATTATTGAAATAATTCATAAATTTTATCCTACTCATATGATTCTTACGGCAGAAAATCAAAAAACAATTACAAAAAAAACATCCATTCATTGGTTAATTAATCCATTAAATGGGATTATTAATTTCAGTAAACACTTGCCACATTTTTCTGTCTCAATTGCTGTTTTTATTAAAGTTCGTACAGAAATATCTGTAATTTATAACCCTATGCTTAATGAACTGTTTACAGCTGTACGTGGGCAAGGCGCACAATTAAACGGTTATCGTCTTCGCATGAAAAATGCTAATGATTTAAACGGAGCCATTATTGCCAGTGAATTTCCATTCCACGATAAGAAAAATTTAGAATCTTATATTAATATTATTTATAAATTATTCCAAAAATGCGCTCATTTTCGTCATACAGGATCAATCGCTTTAGATCTAGCTTATGTAGCCACTGATCGTATAGATGTCTTCTTAAAAATTGGCTTAAAAAGTTTTGATTTTATGGCTGGCGAATTAATAATTCATGAAGCAGGTGGAATTATAACTAATTTTGTTGGTGGATATAATTATTTAAAATCAGGTAACATTTTAGCCGGTAGTCCTCGTATAATAAAAAAGATTTTGCTAGAAATAAAAACAGAATTAACAGATTCATTAAGAAATTAATAATTCTACATAGATAAAAAATATTAATATCAAAGAAGAAAATATTTTTAATAGTAAAAAATCAAAATGTATATTCGAGTGCTTGAAATAAACGATATCTTAATTGAATATAATATTTTTATATCTTAAATTGTGTTATTTTTATATTATTTCGTTTAAAAAATATTATTTTTTTTTATTAAATTATAATTAATGTTAGTATCAAAAAAATCTTCATTAAAAATAATTTTTAAATAAATATTTTTTGAAAAAATAATAAAAAAAAATTTTAATTAAATATATACGGGAAAATTTTGACAAACTTTTAATACTTGTTTTTTTATATTATACATTAAAAATTCATCATCAATATTATCTAATATATCACATATCCAAATTGCTAATTTAACTGATTCTTTTTCTTTCAAGCCGCGACGAGTAATGGCTGGTGTGCCAATTCGAATCCCTGAAGTAATATATGAGTTGTTGAGATCATTTGGTACAGTATTTTTATTTACGATAATATTTGCAGAAGCTAATTTTTCAGTTACTATTTTACCAGTAAGTTTTTTATTTGATAAATTTAATAAAAATAAATGATTTTCAGTACCACCAGAAACAATATTATAACCACGATCAATAAAAATTTTTACCATAATTTTAGAATTTTTAATAATTTGCTTTTGATAAGTTTTAAATTCAGGTTCCATTGCTTCTTTAAATGCGATAGCTTTCCCTGCTATAATATGCATTAATGGTCCTCCTTGAGTACCAGGAAATACAGAAGAGTTAATTTTTTTATAAAATTCTTCATTGTTACCTTTAGATAAAATTAAACCACCACGAGGTCCGGCTAATGTTTTATGAGTGGTGCTTGTAACAACATGTGCATACAAAACTGGATTAGGATAAAGACCTGCAGCAACCAAACCAGCAACATGTGCCATATCAACGAATAAATAAGCTCCTATAACATCTGCGATTTGACGCATTTTTTTCCAATTTACTATACCTGAATAAGCAGAAAAACCACCAATAATCATTTTAGGTTTATATTGATATGCTTTTTTTTCAAGATTTTCATAATCAATTTGACCATTTTTATCAAGACCATAAGAAATAATATTATATATTTTTCCAGAAAAATTAACTAATGAACCATGTGTTAAATGTCCACCATGCAGTAAGTTCATCCCTAATATTGTATCTCCTGGTTTTAATAAAGCCATATAAACAGCAATATTAGCTTGTGAACCTGAATGGGGTTGAACATTAGCAAAATCAGCATCGAATAATTTTTTTGCACGATTTATAGCAATTTCTTCAACAATATCAACATATTCACAACCAGAATAATAACGATTACCTGGATATCCCTCTGCATATTTATTGGTAAGTTGAGAACCTTGAGCTTGCATAATTATTGAACTAGTATAGTTTTCTGAAGCAATAAGTTCAATATGATCTTCCTGACGCTGCATTTCATTCTTCATCGCAAACCACAATTCTTTGTCATAATCTGCAATATATTTACCGTGCTTTAACATGAATATTCTCTTTTTTATATTTAAATATGTATTTTTTATGGTCTATAAATATGTTATATTTTTATATTATTTAATAATATACATTAAATTATTAAAAATATTTTTTTTATAAAAACTGTTTTTTAATTAAACATAATTAAAAAACATAAATAATATCATTTTTATCTTATAATGCTTATTATTACCAATTTTTTCTACCAAAACTAGAAGTAATAGGATAACGTCTATCATTATTAAAATTTTTTATCGTAATACGTGGACCTATTGGTGCTTGACGTCTTTTGAATTCATTAATATCTACTAATTTAATAATTTTACGTACTGTCATTTCATCAAAACCATTCATAACTAATTCATTAATTGATTTATCTTTTTCAACATATCCTTCAAGTATAGGATCTAATATTTTATAAGGCGGTAAACTATCTTGATCATACTGTTTTATCATTAATTCAGCAGAAGGACTTCTTTTAATAACCCCTTCTGGAATAGCTAATGAAATAGTGTTACGATATTTTGCTAGTTGAAATACTAATGTTTTTGATACATCATTAAGAACAGCAAACCCTCCAGACATATCACCATACATTGTAGTATAACCTACAGAAAATTCACTCTTATTTGTTGTAGTTAAAACTAAAGATCCATGTTTATTTGATATAGACATCAAAATGATAGCTCGACAACGTGCCTGTAAATTTTCTTCTGTTTTATCTAAATCAATATTTTTAAATAATGGTAATAAAGCACACATGAAAGCATTATACATAGGTTCAATAGAAACAATAGAAAATTTTACATTTAATAAATCTACCTGTTCTTTAGCATAAAGAATACTAAGTTGACTAGTATATTTAAAAGGCATCATGATTGTTTGAATTTTATCTTTTCCTAAAGCATCTACTGCAATAGTTAAAGTTAAAGCAGAATCAATCCCACCAGATAACCCCAAAACAACACTAGGGAAGCCATTTTTGTTAATATAATCACGAGTGGACATTACTAAAGCTTCATAAATTTCTGCAATAGAAGATAAATCTTTCTTAAATTTACCTATCGGCAAAGGTTCTGAATTATAAAATTTACACTGTATTATTTCCTCAGAAAATAATTTTAAATAATGAGTTACTTTACCTTTATTATTGAATATTTTAGATCCACCATCAAATATAAGATCATCTTGACCTCCAACTTGATTTAAATAAATAATAGGTAAATGAATTCTTTTAGAATGATATTTTAATAATGCTGAACGAATATAAGGTTTTTTACGATCATAAGGGGAAGCATTGATAATGATCAATATATCAGCATTACTTTCTTTAATAGCATTAACTGGTTCATTAAACCAAACATCTTCGCAAATTAAAAATCCTAAATTATAATTTTTAAAAGACAGTACACATGTTTTATTTCCTGCATGAAAATAACGTTTTTCATCAAAAACACCATAATTAGGCAATTTCTGTTTAAAATAATGTGCTATTTTTTTTCCCTTCCATAAAAATGATAATGCATTATAACATTTTTTATTTTTTTTCAATGGATGACCAACAACAATTGCTATATCTTGACTGGCTTTTTTCAGTCGATAAAGTTGTTCAACACAGCGTCGATGAAAATCTTGACGAAACAATAAATCTTGAGGAGGATATCCAGTTAAAGCTAACTCAGAAAACAAAATAAGATGAGCACCATTTTTATGTTGAATTCTAGTTTCGTTTAACATACGTTCACAATTACCTTCAATATCACCTACTACCCAATTTAATTGGGCTAATGCAATATTTAGAATTCGATTCATAAAATTCATTCTCCACAGATAAATATAATTATTTTTTATAAATTTTTATGATTTTATTGATTGTTCAAAAAATAATTTATAATGTTTTTTATACTAATTCATTAATATTACATAAATAATATATTTTTTTATTATGATAATTTTTATATAAAAAAACATAAATTTATAAAAATTATTTAATACAAAATGAAATTATAATAAACATAATTTCTTTAAAAGAAAAAATTATATAAAATATCAATTAATAATTAACTAATAATTTTTTTTAATAAGATTTAAATTCCAAAATGCTTAAAATAAATATTTTTAAAAATTATCTAATAAATAAACTTATATAAAAATCTAAAAAGGTTATTTATTAATTAATATAAAATATTTTATAAATTATTTGACAAAAATATCCTGTTATCTAAAAGAACAAAAATATTTTTTAATAAAACATATTAATTAAAAGCAATTTTTAAAAGTTATTTTTTTTATTTATATAACAAAAAAAAATAAATATTTAATTAATTACATTATGCAATATAAAAAATATTTTTTCAGCTTATAAGCTAAATTTCATATAGTAAAAAAACTTTAATTTTTACAAAAAATATCTTATTAAGAAAATTGATTAATAAAAAAATAAAAAATACTTATCTTAAAAATTATTAAAAAATTATATAAAACATTAAGCATATTAATATTGAATTATTATAATATCATAGTAATAAAAAAACACTAAATATTCAAATTATGTATTTTTATTTTAAAAATGTTGTTAATTTTATTTTCAGAATAGATTTATAATGTTTGAACACTTTTCATTTTAAAAAATAATATTTTTGATATAATATAAATATTAATCAAAAATTATTAACATGCAATATGCGCTTCAAATAAGATTTGTTAAAGAAAATAAAAAATTAAAAAACATAAAATATTATCTTTTTTTTTATAAAAAGTACTTCTTTATATTTTCATAATCTTTATATATTTTTATTATTCAATTATTTATAAAAAAAATAATAAATATTCATAAATTAATTAAAATTATTTTGTGCATAAAAACTATATTATTTGATTTTTTTTATTCGAATTTGTTTAAAAAAACAATCTAATACACTTGAACATTCATTAGCCAAAATTCCTCCAGTTACCAAAATACGATGTTTTATATCAGGATAATTAAAAATATTTATAATTGATCCTGCAGCTCCTGTTTTTGGATTATATGCACCATAAACCAAACGACTAATACGTGCATGCATCATTGCTCCTGCACACATAATACAAGGTTCTAATGTCACATAAAGTGTTGTATGAAGTAATCGATAATTTTTAAAATATTTACCTCCTGCCCGCAAAACTAAAATTTCAGCATGAGCACTTGGATCATGACTTAATATTGGTTGATTCCAATTTTTTGCAATCAACTGATTATCGTATATTAATAATGCACCTACAGGAATTTCACCTTTTTTTTTAGCGTATTTTGCAAGTAAAATAGTTTTTTGCATCCAATAAAGATCTTGTTTAACATAGTTCACACATAAAACTCTTTTATATTATTAAAGCAATTAATATCATATATAATATTTTATTATTATTTATATTATTAATGAATAATATAAATATGACTTCATAAAATCTTTTTTATTATTTAATATCATTATTCTTTAACAATTAATAAATATAATTTTATTAAAATTAATCTTTAAAAATACTTTTTATTCAAATTAAAATTTAATTTTTTTTAAATAAAAAAAATATAGATTTATATAATTCTTATAACCACTAAAAATAATTAAATTGATTATTATGATAATCGCATATATAATCTCTAAATTATCAATATATTAATATATAAAAACATATAATATTTAAACACATATATAATCTCTAAATTATCAATATATTAATATATAAAAACATATAATATTTAAACACAAAAAAAAACAAAATCTATAATATTTTATCAAACTTTTAATAATTAAAGATAATTTTTCATTAATCATGTATTTTTAGGTTAATTACAAAAAAATTTTTAATAAAATCATAAAATGTCATTATTAATTACTAATCGCTGTATCAATTGTGATATGTGCGAACCAGAATGCCCTAATAAAGCAATTTCCATGGGAAAAGAATTCTACAAAATTAACTCTAAACTTTGTACTGAATGTATAGGTCATTATGATCAACCAACTTGCCAATCTGTTTGCCCAATTAAGAATGCTATCAAAAAAGATCCAAATAATATTGAAAATAAAAAAGAATTATGGGAAAAATTTATTATATTAAAAAATATTGAAAACAGTTAATTTTCTATTATAACAATAGCATAGGCATATTTTTTTTCATCAGATAAAGATAAATGAATTTGACGTACACCAATTATTTCAGCAACTATTTTTGCTTGCTTTAATAAATTTATATTTGGTTTACCCAATTGATCATTAATAATTTCAAATTGATTGAACATCAAACCATTTCTTACCCCAGTCCCAAAAGCTTTTAGAGCCGCTTCTTTAGCAGCAAAACGTTTTGCTAAAAAATAGATAGGATTAGAATGATATTGATATTTTTCTCTCTCTTTATAGGAGAGTATACGGTTTGCTAAACGTTCTTTTGAACGTTTTATAATTTTTTCAATACGTATAATTTCAACAAGATCAGCACCTATGCCAATAATAGCCATTTTAAGAACGGGACTCATAAAAAATTTTTTTCATATCAGTAATGGCTATTTCCATACCACTAAAAAGTGCTTTTGAAACAATTGCATGACCAATATTTAATTCATATATTCCTTTTAATTGTGCAATGCGCTTAACATTTTTATAAGTTAATCCATGACCTGCATTTACTTTAAGTTTTTTAGTATTAGCATAATTTACTGCTAATTTAATACGTTCAAACTCTATCATTTTCTTTAACTCTGTTGTAGCTTCAGCATATGAAGCAGTATTTATTTCCACAAAAGGCGCACCGATTTCTACTACTGCATCAATTTGTTTTATTTCTGGTTCAATAAACACAGAAACAATAATCCCTACTTTATTTAATTTTTCTACACTCATTGTAACTCGTTTTTTTTCTTTAATAACATCTAGTCCACCTTCTGTAGTCATTTCTTCTGCTTTTTCTGGTACTAAACAACAAAATTCAGGTTTTATTTCACAGACAAAATTAATGATTTCATCATTCATTCCTATTTCTATGTTCATTTTTGTTTGTACAATTTGAGTAAGCAATATAATATCACGCTCAGTAATATGTCGACGATCTTGTCGTAAATGCACAGTAATTCCATTTGCGCCAGCTTGTTCAGCAAGAAATGCAGCATACACTGGGTCGGGATATTTTGTTTTTCTTGCATTACGTATTGTTGCAACATGATCAATATTAACAGCTAATAATAAATCTGACATATAATTCCTATTGTTTTATTAAAAATTTTCACTTAAAAAGTTATGAAATTTTAATATTTTAAAAAAAAATACTAAAAATAATTTTAATGAATCATAAATATAACAAAATCATTTTACTTTAAAAACCATTCTATTTGTTATAGATTACACTCTTAATTATATACAAAAATATATTTTTTTTATTATATAAAATATTTCATAAAAAAAATTGGTTCATGAGTAAAACTATATAGAAAAAATAATTAAAATAACTATTTATACAATACAAAAAATAGATTAAAAATGGAAATAGATTTCTATATTTAACATTTCATAAACAAACAAAAATCAATCTATATCTGCTTATTAACTTTTACAAAAAGTAAAAGATAAATTTTAGTAGAAAAAAAAATTTCCATACTTATTCTAGCTGCAATCCCAATTTGTTTAATTTTATTGCCTTTATGACCAATCACTATTTTTTTTTGACTCTTTTTTTTAACAAAAATTACTCCATTAATATTATAACCTCCACGTTTATTAATAAAAAATTGATCAATTTCAATTTCAACGGAATAAGGCAGTTCATCACCTAAAAAACGCATAATTTTTTCACGAATAATTTCGGAAGCCATAAAACTTTTTGAGCAATTAGTAATATATTTTTTTTCGAAATAATGTGAAGCTACCGGAATATGTTGAGATATAATATTGCTTATAATATTTATACCAATACCATTTTTTGCACTAGTTGGCACAATATCTATAAAATTCATTTGCTTACTTAAGAATTTAATATGAGGCAATAATTTTTCTTTATTTTTTAAATTATCAATTTTATTAATTACCAAAAGTACAGCAGAATTAAAATTAACTAAATTATTAGTTATAGCTATTTCATTTATTGTCCAATATATTCCTTCAACAACAAAAATAATTAATTTCATCTCAGATATCAAATTAATTGATATTTTATTCATTAAGCGATTTAAATTAATTTTTTTTTTATATCCACTCCTGGAGTATCAATATAAATAGATTGATAATTATCTTTTGTTTTTATTCCAATAATACGATGACGGGTTGTTTGTGGTTTATTAGAAGTAATAGAAATTTTTTTTCCTAACAATTTATTTAATAATGTTGATTTTCCTACATTTGTACGACCTACAATTCCTATAAATCCACAATGAGTATTTTGTTTCATATTCATTTTTTTTTATTTATCCTAACTCCAATATTTTTAAAGCTTGCTCTGCTGCTGCTTGTTCTGCTTTTCGACGACTTGAACCAATCCCTGCTACAGGTCTATTTATTTTACAAACCTGACAATGAATTGTAAATTCTTGTTCGTGTGCTTCACCACGAATTTGAACAATAAAATAACTTGGTAAAGGCAAATGACGTCCCTGTAAATATTCTTGTAATCGTGTTTTATAATCTTTTTGCTTATCGCCAGGGTTAATTTTTAATAACCTACTATTATACCATTCTAAAATAATTTTTTCAGTTTTTTGAATATTACTGTCCAAAAAAATACTACCAATTAAAGCTTCAATAGTATCGGCTAAAATTGATTCTCTACAAGAACCACCACTTTTAAATTCACCAGGACCCAAACATAAATATTTTCCTAAATGGAATTCTCGTGCAAGTTCAGTTAATGTATTGCCTCTTACTAATGTTGCTCTCATACGACTCATATCACCTTCATCCACCTTAGGAAAACGATGATAAAGATTATTAGCAATAACAAGACTTAAAATTGAATCACCTAAAAACTCTAATCTTTCGTTATGATTACTACTTGCACTGCGATGAGTTAATGCTTGTTTCAATAATTTTATTTCTTTAAAAAAATATCCAAGTTTATATTGTAACTCTTTAATTTCTTGTGTATTCGACCATTCAATTAAAAAAGAATTCATGTACTACCAATCGTGTTTTATTATAATAAATGACATAAAATACAAACTACAAATCAATGAAATTAAATTTTATAAAAAGTAATATTTTATAATTTTTTGTTTATACAAATTTTTAAATCGTGACTTTTAATTATCATAGTAATATATTTTAAATTTATTCTTGTATTAATCAATTTATCATGAATGATTAGTTTTATTCTGTTTATTTATTTTCATTATTTAATTATACCAATACGATTTAAACGTAGACCAGTAGGCCATTTATTTTCATGTTTATCAAAACTCAACCAAATAAAAAAAGCACGTCCAACAAAATTTTCTTCTGGTACAAAACCCCACATACGGCTATCTGCACTATTATCACGATTATCTCCCATCACAAAATAATTTTTAGGTGGAACAATCCATTGATTATCAGGTAATCCAAATTGTCTATAATTAGGATTAGCATATATTTGTGGAATAAATAGTAATTCATAATTAATACTATCTAATATTTCTCTTCTTTTAAATTGGCGTAATGCATTCTGGGGAACTGATTCGATTACTGGAATTTTATAACTTCCAACTTGAGTTGATATCATAGAATCGTCAATATTAAAAAACAAAGCCCATTCACTTTTTTCAAACAAAGAATAAATAATTGGTATTTTTTTTGTACAACTTAAATTTAAACAATTAGGATATATAGTCAATTCTTTCTTTATAGGGTCATAAATAATTTTATCACCAGGTAAACCAATAACACGTTTAATAAAATTTATACTGGGATCTTTAGGGTACTTAAAAACAGCAATATCACCACGTTTAGGTTTTCCAACTTTCAATAATGTTGTATGTGTTACAGGATCTTTTAATCCATATGAAAATTTTTCTGTTAAAATAAAATCACCGACTAATAAAGTAGGCATCATTGATCCTGATGGAATTTGAAAGGGCTCACAAATAAATGTTCGAATAATTAATACAGTAGATAATATTGGAAAAAAAGATGAAAAACTATTAACCCATGATATTTTATCATTGTTTATTATTAAAGAACTGTGTTCTGCTACTTTTTCAAATTTATTTGTTTTCTTATTCTTTTTTTCTGTATAAAATTTTACTAATTCAAAACGATCAATAATCCAAATAATACCTGTAATTAAAGTTACAAATGTTAATATTAAAGAAAAAGTATTGGCCATTCAAGTTCTCCTTTTTTATATGTGCCCGATTAAATCAGTAGTTATTTTTTTTACTTACATTTAAAATAGCAAGAAAAACTTCTTTGGGTAACTCAATATTACCTACTTTTTTCATCTTTTTTTTTCCAATTTTTTGTTTTTCTAATAATTTTTTTTTACGACTAACATCACCACCAGAACATTTAGATAATACATTTTTACGCAATGGTTTTACTGTTGAACGTGTTATAACATGTTTACCAATTGCAGCTTGAATAACAACATCAAATTGTTGACGTGGAATTAAATCTTTTATTTTATTGACTAATTGGCGAGCACAATAATCAGCATTTATACGATGAACAATCAATGTTAAATCATCAATTTTTTCATTATTAATTAATATGTCTACACTTACCATTTGTGCTACTTGAAAACGTTTAAAATTATAATCTAAGGAAGCATATCCACGTGAGATAGATTTTAATCGATCAAAAAAATCTAAAATGACTTCACTCATAGGAATTTCATAAGTTAATTTCACCTGATTACTATAATAAAACATATTAATTTGAACACCTCTTTTTTCTATACATAACTTAATAATATTACCAAGATATTCTTTAGGAATTAATATATTACATAAAGCAATAGGTTCACGTAATTCGTTTATATAATTTGATAATGGCAATTTAGCAGGATTATCAATATAAATTATTTTTTTGTTTTTTAACTCAACTTCATAAAGTACTGTAGGAACAGTTGTAATAATATGTAAATTATATTCTCTTTCTAAACGTTCTTGAATAATTTCCATATGCAATAAACCTAAAAAACCACATCGAAATCCATATCCTAATGTTGTTGAAGTTTCTGGTTCATAAAATAAAGACGAATCATTTAAACTTAATTTAGCTAAAGCATCACGAAACGATTCATAAGAATCAGAGTTTATTGTAAATAATCCTGCATACACTTGTGGTTTTACTCTTTTAAATCCAGGCAAAGGTTGTTCTGCTGTATCATAAGCACCTGTTAATGTATCACCAACACCTGGACCATGAATATTTTTAATAGAATAACTTAACCAACCTACTTCACCACAGTATAATTTTTGACAATCTATTCTTTTTGGTGTAAACACACCTAATCGATTAATATAATGACATTGATTAGAACTCATGATTTTAATTTTATCACCTTTAGTAATCATTCCATTTTTAATACGTACTAAAGAAACAACCCCTAAGTAATTATCAAACCATGAATCGATAATTAATGCCTGCAAAGGTTTTTTAAAATCACCATCAGGTGCCGGTATTTTCTTTATAAGACATTGAATAACATCTTCTATTCCTATCCCTGTTTTTGCTGAACAACGAACTGCTTTATTAGCGTTAATACCAATAATATTTTCAATTTCTTTAGCTACACGATCTGGTTCTGCGACAGATAAATCTATTTTATTAAGAACAGGGATAACTTCTAAATTCATTTCAATGGCAGTGTAACAATTAGCTAAAGTTTGTGCTTCTACTCCTTGACTAGCATCAACAACAAGTAGAGCTCCTTCACAAGCAGCTAATGAACGAGATACTTCGTAAGAAAAGTCTACATGACCAGGTGTATCAATAAAATTTAGTTTATAAATTTTACCATCAGTGTTCTTATAATTAAGGGTAACACTTTGAGCTTTTATTGTGATACCTCTTTCACGTTCTAAATCCATAGAATCTAATACTTGTGTTTCCATTTCACGTTCAGATAAACCACCGCAAATTTGGATAATACGATCTGATAAAGTTGATTTACCATGATCAATATGAGCTATTATAGAAAAATTTCTTATACGTTTAATGTTCAATTTTATATTTTCATCTTAAATTTTTGATAAAATTATTTTTATATTATATTTGAATTTTTGTATTTTATATAATAAATTTATTAAATCTGTATTGAAGAAAATAATTTTCTTTATGCTATTTTTTATATACAAAATTTATTTATCTTTTTTAAAAAGAAAGAAAAATCATCTTTTAGAAATATTTTTTGTATCAACTACTTGTATACTAAAAAATATGTTTTAATGAAAATCATAAACATGAAATATTTCTCTTAATTATTAATGTATTAATATTTATAAACTTTTACTAAAATATATTTAGTAGCAAATAAAAAGAAAAAAAATAATTTTTTTATTACAAAATATTTTAATATAAAAAATTTTTAAGACATAAATCTATGCACTTCAAATTTTTTAGAAAAAATATTAATATTCAAAGCAACATATTTTTACTCTAATGCAAATTAAATTTTTATAATAACAAAATCAATCTGATTTTATCTACAAAAATTATTAATTATAATGCAGATTTTTACACAAAATATTTTATATATTTATATTTTAAATTTTATATTTTAATAATAAAAGAAATCTATAATACTAACATTAAAAATATTTTTAAAAAATATAGATTTATTTAATCTTTGTTGGATAATTTTATTAAAAATAATGTTTGATAAAAATCTAAAAATACTTTTTTAAAATTATTATAAATAAGTGATGTTATTTTTTCTAATTTCTAAAATGTGTATTTTAAAATTACCAAATAAAAAACTTTATATACTGTATATAATATTAATAAACAAATTGATAATTTAAAGATTTTTGATCTTGTTATTGTAATCTAATAAAATAAAATTTATATTTATTAATTATAATACATTCATTATAATTAAATATATTTCTTTTAAAAAATTAGAGAACAATATTCCATAAACATATTTTATGTATATTGCTTTAATTTTAATAAAATATTCAAACTATTTTTTCAATATGTTTTTTCTTTTATACATATTTATACTTATCAAAATAATAAAAAATATTATTGAATAATAATTTTATTTGATAAAATTAAATGCAAAAATAAGAATCACCTTCATACAAATTATAGGAATCATTATGTACCATATACCAACATGGAGTGATATTATTAACAAAGAAAAAAAAGAAGATTATTTTTGTAATATTTTGAAAAATCTTACCATAGAAAGACAAAAAGGAAAAATAATTTACCCTCAAAATAAAGATATTTTTAATGCTTTTAATTATACTGAACTAAAAAAAATAAGAGTCGTTATTTTAGGACAAGATCCTTATCATGGACCTAATCAAGCTAATGGATTTGCTTTTTCTGTTCCTAAAAATATTCCAATACCACCTTCTTTATCTAATATATATAAAGAACTAAAAAAAGATATTCCAAGTTTTAAACACCCAAATCATGGTTGTTTAATTAATTGGGCAAAGCAAGGAGTATTATTACTAAATACGGTTTTAACTGTTGAATCAGGTAAAGCACATTCACATTTTCATCTGGGTTGGGAAAATTTTACAAATAAAGTGATGATGGCAATCAATCAATACTGCTTTGGTGTAATTTTTTTATTATGGGGTGCTCATGCACAAAAAAAAAGTCAGTTAATTAATACTAAAAAACATTTTTTTCTTAAAGCATCTCATCCTTCACCGCTATCTGCTTGTAAAGGTTTTTTTGGTTGCAAACATTTTTCTAAAACCAATAAAATTTTAACAAAAAATGGCTTCCCAATTATTAATTGGACATTATTATAATTTATAAACTTCATGCCACACACCCATAAAAATTTGGGTGGGGCATATTTTATCTAATACGTTTTTTTTTATTTATTTTGAAACAATTACCATAGCGGGACGCAATAAACGTCCATTTAACGTATATCCTTTTTGCATAACATCAATTACTTGATTAGGTTCATGTTTTTCAGAATGAATAACTGTCATTGCCTGATGTACTTCTGGATTAAAGGGGACATTATTTTCGACTACTGCTGCAACACCGTACTTATTAATAGCATTTAAAAAAGATTTTAATGTCAATTCAAGACCTTCAAGCATTTTCATTGATGAAGTTTTTTTTCTATCAACAGCTTCAATTGCCCTTTCTAAATTATCAATCACAGGTAATAATTCATGAGCAAAATTTTCTAAAGCAAACTTGTGTGCTTTTTCAATGTCTTGTTCAGTACGTCGACGAATATTTTCAACTTCTGCTTTAGATCTTAATAAAACTTCACGTTCACGTTTTTGCAATTCCAATAATTGTTCTTCTAATTCATTAATACGCGAATCAATCAAAACTTCTTCCATGGATTTTATGGGTTCTTCTTTATCGAGAATATTTTCTTGTTTTTCATTTTGTTCTATTTTTTTAAATTCTTTTTCTTGAGAGGTTTCTTCATTTTTTATTTTTTGATCTTCACTACTCATTAGTATCTCCATATTTATTTAGCAATAATCTAGATTATTAGATTATTATGGGGATAAAACTTTTGTATTCAAGAGAAAAGAACATCAACTTATAAGAAGAAAAACATGTTAACTAAAACAAAACAAAAAAAAAGATTATTTAAATATATTGGTATCATAGGGTATCCAAGATATTCTGAAGCATTAATAACACATGAACAATTATATTATTGGTTAAAATCAAAAAAATATAAAGTTCTAATTGAAAAAAAAAATGCACAAAAACTTAATCTTCAAAAAGCCATTACAGGTACTTTAGAAGAAATAGGTAAAAAAGCAGATTTAATTATTGTTGTTGGTGGTGATGGTAATATGTTAGGTGCTGCACGTATTTTATCGTATTATGCAAGTAAAGTTATTGGTATTAATCGAGGTAATCTCGGTTTTTTAGCTGATTTGGGTCCTGAAAATGCCAAAGAACAACTTACAGAAGTCTTAAAAGGTAATTTTTATGAAGAAAAACGTTTTTTATTAGAAACACATGTAATTAAGAAAAAAAAGAAAAAATCTATAATGAGCAATGCAATTAACGAAGTAATCTTGCATCCTGGAAAAATTGCACATATGATTGAATTTGATGTTTATATTGATGATCGCTTTGCTTTCTCTCAACGTTCAGACGGATTAATTATTACTACCCCTACTGGATCCACTGCTTACTCTCTCTCGGCCGGTGGACCCATATTGACTCCTAATCTTGATGCGATCGCTTTAGTACCTATGTTTCCTCATACACTTTCATCACGACCACTAGTCATTAGTAGTAACAGTATTATTAAATTAAAATTTAGAAAAAAGAATATTAACTACAAAATGAGTTGTGATAGTCAAATTATTTTACCTATAAAAAATGATAATGATGAAGTTTTAATTAAAAAAAGCAAAAAAAAACTTCACTTAATTCATCCTAAAAATTATAACTATTTTAATGTATTAAGTTCTAAATTAGGTTGGTCAAAAAAACAGTTTTATTTTTAATACAAAAAAAATAAAAATGAAATCGAAAATTTTCTTTTTATTTATACAAAATTGTAATTTATAAAATTATTAAAAAGTATATTCATATAATATCGTAATATTTAAATTATAATTAATCCCATATTACTATTGAAATATGATCAATAATAATATTTAGATTATTAGATTCACAAAAACAACGATTAAACATCAATTGATATTGATAATTTTAATAAAAGAATTTATCGAATCAACAAAAATATTTATATTAATATACTCTTAACAATTAAAATAGTTATATTTCAAATATAAAAAAAATATATTTACTATATAAAAATATCTGATGATAAAAAGTATTGCAACTTTTTTTGCTTTTATGGAAATGGCATATTATTTATCATACAAAAATAAAATATTTTTAATATATTTAACTTAATCATGATATAATATAATTCCTATAAAAATAATATATCTTTTTATGCATTATAAAATATTAATTCGGATGTTAATAATTTTTACTATTATTTTAATAACAGGCTGTTCTGTTATTAAAAACTTTGTTTATCATCCTGATATTAATCAGGGTAATTATTTTACTATAAAAGATATTTCAACAATAAAATTAGGAATGAACAAGGAACAAATAACCTATATATTAGGAACACCAATGATAAAAGAACCATTTGGAGTACAAAAATGGTATTATATTTTTTATAAAAAAATTAGTCATCAAAAAACAAAACAAAAAACACTAATACTTACTTTTAATGAAAAATCTATTTTAATTAAAATTGATCAAAAAATAAATTAATGCCAGAATTTTTTTATTATACTAGAAAATTATCAGAAACATAAACAGTTAATTTTATAATCTTTATAGTTATAAAATTTATTTAATAATTATTCTGCATTGACTAATTTTTTTTTATAATTCAATGGTATCTGACATACAATTAAATATATTGTATTTTTTTGCATAATTTATATTATTAATAGTAATATATAATTTGATGAAATAGATAAATATTTTTATCATATTAAAATTATTAATTTTAAAAATTATTACTTTAAAAATATAAACCAGAAAACTTTTAATATTTATTATAAACTTCATCAGCACGTTTAGAAAAAGCTATAAGAATTTTTTCGGCAAATCCATTTAAAACTTGTTCAAAAAATATTTCTACACATTGCTTAGAAAATTCCAGTTCTAGATAAAATTCGATCTTACAGGAATTTTTATTTAAAGATCTAAATAACCAATGACCTATTAATTTATGCAATGGACCTTGTATTAATTTCATATGAATAGTTTGATATTTTTTAAATGTATTATGAGTTACAAAAGTCTTAGAGAGATTATATTGAGAAATATCAATAGCTGCTATCATTTCATTTTTATGATAATTTAATATTTTACTATGTGTACAATGAGGAAAAAATAAAGAATATGAATTTACATCATTTACTAAATTAAAAATATTTTTTGCACTATAAGACATAAAAAAAGAACGAGTAAACTTTGACATTAATATTATTACCCAATCAAAAAAATTCTTTATTAAATATAAATTTAATATATTAAAAATTCAATAAAATTTTTAATTTTTCCGTGCTATTTATTAATACATAGATTATAATTATTAGATATGATAAACAGAAAGATAAACAAAAGTAATAAAATCATAATTGAAAATAAAAAAGCAACATATGAATATTTTATCCATGAAATATTTGAAGCTGGTTTAAAATTGTTTGGATGGGAAGTTAAAGCATTACGTGCTGGGAATGTCAATATTAGAAATAGTTATATATTAATAAAAGATAAAGAAGCTTATCTCGTAGGTTTAATGATTACCCCATTGCACATGGCTTCTTTTAATATAATTTATGATTCTAAAAGAACACGTAAATTATTATTAAAACAAAAAGAAATTGATTCAATATTTAGAAAAATTAATCAATCAGGTAATACTGTAATAGCATTATCTCTTTATTGGAAAAACGCTTGGTGCAAAATAAAAATTGCTTTAGCTAAAGGTAAAAATAAACATGACAAACGTTCTGACATTAAAAAACAAGAGTGGATAATACAAAAAAATAAAATCATGAAAAAAAAATACGGATAAACAACAAAACTTAAAAAAATACTATATAATAATCAATTTTATAGGGGCTGATTAAGGATTCGACGAAATTTATGAAACCCGGAAGGGCATGCCGAGGAGCGGTGGGCCTCGTAAAAAGCCGCAAAAAATAGTCGCAAACGACAATCAATATACACTGGCAGCTTAATAACCTTGCTCAGAGTCTTCTTTTACCCTAGCCTCCTCTCTTTTAGGACGGGGATATAAAGAAGTTAAATCTTAAAAAGAGATAGCGGGATTACCTAAAGTCTGAGGTGCCTGCTAATTATAATAAGACTAATCTAATTAATAAGTGTGTCTATTCACAATTAATTAGTAAATAAAAAATAGACTAAGCATGTAGAACTTAGGATGTAAAAATTTCGGACGCGGGTTCAAATCCCGCCAGCTCCACCAGTTTTTTTTATTTCTTTTATTAATAAATATTAATGAATAATTTTACTTTTTTTTTTAAAAACCACTAATACAAACATTATAAAATTAAGATTAATATTAGAATTTATTAATATATGATCAATATATATCATAATGATATAATTCATAATGATACATTTAATAGAAAATATTTTATATAAAAAATACTATTTTATTTTATTACACATATTTTTATTTTTTAATAAAAATATTTTCTTTTTTTGTGAAAATTTTTGTGAAAAATAAAATTTATGAAATTTAAACAAACAACAAACAATATCTTCAAGTATTTATTAACACAAAAAAGAAGCCTGTCACTATAAATAAAAAGTGACAGGCTTCAAAAAAATCCATTTTTTTAAATTTTACAAATCTTAAAGAGCAGTTACATTCGCTGCAGCTGGACCTTTAGAGCCATCTTCAATTGTAAATTCTACATTTTGTCCCTCAGCAAGGGTTTTGAATCCATTTCCTTGAATGGCAGAAAAGTGAACGAATACATCTTTGCTACCATCAGAAGGAGTGATGAAACCAAAGCCTTTAGATTCATTAAACCACTTTACTTGACCTTTCATTTTGTCAGACATGTGCCTTTTCCTATTATAACAAATAAACATTTTTCCGCTTTTAGCTGGTTATAAATAAGCCTATATTGATAGTATTTAATATGAAAGTACTTTAATTAAAATCACAATAAAAATATAAAAAATATAATTTTTTGTAAAATATAAATTAAAATATTTATCATCAAATATATTGTTTATTAGACTTCTTTTTATTAACGCACGAATAGTATATAATATCAATAGTTTTATACTCTTTGTTTTAATTTTTTTAAAAAAAAATGCTTTCTGATTCAAAAAAAAATATTTAAACAAAAATTCTTTAAATATTTATCATAATAATTTTTTGATTTAGAAAAATTATCTAAAAAAATATTTAATTTAATATATTTATTTAAATTACTATTTTATAAATAAACTTGATATATTCTTAAAAATACTAATACAAAAAATCAAAGTTTTTATAAAAAAAACAAAAATATCATTGATACTATATAAAATTTTTACAAAAACAAAATACAATTTTATCATATTCTTGGCAAAATAAAAATAAATTATAAATCTCATCAAATCATCACAATTAAATAAAAAATTAATCTTTATAAAAATATTTTAGACATAATATCATTTAAGATAACAAAAAAAACATACTTTTTATTGACAATAGATGATGACATATTTACAATTGTTTTAATTTTATGGCATTGCAAATTAAATTCCTCCATAGTTCAGTTGGTAGAACAGCGGACTGTTAATCCGCGTGTCACTGGTTCGAATCCAGTTGGAGGAGCCAAATTTTTTTCATGTTTTCTTGTTTACTTATTTAAATATTAAATCAATAAAAAACCTTTGTAAGATAAAAAATACATAACCGTATAATCTAATTTAAAAAATATAACTCATAATTCTTTTCTTTTAATTCTCAATTTTTATATTTAATAATCTATGTTATTTAAAATACTTTTCATAAAAAAATAAGATATTTAATCTTTCAAAATCTGCACATTTTTTATATTGTAATTTAATCTCTAAATTAATAATATCTTTTACTATTAAAATGACGGAGGGAGAGAGATTCGAACTCTCGGATGGATTTTTACCCCATCGATGGTTTTCAAGACCACTGCCTTAAACCACTCGGCCACCCCTCCATAAAATATATATTTTAAATATTTTTTAATATTTATATTATTTTAGTAGTATATATTATTAACACAATATACTTGAATAAAAAACAAAATTTTATAAAATATTATTTTATTTTACAGAGAAAAACATTTTATGTTTATATTTGAAAATCGTATAATTGAAACTGATCATCATGGTTATCTAAAAAATAGTAAAGAATGGAAAAAATCCATGGTATATTTATTAGCTAAGCATGAAAATATTATATTAACAGAACAACATTGGAAAATTATTTTATTTATTCGCAAATTTTATTTAAAATTTAATACATCACCAAGTATGAGAATGTTAACAAAAGCAGTTAGCAAACAATATGGTGAAGCTTTAGGTAATAGCTGCTATCTTTACAATCTTTTTCCCATGGGACCAGCTAAACAAGCAACAAAACTTGCAGGTTTACCTAAACCTATAAAATGTATCTAAAATACAAAAAGCAATTTTTTAATCTAAATTTAATTAATTTTTAAATTAATAACATATCACTATTACTCATTAAAAATCAAAAATCATTGCAAAAAAAATTTTTTAAAAAATCTGTTTTGTAATTTTCTATATTTTAAGTTCAAATAATTATCATAAATAGATAATAATTTTATTTAAATAATTATATTTTATATAGAAAATATAAACTCCTTGAAATTTATGTTTTGAACTATATAATAAATATATTAAAAAATGATAATTTTTAAAAAAGTATCTACTATGATGAACAACAGTAAATTTAATATTGGACAAAAAATTAGACATCAACTTTTAGGTTATCTTGGTGTTATAGTAGACATTGATGCGGAATATTGTCTAAATAAATTTAAAAATAAAGATATTAAACATCATACGACTTTATTAGCAGCTCCATGGTATTATGTAATTATGGAAGATAATAATGGTGAACATATTCATACTTATTTAGCTGAAGCTCAAATTACATATGAAAACTCTGATGAAAACCAAGACAACTCGTCTTTAGACGACTTGTCCAAATATATTAAAACTCAACTACAAGATCCACAATTACGTAATTAATTCTTTAATAACATTATTTTGAAAATATTATTTTTCATACTCAAATGAATATCTTGCAAGTATTAAAAAAATATGAAATTTTTTTGAAAAAAGTTTAATTACTTATATATTTTTTTAAAAAAAGAAACTTTATGAAAAATATATTAAATATTATCTTTCTATATTATTCTGTTTTAAATGACGTTTGTAAAAATCTATAGAAATGAATGAAAAAGATTAATAGTATAAATTTTAAAATAATTATATAATTTTAAAAAAATACTCAAATTTATAAAAACTATTTATTAGATTTTTAAAATAGATTTTTATACTTCAAAATATATTGTTTTTAATCTTTTTGCTAAAAATAAAAATTACTTATTTTTTAACAATTTTAAAATAAAAAATAAGAATATTTTTAATATTTAAAATAAAACAATAATCAAAAAACAGAATATAAAATATTTTATATAACTTGATTTATTTTATAAAAAAACTTTTTTATAAAAAATAGTTTTTATTAAAATTAAATATTTATAATATTTTTATTTAAAACTTTTTTTATTTTAATAAATTTTTCTTAATTATTTATAATTATATATTTTAATCTGAGATTACTTAAAAATAATTAAAATTTTAAAAATAAAAAATATAAAAATTAAAAAAAATTCTGTTTTTTATTTATCAAACTTTAATTTTTGAACTGTTAATTCTTTTTTTATTTCTAAATTGATTCTCAATCGTCCACGCTCTTTTGCAATAATATCAGAAGGTGCTCGCTGAAGAAACATTTTATTAGCTAATTTAGCTTTAAGAATTGAAATTTCTTGTGTTAGTTTTTCTATTTTTTTATTTAAACGGGATAATTCTTTATTTTTATCAAGCACATTATCTATTGAAATTAATATTTCAGTTCCATTTACTAATTGAGTTATAGAAAATGATCTTTCTTTTACTTTATTAACAAGATGTATAGAAGTATGTTTCAAAACTCCTTGAATAACATCTAAATTTTCTTCAACTTTTTTTCTAATAACATTATTTGTACAACTTAAAAAGACTTCTAATGACTGACTAGGAGAAATATTCACTTCTTTTCGAAGATTACGTATGGATATAATTATTTTTTTTATATATTCAATATTATAAGATGCTTCTTCATCAATTTTTGATGGTTCAAAAATAGGAAAAGATTCCAACATAATCGAATTTTTATTAAAATCTTTTAGTAATTTAATTTTTTGCCAAATGGTTTCCGTAATAAATGGAATAATAGGATGAGATAAACGTAATAAGCCTTCTAGTATTTCAAGTAATGTATAACGTGTAGAAAAACGAATGACTTCATTATTACTATGATTAATAATGAATTTAGAAAATTCTACATACCAATCACAAAATTGATGCCATATAAATTCATAAATAATATTTGCAGCAATATCAAACCGATAATTATCTAAAGCTTCACGGTATGATTTAATCATTTTATTAAATATTGTTCTAATCCAACGATCAGAAAGAGAAAAAAACATTTTTTCACTACTATATTTACCATAATCTTTTCCTTTAGTATTAATTAATACATAACGACTGACATTCCAAAGTTTATTACAAAAATTACGATATCCAGTAAGTCGTTTTATATTCCAATTAATATCTCTTCCAGTTGAAGCCAAAGAAGCCAATGTAAAACGCAATGCATCTGTGCCGTGTGCCTCAATTCCTTGAGGATATTCTTTTTTAGTCCGACTAATAATTTTTTTAGCTAACTTTGGTTGCAACATATTTGCAGTACGTTTCAAAAGTAACTTATCTAAAGAAATTCCATCAATTAAATCTAAAGGATCAATAACATTTCCTTTAGATTTTGACATTTTTTGTCCCTCTTCATCACGTATAAGCCCTGTTATATAAACTATTTTAAAAGGAATTTGTCCTCGACCATTTTCATCCTTAATAAAATACATAGTTAACATAATCATACGAGCTATCCAAAAAAAAATAATATCAAAACCAGTCACTAATACATTAGTTGGATGAAAAATTTTTAACATATCACTCTTTTCTGGCCAACCTAATGTTGAAAAACTCCAAAGAGCAGATGAAAACCAGGTATCTAATACATCTTCATCTTGATATAAAATAACATCATCAGCAAGATTATTTTCTAAACGAACAGTTTTTTCATTATATCCAACATATACTTTATCATTATTATCATACCAAGCTGGTATCCTATGTCCCCACCATAATTGCCGTGAAATACACCAATCTTTAATATTTTTCATCCAAGAAAAATACATGTTTTCATATTGTTGAGGTATAAATTTAATGCGTCCGTCTTTCACAGCAATAATAGCTTCTTCTGCTAATGAACGAGTGCTTACATACCATTGATTAGTTAACATGGGCTCAATAACTACATTTCCACGTTCACTATAAGGAAGATTGATTTTTTGAGGTTCTATAAAAACTAATAATCCTAACTTTTCTAATTCATTAATAATTGCTTTTCTGGCAACAAATCTTTCCATTCCACGATAAGCAACAGGAATAAAAGACGAATAAAAATTACTATGATTACCTTTACTATCAAATATTTCTGCTTTTTCACGAATATGTGCATTGATATCAAAAATATTAATCATTGGTAATTTATGACGTTGTCCAACTTCATATTCATAAAAATCATGTGCCGGTGATATTTTTGCACATTCACCTTTTTTTATATTAACATGTTTATCACCAATAATAGGAATACGACGATTAACTAGAGGCAATAAAATCTTTTTTCCAATTAAATCATTATAAATTGGATTTGATGGATTAACAACAACTCCGGTATCACTCAGTATTGTTTCCGGCCTTTCAGTAGCAACAACAACATATGTTTTACCTTCTAAAGTTTTTTCTCCATCGGCCAGTGGATAACGTAAATACCATACAAAACCATTTACTTCTCGATTTTCAACTTCTAAATCTGAAATTGCTGTATGTAGTTTAGGATCCCAATTCACTAAACGTTTACCACGATATATAAGATTATCTTGATAAAGACGTATAAATGTCTCTTGAACGGCTTTAGACAACCCTACATCCATAGTAAAGCGTTCACGTTCCCAATCTACAGAATTTCCAAGACGCCGCATTTGTTGAGAAATATTATTTCCATATTCTGCTTTCCATTGCCAAATTTTTTCAATAAATTTTTCTCTTCCATAATCATATTTTGTTTTATTTTCTTCGATAAAAATTTTACGTTCAACAACCATTTGAGTAGCAATACCAGCATGATCTGTACCGCTTTGCCATAATGTATTTTTCCCCTGCATCCTATTATAACGAATTAATATGTCCATAATGGTTTGTTGAAAAGCATGACCCATATGTAAATTACCTGTAATATTAGGCGGGGGTATAACAATACAAAAATTATTTTTTTTATTATTTTTAGGTTTAAAATAACCATTATTTTCCCAAAATGCATATATAGATTGCTCAATTACTGAGGGATTATAAATTTTATCAAGTAATAATTTAGATGAAATTATATTTTCAGTTTTTTCTGTTTTTTCTGTCATTTTATTTTTTATTCTATATTAGTTTTTATTAATGTTACTATCATTGTAAATTAAAATTTATTCAAAGATCATATGTATATCGTTTTTTAAATAATCATTAAAAAATCTTGCTTTAAAAAATAAAAATATTTTATGAAAATGAAATATTAAAAATAAACTATAAAAATTAACAAAAATTAAATGTATTTAACTTCACCGAATGAACAAAAAAGGTTTCTGCCTAAACTAGTTTATAAAAAAGGAACACTATAAGATTAAAAATACTATTAACTATTTTTTATAAAATAAATTAATGAATTTTTTTTATTGAAATATTTTTTTTAAATTTTGTTTTTTATCTTAAAAAAGTAAAAAAATATATTTACCAACTGACTTTATGATATTTAAAAAATAACCTATAATTTTAAAGATATATTTTTTATTTGTTAATTTATACTAAAAAAAATTAGTTATTTATAATAATTATTAAAATTAATTTTTTTAAAAATTAACATTTAATTTATTTTATTTATTTTAAATATTAATACAGTATATTCAGATTAATTAATATGAGTACGATTTAATAAAAATTGAGCAAGTAATGTTAAAGGACGACCAGTAGCTCCTTTTCTTTTACCAGAGTTCCAAGCTGTACCTGCTATATCTAAATGTGCCCACCGATATTTATTGGCAAAACACTCTAAAAAACAACCTGCGGTAATTGCACCACCTGAACGATTTCCAACATTAGCTAGATCAGCAAAATTTGATTCTAATTGTTCAAAAAATTCTGACGATAAAGGTAAACGCCAAGTTTTATCACCTGATTGTTTAGCTGCATTAAGCAATTCATCTGCTAAAAGATTATCATTTGACATTAAACCATTATAATGATTACCCAATGCAATCACACAGGCTCCAGTTAAAGTTGCAACATCAATGACAACATCAGGATCAAAACGTTCTACATATGTTAATACATCACATAAAACTAATCTTCCTTCAGCATCAGTATTAATTACTTCTATTGTTTTACCTGACATACTAGTTAATATATCTCCAGGTCGATATGATTCACCACTTAACATATTTTCAGAACAGGCTAGAACTCCTATCACATTAATAGGTAATTTTAATATGCTAACAAAACGCATTAAACCATAAACAGTGGCTGCTCCAGCCATATCATATTTCATTTCGTCCATACGATCAGAAGGTTTAATTGAAAGCCCACCTGAATCAAACGTTAATCCTTTACCAATGAATACTATAAATTTTTTTCTTATATCTTCACTACCCTTATATTTTATTACTGACATAAATGATTTATTTTTGGCACCTTTTCCAACAGCTAAATAAGCATTCATTAATAAATTTTTCATTTCTTCTTCATCAATGACTTGAATACTCAGATTTTCACAAGTATCAACTAACTTATAAGCTTGAGCAGTTAAATAAGCTGGATTACAAATATTTGGTGGCATATTTGCTAAATTTTTTGTTGATTCTATTCCATTTGATAAAGCGAGTCCATGTTGAATAGCAAGTTCTCCATCAGGCAAATCACTAATTTTCGAAATATAAAAAACAATTTCACTCAATAAAAGTTTTAAATGATTTTTATTTTTTTTAAATTGATCAAATGTATATATTGTTTCTTTTATTATTTCTACTGCTTTTCGAATTTTCCAATAAGTATTTTGATTTTTTATATATAAATCCATTAAAAACAGAATGGCTTTTATTGTTCCAGTTTTATTTAAAGCATAAATAGTTTTTTTAATAATTTTTTTATATTCTAATTCATTTATTTTATTTACTTTACCACACCCGACCAACAAAACACGTGCATACGATATATTAGGCACATTATGCAGTAATAATCTTTGCCCAATTTTTCCTTCTACTTTTTCTCGTTTTACTAAAGTACTGATATACTTACCACTAATATTATCAAATTCATTTGCTGTTTTAGATAACTGATAAGATTCAAATATACCTAAAACAATACAATCAACATTATTTTTTACTGTATTATCACTTTTTATACTAAAATCCATATTTTCTCCAATATCACAAAACAAATATTAATAATATCACTAAAATTAACAAAAAATATAATTTTACTAATAAAATATTTTCTTTATGTTAAAATAACAAAAAACATTATATGAATCAAAAAATATTTTTTTAGAATATTTTTAATATGCAAATATTTATTGATTTAAAATCATATATTTAAAATCATATATTTAAATATTTTTTAAATTAATCATAAAGATACTATAATTAATTTATTAATAAAAAATAATAATTTTTAGAAAAAAAGTTTTTACAGGTTTAATTAATTTGATTATCATCCTATACTTAGTAAAAGAAACACTAAAAAAACAGCTTGCAATAATTTTTATTTTGATTTTTATTTTTTTTAGCCAAAAAACAATTAGCATCTTAAGTTCGGCAGTTCAGGGTAATATTTCTTTAAATTTAATCTTTCCTCTTCTGGGTCTAGGCATTCCAGAAATGGCCCAATTAATTTTACCATTAAGCTTATTTTTAGGATTGTTAATAACATATAGTAAATTATATTTTGACAATGAAATTATTGTTATGCATGCTTGTGGTTTAGGCAAAAAAGTATTAATAATCGCTGCTGTAATTTTAACATTATTTACTACTTTAATTGCAATAATAAATGTAAATTGGATGCTACCATGGTCAGTACAATATCAAGAAAAAGCAATATCTAATTCTAAATTAAATCCTAATTTAACAACCATGGCAGAAGGACAATTCAAAACAACGAAAGATCAAAATCTTGTGATTTACATTAATGATATCAAAGGAAAAAATTTCAGTCATATTTTCATAGCACAATTACGACCAATCAATAAAAAACGCCCTTCTGTAGTAATTGCAGAAAGTGGACATATCAATGAAGATGAAAAGGGAAACAAAATTTTTTTACTAAATAAAGGAACACGTTATGAAGGCACAGCTATACTACGTGATTTTAAAATAACTGATTTTGAAAAATATAAAGCAATTATTGATACTCAGAAAACAAAAATTACAAATAAAAATATTGAACAAAAAAATATGTTACAATTATGGAATAGTAAAGATATTAAATCACAAGCTGAATTTCATTGGCGTTTAACTTTAGTTTTTTCTATTCTTATTATGAATTTAATAGTTATTCCATTAAGTGAAGTTAATCCAAGACAAGGTAAACTTTTAAGTATATTACCGGCGATGTTACTGTATCTCTTGTTTTTTCTATTACAAAGCACATTACATGCTAGTGCAAAAAAAGGAGAAATAGATCCAAAAATAGCTCTATGGTTAGTTAATTTTTCTTTTTTAACATTAGCAATTATATTAAATATTTGGGATATATCTACTATACGTCGAATGCGATCCAAATTTTCTAGAGGAAATACATAATAATGTTAAGTATTTTAGATAAATATATCGGACGTACTATTGCTTCATCAATTTTAATCACAATTTTTGTATTAATTTCATTATCAGGAATCATTAAGTTTGTAGAACAACTTAAAAAAGTAGGAAATGGATCTTATACAATTTGGAATGCAGGAATTTTTACTTTATTAACGATTCCAAAAGATATAGAAATCTTTTTTCCTATGGCAGCACTTTTAGGTACATTAATTACATTAGGAACACTAGCTTCACGTAGTGAACTAATAGTTATGCAAGCTGCAGGATTTTCTCGATTACAAATTGGGATATCAGTAATGAAGATCGCTGTTCCTTTAATGATCCTAACAATGATTATTGGTGAATGGATCGCACCTTCTGCAGAAAAATGGGCTCGTAATTATCGAACTGAAAAAATTATTGGAAAATCGCTAATGATGACAGAACGTGGATTATGGGCTAAAGATGGTAATAATTTTATTTATATTAAACATATTATTAATAAAAATAAAATAAAAGAAATTTCTATTTACAAACTAGACACGGAAAAAAAATTAAAAGAAATTATTTTTGCTAATTCAGGTTACTATAACCATAGTACTGGTCAATGGGAATTAATAGAAGTCAATAAAGCATTCATCAAAAACAAAAAAGAAATTCTAAGTTTTCACTATTTATTAATGGAATGGAAAACAAATTTAAATCCAGAAAAATTAGAAATTGTTTCTCTTAATCCCGATTCATTAACCATAAGTAATTTATATAAATATATTAATTATCTTAAAGAAACCCAACAAGAAGCTGCAGCATATACATTAAGTATGTGGAAAAAAATAATATCACCACTTTCTGTAGCTTGTATGATTTTTCTAGCATTATCATTTATTTTTGGTCCACTACGTGAGGTCAGAACGATAGGAGGAAGAGTATTAATTGGGATTTCAGGTGGATTTATTTTTTATCTTTTAAATAATAGTTTTGGTAATTTAAGTTTGGTCTATGGTTTATCTCCATTAATTGCGGCAACATTACCTAGTTTAATTTTGTTAGGATTTAGTATTTTATTATTAATATATCGTCAATAAAATTTTAATTTTTATAAGTAAGCAATTATAATCGGATAAAATTTTGACAATTTTTTTATATGTAAAAATTTACTAAAAATATTGATAATTAATTAAAAGAATTATACTTATACTAAAATATATATCTCCAATGAATTTTTTTTTAACATACAAAAAACTCTATAATAAAAAATTATTTTTAATATATATCATAAAATTTTATATAAAAAAATAATAATTAAAACTTCATTAAAATTAATATAACATACTTTTAATGTAGAAAAAAATATTTATTTTAATAATTATAAGAAACAAAGAAAAATTCATAGATAAAATATATTAAACTTAAAAAGTTTATATAAAAATAATTTAAATACCGAAATTAATAATATTTATATTTATTATGATAAATACACTTACTTAATACAAATTTTCGTTCAGAACAAAAGTTAATTTTGTATAATTTCTTATTAAATTTAAAAATAATAACTGTAAATTACCTTGTATGATAAAAAATCTTAAGTATGCAAAATTAATATAAAATTATATTTTTAACAATTAATGACTGAACAATTAAAAAAACAAAATAAAAAATATGACTTTATAAATAAAAATATTAAAATTAACTATTTAAAGATTTTTAAATTTTATTATTTCTTAACCATCAGCAGTTTTTACTTCACCTAATAATTGCATTTGTATTGGCTTATTCAAAATACGAGTACGTGTTAAATGATGTAATAATGCATTTGGAATACCTTTTGGTAATTCTATTGTTGAATGTGAAGCAAACAATTTAATATTACCGATATATCGGCTACTAATATCAGCTTCATTGGCAATTGCACCAACAATATGACGTACTTCAACACCATCATCACGCCCAACTTCAATGCGATATAATTCCATGTTACCAATCTTTCTTCGTTCACGACGTGTATTACGCTCAATAAAATTGTTATTCAAACGACGTGATTCACGAGTATTAAATTCACTACTACTTCGTGAACGACGAATAACAGGATCTGGAGGCAATATCAAAGGTCTATCACCTTGTGCTATCTTTAACAAAACAGAAGCTAAAGTTTCAAGATCTATTTCTTTGTTAGAAACTAATTTAGTAATTAATGCCCGATATTTTTCTAAATCACAACTTTTTAATTGTTTTTTTATATTTTCTAAAAATTTACTTTGTCTGCGTTCACTTAAAAATACTGAACTAGGTAACTTGACTTCTACAATTGACTGTTTAATATTGCGTTCAATATTTCGTAATAATCGACGTTCTCGATGATCAACAAATAAAAGAGCACGGCCAGCTCGACCCGCTCGACCAGTACGCCCGATCCTATGAACATAGGATTCTACATCCATAGGTATATCATAATTTATTACCAAACTAATACGTTCTACATCTAACCCACGAGCTGCAACATCAGTAGCAATTAATATATCAAGACGACCATTTTTGAAACGTTCTAATGTTTTTTCACGTAAAGCTTGATTCATATCACCATTTAAGGCTGAACTATTATAACCACTTTTTTCAAGTATTTCAGAAACTTCTATTGTAGTACTCTTAGTACGAACAAAAATAATTGCAGCATCGAAATCTTCTGCCTCTAAAAAACGAATCAAAGCTTCATTTTTACGTATTCCATATACAAACCAATAACTTTGATTAATGTCAGGACGTGTTTTTATATTAGATTGAATATTGATTTCTTTAGGTGATTTCATGAATCGACGAGTAATACGACGAATTGCTTCAGGCATTGTAGCAGAAAATAATATAGTTTGATGTGTAGTAGGAATTTGACCCATAATATTTTCAACATCTTCTATAAAACCCATTCGTAACATTTCATCAGCTTCATCAATAACTAAACCACGTAAATGAGATAATTTTAAAGTACCACGTCTTAAATGGTCTAATAAACGACCAGGTGTACCAACTACAATATGAGATCCACGTTTTAATGCACGCAACTGAGTATCATAACGCTGACCACCATAAAGTGCTACAATATTAACTGTATAAATATGTTTAGAAAAATCACCCATCGCTCCTGCTACTTGTAAAGCCAATTCACGTGTTGGTGCTAATACTAAAACTTGAGGAGATTTTAATGTGAGATCTATATTATGAAGCAATGGTAAGCTAAAAGCTGCTGTTTTACCACTGCCAGTTTGTGCCATACCTAATACGTCACATCCATTTAATAAATACGGAATACATTTTTCTTGAATTGGAGATGGTTTCTGATAACCAAGGTCGTTTAATGCAGAAAGAATTGATGCTGATAAACCTAATTCAGCAAAAGATACTTCAGTCTGACTAGTCATGTAAAATTGCCTCATGTATTATGTGACCAGTTTACATAACTCTTTGAAAAATTTATTATTTTTATTAAAGTGTGAACTGGTTCAAAATTATATACTAAATGAAAATAAACCTTTATCAATTTATGATAAAGAATGGAAAAAAATAATAATATCTTTAATTTCTTGATTAACCTATATTATAAAATACATCCTACTAACTTAATATAATAAAATTACCTGCATGAGTACAAGAATTTTTCTTAATTACCATTGAATCAATAAATAAATTTAGTAACTAATAATACTAATAGATAAATAAAACTTATATTAAAAATAATTTTTACCTTACTAAAAAAAATTAAAAATATGAATATAAAAAACCAATACGCTCCTGAATCAGGAATAACTAAAAATAACAATTTTAAAAAATAATTTTTATATATAAAAACATACTATAAATTACCATATAAAATTACTTTAATATTTAAAATATTATATCAAAATTTTAATATTAACGTTAAAAAATATATATTTTTAGTGTTTTTTTGTAATACGAATTGCTTCTTTGATACTTAAACGAATTCGACCTTGTCGATCAATCTCCAATACTTTCACTGCAACTTCTTGTCCTAACTTTAAATAATCTATCACTTTTTCAATGCGTTTTTCTGATATTTGAGAAATATGAACTAAACCTTCTTTACTGCTACTAATAGCCACAAAAGCACCAAAATCAACAATACGTGTAACTTTTCCATGATAAATACGATCAACTTCAATGTCTGCTGTAATTTCTTCAATACGACAAATAGCATCTTTTGCTTTATAACTATCTGTTGCAGCAATTTTTACTGTACCATCATCATTAATTTCAATAATAGTACCAGTTTTTTCAGCTAATGATCTAATGACAGAACCACCTTTACCAATTACATCCCTAATTTTATCAGGGTTAATTTGAATTATGTGAATACGGGGCGCAAATTTAGAAATTTCTTCACGAGGTTGCTTAATAGTTTTTTCCATAACACTTAAAATATTTAAACGAGCACTTTTTGCTTGATTTAAAGCAATTTTCATAATTTTTTGAGTAATACCTTCAATTTTAATATCCATTTGCAAAGCACTTATACCTTCACGGCTACCTGCAACTTTAAAATCCATATCACCTAAATAATCTTCATCACCTAAAATATCTGAAAGTACAACAAATTTATCATTTTCTTTTACTAATCCCATTGCAATACCAGCTACTGCACTTTTTATTGGAACACCTGCATCCATTAATGCAAGTGATGCACCACATACGAAAGCCATAGAAGAAGATCCATTAGATTCAGTAATTTCTGATACTACACGTATAGTATACGGAAATTCAAATTGATTAGGCATAACTGCTAACATAGCACGTTTAGCTAAACGTCCATGCCCAATTTCACGACGTTTTGGCGAACCAACTATTCCTATTTCACCTACTGCATAAGGTGGAAAATTATAATGAAATAAAATATGATCACTAGATTCACCAATTAATTCATCCATAATCTGAGCATCACGTTCTGTACCTAAAGTTGCTGTAACTAAAGCTTGGGTTTCTCCTCGAGTAAATAATGCCGAACCATGCGTTCTTGGCAATACTCCAGTACGTACATCCAATGTGCGTATCATATCTTTTTCTCTTCCATCAATACGTTTTTCACCTTTTAACACACGAATACGGACAACTTTCTTCTCTATTTCTGAAAGAATTGCATTTATTTCATCACAATTTAAAGAATTGTCTGTTTCTAAAATTGTATTAATAACTTCTTCTTTTATTGCAAGAATATTAATATGACGTTCTTGTTTTGGAACAATCCGATACGCATCATCTAATCTTTTTTCAGCTAATTTTTTAATACGATTATATAATTCCTCATTTGTAACTTTCGGTTTCCAATCCCATTTTTCTTTTCCAACTTCCATTACTAATTTATTGATGTTATCAATTACAATTTGTTGTTCTTCATAACCAAAAAAAATTGCATCTAATATTTTTTCTTCCAATAACAAATTAGCTGCAGCTTCTACCATTAAAACTGCATGAGTTGTACCTGCTACAATTAAATCTAAACTGCTATTTTTTAATTGATCAACAGTAGGATTTAAAACATATTCATTATTAATATAACCTACTCTTGCTGCACCAATTGGACCATTAAATGGTATACCAGATAATGATAATGCAGCAGAAGCACCAATAAGTGCAGCTACATCTGGATTTACTTGAGGGTTAATTGAAATCACTGTAGCAATAATTTGGACTTCATTCAGAAAACCTTTAGGAAATAATGGACGAAGAGGACGATCAATTAAACGCGCAATAAGCGTCTCCCCTTCACTAGGACGCCCTTCACGACGAAAAAAACTGCCTGGGATACGACCAGCGGCATATGATCTTTCTTGATAATTAACAGTCAATGGAAAAAAACTTTGCCCTTCTTTTACTTTTTTTTGTCCAACAACAGTGACGAATACAACTGTATCGTCTATATTAACAATTACCGCACCGCTTGCTTGACGAGCCATTAAGCCAGTTTGCATGATAACGGTATGTTGACCATATTGAAATTTACGAACAATAGGATTCAGCAAAATAACACCTTTTTTAGTAACTAATTATTGATATAATAACACCAATGCCAACATTCTTCTACATTCCTCATGATTAAAGAAAAATTAAATTATTTAATCTTAATTCTTTTTAAGATTAAATACGAACTATAGAAAAAAGTAATTTTAAATATAATCATTATAAAAAAACAATTTTTTTATAATTTATTTTATAAAAATTTCATATGATTGTAATTTAATAAAAATATCTTTTTCTATAAAAAAGGGGCAGAACGCCCCATAATTTTTATGGATCACTTATTAACGACGTAATCCTAAACCTTCAATAAGTTTACTATAAGAAATAAGATTTCTATATTTTAAATAATTTAATTGTTTACGTCGCTGGGCAACCATTTTCAATAATCCTCGACGACTATGATGATCTTTTTTGTGTTGCAAAAAATGCTTTTGTAAATCATTTATTTTTTCTGTTAATAAAGCAATTTGAACCTCACTAGAACCAGTATCATTTTTATTAAGACTATATTGCTTAATAATTTGAGCTTTTACTACAATACTTAGAGACATATAATAACCCCAAAATTTTCTCTTCAAAAATAATAAAAAACTGATCTCTAATGCAGCTTTCTATAAAATAGATTGCAATCTATTTTACGCTTAAATTAATTATAAAACAAGATGGAAAATAAATCTTATTAAACATTTTTTAAAATTACACAAAAAGGAACAATACCTTTTTTTTCATTAATTTTTGCAACACCAATCAATTTATGCATATTACCTTCAGTAACCCTTACTATATTACCATTTACAAATGAATGATTATCAATGAAAATTGATTGTCCTTGTTTAAAACAAATTGCAATATTTTTAGAAATATTAATTTCTGGAAAATGATCTACAGCTGTATCTATAGGCAATAAAAATAAATCTATTTTTTCTTCACTATTCTTTTCCAATTGATACTGGTTTTTCAAAGAATTTAACTGTTCTAATGTTACCATAGATTTACTAAGATAACTGCCTACTTTTATACGTCTTAAATAAACTACATGAGCACCGCAGCCTAATAATTCACCTAAATCATCAATTATAGTTCGGATATAAGTCCCTTTAGAGCAAAAAATATCCAATTCAACTTCATTTTTTTCCCATCGTATAAGTTTTAAATCATAAATAGTAATTGCTCTGCATGTGCGTTTAAGAGTAATACCTTGACGGGCATACTTATAAAAAGGTATACCACGATATTTAAGTGCAGAATACATAGAAGGAATCTGCATTAAATGACCACGAAATTTATCTAACGCTTTATCAAGTTGTTCTTTTGTGATATTAACTTGACGTTCAGAAATAATTTTGCCATATGAATCAGCAGTATTAGTACGTTGTCCTAAACGACAAATAACACGATAATATTTATCTGCATTAAGCAAAAATTGTGATAATTTAGTTGCTTTACCTAAACAAATCGGCAACATTCCTGTTGCTAAGGGATCAAGTGATCCAGTATGTCCAGCTTTTTTAGCATTAAATAAGCGTCGTACTTTTTGTAAAGCTATATTAGATGAAAGTTCTTTTGGTTTATCTAACAATAATATACCATCAACTGTACGAGAATAATTACGCCTCATTAATTTTGCTCTTTAATAATATTATTCTTACTACGTTGTTTATCGTCATGTATAATTTTTTTTAACAAATTATTCATTTTTATTCCTTCAACCAAAGAATTATCATAAAAAAAAGTTAATTTAGGAACAATACGTAAAGACATTGATTTACCCAACAAAGAACGAATTCGTTTTGACATATCGCCATTTAATACATAAATACCATTTTTTATATCATCAATTTTATTTTCTATATTTAACATATTGAAAAAAGTTACAAATACTTTTGCATATTGCAAATCACGTGAAACTTTGATCCCGGAAATTGTAACTGTTTTAATACGTGGATCTTTAATTCTTCTATATAGAATAATTGAAATTTTCTTTTGTATTTCCTGAGCAACACGTTGGGCACGGTCAAATTCTTTTACCATAATAACATTTTCCTCACTCAGGCATCAAAACAAACAAATACATCATAAACTAAATTATTATAATAAATAATGTTACAATAATATTACTATATAAATTTTAAAATTTTTTAATAAAAAATATATAATTGATTTCAATTAAAAAATTTATATTTTTAAAAGTTTTATGATTTTTTCTAAAAATGATTAATGTTATATCAATATTTTATAAAAAATTTCATATAAAAATATTAAACTTTAATAAAATTTTTAACTGGAATAACTTCAAATAATTCTATTATATCACCAAAACGTACATCATTATAATTTTTTATGGCAATCCCACATTCCATACCATTTCTGACTTCATTGACATCATCTTTAAATCGACGTAATGATTCTAATTCACCTTCATAAATAACAATATTATCTCGTAAAACACGAATAGGATTATTACGTTTAATTATACCTTCAAGTACCATACAACCGGCAATTGAAAAACATGTTGGTGATTTAAAAACATTCCGTACTTCTGCTAAACCAATAACATTTTGTTGATATTTAGGTGTTATCATTCCGAACATAGCTTCTTTGATTTCATCAATAAGATGATAAATTATAGAATAATACCGTAACTCTAAATTTTCAGTTTCAATATTTTTTTTTGCACTTGCATCTGCCCGAACATTAAAACCAATAATCATCGCATTAGAAGCGGAAGCTAATGTAACATCACTCTCTGTAATCCCCCCAACACCAGAACCAATAATTTTTATTTTTACTTCATCATTTGATAATTTTTCTAAAGTATTAGAAATTGCTTCACAACTACCTTGTACATCAGTTTTTAATACAATATTTAATTCAGTAATCTTAGAATCTTTTATATTATCAAACATTTTTTCTAATTTTGATTTCTGTTGATGTGCTAATTTAACTTCCCTAACTTTACTTTGACGATAAAGTGCAACTTCGCGTGCTTTTTTTTCATTATTTACTGCTGTTATTTTATCACCTACTGAAGGTATATTTGATAAACCTAAAATTTCGACTGGCATTGATGGTCCAGCAGTATCAATATCTATTCCTAATTCATTACGCATTCCCCTAATGCGTCCATATTCAAAACCACATAATACAAAATCTCCTTTATTTAATTTACCTTCTTGAACTAAAATAGTAGCAACCGGACCTCGACCTTTATCCAGATAAGCTTCAATGACAACACCATTAGCCATACCAGTATGCACTGCTTTTAACTCTAATAATTCAGCTTGTAATAAAATAGCTTCTAATAATTCATTAATACCTATACCTTTTTTCACTGAAACTTTAATAAATTGATTTTCACCACCCCATTCTTCAGTTAGAATACCATATTTTGAAAGTTCATTTTTTATATGTTCTACGTCACCTTCATTTTTATCTATTTTATTTAATACAACAACAACTGGAACATTTGCCGCTTTAGCATGTTGAATGGCTTCTATTGTTTGAGGCATTACACCATCATCTACAGCAACTACTAAAACAATAATATCTGTTACTTGGGCACCACGCGCACGCATTGCAGTAAATGCAGCATGTCCTGGCGTGTCTAAAAAAGTAATTATACCCTTATCTGTTTTAACATGATACGCACCTATATGCTGTGTAATTCCACCTGCTTCTTCATTAGTAACTTTAGTAGAACGAATATAATCAAGCAATGAAGTCTTACCATGATCAACATGACCCATAATTGTTACAATTGGAGCTCTTGATTCTTTTATAGATAAAACCCCAGTATTATTAGGATTCTGCAAAAATAATTTTTCCAATTCATTTTCACAACGTAAAATAACTTTATGCCCCATCTCTTCTGCTACAATCTGTGCTATTTCTTGGTCCAGTACTTGATTAATCGTTACCATTAACCCCATCTTCATCATTTTTTTAATAACTTCTGAACCTTTAATAGCCATTTTATTAGCCAATTCAAAAACAGAAATAGTTTTACCAATCACAACATCACGGTTAATTACCGTGACAGGTTTGGTAAAACTTTGCTGCAAAATACTAGTTTTTTTCTGTTTAACTTTATTTTTGCTAATGCGAACCACTCGTTCTTCTTCACGAGCAGATTTTTCTGAATGTTTATAATTTTTTTTCTGTCGAACAACTTTATTGCCTCGAGAACGAGTGCGACGACCTTCTTCTTGAACATCATTTTCATCTTGAGCTGCACGGGCATGTCGATAAGTTGTAAGATGATATTTTTCATGACAATTGACATCATTACTACTATTCCAAAGAGTAGAGTTATCTTCTGCTATATGACACACTTTTTCAGTAAGACGTTTAGAATCAAATTCAACCTTACGTTTCTTTATTTCTTCTTTATTATGACATTTTAGATCGACTGTCTGCATTTCAAATTTCTTTTTCTTAGAAAGAATAGAAGAAGATTGATAAAATTTAGCTATTTTTTGATTATTTTTGTTTTCTTTTATTGTATCTTTTTCTATTACTTCAAAGTTTATTTTTTTTTCTATTCCATGATGCACTTTTTCTTCTATATGATCTTTTTCTAATAAATCACGATCAAGATATGTGCGCTTTTTACGTACTTCAATGTTTACTGATTTACTTTTTCCCCCGATACCAGGAATACTCAACTTACTACGAATTTTTCGCTGTAATATTAATTTACCAGTCTGCGAACTTATAGTGCCATCTTCATGATTTAAATATGCAAGTAAATGTTCTTTTTCTTTTTGAGAAACAGCATCATTTTCAGTTTTTTTTATTCCTGCAATTGCAAACTTTTGTATTAACCATTCTACTGAAGTTTGAATTTCTGTTGCTAATGATTTTACAGTTTTATCTGTCATTCTATTCCTTCCTGCTACAAATTATTTTGAATCATTTCCAAACCAACAAATATTACGTGCTGCCATAATAATTTCACCAGCTTGTGCATCATCCATACCTTTTTCAATATCTTTTAAATCATCAATACCTTGTTCAGCAAGATCTTCTAGCGTAAAAATACCATGATTGGCAAGCTTGATTGCTAATGACTCATTCACAAACCATAATTTTGATAAATGATCAGTTGGTTGATTGTTATCTCCTCTCATATTTTTTTTCTTAACTAATTTTAATGTAGTTAATGCAGCTTTTGCTTTTTCACGTAATACTTGAATGGTTTTTTCATTAAGACCTTTAATTTCCAATAATTCATCGATTGGTACATAAGCCAATTCTTCTAATGTAGAAAAACCTTCTTCAACAAGAAGAGAAGCAAATTTCTGATCAATATCAAGATATTTAGTAAAAGTATTAATAGATATATATGCTTCTTCCTGATGTTTAGCTTGAAGTTCTTCTGTAGTCATAATATTTAATTCCCATCTGTTATCACTGCGATGATTTTTTAATAATTGAGAAGCTAAACGAACATTTTGACCATTACGACCAATTGCTTGCGGTAAATTATTACTTTCAACAGCAACATCCATCGTACACTTATCTTCGTCGACTACAATAGAAATTACATCAGCAGGCGCCATAGCATTAATAACAAATTGTGCAGGATTTTCATCCCAAAGTACAATATCAATACGCTCACCGTCAAGTTCACTTGATACTGCTTGCACCCTTGCACCACGCATACCAACACAAGCACCTATTGGATCAATACGTTTATCATTGGTTTTAACAGCAATTTTTGCACGTGAACCAGGATCACGAGCAGCAGTTTTTATTTCAATAATCTCTTCGTTAATTTCAGATACTTCAATTTTAAATAATTCAATTAACATTTCAGTTCGAGACCGTGTAATAAATAATTGTGCTCCTCTAGCTTCTGGACGTAAAGCATACAATACACCACGCAAGCGATCGCCAGCATGAAAATTTTCACGTGGTAACATATCTTCTCTTAAAATCACACCTTCTGCATTATGACCTAAATCTAAAATAATATTTTCACGATTAACTTTTTTTACTACTCCAGTAATAATTTGACCTTTTCGTTCACGAAATTTTTCGACAACCATGGCTCTTTCAGCTTCACGTACTTTTTGAACAATCACTTGTTTTGCTGTTTGGGTTGTAATTCTGTCAAAAATAACTGATTTTATTGGTTCTTCTACATAATCCCCTAAATTAATTTTTGAATTTTCAAATTTTGCAGCATCTAATGTAATTTCAAGTGTGGGTTGAGTGACTTCATTTACGACTAACCAACGTCGAAATGTATCAAAATCTCCTGTTTTTCGATTAATATTAGTACGAACATCAATTTCTTGTGCATATTTTTTTCTGGTAGCTGTTGCTAAAGCGGTTTCAAGTGCCTCAAATATTTTTTCACGAGGAAGAGATTTCTCATTAGAAACCGCCTCGACAACAGCTAGAACTTCTTTATTCATTCTAGTTGCCTCGAAACTTTATAAAAAGTTGGGTACTAAGCTCACTTTTTAGATATTATTCAATACAAATACTAAATTGTGATCATCTTATAATCATCTATATATAAGTTTAACCATTGCATTAAATAGATTTTAGAATATTTTGACATTTAAAAGAATTCTATATTAATATTTTAATACTATTTTTTACTAATAAAATTTTAATAACGTATAAGGCAAAAAAATAGATAGAGCACTTGATGTAAAAATTTTTGAATTATAGATTAATAATAGTATGTCTTTAATATTTAATACTGCATTTAACTAATAATCAAAATGCGTTTTATCATTTACAATTGTATTATTTTTATGATCAACTTTAAATATATCCATAATTCGCTTACAAATTCAAAAATAAGTTTTATTTATTACCAATAACATAAAAGTATTAATTCTATTTTTTGCTACAATTTATAAAAAATATCTCATACAAGATACACCATAAAAAAAAGGGCTAATAGCCCAGTGTTCTTTATACTCATAAAAGTTTGCTAAATATCTTAAAAAATTTTATATAATTTTCATCATATTTCTAATATATTAAATCTATTTTTATATACTTTGAATTTTAAGAATCATAAAAATTTTTATAAAAATTTACATAGATTATAAATGGTTGCGGGAGTTGGATTTGAACCAACGACCTTCGGGTTATGAGCCCGACGAGCTACCAGACTGCTCCATCCCGCGTCTAAAAATTTTATTTATTATAGTATTGTAATATAAAACATGCAAGTTTTCTTTTTAAATTTTGCCGAGGGCGGGTTTCGAACCCGCATACCTATATTATAAGGTACTACCCCCTCAAGATAGCGTGTATACCATTTTCACCACCTCGGCCACAAAAATGCTAGAAAAAATAATTTTTATATCATCTAAATTTACTTTAATTTTCATTTAATTTTTAGGGACATCAATTGTTGGTAATGTAGGAGATACTAATTTATTTAATTCTTCATCTTTTGAAGGTTCGACAATATTGTCCCAATGATTGAAAATGGTATTTTTCTGAGATGTTAAATTTCCTAAAATTAAACTAATGATAAAAAATAATGTTGAAAAAATTACAGTCATTAAGATCATAAATTTATTTAATCCTGATGAGCTAAATAATGTTGTAGAAGTAGCTACGTTAAATGCAGGTCCAATATTATCAGCACCTTTTCCCTGTTGTAAAATAATTATAGCAATTAAAGATATTGAAATTAACAAAAAAATAAACAAAATAGTTAAATACATAACCGACAACCTATTTTTAATAAAAGACAAATAAATTACTCTATTGGCATTTACAAGTAAAATTAATTAAATGAATTACTGATAATAGATTTTATCCAAACCATACTTAAGAATCAAGATGATTTTATTTTATTATTTTATTTAAGATACAACATCTATTTTTCTAAAACAAAATAAAAATCAATTAATAAATTAATGTAATTTAAGATTACCAGATAAATCATAAAAATAATCAGTTCACGTATCCTATTAAAAAGTACATTCATTTATTTAACTTGATTTACTACATCTGCAATACGATTAGCCATGATAGTAAGTTGTTGTTCATTTTCACCTTCTACCATAATACGAATTAAAGGTTCTGTACCTGATTTGCGTAATAAAACTCTTCCTCTACCGTCTAATTCCTTCTCAACTTGTTTAACAACATTTAAAACATCTTTTTTATCTAATGGATTATGTGTACCAGAAAAATTTATATTTATTAATACTTGAGGAATTAATTCCATTTCATAACAAAGATCATAAAGACTCATATCATTGCGAATCATTGCACTTAATACTTGTAGACCAGCAATAATACCGTCACCTGTTGTTGTCTTATCAAGCAAAATAATATGTCCTGAATTTTCAGCACCAAAACGCCAACCTTGCTCTTTTAGTTTTGCAAAAACATAACGATCACCTACTTTTGTACGAATAAACGGAATATTTAATTGTTTTAATGCTAATTCTAATCCGATATTACTCATAAAAGTACCAACAACACCACCACGTAACTCACCTTGTCGAAGTGCATCACGAGCAATAATATAAAGAATTTGATCACCATCTATTTTATTGCCTCGATGATCCACCATGATTACTCGATCACCATCACCATCAAATGCAAGTCCTAGATCAGCTTTTTCTTTTACAACATACTTCTGCAACATAGATACATCAGTTGCACCACAACCATCATTTATATTAAGACCATTAGGCTCACAAGCAATTGCAATAACTTCCGCCTGAAGTTCACTCAAAACATTTGGTGCAATCTGATATGTTGCACCATTAGCACAATCTAAAACAATTTTTAATCCATTTAAAGTTTGATGACGTGGAAAAGTACCTTTACAATATTCTATATAACGTCGAGCAGCATCAACAATATGACTTGCTCTCCCTAATTTTACAGATTTTACACAAATAAACGGTTTTTCTATTTCTGCCTCTATCGCTTCTTCGATATCGTCTGGTAATTTAGTTCCATCAATAGAAAAAAATTTAATACCATTATCATAATAAGGATTATGTGAAGCTGAAATAACAATGCCTGCATCCGCACGAAATATGCGGGTCAAATAAGCAATTGCTGGTGTTGGCATAGGACCTGTCAATTCAGCTGATAATCCAGCTGCAGCAAGACCTGCTTCTAAGTAAGATTCTAAAATATAACCTGAAATACGTGTATCTTTACCTATAATAATTTTTTGAGAACCATTCCGAGCTAAAACCTTCCCAGCTGCCCAACCTAATTTTAAAACAAAATCAAGAGTAATTGGATTTTCTCCTACTTTTCCACGAATACCATCAGTTCCAAAATATTTGCGTTTATTCATAATTATTTATTTCTTTTTCTGGAAAGAGTGGCCTGAACAATCTTCATAGCCTGTACAGTTTCTTTTACATCATGCACCCTAATAATATTTGCTCCATTAATAGCAGCAATAACCGCACATGTAACGCTACCAATTAATCGTTCTTCTAATGGTATATTCAATAACTCCCCAATCATAGATTTACGAGATAAACCAACTAATAATGGTACTCCTAAGTTATGAAATTCATTTAAGTTAGCTAATAATTGATAATTATGCTCCAAATTTTTACCAAAACCAAAACCTGGATCAATAATTAAACGTGTTTTTTTAATTCCACCTTCTTCACAACGCTTGATTTCATTTAATAAATATTTTTTTACTTGTTTAATTACATTTATATAATTTGCTATTTTTTGCATAATTTTAGGTTGACCTAACATATGCATAATGCAAACTGGTAAACCAGTTTCAGCTGCTGCTTTTAGCGCGCCTTTTTGATGCAATGATCTAATATCATTAATCATATGAACACCAGCTTTTGCTGCTTCTTCCATAACAATAGCTTTAGAAGTATCAATAGAAACCAAAATATCAAATCTAGCAACTATTTTTTCAATTGTAGGAATTACACGATCAAGCTCTTCCTGTAAATTGACTTCTCTAGCACCAGGACGTGTTGATTCGCCACCAATATCAATAATCGATGCACCATCTTTAACCATACTGGCAACACGCTGAAAAATGTTTTCATAACGATTATATATTCCACCATCAAAAAAAGAATCTGGAGTTAAATTTAATATTCCCATAACAACAGGATCATCAAGATCAAGATTTATTTTTCTTGCACTAATTTTCATAATTGCCTTTTAAAATAAATAATACTAACAAATAAAACCCCAGGTTTTTCCTGGGGTTTTATTTAATATGGAACTCTACACAATAAACATTCTTAATCATTAATAATTATATAATTTCAATCTAAAGAAAAAGGCACTTTTAAAAACCTATACCTGCTCTATTAAGTCAAAGAGGGATTATCTGATTGCGATGAGAATTTTGGAATAGAATTATTTTTATCCCATCTTTCTGGAGCTCTAACAACACGACGATTCATTAAATCATCTATTTGAGGAGCATCAATAGTTTCATATTTCATTAATGCATCTTTCATTGCATGCAAAATATCCATATGATCATTCAAAATTTGACGAGCACGCTGATAATTTCGATCCACAATTTCTTTTATTTCTTCATCAATAAGACGAGCGGTTTCATCAGATATCTGATTAGCTTTCCCAACTGAACGACCAAGAAAAACTTCCGTTTCTTCTTCGGCATAAAGCAATGGTCCTAATCTTTGAGAAAAACCCCATTGTGTAACCATATTACGAGCAAGATTAGTTGCTACTTTGATATCATTTGATGCACCAGTAGATACTTTATCTTCACCATAAATAATTTCTTCTGCTAATCTTCCACCATAAAGTGTTGAAATTTGACTTTCTACTTTTTGACGACTTGTACTAATTTGATCACCTTCTGGTAAAAAAAATGTTACGCCTAACGCACGACCACGAGGTATAATAGTAACTTTATGAACAGGATCATGATCTGGTACAAGTCGTCCAATAATAGCATGACCTGCTTCATGATAAGCAGTAGATTCTTTTTGTTTTTCTGTCATAACCATAGACCGACGTTCAGCACCCATCATAATTTTATCTTTTGATTTTTCAAATTCTTCCATGCTAACAACAGACTTATTTGCTCGTGCTGCAAAAAGAGCAGCTTCATTAACTAAATTAGCTAAATCAGCACCAGAAAAACCTGGTGTTCCTCTTGCTAAAATTGAAGCATCAACACTCGGATCTAAGGGTATACGTCGCATATGAACGTTTAAAATTTGTTCGCGACCGCGTACATCAGGTAAACCTACAACCACTTGACGATCAAATCTTCCAGGACGCAATAATGCTGGATCTAAAACATCTGGACGATTTGTTGCTGCTATAACAATGATACCTTCATTACCTTCAAATCCGTCCATTTCTACTAACATTTGATTAAGAGTTTGTTCGCGTTCATCATGCCCACCTCCTAAACCTGCACCACGTTGACGACCTACAGCATCTATTTCATCAATAAAAATTATACAAGGTGCTGTTTTTTTTGCTTGTTCAAACATATCACGCACACGAGATGCACCTACACCAACAAACATTTCTACAAAATCTGAACCTGAAATAGTAAAAAATGGAACTTTTGCTTCACCAGCAATTGCTTTAGCTAACAAAGTTTTACCAGTTCCGGGCGGTCCTATCATCAAAATCCCTTTAGGGATTTTTCCACCCAATTTTTGAAAACGTCCTGGTTCACGCAAATATTCGACTAATTCACTCACTTCTTCTTTTGCTTCATCACAACCAGCAACATCTGCAAAAGTTGTTTTTATCTGATCTTCTGTTAACATACGCGCCTTACTTTTCCCAAAAGATAGAGCACCTTTTCCTCCACCTCCTTGCATCTGACGCATAAAAAATATCCAAACTCCAATTAATAACAACATAGGAAACCAAGAAATAAAAATAGTTGCTAAAAAACTTTGTTCTTGAGGTGGTTCACCAATAACTGTGACATGTCTTTCAAGTAATGTATCTAACAATTTTGGATCTTCTCTGACTGGTAGATAGGTTGTATAACGATTATTATCTGTTTTTTTGACATTAATTTCACGATCAGAAATACGTACTTCACGAATCTGATCCTGAATTAATTCATTCATAAATGTAGAATAATCCACCCTACGACCATTAGAATCATTAGGACCAAAACTCTGGAACAGAGACATCAGGACTACTGCAATGATTACCCATAAAATAAGGTTTTTCGCCATGTCACTCAAAAGATGAACCTCTTTTTCAACTATGTTGAATAAATATAAAGTAAAGAATACTATATTTTATACATACTGTCGCTAAAAAAATATATACTTTTATTTAAATTACCTATGAATCATTTACTTTAAACAATCTCTTTATTTTTCATAAAATATTTTGTTAAATTTTTATATAATAATCTTTATTATAAGACCAATAAATAAGATTAAGTAATAAATTTTTATAAAATTAATTTTTTTTATATATTAATATTGTGTATTTTAAAAATCATATATGGAATAAAAAATCACTATTTTTTTATTAACCATATCAATTAACTGATATCAATTTAATTTATAAAGATTGATTATGTTTTATCTTTAAAATAAATGATTAAGAGAAATTAATCTGTAAAGTATTTTTGATAAAATTTATTTTAAGAATTAATTATATTAATTGACTACTTTTCTAATAAAAATTATCTATTTTAATTGAAATTAAATAACCATTATATCTAAAATTTTATTGTTTTATTCAATATATGATTTTTAAAATACACAATATTAATATATAAAAAAAATTTTTTAGTTATATAAATTTTACTTTTTAATATTATAATATTTTTCTAAAAAAAATACAGTTTATTTTTTCAACTCCAATAATATTTTTTTTAGAAATTACATAAATAAAAAATATAAATTTTATTTTTTATCAAAACAACACTACATAGTGTTATATTATCATTTAAAATTACAACTTCTAAAATCAGAACAAATATTTATGATTTGTAATGATTTACGAATATATTTATTAATAAAAATAATACTTATAATAATATTTTTAAAAAAATGTTACAATTTAATTATTTTACTATAAAATAATTCTAAATTTTATTAGACTTTTTATTGACAAAAAAAATTGTTGAAAAGACATTAATTAATAAAATTGAAATACTTTATAATTCTTGAAAAAACAATAAAAAATGATTTTTATATAAAATCATAAAAACATAAAAAATTTTATACTAAAATAATTTATACATCTCAATCTTGATTACTTTCTTTAAAAAAATAAAAAAGATCCAATAAAATAAAAATGATCAAATATATTGTACCTTTAAAATTTTATATTTTACTTCACCACCGGGTGTCACAATTTTTACGATATCATCCGTATTTTTACCTATTAACCCTCTAGCTATAGGTGAATTAATCGAAATAAGATTTTTTTTTATATCAGCTTCGTCATCACCGACAATACGATAAGTCTGATTTTTATTAATATTGATATTTAATATAGTAATTGTAGCACCAAATATTATTCTTCCAATATTTTTAATCTTAGTAACATCAATAACTTCTGAATAAGATAATTTAGCTTCAATTTCTTGTATTCGTCCTTCACAAAAAGCTTGTTCTTCACGTGCTGCATGATATTCTGCATTTTCTTTTAAATCACCATGTTCACGTGCTTCTACAATAGCAGAAATAATTTCAGGACGACGGATATTTTTTAAAAATTCTAATTCTTTACGTAATTTTTTTTCACCATCTATCGTCATTGGTATCTTTTTCATTAATCTATACCTCTAATTTTTATAAAAAATTACTTATTTAATTTTTTATTTTTAAAGATAATAAAATCTTATAATAAAATAAATTTTATAAAAAAATATATATTTCTTTGTTGTTTTTAATGATATTTTTTAAATGTGTAAATTTTTAATTTAAAATTATTATAATATATATTTATTTAATATAAAATAACTCTCTATTATTTACAATTTTAATTGTATATTTATTAAGCAATAATAGAATTGAAAATAAGCATTTATTATTCATTTTTTTATATGAAATTCAATTTTTTATTTAATAAAATAAAGGGTTTTAAAAAATTATATAAATATATCTTTCATACATATTAATTATAAATAATAAATTAAAATCTACATAATTCTGAACGAATTAAAATGATTTAATATAATGCAATAAAAAATAATTTATTTATATTAATTTAAAGCACTTGTACTTACTGAAATGAAAAACATTTTTTAAAAAAAATGTTTTATTTTAAATTATTTAGGTATTAAAATCTTTAAAAAAAAACCAGAAAATTATGAAAAAATAAAAAAAATATATAATTTATCTTTAAAATAAAATCATACTATAACAAAATTATTTTTTTTAAAGTAATAAAAATTTAATTACTAAATTACTAAAAAGTATTTAATATTCAAAGTATAATTAAAAATAAACAAAATTTTGTATACTTTTAAAAAGTATTTTTTAATTAAGTAATTTAAAATCATATTTTATATATTATACAAATAAAAATAAAAAATTACAAAAAATTCTTTATTATTGTAGATTTTATATCTAAAAATGTTAAAAGTAATTTTTTCAAGGTTTTTATTATCAATAAAAAAAAATTATTTTTTATAAAAAAACATTAAACAACAAAAATACCATTTATCAAAAATAAAAAATCCTATCAAATATACATTTAATAATCATTCTATAATAAATATTTTGATATAGTTATGTTTTTAGTGACTTCTTGTAAAAAAAAATAAATATTATTAATTTTTATCATAAAAAAATTTGAATTTTTAAAATTATTGGAAAAAATTACAATCACTTCTTTATTAAAATTAAAAAAAATATTTATATAAAAAATATCATATTTATATATTAAAATAATAAATTATGTTGCCTTTTTTAACTTATTTTTATATTAGAATATAGATTTTATAATACTGATTATAATATCAAATCCATCTATAGCAAATTTAAATGACTATTTTTATACGAATAATTTTGTAAACATTTTTTTTGAATCAGCATCATAATATTCCAACAAAGCTCTTTAAGACCTAATTTATTTTTTACGGAAATCATATAATATTTGTTTTTCCAGTTTAATTTTTTTATTATTGATTTTACACGCTTATTGGCCTCTTCAGAATTTAATAAATCAATTTTATTAAATACCAAATAACGTGGTTTTTTTAGCATATCTATACTATATTTTTTAAGTTCAAAATCAATTATTCTTATATTTTCAAAAGGATCAGAACCGTCAATAGGAAGAATATCTATCAAATGCAAAAGTACTGAACACCGTTCTAAATGTTTTAAAAAAAAGATACCAAGACCAGCACCTTTTACTGCACCTTGAATTAATCCAGGTAAATCAGCTAAAACAAAACTATTTTCGCTATCTACACGCACTACTCCTAAACTTGGAATTAAAGTAGTAAATGGATAATCAGCTATTTTTGTTTTTTTGCGAGAAACTGCATTCATAAAACTAGATTTTCCAGAATTAGGCATTCCTAAAATTCCTACATCAGCCAGCAACATTAATTCGAGAAATAATTCTTTTGTTTCTCCAGATGTACCCATTGTTTTTTTACGTGGAGTACGATTAATAGATGATTTAAATCTAGTATTACCTAAACCATGTAATCCACCTTGAGCTACTTTTACAGATTGACCATGATAAATCATATCAGCAATTATATTTTTGCTTAAATTATCAAATATACGAGTACCTATTGGTACTTTGATAAAATCATCCTGTCCACGCTTTCCAGTACAATTACTGCTATAACCATTCTTTCCATGCTCAGCTCGAAAAATTGTTTTAAATTGATAATCAATCAAAGTATTAATATTTTCATCAGCTAAGATATAAACATCACCACCGTCACCGCCATCACCGCCGTTTGGTCCACCTTTAGGAACATATTTTTCACGACGAAAACTAATGCATCCATTTCCACCATTACCAGCTATTACTAATATTTTTGCTTCATCAATAAATTTCATGATATTTTCTCTTTATATACAAAACATGATGTATGAAATAATAATGTGCAATTTAAAGAATACCAAAAAAATAAAGTTTATATCATTCATAAAAAAAAACCCGCAGATTTTTGCAGGGTTTTTTAAAAAAATAATTATTTAGTTATTATGCTAACATATTTACGATTTTTAGGTTTTTTAATTTCAAACTTAACTTTTCCATTAGCTAATGCAAATAAAGTATGATCACGTCCACATCCCACATTATTACCTGCATGAAATACAGTCCCTCTTTGACGAATAATAATATTTCCAGCTAATACAGATGCGCCACCAAAATGTTTTACACCTAATCTTTTTCCTTTTGAATCTCTGCCATTACGTGTTGAACCACCAGCTTTTTTATGTGCCATTAATTTTATTCTCCTTATTTTTAAGCAATACTAGTGATTTTCACGTCCGTAAACCACTGACGATGTCCTTGTTGTTTACGGCTGTGTTTTCGACGATGGAATTTAACAATTTTAATTTTCTTATCACGCCCGTGAGCAATAATTTCAGCTTGTACTTTAGCTCCTTCAATAAAAGGAGAACCGATTTTAGTATAATTACCATCGCTAATCAGCAAAATTTCATCAAATTCAAAAATTTTACCTTTAGTAATATCTAGCTTTTCTAAGCGTACCATTTCGTTAATACTAACTCGATATTGTTTACCACCACTTCGAAAAACTGCATACATATCAACCCCATTTAAAAAAAACTATCGTTACATTTTATGTTATTAGTAAATTTTATATTAAATGTAAATTTTTAAAATATTTTATTTTAATATTACAAGAAAAAACTTTAAAATACAATTTTTAGATTAAATCTAAAAAAAATCTGATTTTTATTATAATAAAAATATCTTATAATTATTCATTTATAATATATATATACAATACAATATATAATAAAATTAATATATAATAAAATATAAAATTTATAAAATATTGTCTTATTTTGAAAATTAAATTTATACAAGAATTAAGAAAATGAATTTAAAATCAATTATTCAGTTAATAGAAAAAGAAATGAAAGCAGTTAATAAAATAATCTCGAATCAATTGAATTCAAATATTAAGATCATTAATAAATTAGGAAACTATATTATTACTAGTGGCGGAAAAAAAATTCGACCGATTATTTCTATTTTAGTAGGAAAAATTTTAGGATATCAAGGTGGTAAACACATTAACATAGCTGCACTTGTTGAATTTATTCATACCGCAACATTATTGCACGATGATGTTGTAGATAAATCTAATATGCGACGCGGTAAAAAAACGGCTAATTCTATTTTTGGTAATGCCACTAGCATATTAGTAGGAGACTTTATGTATACTAGATCGTTTCAGATGATGACAGACCTGAATTCTATGACTATTTTAAAATTAATGTCTAATGCAACAAACATCATAGCCGAAGGTGAAATTTTACAATTAATTAATTGTAATAATCCCGATATTACTGAAAGTACCTATATGCAAATAATATATAATAAAACAGCACGCTTATTTGAAGTGGCTGCACACGCATCAGCAATTGTATCTGGAGCAAACAAAAAACAACAAAAAGCATTTCAACATTACGGAAAATACCTTGGTACTGCATTTCAATTAATGGATGATTTTCGGGATTATGACTCAAATAGTACTCAAACTGGAAAAACTATAGGAAATGATTTGAATGAAGGAAAATTAACACTACCATTGCTTCATGCAATGAAAGAAGGATCTTCAAAAGAATCTTCCCTAATTCGTAATGCAATTGTAAAAGGTAATGGTAGAGGTTTACTGAAAACGATATTAATTACTATGAAACGCTGTGGCTCTCTTGAATATACTAAAGAAATAGCAAAAAAAGAAGCTGAAAAAGCAATTAAAATTATTGATATTTTACCTCATTCTTCCTATAAAGATGCTTTAATAAGTTTACCATATATTTCTATACGATCTAGCACTTAAAAGTGTTATTTTTAAAAATATAACAAATTTTACATTAAAAATTTTTATACAAGAAATAACTCATGTAAAATTATTAAGATAGTTTTTTTATATTTTAAATATCTTAAATTAAAATTTTTCTTTACATAAAAACAAATAAAATATTGTAGAAAATCACATACCTACCTTTATACATATTAAAAATATTAAAATTATACAAGTAAAAATTATAATAAAATATAATATTTTTTTCAAAAAATTGACAATTTATTTTTATCTAAAAATAAATTTTTACTTTTATAAATAATTTTTAACTTTATTAAACAATAACCAGTAACAATATGGTAAATCAGTTTATTTTTTATAAAAATATTGTTGACTAATATATTAAAAATTCATTTAAGAATTAAATTAAATACAATTTCAAAAAATATTTTTAATATTATATTTTACTATATTTATATTTTTAAAAAAATTATAAAAATATTTATTTTATTTTTTAATAACACGGTTAAAAGAAGAAATAATCTCATTTTTAGCCACATCTACGTTTCCCCATCCTTTTATTTTTACCCATTTATTTTTTTCTAAATCTTTATAATGTTCAAAAAAATGTTGAATTTGACTGCGTAATAATTCAGGAAAATCATTAATATCTTGAATATTTTCATACTGTTTTGTTAATTTAGAATGAGGTACAGCAATTACTTTTACATCGTCTCCTGATTCATCTATCATTTGTAAAACACCGATTGGACGACAATGTATTACAGATCCTGATTGTAATGGATAAGGTGTGGGAACCAATACATCAATAGGATCACCATCTAAAGAAATTGTATTATTAATATAACCATAATTACATGGATAAAACATAGGGGCAGATACAAATCGATCAACAAAAATCACATCATAAATTTTGTTTATTTCATATTTTATAGGATGAGAATGTGCTGGAATTTCTATAATTACATAAATATCTTCAGGAATTTCTACACCTGCTGGAACATTACTTAAACTCATAAATGATATCCTTAGATTTGAAAAATAATTTTAATTTATTTTTAACATTACAATAATTACAGACATATTTTATTAATACTATTAAAATATAAAAATAATCTATATTTTTTAAAAAATAAATTCTAAATTTAAACATTTATAATTTTAATTTATACTTACAATGAATTTATTAAGAAGAATCAATGAAAGTATATATTCAATTAATTAATAATAATTTTAATTTTATATAAAATTAAATATACTAAATATCAATTTTGCAGAAAAAATTATGATCTAAAATTATTTTATAAATAAAAAATTATTATTACAACAATAACTAAAAAACGTTTTTTAAATAACTTTTTTTATAATTTTATAAACGGAAAAAAGTCAAAAATAATAATTTTAAATTATGATACTTAAATTAAAACTATTAAACATTATTTTACATAATTAAGATTATATTATTGACAACAACTTTAAATTTAAGTTTTATTAAGAATAATCTAATTTAAAATTTTTATTATAACAAAAAATATAAAAAACAAAAATACAAAATAAAAAATTTTTATAAACTAAAAATATTTTGTATACTATTTTTATTTAATGTAAAAAATAAAAAAATAATCCAAGTTTATTCAAACTATATATAAATCAATATTTTAAAAATTAAGCAAAAAAAATACCATATAAAATAATAAATTATTTTAAAAAAATACTATCAAAATTGAAAAACTGTTGTAATATTAACTGAAATTTTATTAATTAAAAACAAAAATATTTTATAAAAAAATAATGTAAGGAAAAACTAAAAATGAAAATAGCTATTTTAGGAGCGGCAGGTGGTGTCGGTCAAGCACTTGCATTGCTTCTTAAAAATCAACTTCCATCAGGTTCAAAATTACATCTTTATGATATTAAACCTGGAATTTCTGGTATTGCAAAAGATTTAAGTCATATCCCAACAAATGTTATTGTAATTGGTTTTGCTGCTGATCATATAACATCTGCACTACGAAATGTGAACATAGTATTAATTACAGCAGGTATAAGCAGGAAAAAAAAAATACAACGTTCAGAATTATTGAGTACCAATGCAAAAATTATATATAATCTTATCGAAAATGTTGCTCAAAAATGCCCGGAAGCACTCATTGGAATTATCACGAATCCTATTAATACAATAGTTCCACTTGCAGCACAAGTATTAAAAAAATTTGGTGCATATGACAAAAATAAATTATTTGGTATAACAACATTAGATGTTATGCGTGCCAATACATTTGTAGCTGAATTAAAAAATAAAAATCCAAAAGAAATAGAAATAAAAGTTATTGGTGGACATTCAGCCGAAACAATTTTACCTTTACTTTATCAAATCAAAGATATAAAGCTTACAGAAGAAGAAATTAAAATTTTGATTACACGTATTAAAAATGCCGGTGCTGAGGTTATTCATAGTAAAGCAGGCATCGGTTCTGCAACACTTTCTATGGGGCAAGCTGCAGCCAGATTTTGTCTATCATTAGTTTATGCGTTAAATGGGAAAAGTAATATAATTGAATGTGCATATGTAGATAGTGATAATCAATATTCTCAATTTTTTGCACAACCAATACTTTTAGGTTGTAGTGGTATTGAAGAAAGATTACCAATTAATCTCAACAATCCGTATGAAAAAAAACAATTAGAACATGTATTAAAAAAACTTAAAAAAGAAATTGAATTAGTTAATAACTTTTTTTAGAATCAAAAGGTTATATTTTTATAAAGTTATTAATATTAATTATATAAATTTTATTTATATAATAAAATAAATTTTAGTCATAAAGTATCTAAACCTTATTTTTCATACTATTTTTCTTTTATTCTTACTTATTCAAAAGTATCTTAAAATTTATAGTTTTTAAAAATTCATGATTATTTTTTTAACAACATTTCCAATCTCAACAAAATTATTTACTATAATAACTCCTGCTTTTTTCAATAAAAAAAACTTTTCTTTTGCTCCACCTGCTCCGCCAGTAATAATTGCACCAGCATGTCCCATACGTTTATTTTTAGGTGCTGTAATACCAGCAATATACGCAACAACAGGTTTAGTAATATGTTTTTTAATATAAATTGCTGCTTCTTCTTCTGCTGTACCTCCAATTTCACCAATCATTACAATTACTTCAGTCTTTGAATCTGTATTAAAAAGTTTCAAAATATCAACAAAACTGGAACCCAAAATAGAATCACCACCAATACCAACACAAGTAGATTGACCTAATCCTACATCACTAATCTGTTTTACTACCTCATAAGTTAGTGTTCCAGATCTTGATATCACACCTATTGTACCTATTTTATGAATATATGCAGGTTGAATACCAATTTTACATTCTCCTGGTGTAATGATTCCAGGACAATTAGGTCCTATCATTCTTACTTTATTTTCTTTTAGCTTAACTTTAATCATGAGCATATCTAATACAGGAATACCTTCTGTAATAGTTACAATTAATTTAATACCAGCATTAATGGATTCTATGATAGAATCTTTGCAAAATCTAGCTGGAACATAAACTACTGATGTAGTTGCATTTGTAGCTTCTACAGCTTCACGTACTGTATTAAAAACAGGCAATCCTAAATGTATTGTTCCTCCTTTACCCGGGGTAACACCACCTACCATTTTTGTTCCATAAGCAATAGCTTCTTTTGAATGAAAAGTACCTTGATTACCAGTAAATCCTTGACATATTACTCTAGTATTTTTATCAATTAAAATTGACATTACTTATCTCACCTCCGAGACTGCTACCACTTTTTTTACTGCATCTATCAAACTAGTTGCAATAGTAATTTTAAGATTACTAAAAGTTATTTTTTTTATAGCCAAATCAGAATTATTTCCTTCTAAACGAACAATTACTGGAATTTCTACTCCAATTTCTTTAATTGCTGAAATAAGACCATCAGCAATTAAATCACAACGAACAATACCACCAAAAATATTAACTAAAATAGCCTTTACATTATTGTCAGATAATATAATTTTAAATGCTTCTTTTACTCGTTCTTTAGTTGCACTACCTCCAACATCAAGAAAATTAGCTGGCAGTCCACCATATAATTTAATAATATCCATAGTTCCCATAGCTAAACCGGCACCATTAACTATACAACCAATATTACCATTTAAAGCAACATAATTTAACCCCCATTTTGATGCATGAACTTCACGTGGTTCTTCCTGAAAGATATCACGCATATTTTTTAATTCTATTTGCCGATAAATAGCATTACTATCAACAACAAGCTTTCCATCTAAACATATTAAATCTCCATTTTTATTAATAACTAAAGGATTGATTTCAATTAAAGTTAGATCATATTTAATAAATATTGTTGCTAATTGTATAAAAATATTTACAAATTGCTGCACTTGTTGATTATTTAAACCTAACTTAAAAGCAAGTTCACGTCCCTGATAATGCATAGGACCAATCAATGGATCAATAATTGACTTATAGATAAGCTCAGGTGTTTTTTGTGCTACTTTTTCTATTTCCATTCCACCTTCCATTGATGCCATAAAGACAATACGCCCAATACTGCGATCAATGATTGCACCTAAATACATTTCCTTATTAATATTCGTTACTTCTTCAATCAAAATTTGATTAACAGGCTGTCCATTTATATCTGTTTGATAAGTTACTAATCGTTTTCCTAACCAATTTTTAACAAATGTTATAAGTTCTTCTGTAGTATATGCAATTTTTACACCGTTAGCTTTACCGCGACCACCAGCATGTATCTGACATTTTAAAATTAAAGGAGTATTATTTTCGAATCTTCTTGTTATTTCTTCTGCTTCTTCTACTGTTTTACAAAGATAACCTATTGGTACTGGTAATCCATAACGCAAAAAAAGTTTTTTTACTTGATATTCATGCAAATTCATGATTTTATATCCACATTTTTTTCTTTAATAAAAAAATAATTTTGTATATTATTACTTCTTTAAAACTAACAAAAAATAAATCAAAGCGTTACTTAGTATATCTTATCGATATATAATTACTAAAAAATATTATTTATATTTCTAATAATAAACGATTTGGATCTTCTAAGATATTTTTTATAATCATCAAAAAACCTACAGATTCACGTCCATCAATTAAACGATGATCATAAGATAATGCCAAATACATCATAGGTAGTATTTCTACCTTACCATCAACAGCCATAGGTCTATCTTTAATAGCATGTATTCCTAAAATAGCACTTTGTGGAGGATTAATAATTGGAGTAGACATCAAAGAACCAAAAACCCCACCATTAGTAATAGTAAAATTACCACCTTGTAATTTTTCAATAGTCAATTTTCCATCGCGTCCCTGAATTGCTAATTCTTTAATATTTTTTTCAATATCAGCCATACTAAGAGTATCAGCATCACGTAATACAGGTGTTACTAAACCTCTCTCAGTAGCAACAGCAATACTAATATCAAAATAATTATGATATACTATATCTGAACCATCAATTGATGCATTAACTTCAGGATAATCTTTTAAAGCTTTAATCACAGCTTTAACATAAAAAGACATAAAACCTAAACGTACTCCATACTTTTTCTCAAAATGATCACCATAAGTTTTTCGTAAATCAGAAACAGCTTTCATATTAACTTCATTAAAAGTTGTTAAAGTTGCCGTATTATGTTTTGCATCTAGCAAACGTTCCGCAATACGTTTACGTAAACGTGTCATTTCTACACGCTTTTCTCGTTTATCAAAAGAAAATTGGTCAACCATTGAACTCTTATCTTTTATATTTATTGATGTCAATGATTCTTTTTTATTGACATATTCTTCAATATTATTACGACGCAAAATTCCATTTTCACTTCCCTCTTTTATAACATCAGAGGGATTTAAATTGTGTTCTGCAATTAAACGACGCACTGCTGGAGTTAAAGAAGAATCATGATTATCTTTTTTCATACTAAGATTATGAAGTTCTAATGAACTTGATGTAATTTTTTCTTTAGAAGCAATTAATTTTTCTTTTTTTACTGATTTTTGAATAGCATCTGTTAAATAAATACGACCTAATAATTGTTTAGAAGAAACTGTAGCACCTTCTTTTTCTATAATTGATTCAAGAATACCTGAATCAATAGCAGAAACTTCAAGGATTACTTTATCAGTTTCAATTTCTACTAATACTTCATCACGCTTTACATAATCACCTTGTTTTTTATGCCAACTTGCAACTGTAGCATCTAAAACTGATTCTGGAAGATCCGGAACAAGAATTTCTATTCTATTCATTTATTATCCTTTAATTAATTTATTGCTAATGCATCTTTTACTAAAATTTGTTGTTGAGTTTGATGAACAAACGCATAACCTACAGCAGGAGCAGCAGATTCTTCACGTCCTACATATTTTAATAAAGCATATTTAGGGATTATTTTACGAATATTATCTTTAATAAAGCACCATGCTCCTTGATTAAATGGTTCTTCTTGACACCAAACAAAATCGTGCACATGTTCGTAAGCTTCCAAAACCTTTTTTAAATCTTTATCGGGAAATGGATATATCTGTTCAATACGTATAATTAAAATATTTTTTTGTTGATTTTTAATACGCTGTTCAAGCAAATCATAATAAACCTTACCTGAACATAAAATAATACGTTGAATATTTTTGATATCTATCAGATCACTTTCAGTAATTATAGATTGAAATGTGCCATTTGCTAATTCTGATAAACTAGAAATTGCACGTGGATGACGTAATAACGATTTAGGTGACATAATAATCAATGGACGTCGCATATTACAAAGTACTTGCTTACGTAAAATATGATAAATTTGAGCTGGAGTTGATGGAATACAAACTTGCATGTTTTCTTCTGCACATAATTGTAGATAACGTTCTAAACGAGCAGAAGAATGTTCAGGACCTTGACCTTCATATCCATGTGGTAATAACATAACCAAACCACACATACGTCCCCATTTTTGCTCACCAGAACTAATAAATTGATCAATAACTACTTGTGCTACATTTGCAAAATCACCAAATTGAGCTTCCCATATAATTAAAGCTCGAGGTTCTGCTGATGCATATCCATATTCAAAAGCAAGTACAGCTTCTTCTGATAAAACAGAATCCCAAATATTAAATTTTCCTTGATTATCAGATATATTATCTAGAGGAATATAAACTGAACCAGTATTTTGATCGTGAATAACCACATGACGATGAAAAAAAGTCCCTCTACTAACATCTTCTCCTGATAAACGAACTTTTATACCTTTATTTAATAAAGTAGCATAGGCTAATGTTTCTGCTCCTCCCCAATCAAACGATTTTTTTTCGTTTGCCATTTCAAGTCGATCATTATAAATTTTTTTAACCCGTGATTGCATAATAATTTTTTCTGGAATTTTATTTAAACGTTTTGCTAAATCTTTTAATTCTTCTTTTTTAATTTTTATAGGATAAACATTATTCCATTTATGTTTTAAATAAGGTTTCCAAATTGAAGAATACTGATCAATTGAAAAACATTGATCAACAACAGAATCACCACAATCTAATTTTTTCCGATAAAAATCCGTCATTTCTATTAATTCATTATCAGTAAGAATATTTTCTGCAATTAATTTTTTTGCATACAATTGACATGTTGTAGGATGTTTTTTAATTTTTTCATACATAATTGGTTGTGTAACGCTTGGTTCATCAGCTTCATTATGTCCATATCGACGATAACACACTAAATCAATTACTACATCACGTTTAAACTTATTACGAAAATTTAATGCTAAAAGAGTAATAAATACAACAGCTTCAGGATCATCGCCATTAACATGGAAAATAGGTGCTTTTGCCATTTTCATTATATCAGTACAAAATTGTGTTGAACGTGCATCTTCAGGATTAGATGTTGTAAAACCTATTTGATTATTAATAACAATTCGTAATGCACCACCAACTTCATAACCTCTAGTTTGAGACATATTCAACATTTCTTGCACTACTCCTTGCCCACTTACTGCTGCATCACCATGAATAGTAATTGGTAATACAATATTACTACTGTTTAACGCAGCTAAACGATCACGACGAGCTCGGGCAGAACCCATAATTACTGGACCAACTATTTCTAAATGAGATGGATTAAAGGCCAATGATAAGTGTAATTCTCTATCTAATATTTTAAAATTAGAAGAAAAACCTTGGTGATATTTAACATCTCCAGTACCGATAACACGTTTATTTTTCCCAGAAAATTCGTCAAATAAATCTTTTGATTTTTTCCCAAAAATATTTACTAAAACATTTAATCGACCACGATGAGCCATACCTAATAAAATTTCATGAGTATCATTCTGTATAGCATGACGGATTAATGCTTTTAACATCGGAATTAATGAATCGGCTCCTTCTAAAGAAAAACGTTTGGCACCAGGAAATTTTATTCCAAGATAACGCTCTAACCCTTCAGCAGCAATTAATTCTAGTAAAATATCCTTTTTTTCTTTCTTATTAAATTGCTCACTAATTGAACTTGTAATTTCCAGATGTTTTTGTATCCATTCTTTTTCTTCAAATGTAGTAACATCCATATATTCTGCACCAATAGAAGTACAATAAATATTTTTTAATTGAATATATAATGCACTTAATGTCATTTGTAATTTTTTGGAACCTAAATAAACATCAAATATTCTTTTAGAATCAGAATCATTTAAATTATGAAATTGTGGATATAAATCAGGAATAATATTTTTTTTCCATAATCCTAATGGATCAAGGCACGCATTTTGATATCCTTTAAGACGAAAAGTGTTTATCAATTCAAAAACTTTAATTTGTTTTATATCTATAGGAAATTCAGTTTTAATACTAGTCTGATAACGAATAGGATTTTTGGCTAATAAACGAAAGTATTCACGTATTTTTGAATGAAAACATTCAGGCTGTAAATTTGTAGATGGAAGTTTATTAAAAACATTTTGCCAATCTTTACCAACAGAATTAGTATCCATTAAGTATTCTTCATACAATTGTTCAATATAAGATTGATTGTCAGCACTTAAAAAACTTAAATTTAACCAATCATTCATTACGCTTTTGTGCATTTTTATTCCTTCTTTAAGCATTTTCAAAAAAGTCTTTTTTATGAGACTTTATTTGTATCGTAATTAACAATTAAAGACGCATTCTGATATAGAATGTAACTATAAATTTTAAATTTTTATCATATTTTTATTTTTAATACACTATAAATTGATATATTAATATTTATTAATAAACAATTTTTATAAATAAAATTTTTCTTTTAGCAAAGTTTTTACAGAAAAAATTCTTTAATACAAAAATATTTTTATATTTTTTTAATAAAAAAATATTTCTATATAATTTTTATAAAATTATTTATTAATTTGAAATATTATTGATACGAAAAAAAATAAATTGCATTATTTTTAAATATGACAACCATTTTCTTATTAATATATTAACATTATTATAAATATAAAAAACATATGATTTAATTTTTAAAATTAATAATATTTTTTATCTGTATAATACCAATTATTTTATAATATAAATTATTAAAATAACGCGTTATTATAATACAATTTTTCATACAAAAAATTACATGAAAATTAATTGTTAAAAATATACTGAATATTATTTTCTGATATTATATTATTTTAATATTTTTATTGCAATTGTACATTTATATAAAAATTATGTATTTATTAATAGTAAACAAAATCAAAACTCACAAGAAAACATAAAATGCATAAAAACATATAAAATGCATAATAAATAAACTGTATTTAATTGATAATATATCATACAGTTATAAAATATTTTTATATTAATTTTATCATAAACTATTTCATTTAAAATTTGTATCTATAAATATGCCATATTTTATAATATAGATATGAAATTATATATAAAATTAATATTTTTTATTATACTTATTAAGTATATTTTTTTTCATATTGTTTTTATTTAAAAATCCAAAAAAAGTGATTATCTTTAGTATAATATTTATGTTATATAATATTTATGTTATTTAAAAAAATATTTAATTTTTTTTATTTACTAATTTATCTTTATCTTCAAAATCGAAAATTTAATAAATATTAATACTTTTAAAAAATAAAAGATTAAAAAACTATAATAGTTGTTTTTTAATTAAGAACTAAGCTGGATTAGGTATATCTATAAAAAATACAGAAAAATTATATTTTTTTTCTAACCATTTTCCTAACATTTTAACACCCAATCTCTCTGTTGCATGATGGCCTGCGGCATAAAAATGAATACCCATTTCTCTTGCAATATGAATTGTTTGTTCAGAAACTTCTCCAGTAATAAAAGCATCTGCACCTGATTCTGCTGCTGCTTGAATAAAATTCTGACCACTACCTGTACACCAAGCAACAGTACGAATCTCCTTAACTCTATAATCTCCAGCAACATACAAAGGTTGACGGTTTAATTTATTACTTAAACGCAACATTAAATCAGAAGCAGTAATAATTTGTAAAAATTTTCCCATTGGTACTAAAGGTAAAATATATTTATCGATCTCAACTTCCAGTAATTTTGCAAATTGGACATTATTACCTATAACTGGATGCGCATCTAATGGTAAATGGTAACTATATAAATTAATATCATTACAAAGTAATGTTTTCAAACGATTTCGCTTCATATTACTGATAATATCTGATTCATATTTCCAAAAATAACCATGATGAACAATAATTGCATCTACAGATAACTTTACTCCTTCATTAAGCAATTCTTGAGATGCAGTCACACCAGTTAATATTTTTTTTACCTCTGATCTTCCTTCCACTTGTAATCCATTAGGTGCATAATCTTGATATTTATCAACATTGAGATACGTATTCATTAATTTTTCTAATTCAAAATTATGCATAATTAATTTATCCTATTTATGATTTTTTTTATTTTTTTAAAAAAATATATCTTTAACTTTTTTAAAAAATCTACATGTATATTAAATTGTTATATAAATTTTTATAAAATACTTATTCTGTATTTTCTATTAAATTATCACGTATTTAATTATTAATAATTTTATTAACAATTTCAATGGCTTCTTTTTCAATTACTTTGAGATGATTAGCACTACGAAAACTTTCACAATAAATTTTATAAGCTTCTTCTGTACCAGACGGACGAACAGTAAACCAACCATAATTGGTGATTACCTTTAGACCACCAATATCAGCATTATTTCCAGATGCTTTAGTTAATGTTTTTATAATATTATCACCTGCTAATATATTTGTAGATAATATTTTAGCAGTTAATTTAGATAAAGATTTTTTTTGTTTATAATTGGCCTTACATTGAATACGACTATAATTATATTCACCAAAAGTTGCAGAAAGTTCTTTATAAAGTTGTTGAGGATTTTTACCTGTAACTGCTGTTATTTCAGCTGCTAAAAGACACAAAATAATACCATCCTTGTCCGTTGTCCAAGGTGTTCCATCAAATTTTAAAAAAGAAGCACCAGCACTCTCTTCACCAGCAAAACCATACTTTCCATGATATAAACCATCAACAAACCATTTAAACCCAACCGGAACTTCTACTAATTTACGACCTAAATTATATACTACACGATCAATCATTGCACTAGAAACCAAAGTCTTGCATATCGCAACATTTTTTTTCCACTTTGGGCGATGACGAAATAAATAATCAATAGCCACAACTAAATAATGATTAGAATTCATTAATCCATCTGGTGTTACAATACCATGACGATCATGATCGGGATCATTGGCAAATGCTAAATCAAATTTATTTCGCAAATCTAATAAACCTTTCATTGCCCAATGAGAAGAACAATCCATACGGATTACACCATCATGATCTAGAGGCATAAAACTAAATGTTGGATCAATTTCTTTATTTACTAACTCCAAATTAAGTTCATAATAATCACTAATACGTTGCCAATAATTTATTCCTGCTCCACCTAATGGATCTACGCCTATTTTTAATCCTGATTTTTTAATAGCTACCATATCAATTACATCATTTAAAGCAACTACATAAGGCTTAACAAAGTCTTTTTGATGGTAATGAGAATCTTTGATTGCTAAATGATAATTAATGCGTTGAATACCTTCTAATTGATTCGTAATTAATTGGTTTGCTCGCTTCTCAATTTCTAAAGTAAGTGCCTCATCAGCTGGGCCTCCATACGGAGAATTATATTTTATACCTCCATATTCTGGAGGATTATGTGAAGGTGTTATAAGTATACCATCGACCTTTTTTTTATGTTTGCGATTATAATCTAATATAGCATAAGAAATAGAAGGCGTAGGTGTAAAACCTTGATCTTCTTGGGTAATAACATTAATCTTATTAGCAATCATTACTTCAATGATTGTCATAAAAGCAGGATCAGATAAAGCATGTGTATCTTTTCCAACTAGACAAGATCCAGTGATACCATGTGATTTACGTACTTCTACAATAGCCTGTGCGATAGCTAAAATATGCTCTTCGTTAAAACTATGCCGAAATGCAATACCACGATGACCTGATGTACCAAATTTAACCACATGATCGGGATTTTTTATTTGGGGTTTTAATAAATAATATTGTTTGATTAATTTTTTAACATTAATCAAATCACTTGGTTGAGCAACTTGCCCAGCACGTTTATGCATTAATAATAATTTCTCTTAAAAGTAATATTTTTTCTTTAAAAATATTTATAACAATCTATTTATAATAAAGTTTTTTATATAAAAAACATTTAAAAATTCTTTATCAACAAAACTTCAGATTTAGATTAACACCAATACTTTGATATGCATAAAAAAAGTATTAATATTATAAATTTTTATATTGTATATTATGAATAATACATGACGTCAAAAATAAAAATTTTTTACTTTTAATAATCTGAAATATTAATTATTTTATTTCTAATAAAAGTTTAATACTAAATGAGATTATTACTTTTATATAATTATACACTAATATATTATTTATATTTTATTAAAATAAATATTTTATAGAAAATATTGTAATAATGTTAAATTTTTCTTTTTTTAACCAATTAGATTTTCTTGCTTATTTTATTAAATTATATTAATTTTCATAATCTATTTGATAAAACATTTTTTTTAATTTTTATAAAAATATCAATTATTTTTTTCAAATAAATACTTGAGTGAAATATTTTTTATTCATTCAATTTCATAAATTTAATTTACTTGAAAAATTTTCATAAATTTAACTTATATAAATACAATATTTTTATAAAAATTAAATATAATATACAATATTAATTAACTATTTAAAATATTTCAGCAACAATTTATAAATATTTCTGTAAATAAACATCAAAATTTATTGTATCTTCTTTCTCCATTTTTAATTGTTCTACAATTGAAGCATTACTAACATTTAGAAATTCCATATTAGTAATGATTTCATAAGGTTCATTTTTTAATTCTTGATAGTAAATATTAGCCAATTTTAAACCGTATTGAATAATACCTTCTTCAATCATAAGGGGTAATAATTGTCCGGAATATGTCAATTCTGGATTTTCAATCATTACTATTAACTGCGAAAAAATTTCACAATAATGAGTGTTACCACTAATATCTAAAACATTAGCAATTTTTAACAAATCATCAAATAATTTTTTTATAATTTTTTTCAAAGAACTTACAGATTTACCATAATTAACAGTGATAATTTGTCCAGGTTTACGACCTTCAAGAATTACTCTGTTCCAATTTTTTTGACACTTATATAACTCTTTTTGATCCATCATAGGCGCATCTGCTAATACACACCAAATTAAAAATAAATCAAGAAAATACATTTGTGTTTTATTAATACCAATAGCAGTAAATGGATTAAGATCCAAAGATCTAATTTCAATATATTCAATACCTCTTTTTAATAAGGCATCTGATGGTGATTCATCACCAATTGGTACTCTTTTTGGACGAATAGGTGTATATAACTCATTTTCAATTTGTAAAATATTTGTATTAAGTTGTAAATATTTTCCATCTTTACTATACATACCTAATTTTACAAATTCTTCTGATGGATTTTTAATTGCTTGCTTAAGATTATCAACATAAGTAGTCAAATCATTAAAAGTAATTTTAAAATTATTTTGAAACTGATTATTATATCCTAAATCACTTATTCTTAATGACGTTGCATAAGGTAAATAATAAGTATCTTTTGAAGTTTTTTTAAAAGGCAAATGAAGTTTTTTACCATCTAAGAAAGAACTACAAATTGCAGGTGATGCACCAAACAAATATGGAATGACCCACCCGAATCGATAATAATTACGCATTAATCGAAAATAACCATCAGAAATTTTGTTTTTAGCATCTTGAGAATCCCTAATATTACAAAAAGCTCTCCAAAATGTAAATGGCAAAGAAAAATTATAATGAACACCTGCAATGATTTGCATTAACGACCCATACCGATTTTTTAACCCCTCTCTGTACAAAGTTTTAAAACGACCAATATTAGACACACCATATTGTGCAAGTTTAATATTTTGTTGATGATCTATAAAACAAGGCATACTAATTGGCCAAATTAATTCATGCTTAAGATGAGATATTGTATAACGATGTAGATCTCTTAAAAATCTTAAAATATAGTCAATATTATTATTCGCTGGTGTGATAAATTCTAATAAAGCTTCAGCAAAATCAGTTGTGATCCATGGATGAGTTAATGCCTTTCCTAATCCATAAGGATGTGGAGATTTGGCCAATTTTCCTTCTGGTGTAATTCTTAATGTTTCACGTTCAATACCTCGACAAAGGCCAGACAAAACATTAGGATGTGCTTCTAACCATCCTATCGCTTTTGATATATTCGGGATCAAATCGACCTCCCGTTATTCATTTCAGTAATGTTTTTTAAAAATTACTTTAAGCTTACAAAATTACAATTATCGTTTTTTTAGATTATTCTAATTAATATATTACATTAATAATTTTTATAATATAAAAAAATATTTGATAATACATCAAAATAAAAAACTAATTTTTACAAAAACTTTATGATCATTTAGTCCTAAAAAATAAATAATATAAAAATATATTATTTGACCTTTTATAATAACTTTTATCTAAAATTTTATTTAAACAGAAATAACCATATATTCAAAATTTTTATATGTTTTAAAAATAATAATATATGCTGAATAATATTAAATATTTTAAAATTCTATTATCAAAATAAACATTTTACATTTTCATGAACACAAATACATATGACTAATATTTTTAATGAAATATAAGTAGTTAAAATATAATACATCTGAATATATTTTTTTTGTTATAAATGTCTGAACCTAAAAACATTGGAAATTATTAAAATACCTTGTACTAATTTTTTTTATTATTGATAAATTATATTTTTTTTCTCATATTAGAATGTATACAATTATTTTATAAGGTTTTTATTATTTATAATAAATTTAGATAAAAAATTATAAATTCTATAACTGAATCAATAATAAATAAAAAAAAATTCTTCAGAAGACATTGCACATGATATTTTAAAATTAAGAAAAATTGAATAACGAATTATGGATATAAAATGATGTTAGAATTTATATTATATATCATTTATTATTATAGATTCAGTATTAATAGAATTTTTTTAAAAAAAATATTTTTAAAAAAAATATTGTGATTTTTTTTATTACATAAATTTATAATAAAAAAATGGAACATAATATATAAATAATAAAATAAATTTTAGTTACTATTAATTTGTAAAAATATTTAGTTAAACTTAATTATATATTAAAAAAACAAAACCCTGAATTTATTATCAGGGTCTTATGATATTTTAAGCGCATCCAGAAGGATTCGAACCTCCGACCGCTCGGTTCGTAGCCGAGTACTCTATCCAACTGAGCTATGGATGCATATTAAATTTTACAATCAAAAATTAAAATACAAGAAAAACGGTGAGAGAGGGATTCGAACCCTCGATGCAATAATTAAATACATACTCCCTTAGCAGGGGAGCGCCTTTAACCACTCGGCCATCTCACCAAATAATTAAATAACATATCAATATTTATAATTTATAATATAACTTTCATTCCGAATTAAATCTTACTTTTAAAACAAAAAAAGTCAAACAATTTTAAAAAAAAATTTAATATTTAGATTATATGTACAATCAAAATAACAAGATTTAATATAAAATAAAAAAAATTAATGTTTTTTATTATCAAAAATCAAATACAAAATAAAAAGAGTAATTAACAAAAATATATTATATGATATAATAAAAGTATTTATTTACGTTTATATTATAATATAAACTAATTAATTAGCTATTATATTAATATTAATAATTAATTTATTTTTCAAGAAAAATAACAATAAATAAATTTAAGAAAAATAACTAAAAAAGATTTTGCAGTTTTATGTAATATTTATACTCATTAAATTATAATTAAAAATTATAAGTATAGAAAACAAAAAAAATTATTACATAAAAATTACAAAATGACCTAATAAATATTATTAACCTAAACACATTTATAAATATCTAAAAAATATTTTAAAAAAATTACTAATTATTTTGTTGAGATTTTTCCGCTTGAATTCTTTGATAAATTTCTTCACGATGAACAGAAACTTCTTTCGGTGCATTGACTCCTATACGTACCTGATTGCCTTTGACACCTAATACTGTTACTGTTACCTCATCTCCTATCATGAGCGTTTCACCAACTCGACGAGTCAGAATAAGCATTCTTTGCTCCTTGAAATTTTAAAGAGTCGGGTTTAGGTTTTCTTACTATTATTCATCACACCATAAAAACATAAAGCAATGAAATGTACTTAAAGTATTGAATTAAATATATTTGTTCTATATTAAAAATTATTTTTTTAATTAAATTATGTTTCAAAAGTATATAATTTCAATAAAAATAAACTACAATATTTAACTTATTTTAAGCGTAAATTAATCCATTTCTCAACTGCTGCTAATACAGCAGAAATTGCCGTTATATTAGATCCACGAACTTGAGCTATTTCATAATTACCACCTCCTTTACCGTCTATTTGCTTTGCAATAAATACAATTATATCATTAGCTTTTATTTTAAAACTTAAATCTTTTGTAACACCAACAATTACAGTAATTTCATTATTATTAATACTTCCAAAAACAATAACTGCTGATTGCAATTGATTTTTAAATTCATTAACTAAAATACGTAATTCTTTAACATCAATAATATTTACTTGAGTAATTAAAACATTAATTCCCTTAATAATTTTTACTTGTTTTTTTAAATATATTTTTTCTTTAATTAATTCTTTTTTTTTAAATATATTTAAAGACATTTTTAATTTTTTTATTGTGTCTAAAATAAATTGAAGTTTTATAATTATATTTTTTTTCTCACATTTCAAAACTTGAAAAATATCGGTTAATAGATTATGTTCTTCATGAACATAATCTATTGCGACCTGACCTGTTACTGCTTCTATCCTACGCACACCGGCAGCCATACCACATTCACTCTTAATACGAAAGAATCCTATATCCCCAGTACGAATTACATGTGTACCTACACATAACTCGCTAGAAAAATCCCCTATACTCAATACACGAACTTCTTTAGCATATTGCTTATCAAAAAACATAACGACGTTTTTTTTCTTTGCCTCATTTATATCCATTAATGTTTTTAAAATAAGATGATTTCTGCGAATTTGATAATTTATAAGATCTTCAATTTTATTTATTTCTAATAAGCTCAATGATTTAAAATGCGAAAAATCAAATCGTAAAGATTTATTATTAACTAAAGATCCTTTTTGAATAACATGCTTTCCTAATACAATACGCAAAGCTGCATTTAATAAATGAGTTGCTGAATGATTCATTTCAAGTGCACAACGATGTACAGTATCAATTTTTGCTTTAATCAACTGATCAATACTTATTGATCCAGATTTTAACTTACCAATATGTCCAATTGCTGTAGCATATTTTTGTGTATCAGTTACAAGAAATTCACAATTTTCATTTTCTAATATTCCTATATCACCAATTTGCCCACCTGATTCAGGATAAAAGACGGTTTTATCAAGAAAAACAATTCCTTTTTGATTTTTATTTAATACATTTACAAATTGACCATTACTAAAAATAGCTTTTACTATAGCATTTGTTTTATTATGTTCGTAACCCAAAAAATGGCTATCAATATCTACTTTAATTATATTATTATAATCAGCAAGAAAATTATTACACTTTCTTGCTTGAAATCTTTGTTTTTCTAAGAAAAAATCAAAATCTAACTTATCAAGTTGAATATTACGTTCAGAACAAACATCATCAATTAAATCAAATGGTATACCATAAGTATCATAAAGACGAAATGCAATTTTTCCAGACAAAGTATTATTATTTAATTTAGATAATTCATGATCTAATAACTGTAAACCACGCATTAAAGTTTTATGGAACTGTTCTTCTTCGTTTTTGAGTATTATTTCAATAGTGTTTTGTTTACTTTTTAATTCATCAAATATTGCACCCATAACTTTAATCAAAGGCTTAACCAGTTTATAAAAAAAAGTCTCTTTTATTTCTAATCTATATCCATGAAAAACTGCTCTACGAATAATACGACGCAATACATAACCATTTCCTTCATTAGAAGGAAACACACCATCGCCGATCAAAAAAACACTGGATCTAATATGATCTGCAATTATTAATAATGATTTATTGTGCAAATCTGATAAATCTATTATTTTAGCAATATAAAAAATTAATTGACGAAATATATCAATTTCATAATTTGAATTAACAGATTGCAATACAGAAACAATACGTTCAAGCCCCATTCCTGTATCAACAGAATGGTTAGGCAAAATTGTAAGACGCCCATCAGCATGACGGTTGTATTCCATAAATACAATATTCCAAATTTCAATATAACGGTTACCGATATCTTGCTTTGAACCAGGTGGATTACCAAAAACATCTTCACCATAATCATAAAATATTTCAGTACATGGACCACAGGGGCCAGTATTTCCCATTTGCCAAAAATTAGCAGAAGAATGACATATTCCTTTATTATCACCTATTCGAATAATACGTTTTGATGAAATACCAATTTCTTTATGCCAAATATTATATGATTCATTATCAGAATCATGAACAGTAATCCAAAATTTTTCTTGCGGCAAATTAAACCATGTCTTATTTGTAAGTAAATCCCAAGCATATTTTATTGCATCTTTTTTAAAATAATCACCAAAACTAAAATTTCCTAACATTTCAAAAAATGTATGATGACGAGTAGTATAACCAACATTTTTTAAATCATTATGTTTACCACCAGCTCGAACACAACGTTGTGCTGTCGCTACTTTAGAATAATTTCTTTTTTCTAATCCAAGAAATATATCTTTAAATTGATTCATTCCTGCATTAGTGAAAAGTAACGTTGAATCATTATTTGGAACTAATGAACTGCTAGGTAAAATTTTATGCCCTTTGGTACAAAAAAAATCGAGAAACGCTTGACGGATCTCATTGGTACTTTTACTACTCATAATTATCCTAAAATCAAGCCAAAAATAAATTCAGCATGTTAAGTAAAAAAAAGTATTTTTTGCAAATAAATAATTAATAATAAAATAAAATTTAAAATTTGTAATTTATGGTTATCTTCTAAACTTTAGATATATTACAAGATTAATTTTATTAAAATTTTTTATAAAAATCTAACATAAAATCTAACATCTCTAAAATAATAAAACTCTAAGATAATAACAATTTATGTTATTTCATCATATTATTTTTTTTAAAGAAATAAAAAAAAATATTTAACAACTGAAAAAAACAATTACATAATTTATATGATTTAATTTTATATTTTATACTTATAATATTTTATACTTATAAAATGAATTAAAATGATTTTTTAAAAAAATATTCTAACACAAATTAACAAAAAAATTATCAAATATGTGAATTCAAATAATAACAATTTATTATATGTAATAATAAAAATTGATTTTTATATATTATCAATCATCTTAATTGTATAAAGATCCATGATATATTTTAAAATATATTATAAAAATTACTTAAAAAATTAATGATCTTTTTTACAAAAAAACCTTTTTAGAAAAAAGAGTAGATATTAAAAAATTAAATATCAAATTATATTTTTATCTCTTTTAATAATTTTCTAAGCGAAAAAATCACTGCTTGACGCCTTATTTGAAAACGATTTCCTTTAAAATAACAACAATACGTCGTAATTACTGGATTATTCAAAAAACTTTTACTAGAAATAGCAAACCAGACCATACCAATCGGTTTTAAATTAGTGTTACAATTTGGACCAGCAATACCACTAACTGAAAGTGAAAAATCAGCATTTGCTAATACTAATGCTTTTTTTGCCATATCTATGACAACTTCTTCACTTACAGCACCATATTTACTTAAAATTGTTTTATTAATACCTAACATATCATGTTTAGCATCATCACTATAAGTAATAAAGCCTTTCTGAAAATAAGCAGAACTACCTGCAACATCTGTAATAACTTTACTTATCCATCCTCCTGTACACGATTCTACCAAAGTTATCATTTTGCTTTTCTTTTTTAAATTATTACCCAAATCTCTACTTAATTGATAAAATAACTGTTCACTACTCATGAGAGGTATTTTCTTTTTTTTAAAAAAAACTATTGATTAAGTATAAAATTTTTATAATTTCTATATTCATAAAAATTATAAAGAAATATTATTTATATAAATTTTAAAAAACCGATTTAAAAATATAAAAAACATGACTTTATTATATTTTTTTTACTTTATATGAGATTATTATCAAAAATAATATTTATTTTTAAAAAAAATTATAAACAATAATACATTTGAATAAAATAATAGAAAAATAAAAATTATTTTATACCAAAAATATTTTGCGATAAATAAAAAGTATTATTTTCATTAATGTTTATCTCATCCCGTACAGTTCTTTCAATAAAAATTTAGTATCATAATTATTTTTTTATAATTCATTATTAAAATAAACAAAACATAAAACCTTAAATATTTTTTAAAAAATGTCGTTCAAATAAATATATTTCAACAATTAAATTATATAAATCATAATCTAGTGAATCTATAACGCATTTTTATAAAATAATATATTTCTATAAATATAGAAAAATTATAAAGTAATCCATGAAAAAAAATGTAATAAAACAAATATTGCGTAAAATATCCAAAAATTAAAAATAATTATTATTTATGAATTCAGCAACATTAAATATCATCTTATCTTTTTGCCATTTCTTTTTCTACTATTTGAACTAAAATATGTATCACTTTAATATGCATTTCCTGAATTCGATCAGGATAACCAAAATGAGGTACCCGAATTTCAAGATCAGTTATTTTTGCAATCTTTCCACCATTATTACCTGTCAATGAAATAACCTTCATTCTTTTGGTACGTGCAGCTTCTATAGCATAAATAATATTCTTAGAATTACCAGATGTTGAAATTGCAAATAATATGTCGCCTTCCTTACCGACTGTCTCTACATAACGAGAAAAAACATAATGGTAACCAAAATCATTAGCCACACAAGATAAATAACTAGCATCTGCAATTGCAATAGCAGGATAACCAGGACGATTTTCACGATATCGCCCAGTTAATTCCTCTGCAAAATGCATTGCATCACAATGAGAACCACCATTTCCACAAGATAATACTTTCCCGCCATCTTTAAAAGCTATAGATAACATAATTGCTGCTTCTTCAATAACTGTAATATTTTCTTTAGCATTTAAAAAATTTTTTAATATAATACTGGCTTCTTCTAATTCTATAGAAATAAGTTTTTGATACATTTTAAAATCCTATAAAATATTTTTAATGCTTTTTAAATCAAAAATACAAAACCTCATATAATATTCAAAATTTTTTTAAAAATCATAGATATCTAAATATATAACACATAAAAATCTTTTGGAATAAAGTGAAAATACAATCATCAAAAAAGTTTTTAAATAATATAAAATCTTTCCTAATATTAAATAGTTAAGTCTGATATCTTTTAATTATTACAAACCATTTCATAATAGTAATTATTTTTATATTAAATAAAATTTTTCAATATAAAAATTCTTGAAAAGAAATAATAAATATATAAAAAAAGATAAAATTTTTATATATTATTAAAATATTTTTGATATTTTATACATAAAAATTTATTTTATTATCTGTATAATTATAATTTATTAATTGATAAGTAGCATTAATTGTTTTATTTATAAATAAATTTGTTTTAATTAATTTTTTTTAAAAAATAAGAAATATTTAAAAACACCTGAAAAAAAGATAAAAAATCTGATATCATAAAAAATATAAACAAAATGTAAAAAATACCAAAAAATTTTATTTTTAGTATTTAACTTATGTTCTCTATAAACGATTTTTTTATAATTAATATTATTTTAAATATTAAAAAATCATAAAAATTACTTTTTTATTAAAACAAAATTAAGCATAAAAAATATTTTAAAATTATTAAAACTAAAAAATATAAATCAGAAATTAATAAACATTTATAAAAAATACCTCTAACATAACATATATTTTTCATATATTTTTTTAAACAAGAGTATATTATTTTTCATAATTAGCAAAATATTTTTTATATTTATTCAAAACATAAAATTTAATACAGAAATAACATAATAAAAAATGTACTATTATAAATCCCTATATAATTATTCAAATATTTTTTAATATATACTAATAAAAAAAATACAATTCATTGAATTTAATTCAAAGATGAAATCTTTATTAATAAAATTATATTTTTATCTGTTATAAATTTTATTTTTAATATACTAAAATTGAAATTAAATAAAAATATCCACAATAATTATTTTAATAAAAAAAATATAATTATTAGTTTTATGCTGTCAATTAATTAAGGATACAAAATGATCAAATTAGGTATAATTATGAATGCAATTGAAAATATAGACATAAAAAAAGACAGTAGTTTTGCTATGTTATTAGAAGCACAACGTCGTAAATATGAAATTTACTATATGGAAATACATGATCTATATTTATTAAATGGTGAAGCATATGCATATACAAAAAAAATTAAGAAAATTCAAGAAAATCCTAAAAAATGGTACCAATTTGGAATAAAAAAAAATATTGCGCTTAAAAAATTACACATTATTTTAATGCGGCAAGACCCTCCATTTAATACTGAATATATTTATGCTACTTATATTCTTGAAAGAGCAGAAAAAAAAGGTACTTTAATTATTAATAAACCACAAAGTCTTCGAGATTGTAATGAAAAAATTTTTACATCATGGTTTTCTAAATTCACTCCTAAAACATTAGTTACAAGAAGCAAAAAACAACTGTACGATTTTTATAAAAAAAACCAAGATATTATCTTAAAACCACTAGATAAAATGGGTGGAGATTCTATTTTTCGTATCAAAAAAAATGATCCTAATCTTAATGTAATCATAGAAACATTAATCAAAAAAGAAAAACATTTTTGTATGGCTCAAAATTTTTTACCTGAAATTAAAGAAGGTGACAAACGTGTATTAATGATAGATGGTGAAGCAATTCCTTATTGTTTAGCTAGAATTCCACCTAAAGGAGAAATAAGAGGAAACTTAGCTGTTGGGGGACATGGTGAAGTAAGAAAATTAACAACAAGTGATTGGAAAATTGCAAAAGGTGTTGCGTCTCTCTTAAAAGAAAAAGAGTTAATGTTTGTCGGGTTAGATATTATTGGTGATCGTTTAACTGAAATTAATGTTACCAGTCCAACATGCATAAGAGAAATTGAATTGGCATTGCCACATATATCTATTAGTAGCATTTTATTTGATGCAATAGAAAAAAGACTGACTATAAAAAATAAATAATATACTATGATATATATAAAAAAATAATATAAAATTCCATAAATATTTTATAATATTAAAAAATATAAATATCGTATAAAATTATATTTTATGATAAAATTTATATATTATTATTTATATTTTATCCTTAATTCAGGCATATATTACTGATCTAATTAAGTCAAATAAGTTTAATAATATGAATTTACAAAATCACTTTCTCATCGCAATGCCGACATTATTAGATCCGTATTTTCAAAAATCGGTGATTTATATTTGCGAACATAATGAAAAAGGCACTATAGGTTTGGTTATAAATAGACAAATAAAATGCATTTCAATTAATAAAATCTTAAAAAATTTAAATATTAAAATCAAAGAAAACAATCAAATAAGTGATTCAAAACAACCAATTTTCTCTGGTGGTCCCATTGCAGAAGTTCATGGTTTCATTTTACATTCTCCACATCATGGATTTAATTCTACTTTACAACTTTCTGATGAAATCATGATTACAACATCAAAAGATATTCTTCAAACATTTGGTACCACAAAACAACCAAAAAAAACACTTATTGCTTTAGGATATTCAAGCTGGAAAAAAGGACAACTTGAAAAGGAAATGATGGAAAATAATTGGTTAACAACAAAAGCAAATAGCCATATAATTTTTCATACTCCAATTTCAGAACGTTGGAAAAAAGCAGCTGCTTTAATTGGTATTGATATTTCTAATATTTCAAATCAAGTAGGCCACTCATAATGAATAATAATCGCACAATTATCGCTTTTGATTTTGGTACCATTAGTATTGGTATTGCTATTGGGGAAGAAATAATCGCAATCGCTCATCCTCTAACTACATTAACAACAAAAAACGGGCACCCAAATTGGTTAGATATAGAAAAAATATTACAAGAATGGAATCCTAAACTTGCCATTGTTGGACTTCCTCTTAATATGGATGGAACAGAACAAACAACAAGCAAACAAGCGCGCAAATTTGCCAATTTTTTAAACCTGCGTTTTAATATTAAAGTTATATTATACGATGAACGCTTAACAACAACAGAAGCTCGTGCTTACCTTTTTAATATTGGTGGTTACAAAGCATTAAATAAAAGTAAAATTGATGCTCTTTCTGCTTTTATTATTTTAAAAAATTGGTTAGAAAAGTCTTTAATTGAAAATCATTCAATATAAAATAATATCCTATAAATAAAATTTTATTATATAAATATCATTAAAGTAAAATTTGATTGATTTCTTTTTAAAATAAAAAATACATATGAATATAATTCAAAAAAACATAATTAATATAAAACATAAAATTATCAGCACCGCTAAAAAATATAATCGTCTTCCACAAGACATTCAATTAATAGCTGTTACTAAAAATAAATCATGTTTTGATATTCAAAATGCTATTTATGCAGGTCAATATCAATTTGGTGAAAATTACGCACAAGAAGGAATCAAAAAAATTCTTTATTTTAATAACAATCAAAATAATTTAACATGGCATTTTATAGGAACTGTACAGGCTAACAAAACTAAATTAGTAGCACAATATTTTGATTGGTGTCATACTATTGATAAATTTAAAACAGCTGAACGTTTAAATAAACAACGCCCTTTTAATAAAGAACCATTAAATGTACTTATACAAATAAACATTACTAATGAAATCAATAAATCAGGTATTTTGCCACATAATGTATATACATTAGTCGATAAAATCTTATTTTTAAAAAAAATAAAATTACGTGGTTTAATGGCAATTTTCTCGTCTAATAAAGCGCTTATTCAACAAGTATCACTTTTTTATACTATAGAAAAAATATTTCAAGAACTAAAAAATAGATATCCGAACATTGATACACTTTCAATAGGTATGACGAATGATTTTGATATTGCCATTGCTTTTGGTTCAACATTATTGAGAATTGGCAAAGCTATTTTTAGTGATCAATAACATTTGCATTTAATAAAAAACAAAAAATTACAAAAATTATTTTCAATCTGTGGTAATTTTAAAAAATATAATAATTTTATTATAGATAGATTCTTATCTTTATTAAAAAAATATCTTTGCAAGATATTTTTAAACAAATATTATATTATTTTAATAAAATATGATATATATAAAAATAGTTTAAAAAAGATTTTTATTAACCATTAAATGCTATTCAACTTATAAAAAATTAATTAAAAGTCATTTTATTAAAAACAATAAATATTAAGAAATATAAAGTATTTAAAATAGATATAACTATAAAAAATCTAATTTTAAATATTTTTTTATAAGTACCAAATTATTTTTATATTAGTTTTTGTTTTATTTTAAAATTATTTAAAAAATAATAAATTTTAAATACATCTAAAATTTATAAAAAAATGCCAATTTGCAAAATATTAATTTATATTAATAATATGTAAAAACTTTGTAAAAAATATTTTTAAAAAAATAATGATAGTTATTAAATAAAAAGTGAGTTTTTTAAAAAAAATATCAAAACTTTTAAATAATTTTATACATAAAATTATTATCAATTACCTAAAATAGCATAAAAAATTTACTTCTATTACTCTATAGAAATTAAAAAAACGATTTTTTTTGATCACAGGATAATCAGAAATGCAATTTTTAAATTTTATTATACCAACCATTATTCAACTATATATTATTATATTAATTCTAAGAATCTGGATGCAATTAGTAAAATCTGATATTTATAATCCATTTGTACAATTTGTGATTAAAAGCACCCAACCAATTATAGGTAAAATACGTCATTTAATGCCTTCGAGTTCTATTGATATACCAAGTTTATTAATGGCTTATATTATTACATTAAGTAATATTATTTTTATAATGTGGGCGACTAACGCTCTTACTTTAATAAGTATTACCATAATACCTATCAGCATTATGCAATTATTAAATTATATCGGAAAATTAATTTTTTGGTTAATATTAATTCGGTCTCTTCTTGCTTGGATCAGCCAAGGTCGTCATCCTATTGATTACATGCTTATTGAATTAACAGAACCTTTAATTTCTTCTATTCGTCAAATTATTCCTCCTTTTAGTGGATTAGATTTTTCATCAATGATAATTATGTTAACTTTGATAGCCTTAAATCATTTACGTTTAGATATTTTGTTATTGATTGATGAAAAGCTTACAAAGATACTTTATTCTATTGGTTATTTAATGTAATAGAGGGTAATCTTTATCAAAAAAATATTATTTTTGATATTACTAATATAGTATATTAATCTATAACACATTAGTTAACTATTTAATTCATAAAAAATGTCTAATAAAAAACAAACAAAAATTTTATTGCTAAAAAATATTAAAGTTAAAACAATTTAAACAATTTAATTAAATGATTTCTATAATAACTTTATTTTAAAAAAATTAGGCCAGAGTAATCATGAATTGTATTGTGATATACAATGACTATAAATTTTTTAATTGAACAAAAAAAAATATATAAGATTTTTTAAAAAATTTATTAACAAAAAAAATAATAAATTTATATGCCCGGAGGAGGTATTGAACCACCGACACAAGGATTTTCAGTCCTCTGCTCTACCAACTGAGCTATCCGGGCAATTTTTATATTAAACCTGATTATAATCTCTTCGTCAATTAAATTTATTAAATAATTTTTAGAAATAAAACAATAAAAAATATTCAAAAAATTTGTTCCAATTTTTTTTTGTAAAATTATTAAACTAATTAATTTTTGAATTTATTATTCTTAATATATTTTTTTTGAATATTATTTACCTTTATTAAATAACGACGCACTTGAACGAGCGGATGTTTAGTTATTAATATATTATAAACATCTCTTGGTCGCATTTGATTAATAATTTTTAGTGCTTGCTTTTTATTATTATGAAATACTTTTAATACACTGCCAATTCCTCCATTATAAGCAGTAATAAGTGCATAACGACGCGACGTAATATTACTAATTTTTGATAAATATGTATTTTGTAACAATGCTAAATAAGCAGTTCCTACATCAATATTGTAAGCAGGATCCAATAAATTATTTCTATTTGGTATACCAGTTTTTCCTTGTACACGAAAGACATCTCGACCTGCACTATTTTGCATTATTTGCATTAAACCTAGGGCATCAGTATGACTTATGGCATATGGATCAAAACTAGATTCTATTTGCATAATAGATAAAATAAGAGATGCATCAATACCGTATTTTTCGGCTGCTTTTCGAATATACGGCCAATATTTTTTAGCCCGTTCATCAAAATTATTTGGTATTAAATTAATTGTAATTGACCAAATAATGTTCGATTTTGATCGACGCTTTTTTAATGTATATTGCAGTGGATAATCAGTATTTTTTTTTATTTTACAAACTAATTTAGTATCTTTATATATATCATTAAAAATTTGTGAAGATAAATAATAGTTTTTAGTACACTGTGTTTTATAATGAGTTTTAATAAATTCTAATTTATTATTAATTAATAAACTAGAAAAAAAAGCTTTTTTCAAAAATTTATCAGGTTCAGTATTAACAATAGTGTCAATTGTTATATTACCAATATCAAAATTAATATGAGCACGAGTTTGATTCTGATCAGAATATTCAACATAATCTTTTGGTCCAACAATTAAAAGCTCATCTATTCCCCAAATATTTGGAATATTATACATAAGTTGATTTACTAAAATATCTAATCCATGAGTATTTTTAATAGTTGTAGTATTTGGAAAAAAAAAGTCTTTTTTTGAAGTACAGGCAGATAATCCTTGAATTACCACAAAAAAAAATATTATTTTTTTTATATTATTTATGATTTTAACCAATGTTATATTTATTTCATAATTTATTACATAAAATTTAATCAAAATTATGATACTTTAATTAGTAATAATAAATCAAATTAGAAATTTATTTTTATGATTTAAATACTGTCTTGAAAAAAAAATTTAATCATCTCTCTTTCTAAAAACTGTCTATCTTCAATATTCATTGTATTCAGTTTTTTTTCATTTATAAATATAGTTTGTCTATTCATCCATTCTTTCCATGCTTCTTTAGATATTTCATTAAAAATGCGTTTACCTAATTTACCTGGATAACATTGAAAATCTAGACCTTCAGCTTCACGTTTTAAAAAAGTACAAAAAATAGTTCTATTCATAAAATTTTCCATAAAAGTAAAAAATTAATCACTTAACTGTTGTAACAACCTTTTAACAGGAGAAGATAATCCAATTTTAAAATCTTTTTTAAAATTATACCACAATCCTTTCATATCTCTTTCAATCACATAAAAAGAAGATGGTAATTGATTAATAGTGATTAATATTGGTGTAATATTTAAATGTAAATGTGTAAGATTATGACGAAAAGACATTAATTCTTTTATTTTCTGATATTGAATACTTGATGTATTAATCCAAAGATTTAATTTATCAAATGATTCAAACTCTGGAAAAATAAATAAACCTTTCCAAATACCAGAATAGGATCTTTTTTCTAACCAAAAACAATTTTTATATCGCAAAATTAAAAACCAGATATTTTTTTTTAAAATATCTTTTTTTATTTTTTTAGATGGGAGATTTTTCCAGCAATTATTCTTAAAAGCATAACAACCTCGCTTAACAGGACAAATAAAACATTTAGGTGCATTTCGAATACAAACCATGGAACCTAAATCCATCATTCCTTGATTAAAATATTGGTGATCATTTTTTGGAGTTAAAATCGTAATAATATTCCATAATTTATTTTCAATATTTTTTTTACTTGGCCAACCTTGTATACCATAATATCGAGTTAATACACGTTTTACATTACAATCTAAGATTGGAAAGTGTTGATTTTGTGATAATGATAAAATTGCACCAGCTGTAGATCTTCCAATCCCAGGAAGTGATATTACTTCTTCAAATTTATATGGAAAATTTCCGTCGTATTTTCTAAGAATTTCTTTTGCTGCTTTATGCAAATTAAGTGCTCTAGCATAATAACCAAGACCACTCCATAATGATAATATTTTATCCTGAGATGCATTTGCTAAAGCATGAATATTAGGAATATAGTAAATAAATTTTTCAAAATACGGAATTACCATATTAACTTGTGTTTGTTGAAGCATCACCTCAGATAACCAAATGTGATAGATTGTTTTTTTTTTTGCCAAGGAAGCGTTTTACGACCAAAACGGTGATACCATTTTAATATAGCATCAGAAAATTCTAATTTATTCATATACAAGTATATATTAACCTTAATTTTTAGAAAACATATAATTAATATTCATACTATCTTTTATATTTTAAATATTTATTTTAACATTTTTTGTATTACATTTTTTTTTATAATACAATATTTTTTTATAAAAAATGAATACTATCATTATAAATATTTTCTATCACTAGTTTTATATATTAATAAAAAATAAGAAATCATTGATATATTATTAATAATAATTATTTTAACTAACACATCATTTTAGAAACCATGATACACAACATTTTTGTCGAAAAAATCAATACGGAGAAAAAAATAAAAAATAGAATATGCAGTTTTGTTCGTCGTCAAAGCAGATTAACCGATCATCAAAAAAATGCATTAAAAATTTTATGGCCTAAAATTGGATTAAATTTTTTTTTAAAACCCTTAGTATTTTCTAAAATATTTGGAAATCATGCTCCAGTAATTATGGATATCGGATTTGGAATGGGTACTGAATTAGTAACAATGGCCAGAAAAAATCCAAACAAAAACTTCTTAGGAATAGAAGTATATAAACCAGGTATTGGGGCTTGTTTGATAAAAGCTACAGAAATGAAAATTACTAATTTACGTATTATGTATTATGATGCAGTAGAAATATTAGAAAACATGTTAGAAAACAATACATTAAATATGATACAACTTTTTTTTCCTGATCCATGGCCAAAAAAAAAACATCAAAAACGTAGAATTATACAAAAAAATTTTGCTACACTTATATTAAATAAATTAGAAATAGGAGGGGTATTACATATAGCAACAGATTGCCCATTATATGCAGAACATATCTTAAAAACTATCACTGAAATTCATGGTTATAAAAATTTATCAACAACAGATGATTATATAAAGAGACCTAATTCTAGGCCTTTAACTAAATTTGAAAAACGTGGACAGAAATTAGGAAATACCATATTTGACATTATGTTTAAAAAAATTAAAAATAAAGATATATAAACATAATTTAGCAACATAATATTCATTATTCAATAATAGAATCTCTCTAAAATTATTTTTAAAAACCAGAAATTTATCCTCAATATTAAGATTGACAATCTTAATAAAAAGTAGATTTTTTATAAAAAAATTATATTAATCGATATACTCTAATCCATTAAAATATGGACGCAATACTTTTGGAATTTCAATTCGACCATCATTTGTCTGATAATTCTCCATCACAGCAACTAATGTACGACCAACAGCTAAGGCAGAGCCATTTAATGTATGTACGAACTGTGTTTTTTTATGATCTTTATGATGACGAAAACGTGTCTTCATACGACGTGCTTGAAAATCCCATGTATTAGAACAAGAAGAAATCTCTCTATAAGTATTTTGTGATGGTAACCATACTTCCAAATCATAAGTTTTACAAGCAGAAAATCCCATATCCCCAGCACATAAAATAATTTTACGATAAGGTAATTTTAAAAGCTGTAATACTTTTTCTGCATGTCCTGTTAATTCTTCTAGTGCTTCCATAGATTTTTTTGGCTCTACTATTTGCACCAATTCTACTTTATCAAACTGATGCATACGAATTAACCCACGAGTATCACGTCCGTAAGAACCAGCTTCAAATCGAAAACAAGGTGTATGTGCTGTCAAACGAATAGGCAAGATGTCTGCTGTTAAAATTTCATCTCTCACTAAATTCGTCAAAGGTACTTCGGCAGTTGGTATTAAAGTATATTCTTGATTCGATAATTGTTCTTTTAAAAGTTTAACATGAAAAAGATCTCTACCAAATTTAGGTAATTGACCGGTTCCATACAATGTATTCTCATTTACAAGATAAGGCACATAAGTTTCCGTATAACCATGCTGTTCTATATGTAAATCTAACATAAATTGTGATAACGCTCGATGTAAACGTGCTATTTTTCCTTTCATAACTACAAAACGAGAGCCTGTAATTTTAACTCCTAAAGGAAAATCTAAACCATCTATTAATTCACCTAACGTCACATGATCTTTAATAGAAAAAGTATATTTTCTAAACTGTCCCCAACGGCTGATTTCAACATTATTTATTTCATTTTTACCTTCTGGTACACTTTCATCTGGTAAATTAGGTAAACTTAATGTAATATCAAGAATATCATTCTGTAATTCAGTTAATTGATTTTTAACAGAATCTATTTTTTTATTTATAATGTTAATTTCTTTAGACATACTTTGAATATTTTGATATTTTATTTTTTCTTCAGCAATTTTTTTAGAACGATAATTTTTTTCTGCTTGTAAATTTTCTTTTGCAACTTGCATTTTTTTTCGCTTTTTTTCTAATTGACGTAATTTATTTACATCAAAAATAAATCCTCTACGGGCTAATTTTTTAGCGATTATATCTAAATCTGTACGAAGCAAAATTGGATCTAACATATTTATCCTATATACTAATAATTTATTAAAAATATTTTAAAAGATAAAAAATAAATATTTCTTATAAGATTTTAATACCTAGCAGAAAAAACATAAATAATTTTTTAAGTAATAATCTATAAAATATAATTTTTTATATATTTATATTATCATTTAAAATGCATTACAAGAAAAAAAACATACAACATTATATTTTATATTATATCATTTATTATGATACTAAAAATTTATTTATTAGATATATTTTTATAATAAATTATTTATGATCTTGTAAAGATAAATATAAATTTTTAATATCACTTAAAATATCATAATAATTATTAAAATTAGGTAAGGAAAAGCAATAAAAAAGAAAAATATTTACATAAATAAAATAAATATTTATAACAATTATGAATAAAAATTTATAAATTATATATAATTTTAATAACTATCCCTATATTTGTTATTTTATTTTTTTAAAAAAATATTGTATTTAAAATATTTTTTTAAAAAAATATTTTATCATATTAAAACTTTTTAAATCTAAAATATAGAATCAATATATTTTTTTATATGAAAATTTATAATTTATAGAAAATAATTTATATTTTAATAAAATTTAATAGCTATAATTTAAATATTTCTTTCGAAATTTCTTTTATAAAAATTTATATATTATTGTCAATATAAATTTTGATACCAATAAAGATAAATATTATCAAACATAAATATTTTTAAGATTATTATATATAATATTTTTTATTTTTATTTATAATTTTAAGATACTTTAACTAATTGATTTTCTAATCGTTTAATTTTACGTATTGCATAAGATAAAGTAATCAAGGTTTTAACATAACATATTCCAGTAAGAAGAAAACCTAGCATAAAACCAATTATAAAAAGAGTTGCTAATAAAGTCAATATTGAATAATCACCTTTATCAATTAAATAATTAAACGTTACGATTTGATGTTCATTTAAGACAACTATTACAGAAATAATAAATATTACTATAAAAAGCAAAAAAAATATAAAATACTTCACATTTATCCTATTATTGTTATATTACACTAAAGAGTTAAAACTATTTTCTAAAAATTTTAAAACATAACAAAAAAAAATACAACAAAAACTAAATTTTTATTTTTAAATTATTTTAATACACATAATGAAAATAATTATCTAAAAAACCTTGTATATAATATATATATTAAAATATTTTTATTTAAAAACTTAATCTTTATATAACTAAACAAAAAATATCCATTCAATTTTTTTTGTAATTATCAAATAGAATATATTTTTTCTTCTCAAAAAAACCACTAATCCAGTAAAATATATCATAAAAACAAATAGCAATATATAATTAAGATATAAATAACATTTATTAATAAATAAGAGGTTTAATTGATGATTTATAACAATAAAATGCATATCAAACAAATAGCTAAAGCAAAATTACCAACACTATTTGGAGATTTTTTACTTGTTGGTTTCGAAGAAATTATTAATGGTAATAATCATATAGCACTTATTTATGGAAAAATTACAAATAAAAAACCAGTTTTATCTCGTATACATTCAGAATGTTTAACAGGAGATGCTTTATTTAGTTTACGTTGTGACTGTGGTTTTCAATTAGAAGCAGCACTAAAACAAATTGCTAAAGAAGGTAGTGGAGTTTTACTGTATCATCGTCAAGAAGGTCGCAACATAGGACTTTTAAATAAAATCCGCGCCTATTGTCTTCAAGATCAAGGGCTAGATACTGTTGAAGCAAATATAAAACTAGGATTTAAACCTGATGAACGCGATTTTACTGTATGTGCAGAAATGTATAAGTTACTTTCTATAGATAAAATTAAACTATTAACTAATAACCCCAAAAAACTAGCAATCATAAAAGATTCCGGGATAAATGTAGTAGAAAGAGTACCTCTAATCGTTGGACGTAATCCAAAAAATAATAATTATTTAAATGCAAAAGCTAAAAAATTAGGTCATATATTACCTGATTTATGTACAAAAAATGATCTTTTAAAATAGCTTTAATTTTTTTAAAAAAATACTTTTTAATATATAAAAATTGTTAATTATACAAAAAATAATATCTCTAAATTTCAAAAAAAAAATTTATAATAAAATTTATAAAATTTTTAATTAAAAATAACTATTTTATTAAAAAAACAATTAAACAAAAAAAAAGTAAATTTCAAAATAAATAATAAAATATTATCGATACAATGATCACTTTTTATTCAAAATAAAAAAATACAATAAATATTTAATTTTATTAAAAAAATTTCTGCAAAAAATATATTTATCTATATCCAGATAAAATTTTTTTACTAAATTTTAAAAAAGTAAAATTATGATATAATATTAAAGATAAATATCTTATAAAATATTTTAAATATATTAACTAATAAATTTTCAAAAATTATTTTATATTATAAACATAAAAAATTAAATATTCAACAAATACTATATTAAGATATAATCTAATTAAAATTTTTTATATATTTAAGATTTTATTATTAATCAACAATTTATTAATAATATATATATGTATATTTTAAGACAATAAACATATTTAAGATACTAAAATATAATTTTTATTAAAAAATTAAATAGCTTAATACTTTTATAGTATTAAGCTATTATTCAGTACTAATAAATATTAAAATTAACAAATTTCTAAAAAAAGAAAAAACAATTAATATATAAACTATATCTAAATTTTTTCATTAAAAAACAAATTCATTTTTAAAAATTCAAAAAAAATATTTATTTGATCTTTCTAATAATAAAAAATAATTAATTATAATAAAAGTTTCAAAAAAAATAAACATTATATAATTGGTAATGTTATATCCTTAAACATTTCTTCAATATCTTCATTTGAACGTAAAGAAATTGCCTTATCAATAATATCAGAAGTTAAATGTGGTGCAAAAAGCAAAATAAAATCGTACATATAAGTACGTAAAAAACTATTACGATGAAATCCAATTTTTGTAGTACTATAACTAAACTTATCTCGCATATCGATCACAACTAAATCTTTATCTTGTTCTGAATCTACTGCAATATTAGCAATAATACCTATACCTAACCCTAATCTAACATAAGTTTTAATAACATCAGCATCGGTAGCTGTAAAAATAATTTTAGCTTTCAAACCTAATTTTTTAAACTCTTCATCTAATTCAGAACGTCCAGTAAAACCATGAGTATAAGTTACAATAGGATATTTAACTAATTCATTAATTGTAATATTGTTTTTATTTGCTAAGGGATGATCAATTTTTACGATAATAGATCGATTCCAATGATAACAAGGCAACATGACTAAATCTTTATAAAGATGTAATGCTTCTGTTGAAATGGCAAAATCACTATTACCCTTAATTACATCTTCCGCAATTTGTGTTGGTGAACCTTGACTCATATGTAATGAAACTTTTGGATATTGTTTAATAAATTGCTTAATAACAGAAGGCAGGGCATATCTCGCTTGAGTATGTGTTGTAGCAATAGCTAAAATACCGCGATCCGGATAAGTATGTTCAGCAACAACCGCTCGAATAGTATTGATTTTTGTCATTATTTCTCGTGAAATTTTGATTATTGCTTTACCTGCTGGAGTAATATGAGTTAAATGTTTACCACTACGACAAAAAATTTGCACTCCTAATTCAGCTTCTAACATACGAACTTGTTTACTTATACCTGGTTGTGATGTATATAAATTTTCAGCTGTTGATGAAACATTTAAATGATGATTTTCAATCTCTACAATATAACGTAATTGCTGTAATTTCATATTATTCAGCACCCTTAATAAAATTTAAAAAATAACTATTTTATAACTAATGGAAATATTAAGCTACTTTATTATAATCAAGAATATATATAATTGAAAATTATATAATATAAATAATGTACTATAAAATTTTATTCCCAGTAAAGATGAAGTTATAATAAATTACATAATTTTTATAAAACTTATTAATCCACTTAACATCAAAATTTAAAAATATAACATTTATTTAACTATTAACTTAATACTTTAAAAACCATCTTAATAAGAAATATTTATTTGATTACAAAAAATAGAATAACGTATAAGAAAAAATTTTTTATGAATTTTCTAATTCATTATGTAAATATTTCTTATAAATATAAAATGCAAATCAAAAAATAATTTTTATTCATTCATCATTATATTAATAGAGAGTAAAAATATAATTTATATATTTACTTCAATGATACTTATTTAATTTTAACTTTAGTATCACGCAACTTTAAATTTTTGACTAAAAATATTTTTATAAATATCATTAAAAAATTAACAAAATCAAAAAAATTTTTTAGTTATACAAAATAATTTTTATAAAAAAAGTGTAATATTTTTATATAAATAAACAATATTTATTTACTTTGTGTTATCCATTTATTATTAACATAAAATGCACTCCAACCGGTACTTTTACCATTTTTTTCAGAAATAATATATTGCTCCTTAGTTTTACGATTAAATTTAATAATTGTCTTATTTCCTTCAGGATCAATAATTGGTGCTTGTGTTAAATAAATAAATTTAGATGGTAAACGTTTTTTAAACCTAATTAATTCTTCTACTAATGGTGTACGAGTTTCTTTTGATTTAGGAAAATTACTGGCAGCTAAAAATATTCCAGCAGAACCATCTTTTAATACAAAATGAGTATTAGCTGTTTTGCAAATTAATTCCGGTAATGGAATTGGTGACTCTCTAGGTGGAGAAATTTCACCATTACTTAAAACTTTACGTATATTTTTACAACTTTCATTTATACATCCCATGTATTTTCCAAACTTTCCTATTTTTAAATGCATTTCAGAATCACATTTATCACATGATATTATTCTATTATAGCCTTTAATAGAATAATTACCTTTTTTGATATCATAACCATTACACACCGGATTATTACCACATACATATAATTTAGATTTATTATCAATAAAATAACTATCCATTGAAGTACCACACTTAGAACATCTACGGCGTGCCCTTAAAGAATCTGTTTCATCTTTCTCTACAAAAGAATCTTCTAAAAATGTTGGTAATTCATCTTCAGGAATCAAATTAATAGTATTTCTACAATATCCTGATAATGAAAATTGATAACCAGAACATCCTAAAAAAACACCAGTTGCAGCATTTTTAATTCCCATTTTTTTATTACAATCTGGACATAAAATTGATGTTAATACCATCGGATTCAATCTCATACCACCATTTTCTGGACTTTGATACGCATTTTCAAGTTGCTGAACAAAAGAAGAAAAAAAATCATCTAAAACACTTTTCCATTCAATACAACCTCTTGCTATCAAATCTAATTGATTTTCCATTTTAGCCGTAAAAGCACAATCCATCAATTCTTTAAAATTTTCATGTAATCGATCAGTAACAATTTCACCTATTTTTTCGGCATAAAAACGACGTTGTTTAATTTTTACATAACCACGCTCTTGAATATTAGAAATAATAATTGGATAAGTTGATGGTCTTCCAATTCCACGTTTTTCTAATTCTTTAATTAAAGAGGTTTCGGTAAATCGTGCAGATGGCTTAGTAAAATGTTGACTAAAAAACAATTCCTTTAATTTTAATTTTGTACCAACTGAAATATTTTGAAAAAATGTTTCTATTTTGTTGTTATGCAAAAGAGGCATCACTTTCATCCAACCATCAAAATTTAAAAGACGGCTTTTTGCTTGTAATAAAAAATCTCCAGCTTTAACAGTTAATATTTTCAAAGAAAATTTTGCTGATTTCATTTGACAAGAAACAAATTGACTCCAAATAAGTTGATATAATTTTTTACTATCAGGTTCTAAATCTTTTAAATCTTCGATGTTAGCATAAATATTTGAAGGTCGAATAGCTTCGTGTGCTTCTTGTGAACTTTTTTTATTCGTATAAACATTTATTTTTTGAGATAAATATTGTTTACCAAAATTATCATAAATATAATCGCGCACCATATTTATTGCATCTAAACTTAAATTGGTTGAATCAGTACGCATATAAGTTATATAACCTGCTTCATATAACATTTGCGCCATCATCATAGTCTTTTTGACACTAAAATTAAGACGTGTACTTGCTACTTGTTGAAGAGTCGATGTAATAAAAGGTGCGTTTGGTTTACTAAAAGTATTTTTTTCTTTACATTCTAAAACTTGATAATCTGTATTTTTTAATAAAAAAATAGCATCATCAATTTCTGTTTTTTTTTCAGGTTTAAATATTTTACCTTTTTTATTCACTACTTTCATTAGAAGCAATTTAGTATTATTAATATACAAATTTGCGTGAATCTGCCAATACTCTTCAGAAATAAAGGTCTTAATTTCACGTTCTCTTTTAACAACAAGGCCTACTGCTACTGATTGAACACGTCCAGCAGATAATCCACGACCAATTTTTTTCCATAATAAAGGCGAAAGCATATAACCAAAAACACGATCCAAAAAACGACGAGCTTGTTGAGCTTGAACCCGATGAATATTTAATTCACACGGATTATCAAAAGCAATTTTAATGGATTTTTTTGTTATTTCATTAAAAACTACACGACTAAAACGCTGATAATCACCACCAATGACTTCCCGTAAATGCCAAGCAATTGCTTCTCCTTCACGATCAAGATCTGTTGCTAAATATATATGTTCTGAATTAATGGCTAAAATTTTTAATTCGGAGACTATTTTTTCTTTTCCTGGCAAAATTTGGTAATTAGCTTTCCATCCATGATATGGATCAACTCCCATATTAGTGATAAGCAGCTCTTTTTTATTTTTAATGCATTTTTTATTTTTTTTTGTTATATTCCTCTTTTTTTGTGAGCTAGGCAGACCGCTTTTTAATAAATCGCGAATATGCCCAACACTGCTTTTAACAATATAGTTATCACCTAAATATTTATTGATTGTTTTAGCTTTTGTCGGAGATTCCACAATAACAAGAGCTTTCCCCATATATTTATTTACCTAAAATATTGTATGTATACATCATATTAAATTTTTCAATTAAATTATTTTTAAAAAAATATTTATCATTTTTTTTAAAAATGATCAGGATATTAAAATAATATTTTATATATCAATCATTGATTTTAAATGATGATTTTTTATTAAAAGAATACTAATTAACAAAAATATAATATGCACTGATTATATGATAAATTTCTAAAATAATCGTACCTATAATTTATAACCTGCGTTTTAATAACTGATTTATATTTTCTTTGATGCTACCCGTTAATCGATCAACAAAACGTCTAGGTGGAATATAACTTACTTCAATAATTTTACTACTTTCTATTTTTTTTAAAATTACATCATCACTCAATCCTATATCATCAATTAAGCCCTTTTCTTTAGCTTGCATACCATACCAAAATTCTCCTGTTGCAACAGCATTAATATCCAAAGAAGGCCGATTTTTATGAACAAACTCTTTAAAAAGTTGATGAGTTTCATTTAAATCTTCTAAAAATTTTTTACGTCCATGTTCATTATTTTCGCCTAAAACAGTTAATGTTCTTTTATATTCTCCAGCTGTATGTAATTCTATGTCAATATCATTCTTTTTCAATAAACGATGAATATTAGGTACTTGCGCAATAACTCCAATAGAACCAATAATAGAAAAAGGAGCTCCTATAATATGATCAGCAACACAGGCCATCATATAACCGCCACTTGCAGCTACCTTATCCACAGAAATAATTAATTTTAATCCTTTTTTTCGCAATCGGTATAATTGAGAAGCGGCTAAACCATATCCGTGTATTACTCCACCTGAACTTTCAAGCCTAAGCAAAACTTCATCTTTTTTATCAGCAATCGATAAAATTGCATTAATCTCTTCACGCAATGCATAAACTTCATGAGCATTAATACTTCCTTTAAAATTAATTACAAAAAGACATGGCTTTCTTACTGTTTTTTTTTCTATTTTGATGAGATTTTTTTCTTCTTTTTCTTTACTTTTTATTTTTTTTTTATGAGCTTTCAACCAAATTTTATATGCTATATCGCTCATTTTTACTTGTCGCATTTCTCTTTGACGATCACGATAAATTTCACTTAAATTAACAATTTTCAAATCACCTTTTTTATTTTTTTTATTAGATATAACGCTAAAAAAAACAAATAAAATTAACATAACAGTAATTATAAAAGTAAGAGTTTTGGCAACAAATAATATATATGATAAAATAAATTCCACAATTCTATCCTTCTTAAGAATATATAAATTATTTTTTATACAGGAGTATTATAAAAATACTTTTCACTTTCATAAATGAAAAAATTAAAATTAAAAAATATCATAATATATTATTAACGCATGAACGTAAATCTAAATAATAAACAAGGATAATAAAATTACATACAAAAAATATTAAATAATTGACATTACACTCTAAAATTTTCTGTTATATTAAAAAGAAAAATTCATAATAAATTAAATAATTTTTTCAAAAAATGATTACTATTTATAAAGATTCTCAAATAATCAACAATTTTTGATTTCAAAAATCATATACAAAAAATTTATTTTAAATACAACTATCTGTATAGTAAACTTTTTTACATCACAAAAAATATAAAACTTCTTCTATTTTTTACTTCTGTATTTAAGATAATATTTCATATTTATTGCAAAGTCATTATTAAATAATTATTTTTATGCTTTTTAAAATATTTTTTTAATAAAAATAAGAACATAGTTTTTTAAAAAATTATTCCATTATTAGACTTTAACTAATGCACAATTTAAAACTTATATATAAATTATGACAATTTATTTTATAAAAACTGATAGACAAATCAAAATTTTTTATAAAAAATAATATTATCGATAAAAAATGTTTTTGTACATAAAAAATATGGCTTGATTTTTAATGTGCATTATTTATTATCTAGTATTAAAAAATCAAATTAATTATAAAAACCATCAATTTAACAAATTTATTTTATTTAATTTTTTATTTTTTAGTATTTTCATAAAAAGTATATTAATAAATAACTTCACTATTTTTTATTCAAATTAATGTATTAAATAAAAAAATACACAATAAATTTAATACTAATATTTAATATTAATAACAAATCTTTTTTCTTTCTAAATATAAATTTGATTTATTATTTATACTTTAATATTTTTATAAAAAAATACAATAAAAATAAATTGCAACAATAATCGTATTATATTAAAATGAAAAAATATTTTTATAATTTTTATTCTTTAAAATAATAAAGATTTTCTATATTACAGACAAAATTACGAAAATTATATTTAAAAATTAATATCAAAATACTTTAATGTATGAAAATAATAAAAAAATTTCTTTTTAAAAAAATGCTTTATTTAAATTTATTGTTTTATTTATCATCAGAAAAAATATGATATCCATAATCTGAAAATCAAAAAATAATTTAATCATGCTTACTGATTAAGCAATATTTTTAAAATATGTTAAATATTAATAATATATAAAAATTAAAAATATCTATATTTAAATTAATATAAAATATATAAACTTATAATACATTTAAAAAAAACTGCAAAGTTTTATTAAAATTCAAATACAATAGCAATAGTTTTTTATATCATTAAAATGTCATATAAAAAATTACTAAAATTTATTATCAAATCTATATTTTTAAAAAATATAATGTGAATCACTTTTTATATAAAAAACTAAATTTTTTCTTATTAATCTTTAAAATAAAAATATAAATTTAATCTATTTAATTTTATAATAAAATAAAAAAACAAAATAAAATAGAAATCTTTTCTATATAACTATCAGTTTCTAATATATAAAAAATAATTTATAGATAATATCAAATATTTTAGTAAAATTTCAATTTAAACTGTTGCACAAAAAAAACAAAAAAATATAATTAAGAAAAAAGTCAAAATTTTTATTTTTTTTAAACAAAATAAAATTTTAATATAAAATAATTAAATAAAATTAATATCATTCTAAAAATTAGAATGATATTAAAATAATAATATTTTATAATTTATAAATAACGGAGAGTTTATGAGTATAAAAGTAGGTATTAATGGTTTTGGCCGTATCGGGAGGATGGTCTTTCGTGCTGCTCAAAACAGAGAAGATATTGAAATCACTGCAATTAATGATATATTAGATATTGATTATATTGCTTACATGTTAAAATATGACTCAACTCATGGACGGTTTAAAGGTTTCATTGAAATCAATAAAAATAATCACCTCTTAGTTAACGGTAAAAGCATATCTTGTACAGCAGAAAAAAATCCAGATAACTTATGTTGGAATTCGGTTGATATCGTTGTTGAATCTACAGGAATTTTCTTAAATGATGAAACAGCACGCAAGCATATTATTCCAGGTAAAGCTAAAAAAGTAGTATTAACTGGACCATCTAAAGATGAAACACCTATGTTTGTTATGGGTGTCAATCATAACACCTATAACGGTCAAGACATTATTTCTAATGCTTCTTGCACTACAAACTGTTTAGCACCATTAGTTAAAGTTATGCATGAAAAATTTGGAATTATTGAAGGTTTAATGACAACTATTCATGCAACAACCGCAAATCAAAAAACAGTTGATGGAGCTTCATATAAAGATTGGAGAGGGGGTCGTGGTGCTTTACAGAACATCATTCCTTCATCTACCGGTGCCGCTAAAGCTATTGGAAATATTATTCCTGAATTAAATGGGAAATTAACAGGAATGGCTTTTCGTGTACCAACACCTAATGTTTCAGTTGTTGATTTAACTATTCGATTAAAAAAATCAACTAGTTATCAAGTGATTTGTCAAAAAATCAAGGAAGCAGCAAACAATGAATTAAAAGGTGTATTAGGTTATACTGAAAATGAAGTAGTTTCTACAGATTTTAATGGTGAAGCACTAACTTGTATTTTTGATGCAAAAGCAAGTATTGCTTTAAACAATAATTTTGTAAAATTAATTGCTTGGTATGACAATGAAACTGGATATTCTCATAAAATCCTAGATTTAATTGCACATATTAGCAAATAAAAAATAAATTTTAAAAAATTTTATTAACTCATAATACAATTTATATTATAATAAAAATCAGAAATTAACGAACAAATTTTAATAAAATATCTAATATTTTATTTTTAAAATTTGTACATAATTTAAAAAATGTTTAATTTTATATAATGTAATTCTTCTAAAATATTAGAATAAGTATGAAAATTACAAAATACAACACTTAAAAAATATTGATTATATTTCAGATACTTTTATAAAAATCAGAATTTTTTTTATATTAAAATTATTAATTTTATTACAAATAAAAGAATATAAAACAAAAAAATATAATTAAAATAATTTTTTTGTTTTATAAAAGTATCATTCATGGAAATAATTAAAAAATAATGTGTCATAATTATATACATTTTCATAGAAAAATAAACATCAAAACTTTTTCTACTAAAAATAAAAAAAATTACTTTTAATATATAAAAAACATTGTTTTTTTATCCAAAAAACATAAATTAAAAAAAATAATTAACAATAAAAATAAAAAAATACAATAATTTTCTTATAAAATTTCTTTAAAGAGAACAAAAATGCTTTTTAAAAAAATAATTCAAAATTATTTAATTTTTGTTTAAAATAAATTTGAAATATATTAATAAAAAATATCTAAAAATATTTTTTAACTATTACTTTATTTTTTTATTTGCAAAAAATATACTTTCTTTTAAAAATTTTTTTAAATATTAAATTTACTATTTAATTTAATATTTAAAAAATTATAGTTTGAAAATTATTTTCTCTTAATAATAAGATTAATAGGAATTTATAATTTGATAATATTTTTACGATACTAAAAATAAAATTATTATAAAAATAAAAAATACTAAATTTTAAATAAGCCATAGACACAATAAAAACAAAAAAATATCTTCTCAAGAATTAAAATTTATATTAAAAAATAATATCTACAAAATAAATTTACTAAAAAAGAAACAAAAAATTTTACAAAAATATTTCTTATAAATTAAATTATTTATTTTTTATCAAAAAACTATTGGATATTATATCTATCTTTATTAGAATCCCTATCAAAGAAAATAATTTATTTGATCTATATATTTAAAACAAACAATATTTTTATATATTATGATTAATAATCAATTATAACATACTAACCAAAAAAAATTATAAATTTAATATATTAAAATTTATATAGATCATATAATTTTAAAAATTATTGTTTGTTGCTTATAAAAAAATGTAAATCACCTATTTTAAAAACTATTCATTTCTTTTTAATTGACACGACAGATCAAATTTTATAAAAAATATTTACTATTTTAAGTCATACTAATAATTTATTATTTAAAATATTAAATAATTTAAAATAAACAAAAATATTAATATATAAAAGTTATTTTATCCTTTAAAAATTTTTAATTGTTTTTTAATTTAAAAATATATGCAAAATATAGTAATTAATAACTATTAACATTTCCTTCATTAAATAATTTATGATATTAAATATATTATTATATAATTAATAAAAAGCAATATCAGAAACCAAATTAATAACTAAAACACCTGAAATAATTAATAAAATACCTATAAAAGCTGGTAAATCTAATTGCTGATTATAGAAAAATATAGATGCTAAAGAAACCAAAACAACACCTAAACCAGACCAAATTGCATAAGCAATACCTAATGGCATCATTTTTACTACTTGAGATAAACCAAAAAATGAAATGGCATAACCAATAACAACAATAAATGATGGTAAGAAACGTGTAAAACCATCTGCAGCTTTTAATGAAATTATTGCAATTACTTCAGCTATAATAGAAATTAACAAATAAGTTAATCCGTTCATTATGTACTCCTAAATAACTATTTTAATATTCAGATAATATTGATTTTAATTATAAAAATATTTTTATAAAAAAAAGATAAAAAAATATTTTTTATATTTTATTAAACTTTTTTTATTTGTATTATTTTTTGAGTGTTATAAAAAACTTTTATTTGATTTATTTTTTATTTTACTAAAATAAATTACTAGAATTACATTCTATATCATATCATTTAAATACCATTTAAAAATTTAAAAACCTTCTTGATATTATATGCAAAACAAATATCTAATAAAAAATAAATTTTTATGAAAAAAAGCAATAATACTATATGTAATCATAATTGATAACTAAATTAATTTATTTTTAATAAAAATTATAAATGAGCATATTTTTTATAATAAATATTAAAAAAATATTTAATAAAATTTAATTAAGAATTGTACTTAACGTGCATTTTTTTATGATTAAATCATAAACATTTTACTAAATGAATTATTTTAAAGATTTATTGAAATAAATTTTTTACATAACATAAAAACATCAAAAATTAATAAAAAAATCATAAAACAATTAATATTTTTTTATATAATATGCAATAAATAATAACTTTTATTTTATTGTTTTAGATATATTTCATATACTTTTTTTAATATAGATCATTCGTATATTTTTTTAAAAAAAATAATATACCTAAATAAAAAATAATTTTATTATAAATTCAATACAAAAATATAGAAAATAACAATAAAAATAGTATATTATTTTTATTGATTATTAAATTTCTATATAAGGTATCAATTATGCATTTCTTTTCAATAATACCGAATAACGAAGAAAATTTACTAAAAAAAGCACGTGCATTAGCAGGATATACAATAGAAGAATTAGCTTCTTATATAGGTATGCCTATTCCATTTAATCTAAAAAATAATAAAGGTTGGATTGGAGAATTATTAGAATATTGTTTAGGTACAAATGCTGGAAAAAAAAAAGAAAAAGATTTTCTTAATTTAGGAATTGAGCTTAAAACAATCCCGATCAATAGATATCGACAACCATTAGAAACTACTTTTATTTGTACCGCTCCATTAATTGAAAATATTGGAATAAGATGGAATTCTAGTTATTTAAGATATAAACTTTCACGAATATTATGGATTCCAATTGAAGGTGAAAAAAAAATTCCATTAGGAAAAAGAAAAATTACTCATCCAATACTTTGGAGTCCTAATTTAACAGAAGAAAAATTAATAAAACGCGATTGGGAAGAATTAATGGATATGATTGTTTTAGGTTACATTGAAAACTTAAATGGAAACTATGGAGAAATATTACAAATTCGACCTAAGGCAGCCAATAAGAACATATTAACAAAGGGTATTGGTAAATATGGAAAACCAATAATGACACAACCACGTGCTTTTTATCTTAAAAAAAAATTTACCAGTCAAATACTGATCAAATATCTTAATATTAATTAATTTTATTATTTTTTATAATAATTAAATACTTTTTATTCAAAAAATATAAATATAAAATAATATTTTATGCATATCTCTTATATAAGATATATTATTTTTTTACAATATAGTATTTATTATTTTTCATATTTAATAATCTCTTAAACACGTTTTAAGAAAAAATATAATTTTATGTATGTCATATTGTTCTTTTATAAAAATATTGTTCTTTCATAAAAAAACATTTAATCGTTTTTTAATTATACAATATTTCATGATATATGAAAAAAATATATAATATCCATACTAAATATAATTTTTATAAAAATGATACTATTATAAAAAAATAGTTTTATTAATTATATTATAAAACTAATAAATTTTATTTATAATAATATAAACAAGATATTTGCATTTTCTAATCATATAGAATAAAAATATATAAAAATAGAAAACAAAAATTATATTAATATTTTAAAACATCTCATAATAATAATTCATAATTAATATTATTAATTATTAAATGTTATATATTTAATATCATTTTAAAAATTTAAGGCAATAAAAAATTTATGACAAAACATCTTTTTACTTCTGAATCAGTATCAGAGGGACATCCTGATAAAATTGCCGATCAAATTTCAGATGCAATACTTGATGCGATTTTAGAACAAGACTTAAAAGCACGTGTAGCATGTGAAACTTACGTAAAAACAGGTATGGTAATGGTTGGTGGTGAAATCACAACCACTGCTTGGGTAGATATGGAAGAAATTATTCGTCGAACAATACGTAACATTGGCTATACAAGCTCTGATATGGGTTTTGATGCTAATTCTTGTGCTGTTATAAATGCTATTGGAAAACAATCACCTGATATTAATCAAGGAATAGATCGAAAAAATCCTTTTGAACAAGGTGCAGGTGATCAAGGAATTATATTTGGTTATGCTAATAATGAAACCGATGTTTTTATGCCAGCACCAATTATTTATGCTCATCGTTTAGTAGCACGTCAAGCTGAAGTAAGAAAAAATGGTACTTTACCTTGGTTACGTCCAGATGCCAAAAGTCAAATTACTTTTCAATATGAAAACAACAAAATCGTTGGAATTGATACTATCATATTATCTACTCAACACGATAAGTCAATTAATCAAAAAGTATTATTTGCAGCTGTTATGGATGAAATTATTAAACCAGTATTACCTAAAGAATTATTAACAAACAATACAAAATATTTTGTTAATCCAACAGGTCGTTTTGTCATAGGTGGGCCAATGGGGGACTGTGGTTTAACTGGACGAAAAATTATTGTTGATACTTATGGCGGTATGGCCCGACATGGCGGTGGAGCATTTTCTGGGAAAGATCCTTCTAAAGTTGATCGTTCTGCTGCTTATGCAGCCCGATATATAGCAAAAAATATTGTTGCAGCAGGACTGGCTTCTCGTTGTGAAATCCAACTATCTTACGCTATTGGAATAGCAGAAGCTACGTCAATCATGATAGATACTTTTGGCACAGCAAAATTAAAAAATGATCAACTTATACACTTAATAAATGAAATGTTTGATTTACGACCTTATGGTTTAATTAAAATGCTTAACTTATTACAACCTATTTACCTCGAAACATCAGTATATGGACATTTTGGACGCTCTCAATTTCCGTGGGAAAAAACAGATAAAGTAGCTGCACTATGTGCAGCAATTTAGTTTTATTTTTAATTATTATATTAAATTCTTTGTATAAAATAAATAAAAATTTAATATTTAAAAAAATTTAACTTCATTAAGTCTAATTTCATAAATATCATATTTTATTAATTTTTACTAAAAATAAAATTATCAAATCTATTTTTTTATTTAAAAAAAATATAATCAGTTTTTTCTAATATGATATTAATAATTAATGGATAAAATTATTTTTTAATGAACGATTAAAAGTATGTTATTATGCTGTAACTTCATCAATTTGATTATTTCTATATTTCTCAACTAATGCACAAGCAATAGCTTCTGTTTCAGCATCTGGATTGCCACTAATATCCATTGAACGAAAATGCAGCTGAAATGCACTGATAATTTTTCGCGTTTCTTCATCAAGTTCACCGGATTGAGGAATTTTATCATACCCATATTTTTGTAATTGTTGTTGAATAACTAATACGTTAGCAGATGAATATGGTAATCTACCTGCTAAATATTTTTTAACTGTTATTTCATCTGGCCAAGCACCAATACCAAATGCAGCTAATCGCTTCCAAGGAAACAGTTTTCCTGGATCATACTTTCTTAAAGGAGCAATATCACTATGTGCTAAAACATTATCAGGGGTAATATTGTATTTTCTTATGATATCTTTGGATAAAAAAATAATTGCAGAAATTTGTTTTTCTGTAAATGGATACCATATTTTACTCCCAAATAAATTTTCAGTAAATCCTTTATTGACTACTTCGATACCAATAGAAGCATAATTAATATTCAATTTTCCATTCCAATTACTTAAACCTGCATGCCAAGCTTGTTTATTTTCTGGAACTAAATTAAAAATAACTGGTTTTCCATTTTTTATTTTAAAATATTTAGGAATAAGATAATGAGCACTTACTTGAGATTGGGTTAATAGAGCTAATGATCTGGCATCATTTAACACCGTATAATGAAATATCAAAAATTTAATTCTATTATTTTGACTAATAGAAGTAAAAGATTCATCTATATAATAATTACCTTTATCAATAATATGTTTCTCAGAAGAGCAACCAATTATCATTATTAATATTAATAAAATAAATAATAATTTGCTCATATGAACTCCATATAAATATTGTAATATTAATAATTTAATAATATTACATTATAAAAAAATACTTTTATTGCAAAATTTAAGATTAAATCTTTAGATTTTTATATTTTAATTAAAAATTTACTTATATAATATGTATTTATTTCATTGTATTAATTTAATTCTAACTATTAAAAATTCTTTAAAACATTAAAACATCTTTTATAAAAAACTGTACTACTAAATTATATAATTTTATATATCAAAAAAACAGAAAGATTCTTTTGTATTATCATAAAATAATAAAAATTAAATAATTAATGATGTATTTCAATATTACTAATATAATCTTTCTTACAACATTTTAAAAACTCATTACGTAGTTTTCATGATTGTCAAAATAAAAAATATCATTAAAAACAACATAAAATACAATTTTTATAAAATAAAAATAGATCACCGATATTTTATTTTTAAACAAAATTATAATGTCTTTAAAGATTTTATAGTTTAAAAAATAATTTTATATGAATCTACTTCAATTAAAAAAAACTATTTTTATATTTATTTATTAATAATATTTTATATTGAGTAAATAAAAAAATAATGCAAAACGTAATATTATTATATTAAAAATATATTTTAAAATATTATTTTTTTAAAACTGATTTTCAATTTAATAAACAATATATCATTCATTCATTAATATTAATAATTATAAAATAAAATATTTTATAAATTTCAAAAATGTATATATAATACTTTCAATTTATATTTCCATATCTTATAATAAATATTATTTTTGCATAATTTTATATTTTATTCCAATAAACAAAAAAATAAGCAATTTTTTACTAATTTTTATTGAAAAATTAATATTAAAATAGATTAATTTCAATATGTTTATTATTATACATTGCAAAAATATTCATATAATTTTTATTAAAATATAAAAAATATTTAATATTTCCATGTTTATCTAAAAAGAATACAATTAACAATATTTTTAATTAATTTTATTAAAATAAAAAATAGAATTAAAAAAATATTTATATCAAATTACTATTAATAATTAATATATATGAAATATATAAATACTATTTTAAATAATTTTAAATTTTATACTTTTAGTACAATAATTCATTCGTCTTTATTTTTTATAAATATTTCAACTATTATTAAAAATAATAAATTAATATTAATTATGAATCATTAATATTTAACTATAAAAATTATCTTATTTTTTATGCATATATATTAACACGTTCACGTAATTCTTTACCTGGTTTAAAGTGAGGTACAGCTTTTTCTTTTAAAAAAAATTGATAACCAGTTTTAGGATTACGACCAATACGCGAAATACGGTAATGAACGGAAAAACTTCCGAATCCACGAATTTCGATACGTTCTCCTTTAATAAGGGTAATACTCATATGTTCAATTATTAATTTTATAGTTTTTTCAATTAATTTTGCTGGTATATGAGATAATTCATCAACAAGTCTTTCGATAAGTTCAGACTTTGTCATAATATTTTTCCTTTAAAATATTTCTTTTATATTAACAAATAAGAATAATATTTTTTTATAATAAAAAATTACTTTTTATTCACCTTTGGCCACTTTAAATGCTTCAGCCATAGCATGATTAATAAAATCACTGCTTTCTTTTTTACTGACAGTAGTACTTACATCTTTTTCATTAACTTCATCTTTTGTATAAAAAGATAAAATAATCATACGATTTTTTCTGTCAACACCAGTATATTTAGCTTCAGCAATTTCACCAACTTTAAACATTTGATGAATATTTTCTTTTAAACGATCACGCACAATATCTGATATACGTAAATAACCTTCAACACCTGAAGCTAATTCAATAGTAATTCCTTTTTCTTCAACCAATAGTACTTTACCACTAACGATAATACCTTTTTTATGAGAAGATAAATAAGTATTCAATGGATCTTCACCTAATTGTTTAATTCCTAATGAAATACGTTCACGTTCAGCATCAACTTGCAAAACAACAGCAGAAATTTCATCTCCTTTTTTATATTCACGCACAGCTTCTTCACCTGGAAGATCCCAAGATATATCAGATAAATGAACTAAACCATCAATACTACCTTCTAAACCAATAAAAATACCAAAATCAGTAATAGATTTTATTTTTCCTTCAACACGATCATTTTTATTATGTGTTTCTGCAAATTGTTGCCATGGATTTGGTTGACATTGTTTTAAACCCAATGAAATACGACGACGTTCTTCATCAATATCTAATACCATAATTTCAACAACATCAAATACATTAACAACTTTAGATGGATGAATATTTTTGTTAGTCCAATCCATTTCAGAAACATGTACTAAACCTTCAACACCTTCCTCTATCTCAACAAAACAACCATAATCAGTAAGATTAGTTACACGTCCTTTTAATTTAGTTTTTTCTGGATAACGTTTAGCAATTTCTATCCAGGGATCTTCTCCAAGTTGTTTTAAACCTAAAGAAACACGTGTTTTATCCCTATCAAATTTTAATATTTTAACATTAATATCATCGCCAACATTAACAATCTCACTTGGATGTTTTACTCTTTTCCAAGCCATATCAGTAATATGCAATAAACCATCAACTCCACCTAAATCAACAAATGCACCATATTCAGTTAAATTTTTAACAATACCTTTAACTTCCATACCTTCTTGTAAGGTTTCAAGCAAATGAGTACGTTCGGCACTAGTTTCGGACTCAATCACAGAACGTCTTGAAACAACAACATTATTACGTTTTTGATCTAATTTAATAACTTTAAATTCAAGCTCTTTATTTTCTAAATTGATTGCATCACGAACAGGACGCACATCTACCAATGAACCAGGCAAAAATGCACGAATACCTCTTAATTCTACAGTAAAACCACCTTTTACTTTACCATTAATAATTCCAATTACTGTCTCAGTATTTTCATAAGCTTTTTCCAACATTAACCAAGCTTCATGTCTTTTTGCTTTTTCACGAGATAAAATCGTTTCACCAAAACCATCTTCTACTGCGTCTAAGGCAACATCAATTTTATCACCAATCTGGATTTCTAACTCACCCTGTACATTTTTAAATTGATCTATCGGAATTGCTGATTCTGACTTCAAACCTGCATCAATTAATACTATATCTTTATCTATAGAAACAACAATACCACTAACAATAGCACCTGTGCGAGTTTCAACACTTTGTAAAGATTTTTTAAAAAGTTCAGCAAACGATTCTGTCATAATAAGATCTTCAAAAATTTTAATTTTTAATTTTCCATTTAACATCCTTATAAAATGGTTTTTTAATACATATTTTGTAACATTCCCTGTAACAAATCTTTATTGAATCAAACAAAAATCAACGCTATACTGACAAAAATTAATAGATATTTGACTGGTTGGTTATATCTTATCAACATTCATCGTATTATATTGATAATATTCGCTTTTTTATATAATCAAGTGCCTTTTTAATCACTCCTTTAATAGATAATTTCGTGGAATCTAAAATATAAGCATCTTTTGCAGGTTTTAACGGTGCTATCACTCTATGGCGATCACGATAATCACGTTTTTTAATTTTTACTAAAAGATCACTTAATTTTACATCAAAACCTTTTTTTTGTAGCTCTTGCATACGTCTACGAGCACATTCCCCAGGTGTTGCATCAAGAAAAATTTTTATAGGTGCATCAGGAAATACTACAGTTCCCATATCACGTCCATCAGCAATTAAACCTGGTTTCATACGAAACTCTCTTTGCCTACTTAATAATGCTTTTCTAACTTCTGGGAAAACTGCTGTAAGAGATGCAAGATTACTAATTTTTTCTCTACGAATTTCGTCACTTACCTCTTCCCCTTCAAAAAAAACACTTAATTCTTTATCTCTAGGTTTAAAAGATACATCAAGATTAGCTGCTAATGGAATCAATTCTTTTTCAGATTTAATATCAACATTATGATATAATGCTGCTAAAGCAAGAACACGATAAATAGCACCAGAATCAAGTAACTTCCAACCTAATTCATTTGCCAATGCTTTAGATAATGTACCTTTACCCACTCCACTTGGACCATCAACTGTAATAACAGGTGGTACAATTACCATTTTATTATACTCCTCCTTTTTATAGAAAAAAATCTTTTAAAAACTAATGCTCTATCAAAATTTCTCTTATTATACTCAATTTATTTCATTATAGTATCGATAACTTAACATTTCTAATTGTTGAAAATAATTTGGAACAGTTTTATTAACACAATCAGGATTTAAAAGTGTAACCGCCGTATTAGATAAAGCAATAAGTGAAAAACACATGGCAATACGATGATCGTTATAAGTCATTATTTTTGCATAATTTAGCTGTTTAGACGCTAATATCCGAATATAGTTATATCCTTCTTTAACTTGAACTCCAAGTTTTCTTAATTCAAATGCCATTGCACTTAATCTATCACTTTCTTTTACTCGCCAATTATAAATATTACGAATCACTGTTTCGCCATCAGCAAAAACTCCTAAAATAGCAATTGTCATCGCTGCATCAGGAATCTCATTCAAGTCCATATCAATCCCAATCAATGTATTACGTTTACATTCAATAAAATTTCTTCCTAAAAAAATTTGAGCTCCCATTTTTTTAAGTAGAAAAACAAATTTAATGTCACCTTGAAAACTATTTTTACCAACACCTGTAACTCTAACAATTCCACCTTTTATTGCTGCTGCAGCTAAAAAATATGAAGCAGTAGAAGCATCACCTTCTATAACATACTTACCTGGAGAAATATATTGTTGCTGAGATTTAATATAAAATTTATAATAGCATTCATTTTCTACTTCCACTCCAAAAACACGCATCAATCTAAGTGTAATATCAATATATGGTTTTGAAACAAGATTACCTTTTATTTGAATAACAGAATTCTTCGATGCTAAAGGTGCCGCAATCAAAATAGCTGTTAAAAATTGACTAGAAATATGACAATCTAATGTGATATTCTTACCACCACAAAATCCTCCTTTTATTTTTATAGGTGGATACCCATCTTTTTCAAGATACTCAATTTGTGCACCACCTTGCTGCAATGCTTCAATTAAATGCAAAATTGGACGTCTTTTCATTCTGGAATCTCCAGTTAAAATAATCTCATTATTACTTAATGATAAAACTGCAGTTAATGAACGAAATGCCGTGCCTGAATTGCCTAAAAAAATTTCTAAACCATTTTTATGATTAAAAAAATTTCCAATACCTTTTATAATACATTTTTTACGATTATTAAATAATTGATATTCTATGCCTAAAATTTTTAAAGCTTTTAACATGTAAAAAATATCTTTACTATCTAATAAATTAGATAATATTGTTTCACCTTTTGCTAATGCAGATAACAAAAGCACCCTGTTCGAAATACTTTTTGAACCAGGTAATTTAATAATACCATTAACATAAGAAATCGGTTTTATAGTTAAACTCTTCATCAATAAAAAAAATAGCAAATAATTTAATTTATAATTATAATATATTTATAATATGCATGTTATGTATAAATTCATAAAAAAATAACAAATAATTTAATTTATTTATTTTTATGTTCAAAATACATCATAAACTCAACGAGTTTATGTACACCATCTAAAGGCATAGCATTATAAATTGAAGCACGTATTCCTCCTTTTGTTTTATGCCCTTTAAGAAAAAGCAATCCTTTTTTTTTAGCTTCTTGCACAAAGTCAGAATCTAAACCATTTTTTATGATTTTAAAAGGGATATTCATTAATGATCGATTAACAGGATGTATCCTATTAATATAGAATTTACTATTATCGATGGTATCATATAATAATTTAGCTTTTTCTTCATTTCTTTTTGCTATTTCTGTTAATCCACCTTGTTTTTTAAGCCATTTAAAAACCAAACTTGATAAGTACCATGAAAAAGTAGACGGTGTGTTATACATCGATTTATTATTAGCTAATAAAGTATAATTAAAAATAGAAGGTGTAGATTTCCTAGGATTTCCTAATAAATCTTCTCGAATAATTAATAATGTAATACCTGCTGAACCAATATTTTTTTGTGCACCAGCATAAATAACCCCAAACCTACTAACGTCAATCGGCTCAGATAATATTGCTGAAGAATAATCAATAATAACAATCTTGTTTGAAGAAAAATTAGGTAATGAACGACAAGCAATACCATCAATTGTTTCATTAGGACAATAATGCAAATATTTTGCACTATTCGTCAATAACCAATCATTCATAGATTTTATAGTTATATAATTAGAATCTTTTTTTAAAATATTTATTTCATTAACAATGGAATATTTTTTAGCTTCATTTGCAGCAGATTGTGACCAATATCCACAAATAATATAATCTACTGTTTCATTATATTGAAATAAATTTAATGGTAATGCCGAAAATTGCCCTCTCGCACCACCATGACAAAACAAGACTTTATAATTTTCAGGTATTTTAAGTAATAAACGCAAATTCTCTTCAGCTTCTTCTATCATTTCTAAAAATTCTTTACTACGATGGCTAATTTCCATTACAGAAACACCAATACTATTCCAATTACAAAGTTCTTTTTTTGCGCACTGTAAAACTTCTGCTGGCAGCATAGCTGGACCAGCACTAAAATTATATATGTTACTCATTAAGATTACTCTATACTAATTTTAAGTTACAATTTAATATATTTGAAAATCAGCAATACTATTAAAAATATATTTTTAATGAAATATTTTTAAAAATCTGAATATTGTTAATACAGTTAAGATTTGATTTTAATAAGAATATTGAACACATAATTTAAGTATATCGGAAATGAAAAAACTAATCTTACAATAATTAATATTAATTTCTATTATGTTAAAAATTATTAAAATTAGATAAATCTAATTTTAATTAATCAACGCTTAAATCATTTTTTTTATATTTATAAAAATAATATTTTAAAATATAAAAAATATTAAAATAATAATTTTTTTAAAAAAATAATATTTTTAAGTTTCTATCTAAAAAATTTATTTAAACACATTATCTATCAATTAACTACATAAAAAATTATAAAAATACGAATTAATTTTTTACTTTACATTTTCTAAAAATTTCTTTATTAAGATAATATAAAAAAATATGTTTTTAAAATCAATATCACAGAAAATCATGAAACAATATTAAAGTTTTATATAACATAAAAATTAACAAAAAATTTTTTTTCCTATATAAATCTTATCTATAAATATAAATTTTATATTAAAAATACATAAAATCTGAAAAATATATAATTTTAATAACTATCCCTATATTTTTTATTTTATTTTTTTTAAAAAAATATAGATTTTAAAAATCTTCAATTTAAAAAAAATATTTTCAAAAATCATATTTAATTGTATATTAATTTGACATACATGATTTTTAAATAAAACTATATATTAGATAAATAACCAATAATATTATATTATTAAATAATTGATAAAACTTATATATAAATATATGCACACAATGTACAATTCATTTATATATTATGCAATCATATAAAATTATAATTTTATATGAGTTACATTAAAATTATTAACTATTTATCATTTATTTTTTTCATATCATGTTTATTGACGATTTTGCTAATTAAATTTTGTAATTCACCTTTTTCGTACATCTCAACTATAATATCACAACCACCAATTAATTCACTTTCAATCCATAACTGGGGGAATGTTGGCCAATTGGCATACTTAGGTAGTGCAACACGAATATCGGAATATTCTAAAATATCTATATAAGCAAAACGTTTAGCACAAGCAGAAAGAACTTGTACAGCTTTTGCCGAAAAACCACAACTCGGAAATTTAGGAGACCCTTTCATATATAAAAGAATTGGATTTTCTTTTATTTGTTTTTCAATTTTTTTGAAAATATTCATTTTTCTATTTCCTTCACATTTACTGATAAAATTTATTATATAGCATATATTAAAATATTAAAAATAAAGTAATTGCACAAGAAAAATTATAATGAAAGAACAAAAATATAAAATTTAAAATATAATAAAAAACAACAAAATAAAATATCATTAAATTTAAATATCAAAGTAAATACTTAAGTTTTGTTACATAAAAAATCGATAAAGCCTTTTATTTAAAAGAGATCACCAATAAAAAATAATATTTGCATTTTTATAAAAAATCTAATAAATAAATCTTCCTTTAAAAAATTAAACTAAAAATATTTTTTTTATATAAATCTCAATTATTAAAAAAATAAATCTAGAATAAAATGCCATAAAAATAAATTTTATTACAAATAATATCTGATAATATGAAAACAAAAACATCAAATATATATTTAATATTATAATGCAAATACATAAAATTATTATTTATCTTTTGAATACATAAAAAAAAATTTTATATTAAAAACTATTTAAAAGTAATATCAAAAAAATATTTTTATAAAATATTTAATATTATTGCCATAAATAAAATACATAATTTTTAAAAATGTTATTAGAATAAATTATTCTGATAATAAAATTATGATAATTGATTTATAAACAAAAATTAATTGTAATTTTATACTGATATTTAACAAAAAATTCAAAAAATAGTGTAATCAAATAAATGTTTTTTATTAAATTTAATTTATTTTTTCAATTTAAAAATATTTTTAATAAAAATTCAATAATTTTTATATTTTTTATCAGCAATTTATTTTTCTATAAGTTTCTCCATACTAATTTTGTATATAGAAAACAATCCAAACAAATACCATTTAAAAATGTACATAAAATTAATCAAATATAAAGATTATCAAAAGATAATCTATAAAAAAATTAAAATTTAATATTTCTTGATAAGAAAATTATATTTTTTATCAATAAAATATATTAAAAATGAAATTTTTAATTTTAAAAAAAAGCTAAAAAAGGATTTTTTTCACTAAAAATTACAAATAAAAAATCTATATTAAACATTGCTGGATAATTTTTTTTACCGCATTTTTTATAACATCATTATGAATATTTTTGCTTATTTCATATGTAAATGCAAAAATAATCATATGCTTAGCATCTTGAAAATTAATACCTCTGGAACGAAGATAAAATAATTGTTCAATATCGATCCCCCCTACAGTAGCGGCATGAGTGCATTTAACATCATCAGCATAAATCTGTAATTGTGGTTTTGTATATACTTCTGCTTTTTTTCCTAATAACAAATTATTATTTTTCATTTGCGCAGAAATGTTTAATGCTTTTTTAAAAACTTTAATTATACCATTAAAAATGGATTTACTATTATCTAATACAATAGATTTATGTACTTGATTGCTCTTGCAAAATGGTTCATTATGTTCAAGATAAGTTCTTATATCAATAATTTGATCATTTTTTGCTAAAAATAAACTATTTAAAAAAGATGTGCTTCCTCTACCTTGTAAATTAACACTTGTATGATTTCGACATAATTTAGAACCAATAAAAATACCAATACTTCTAATGTTACTATTTTCTTTTGCAACAAAATCATTATGAGAAAAATGAAAACTTTTTTTATTTTCAAAACTAAATTTTATATGATTTAAAAAACTATTCTCACTAAGATTAGCTGTTAAACGACTTCCTGTTAAATGTGGTTTATCATTTAAAGAAATAAAATGTTCAATAACTTGTGCTTTACTGTTAGCTTCAATTTCTAAATGATAACGATAGTGACTAGTATTAATATAATAATTTGAATTTGATCCTGAAGTAATATTTAAAATATAGAGTGGTTTGTCTATTATTTGATTAGAACCAAGCTTAATTAATAATGGTTGAACAGATAAGCTTTCGGTTAAATATAAAAATATATCATTCTTGAGAATAGGAAAAGGGAAGTTTTTGATTATATTCTTCATATTAATCTGATAAGGAAAAAAATCATCACTGCTTAAAGTAGGAATAAAATATCCATCAACCAATACAATTCTCCATCCATCTAAATTACTAATACCTATATTTTTAAAATTTTTAGATTGGATATTATAAAATTTATTATTGGTTAATTTATATTTAGCTGTTAATATGTTTTTTAAGGGGGTATAATGCCATTCCTCATCTTGAAATGATGGAAATCCCATTTTTTCTACTACACGCCAATAAGTTAATGCTTCTTTTTCATTTGCTCTATTACTACTATAAAAAATATCCGAAAAATTTTTTAATGCTTTCTGATTTAACATTTCCATTGATTTTTGGTTCTCTTTTTTTGCGCTTTGTCAATAAATAAAAAATAGTCTTTCTACCTATAGAATATTAAAAAAATATTAAATAATCAAAAATTATCATAAATAATTTATATGATTAACAATGTTAAGATGAGCATACATGCTGAAGATTTTTTTAAAAAATCTTTTAAAGATAAATAGATAAAAAAAATGCAATCCCATTGAAATTTTCTAAAAAAAATAATTATTACATAAATAATTTTACAAAATTATATTATATAAAAAATATTTTTATATAAAACTGCTAAAAAAAATCATATTTTTAATATATTTATTCATAATTATACCTTGCTATATTTTTTTTAAAAAAAAATATAATATAAATATCAATTTTAAAGAAATTTTAAAATTTTTAATTTAATGAAATAATCGAAGAAAAAGATAATAGTTATTATTTTTTTATCTATAACAACAAAAGGTTTGTATATAATACTTTTGATAAAATTTTAAATTTTTAATATAATTAATAATTATTATTTAATATTTTTTTTCTTTATTCTCTTTTAAAACAAGAGAATTTCCGATATTTATTTTTTGTTTTTCATACTTAATATTGTCTTTAATATCATTGCATTCAGGTATTTTTTTATTTAAATCTAATGTAATTTTTTTTGATATTCCAATAAAAAATCCACCATCTTCAATTGATAAATTTTCACTAAAAATTTCACCTTCTATGATACCATTTAACTGGATTTTAATAACATTAGATTCTACGCGACCATCTATTTTTCCATGAATAATTATTTTTTTTGCTAAAATACTACCTGTAACCATACCATTTTTTGTTACAATCACAGTATTTTCTTTACAAAAAATGTTTCCCACATATTTACCATCAATAAATATATCTGAATCTGATATAATATCTCCAGTAAAACAAGTTTTCGAACATATGATTGTTTTTTTATCATTTTCAGTTTCAATTTTCTTTTTTTTGTTTTTTATATCTTCTATTTCTCTTTTCTTAAACAAAATATTTCTCCTAAAATAATAGATAATAAGAAAACTGGAGATGAATCCGGTACCAAAAGAAACCCAAAAAAATCCATTAAAATACATAATAATAGAAAAGCACCATGTAATAATAGCTACATTGATTAATCGCATATTATCCTCCATAGGATCTCAATTAACTAGCAAAAAAAATAATTAATTATTTTTTGTTGTTTTTTACAAAAACTTATGCTGTAATTATTATTTATTTTAAAAAAAATGATAAAAATTTTATATCACTTCTAAAAAAACATAAAATCTTTTCAATCGAGATTAAATACACAATTATCATAAAAATATCTTTTTAAAATATTTTTTTATTGAAAAAAAATGATATTTTTATTACTTACTTTAAAGCACATTTTTATCAAAAAAATATAATTAATAATATAAATTCATCGATAGTATGATATCAATCCATTAATTGTCATCAACTTTTTAATATAATATTTTCAATTATCAATATAAATTTTTAATATTTATTTCATACAATCAATTTTTTAAACATTTTTATATAAAAATTTTTTAATTTTAAATACCTATCAACTTTATTCAATTCAAATCACTTATTATCTAGATTTTTTAAAAAATCACAATAATTGATTATTTATCAATAGCAATCACATATTAGTTAATTAAACATAAAATACTTAAAAAATATATAAAAAATTGATTTTATTTTTTCTTAAAAATAATTTTTTATATTTCAAAACTAATTATTAGTTTAATCATATTTAAATAAAACAATATATATCAAATATAAAAATTTCAATATATATTTATGATAATTAAAAAATAATCTATATTCATTTATAATTAATAAAAGAATTTAGAAAAATTATGTTTTGCAATAAAATTAAATAATAAAATTTTAATATTAAAATATGATTTTAATAAAAAATAAAAATTTTATAAAATCTAATAAAAAATATTAATTTAAAAAACAATATCAAGAATATTTCTTTAAATGATTAAAAATAAAAACAATAGATATTTTAAATATACTGATTAAAAAAATAAATATATTAAATATATAGTAATGTAATGAAACCATTCAAAAAATAAATATTTTTAATAATTAGGTTGATATAATAAAAATATTTTAATAAATAACAAAAATAAATTTTTAAATTAAAGATAAATAAATCATATAAAATTTAATTATTTATTAAACATATATCATAAAAATCATTCTAAAAAAAATTCAAAAAAAATTAATGTTCCTTTTGTTATTTTCTTTAAAAAATTGATTTTTATATACAATCAAAAAATAATTATTCATAATAAATAATTCGTTTTAATCTTTTAAAAAATAATTAATTCAGAATATTGTTTAATATTAAATAGTGTTTTTAATATAATAGATATAAATGTGTAGAATTTCTTGTAAAAATATTATCTTATTAATAATTTATCATCTAATAAATCTTAATTATTTTTTAAAAGAATTATACGATTACCAATTCTTATTGATTAATAAAATTTGATCAACAAAAAAATTTAATTTATTAAATAAAATATTGTTTATATTTGATAAATTTATTCTATAATAAATAGTATGTACTAAAATATTTTAAACCTATATAGATGAAAAATTTTAAAAAATATCTATTTCATACTAAATATAACTTCTTAATATATGCAAATAAATAAAAAATTTTAATATAAAATTAGTATATCGTAAAATAAGTAATAAATTATGAAAAATAAGTTTAAATTTTATATCACAAAATTAATTACATTTTTAAAAATTTATTTTTTAAAAAAATAAAGTTTCTTATTTGTAATCTCATCCTAAATTTATTAGGATGAGATTATAAATCTTATTTTTTAAAAATTACTTTATTTTATAATACATGTTAAAATGATTAAAAAAAAATCTCACAAAAAAAAAGATATTTTATTCACAACACCTATTAAAAACTTAGGTAAATGGGAATTTAATGAAAAAATTGCAAAAATTTTTCCTGATATGACAAAACGTTCTATTCCTGGATATGCAAATATTCTTAGCATAACAGGAATGTTAGCAAAACGTTTTGTAAAACCTAACAGTTTTGTTTATGATCTAGGTTGCTCTTTAGGAGCGGTAACATTATCAATACTGTGTAATAGTCATCTAAAAAACTATAAAATAATTGCTATTGACAATTCAAAATCTATGATAAAACTTTGCAAAAAATATGTATATGACTACAAAACAAAAATCCCTGTTGAAATAATTTTAGAAGATATCCTGGATACAAAAATAAAAAATGCTTCCATGGTCATATTAAATTTTACATTACAATTCATCACTCCTATAAAACGTCAAGCATTAATTAATCGTATTTATAAAGGTCTAAATCCTGGCGGATTATTAGTATTATCAGAAAAATTTAGTTTTAATGATAAAAAAATTCATAATTTATTATTTAATATGCATGATGATTTTAAACTTGCTAATGGATACAGTATAAAAGAAATTTACAAAAAAAAAAATGTTACATAATATTATGATCACTGATTCAATAAAAAAACATAAATCACGATTAAATATAGCCGGTTTTAATCATTATGAATTATATTTTCAATATTTTAATTTCGGTTCACTTTTAGCTATTAAATCAAAAAATAGATGATAAACTTTGGTTTTTTTTATCAAAAAATAGCTATTGGACCACTTAGTATTTGGCTTAAAACTTTACCATATCAAATTGAACAATGGGAAAAAAAACAAAATAAACAATCCAAATATTGGAAAAAAATAGTAGATAATTTACCAAAAATCACACCAGCTCATATCAATCTAAAAACAGGCATTATTGCCAAAAGCACAGTAAATCTTTCTTCAAAAGATATAGAAAAAATTATTCAATTGTTAAAAAAATTAATGCCATGGCGTAAAGGTCCATTTTCTATATATGGTGTTAACATTAATAGTGAATGGCGATCAGATTTAAAATGGCAACGCATAATCCCTTATATTTCAACATTAAAAAATAAATTAATACTTGATATAGGATGTGGTAATGGATATTACATGTGGAGAATGCTGGGTGAAAATGCAAAATTTATAGTAGGTATTGATCCTATCGAACGATCTTTATATCAATTTGAAGCCATTCGCAAATTACTTGGTAACATTCAAAAAATACATTTATTACCATTAACTATTGAACAACTGCCCGCATTAAATGCATTTGATACAGTATTTTCAATGGGTGTCATTTATCATTCTCGTTCACCATTAGAACATTTATACAAAATAAATAATCAACTAGTTTCAAATGGCGAAATAATATTAGAAAGTCTAGTTATTGAAGGCGATGAAACTCAATGTTTAATACCTACTGAACGTTACGCTAAAATGCGTAATGTATATTTTATCCCATCAGCAAAAATGTTAAAAATTTGGTTAAAAAAATGCAGATTTTACGATATAAAAATTATAAATCAAACGCCAACAACAACACAAGAACAAAGAAAAACACTCTGGATGAAAAATGAATCACTAGAAGACTTTCTTAAACCACATAATCATAATTTAACACTCGAAGGATACCCTGCTCCAATACGCGCTATTTTGATTGCAAAAAAAATGTAAAAAACAATTACTTTTTTAAATTAAAACAATAGATAATTTCACGTTATTGTAATCAAAATAACACATCCTATAATAAAAAAAATTATGTACATTATAAATATATAATCTATCAAAAAAATATATGGTTATGTAATAATCAATTTAATTAAAACACAATTTTTATAATTTTGATAATCTTTTCTATAAGTATAAAAAATATAAGAACAATTATCTTATATAAAAAATTAATAACTATTTTTCTACAAAATTTAAAAAAACAAATCACTTTTCTGCATTATATTTTATAAAATCTTGATTAATATAAAAATATGGTAATCAAAAAAAAATATTTAATATAATACCATGTTCATTAAAAGATATAATTAAATATTAAATAATATTTAAATTTAAAAAATATTTTATATCAAAGCATTCAAAAAACATAAAATCAACATAAATCAAATAAAATTAATATTTTTTTAAAAATTACCAATTTTAATATATAATAATTACATATAATTATTTTTTTTAATAAAATCAAAGCTTATTAAAAATAAAAAAACCGTTTGCATAAATTTTAGATAAAATCATCAATATTATGCTAACATTTAAAAATCAAATACAACACTTTTATTCTAGGGTCATGAAGTGAATATTTATGCTTTACTTTCAGAAAAAATTACTCATACATTAATTACTGCAGGTGCTCCTAAAAATAGTAACGCTCATGTACGTCCTTCAAAAAAAAGAAAATTTGGTGATTATCAATCTAATGGAATTATGATTGCAGCAAAAAAAATGGGTATTCCTCCTCGTAAATTAGCCGAAAAAATTTTGAATCTATTAAAAATAAATGAAATTGCTAGTAAAATAGAAATTGCCGAACCTGGTTTTATTAATATTTTTCTTAATAAGTCATGGATAGAAAAAAATATTTCACTAACTCTACAAGATTCTAAATTAGGGATCACTTCTATTAATCCACAAACAATAATTATTGACTATTCTTCTCCAAATATAGCAAAAGAGATGCATATTGGACATCTACGTTCTACTATACTAGGAGATGCTATTGCTCGTACATTAGAATTTTTAGGCCATAACGTTATACGTGCTAATCATATAGGTGATTGGGGCACACAATTTGGTATGTTAATTGCATATCTTGAAACAGTAAAAAAAGAAAAAAAAAATATATCATTATCTGAAATAGAAAATTTTTATCGCGAAGCTAAACAATATTATGATAAAAATAAAAATTTTGCTTCACTTGCACGTAATTATGTTATCAAACTACAATCTGGAAATAAATATTGTCGTAAAATATGGCATCATTTAGTTGATCTTAGTATGAAAAATAATCAAAAAATCTACAATCGATTAAATGTCACATTATCTAAAAAAGATACCATAGGAGAAAGTTTTTACAATGATATGTTACCAGAAATTGTTAATGATCTAAAAACAAAAGGATTAGCTGTTGAAAGCAATGGAGCTATTGTTGTCTATCTTGATAAATTTAAAAATAAATATGGTAATTCTATGGGAGTTATTATTCAAAAAAAAGATGGTGGTTACTTATATACTACAACAGATATAGCCTGTGCAAAATATCGATACGAAGTATTACATGCTGACAGAATATTATACTATACAGATTCCCGACAACATCAACATTTAATGCAAGTATGGCAAATAATCCACAAAGCAGGATATATTCCCGAATCAATTAAATTAGAACATCATATGTTTGGTATGATCTTGTCTAAAGATGGTAAACCCTTTAAAACTCGTTCTGGTAAAACAATTAAATTAAAAGATTTGCTGGATGAAGCAATCAAAAGAGCGGGAAATCTTATACGAAAAAAAACATCAAAAATTCCAGAAAATGAATTATCTGCCATTATTAATGCCATTGCTATTGGTGCAATTAAATATTCTGATCTATCAAAAAATCGCACTACAAATTATGTTTTTGATTGGGATAATATATTAACTTTCGAAGGTAATACAGCGCCTTACTTGCAATATGCATATACAAGAATATGTTCTATTTTAAAAAATATAAATGTTAATTTGATAAATCTAATACGACCAGTAATATTAACTGATGAATATGAAGAAATTTTAGCTATTCGTTTGCTGCAATTTGAAGAAACAATTTTATCTGTTGCCCATGCAGGGCTACCACATATTATGTGTACTTACTTATATAACTTAGCTTGCGTATTCTCTAACTTTTATGAAAATTGTCCTATTTTACATGAAAAAAACGATATTTTAAAAGACAGCCGATTAAAACTTGTTTTATTAACACAAAAAACTTTAAAAATCGGTTTAGATACATTGGGTATCGAAACAATAGAAAGAATGTAATGTATTTCATTTTAAAAATCGTCAATAATATTTTTTTATTTAAAAAAAATCCTTTTTTCTAAAAAAATATAAAAAATTTTATAAAACTAAAATAAAAAATAATATCTTTTTTATTATAGATCTTGGTTATTTTTAAATATTGATTTTATATTGTTAAAAATATAGAATTAATTCCTAAAAATTTCTCATTAAATTAAACTTTTAATAATTTTTTTTCAATATTAATTAGAACATTTTTTCACTGTAATTGATCAAATCAGTACGAAAATTATTACTAATATCTTTCTAAAAAATAATCATGAAATAATTATTAATTTTAATTTCTTCTTGAAGTTTTTTATAATTATTGATGATTTACTTTAAGAAATTGTTTATTTTTAAGATATATTTTTTGACATCATACGTTCAACAGTATCAACAACCACTTGAATATGTGTATCAATTTCAATATTAACTTTATCACCTAAAGTTTTATCTACAATATTAGTACGAGAAATTGTTTCAGGGATAAGATGTACACAAAAACAATGATTTACTATATCGCCTATTGTTAAACTCATACCATCAATTCCAATGAAACCTTTATAAAAAATATATTTCATCAAAAATGGATGTTGGACATGAAACCAAATTGTTACATTATTATCTGATTTCAAAATCTTATTAATATCTATCGTACAAATTATATGTCCAGACATAATATGTCCACCAATTTCATCTCCATATTTTGCTGATCTTTCTAAATTAATTTTATCTCCTATTTTTAATTTTCCTAAATTTGTGACATTTAAGGTTTCTTTCATCAAATCAAACGTAACTTTATCTTCAAAAATTCGAGTAACAGATAAACAACACCCATTGTTAGCAACAGAAGAGCCTATTTCCAAACCAGTAAGTAATTCTTTTGGAAACTTTACAGTATAAATTCTAAAATTAACCTTTTTTTTTATGGCAACTAATGTTCCCTTTCCTTTTACTATACCTGTAAACATACACTTTTATTCCTAAATTCAATAAAAGATTAACCATAATTCTTAAAAATTAAAAAATCATATTTCAAAACACAACACAATACAAATGTTTTATCATACTTATAAATAAGAAACAATCTTATGCAAAAATAATAAATAATCTTAAATAATAAATAAATTAAGTGTATTATATCTGATTAAAAATACTTTTTTATTTTTTAAATTAACAAATCATTTAAATATTAAAATAAAAACAGATTTGATAAAATTAAATTTAACATTTATTATACTAATGTATAATTTTCATTATTAAAAATATTATTTTATTGCGTCTGTAGCTCAGTTTGGTTAGAGTACCATCTTGACATGATGGATGTCAGTGGTTCAAATCCACTCAGACGCACAAAAAAATATTTTTAGCAGTTTATTAATATATATCAAAAATATAAAAAATTATTTGCAATACATATCCTATAATATTTTACTTAAATAAAAAATTTCTTAAATTTCCACTAAAGTATTTTTTGCTAAAAATCTCGTAACCGAAAACCTAAAATAAATAAAGCAGAAAAATAACTTATAGCAGTAATAAAAATCACCGACAATAAACGAATAATACGAACCATCATATTGCCTTGCTCCCAAATTGGCATAAAATTTAATACAAGCAATAAAACAAATATCATAACAATTAAAGCTATAATTAATTTCAACAAAAATTTTCCCCATCCAGCTAAAGGGGAAAATAGTTTTTTACGACGTAATTCTAAATAAAGCATCAACGCATGAAAACATGAAGATAAAGCAAGTGATAATGCCAATCCGACATGTTTTAAAAAATCAACAAAAATAAAATTCATCAATTGTGTTAAAATCAAAGTTATGATTGCAATTTTTAAAGGAGTTTTTATATCTTTTCTGGAATAAAATCCAGGTGCTAAAACCTTAACTACAATAACCCCCATCAATCCACTGCAATAAGCAATTAATGCATATTGTGTCATTATTGAATCATAAGAAGTAAAATTACCATACTGAAAAAGTGAAACCGTCAACGGACGAGCTAATATAGCAAGTACTATAGAAAAAGGTAATGCTAACAAAAAACACAATTTTAAACCTAAGTTTATTAAACGTTGATATTCTTTATCATCACCAATTGAAACACTTTTTGCTAAAGACGGTAACAAAATAGTACCTAATCCAACACCCAATACACCATTAGGAAGTTCCATCAATCGTTCAGCATAATAAATCCATGAGACAGATCCTGCACGCAAAAAAGAAGCAAACATAGTATTCATAATTAAAGAAATTTGACTTATTGAACCAGAAATAACCAATGGCCCCATTAACTTAATCACACGCCACATATCTTTATTTGTAAAAGAAATACGGGGTAATACCAACATACCGATTTTTTGTAAAAAAGGTAATTGATAAAATAACTGTAATATACCTCCCATTAAAATTCCCCATCCTAACGCTAAAATAGGAGGCGTGCAGTATGGTGCTAAAAATAACACTGAAATAATCATACTAATGTTAAGAAAAACAGGTGTAAAAGCAGGCACAGAAAAACAACTCCAAGTGTTTAAAACTGCACCAGTTAAAGATACTAAAGAAATAAAAAATATATAAGGAAAAGTTATTTTTAATAAACAAAGGGTCAAATCAAATTTATTATTTATCTCACTAAAACCAGGTGTAATTATATAAATAATCCAAGGTGTACTAAACATCCCAATTAATGTAATAATTGCTAAAACCAATGTTAAAAAACCAGCAACGTTAGCAATAAAAGCACGAGTTTCATCATCAGATTTTTTATTTTTGTATTCTGCTAATATAGGAACAAAAGCTTGAGAAAATGCCCCCTCTGCAAAAATACGACGCAAAAGATTTGGCAATCTAAAAGCAATTACAAAAGCGTCTGTTTCTACACCAACACCAAAAAAACGTGCAATAATAGCATCACGAATAAATCCTAACATTCTAGAAAACATAGTCATAGAACTTATTGCTGCTAATGTTTTCAATAAATTCATATAATATTTTTTTAAAAAATCACTGTAATAAAATTAAAAAAGTATACTGGTCACTTTTGAAGGTATTAAATAAAAATAATTATTAATATTACAAATATTAAATAAAAAACAAATCTATTTTTTAAATTTAGATCCGATAAATTTAGCACTATTTTTTACTATTATAGAAATATAATAAACAGAAAAATATATTAATAAACTATAAATTTGAATTGAAATCAAAAATAAATTATGTTAAATAATTTCTAATATTCTTTTACTTAGAAAGTAATATATATTAAAATATCAACAAAACTAAATAAAAAAATTTTCTAAAATTAAATAATATATCAAAAAAATAATTTACATATTAACTCATTATTATGATAAATTATAAAGATAAAGTTACGCTTTATAAAAATAATATATGTTTATTTAAAAAAAATAAAAATATATTATTGATAATCTATATATGATGGAATATACATTCAATTTTTATATAAAATTATGCATAGACATACATGCATAAATCTATTTATATGTTATATGGTGAGGTGTCTGAGTGGCTTAAAGAACATGCCTGGAAAGTATGTATACATTAAATTGTATCAAGGGTTCGAATCCCTTTCTCACCGCCATCTAAAAAAAATCAAAATACTTTATCAGTATCTCATAAAATGATTAGCATTTAAATATATAAAATAATATATATTATTTTATATATAAAAAAATAATAAAACTTTAAAAAATCGAAAGAAAAAATAAGTAGCGCACAAAATAATATCAAAAAATAATATTTATTTTATGAGTTAGTAAGTATTATCATATTAAATAAATCTTATATATTTTATTAATTCTATAAAATGTTGTTTCATCTTTCAGTATTTCTTTAAATTATAAAATAATATTCAAGAACAGATACATTCCTGTTTATTATAAAAAACTTAATAAAAATTAAATTTAATACAAAAAAAATAATTATATAAAATTTAATAAAAAATTAAAAGTAACTTTTATTGATTTACAAAAAAATTGTGATATTTTCATCATTGTATTATTTTGTTATATAAAAATTAATATAAAAATATTAAAATAATATGTATTAAAATTTACATTAAATATTATTGAAGTAAGCTGATTTAATAATAAATTTAGATAAAATTTTATAATAATCATTATTTAAAATAATATTGATTTTAAATTTTATGAATTAATAAATATCCGATTCCATTAAAGGAAAACTTTTTACTAAATCATCTATAGCTTTTATTTGTTCTAAAAAAGGTAACAATTTTAATAATGGTAATGCAGATGCTCCATCACATTTTGCCTTATCAGGATCTGGATGAGCTTCTACAAATAATCCAGCCAAACCTATTACCATACCAGCTCTTGCTAATTCAAAAATTTGTGCACGACGACCACCAGAGGAAAAACTAAAGGGATCACGACATTGTAATGAATGAGTAACATCAAAAATAATAGGAGAACCACCTGATAATTTTATCATTACATTAAAACCTAACATATCAACCACTAAATTATCATAACCAAAATTTACACCACGTTCACAAACAATAACTCTCTCATTACCAAACTGTTTAAATTTTTCTATAACATTTCCTATTTGCCCAGGGCTCATAAATTGAGGTTTTTTAATATTAATAACTGAACCAGTTTTAGCTAAAGCTTCAATCAAATTTGTTTGACGACACAAAAAAGCTGGCAATTGAATAACATCAACAATTTCTGCAACAGGGATTACTTGATTGAGATCATGTACATCAGTCAAAATTTTAACGCCAAACATATCTTTTAGTTCTGCTAAGATTTTTAATCCTTCTTCTAATCCAGGACCACGATAGGAATACACAGAAGAACGGTTAGCTTTATCAAAAGATGCTTTAAAAACATAAGGAATATTAAGCTTATCTGTTACTGTAATATAATGTTCACAAACTCTAATTGCTAAATCACGTGATTCAAGCACATTTAAACCACCAAATAAAACAAATGGCAAATGATTGGCTATATCAATATTATCAATACATATTATTTTATTTTGCATATATTTTATCTTTTATATATCTATATAAATCATATGAAAAAAACATATTTATTAATGTAATATAACTTGCTGTCCTTCTATCGAATAAATTTGCATTTTTATTATTTCAGAAACAGGATCTTCTGGACATTGTTCAACAAAATAATTTAAATCAGATATTGCTACATGATTACAATCAAGATGAGCAAAAATTAAACCCCGATCGCGTATTTCATAAGGATCTTTCGGATCAAAAATTAATAATGTTTCACAAACTTTTAGTGCCTGTTCCATTTTTTTTTCTTCCATCAAAGCAGCTTTTATAGTATCAAAAATTTTGCGTATAATAATTTTATTTTCAGTTGCTTCTATATCTTTACGAGTTAAATGCGAAAAAGGACTAATAGTGCCCTTAATCCATAAATCAAGCATCTGTTCGGTAAGTGTTTCACCATTTGTTGGATTAATATACCATTCAGTACCATTATCGAGACGAATACATAAAATAAGCTGGGTCAAAAAAACAATAGGTATAACCGGTAATGCTAATTGATCTGCAACATGCAAAAAAATTGTACCTAATGAAACAGAGGCTCCTTGTCTTGTGACTAAAACTTTATCTAACCAAAGTGCTTCTGAAAGTGAATAAATCCCAGCTACACCACTAAATAACCAATCTCGATAAAATAATTTTATCAAAACAGATATTTGTTTTTCTATATCATCATCATTTAATATTACTTTTTTTGCTTCTTCTACAAAAAATGCCAATTGACTGTTAACAGCTTCAACAGGAAAATCTTCACGAATAATTTTAGAAACAAAAATAATACCTTCGATCAGTGGTGCTTTATTAAATTCATAATTAGCTATGCTTTTCATCATTTTTCCATTGACCTACTGTAACACGTTCATTACCACTATAATCCTTAAAAGTTATTACTTTTTTATAATTAAAACAGCAAAATAACTCCCTTACTTTTCTTCCTTGTAACCACCCGTGTTCTAGTAAAAGCCACCCTGTATTAACTAAATAATTATTAGATTTTTCAATTATATATTGCATATCAGCTAATCCATGATTACCAGAAATCAATGCTATTTTTGGTTCAAAACGAACATCACCTTGCTTTAAACATGGATCATCTGCATCAACATAAGGTGGATTACTGACAATCATATCAAATTTTTGAAGAGGCAGTGAAGAAAACCAATTACTTTTTAAAAATTTTACATTTTTAATCGCTAGATTATACGAATTACGTTCTGCAAGATTAATTACTAAATCACTAATATCAACTCCTACTATCTGTAATTCTGGACGCTCTGATGCTAAAGCTAACGCTATAGAACCACTACCAGTTCCTAAATCTAATATTTTTGCTGATTTTTTCTTGCCTAATAGCAACAAAGCTTTTTCAACTAAACATTCTGTATCACAACGTGGTATCAAAGTAATAGGAGAAACTTTTATTGGTAAAGACCAAAATTCCTTTTCTTCTATTATATAAGCTATCGGTTCCCCTTTAATCCTACGCGTTAATAAATACTCTAACTCTTCTTTTTGATAAGCAGTTAATTTTATTTCTCCAAATGCTAGAAAATCAGTATTTCTTTTTTTTGTTATATGTTTTAATAAAACTTCAACATCTAGTTGAGCATTATCACTATCAACGAGCTTTTTAGATGCATAAAATAACCAATCTTGATAATTCATTTATTTCACTTCTGAAAAAAAAGACAATTGATCTGTTTGATATTCATCAACAATAGGTTGAATTAATAAATCTAATTTTCCATTTATTACTTCATCTAAACGATAAAGTGTTAAATTAATTCTGTGGTCGCTAATACGACCTTGTGGAAAATTATATGTTCTTATTCTATCTGAACGATCTCCAGAACCAAGTAAATTATGACGTTCTGATGTTTCTGCTTCACGACGTTTTTGTATCTCTTTTTCTCTAATACGAGAACCTAAAACTGACAAAGCTTTGGCTTTATTTTTATGTTGTGAACGTTCATCTTGACACTCAACTACGATACCAGTAGGAATATGAGTAATACGAATAGCAGATTCAGTAGTATTCACATGTTGTCCGCCAGCACCTGATGAACGAAAAGTATCAATTCTTAAATCACTTGTATTGATTTCGGATAATTCTTTTACTGGAATCTCAGCCAATATAGCAACCATACAAGATGAAGTATGAATACGTCCTTGAGATTCTGTAGCTGGTACACGTTGAACACGATGTCCACCTGATTCAAATTTTAGACGACCATATACAGAATCACCAGAAATTTTAATAATAATTTCTTTGTATCCACCATGTTCTCCTTCAGTTAAATGCATCACTTCAAAACCCCAACCTCGTGATTCAGAATATCTATTGTACATTCTGAAAAGATCACCAGCAAATATTGCCGCTTCATCACCACCAGTACCTGCTCGAATTTCTAAAAAACAATTTTTTTCATCATCTGGATCTTTTGGTATAAGAAAAATATGCAATTGTTTTTCAAGTTTTTCATTAAGTTTTTTGAAATGTATGAGTTCTGCATTAGCGATTTCATGTAATTCAGGGTCATCTAATAATATTTTAGTAGTTACAATTTCTTCTTGAAGAACACGCCATGATCTAAAACATTTAATTAAATCATTTAACTTAGAATATTCTTTATGTAACAATTTAAATTTTTTTTGATTAATAATGACTTCTGTTTTACCTAAATCTATCTGAATTTCTTCATAACGTCTTTCTAATAATTGTAATTTTTTTATTATGGAAACCTTCATTGTTTTTTGAAAACCTTAAAAATATTTTAATTTTGCTTCAATCCTAAACTATCTTTCAAAATATTAAAACGATTAATATCATCATCTAAAACTGCTTTTTTAAGAGATTTAATTGGTGCATGAATTAAACGATTCATTAACTGATAAGTTAATTTATTAATTACTAATTCACTATTTGTGCCATTTTGTAACGAAGCAAGTGCTTTTCCTACCATTAAAATTCTCATTTTTTCTGATTGCTTACGATAATTGCGAATTATGTTAATTGAAGACTGAGAACACAACCACTTCATAAAATTAGCACTTTCTTTTTTGATAATTCTTTCTGCTTGAAGGGCAGCTACTTTTCTATTTTTTGTATTTTCTTGAATAATAAATTCTAAATAATCAATACTATAAAGATAAATATTATTTATTTTTTTAACATTTTGTTCAATATCTCTTGGAACAGCAATATCAATTAATAACATAAATTTATTATTTCTAACTTTCATTGCATGTTTAATCATTACTTCATTTATTATTGGAACAGGACTTGCAGTAGAACTAATAACAATATCAGCTTCAGATAAACGAACATTCAACTCATTTAAATGAATAAATTCGGCATTAATTATTTTTGCAATACGTAAAGCACGTTCAGGTGTCCGATTAGCTATAATTAGATGTTGAGGATGATATTCCAAAAGATGACGTGCAGTAAGTTCAATATTTTTACCTGCACCTATCAAAAAAATGTTTAATTTAGATAAAGATTTAAAAACTTGACGTACTAATCTACATACAACAAAAGCAATTGAAACAGAATTGCTCCCAATTTCTGTTTCAGTACGAATACGTTTAGCTACAAAAAATGAATGTTGAAATAATCGCTCAAGTTCACTAGATAATTTTTTATAATTCTGAGATTTTAAAAACGCTTGTTTTACTTGACCTAAAATTTGCGATTCACCAAATGCTAATGAATCTAATCCACTAGCAACACGCATTAGATGATTAACTACTGCATTATCTTGATAACAATATATACTTCTTCTTACATCATTTATATTTAAAGAATGATAACTACAAAACCAATTTATTAATTTATCATATAAAATATCATTTAAATTAACAAATGAATATATTTCAGTACGATTACATGTAGATAACACAACCCCACTAAGAACAAATGATTGGTGCAATAAATTGTCCAATACATGTTCAATGTTTTCTGCTCTAATAATTAAGCGTTCGCGCAAATTTATTGGTGCAGTTTTATGATTTATACCGAGTGCAAGTAAAGTCATGTTCACTCAATTAAATAATTTTAAATAACTTATAAAAATCTCTGTTATTTCATAAAAAATAATAAACCTACATAAATAAATTTTTGAAAAATATTTTAGTTGGTTAATATAACTATATAATGAAATATATAAATTAAATACACTAAATAAATTCGATATCAAAATAAATTTTAATTACTTGTATTAAGAAAAAATTTGATAACTATTAACTAACATTAATATTTATAAAAAATTTAGGAAATATTTATGATACTAAATAAAAAAGACTTTACAAGTCTATCTTACTTTGCTTATATATTTATTTTTTTATGTACTATTTTACTAACTTCTTGTACATTTACATCAAAATTAAAGATAAAATCAATCAATAAAAAAATAAATACAGAATGGATTACTCATCAAAAAAAAATAATACAATTAAAAAAATTTAATACTAGAGGTTCTTTTACTTATATTGATAATCACAATAAAATTTATGCTAATTTTTTTTGGCAACAAAATAATTTTTTAAATTACCATCTATTTTTTAATAACCCTTTAGGAACTACAGAATTTATGCTCTATGTAACACCAAATTTTACTACAATAACAGATAAAAAAAATAAAAAATATACCAATAAAAAACCAGGGGAATTAATTTATCAATTAATGCATATAAAAATTCCTATAGAAAACTTCCCTTATTGGTTAGTTGGTTTACCAATTAATGCAACATCATTTACATTAAAAAATAATGAACTCCTAAAAACAATAAAATACATAAAAAACGGAGAAAAATGGAACATAAACTATCTTTCTTATTTGAAAAAAAATCAACTTAAGCTTCCAAATAATATTGAATTACAACAATCTGATAAACATATTAAACTAAAAATAAACAATTGGGATTTTTAATTCATGATTTTAAACTGGCCTTCACCAGGAAAAATTAACTTATTTCTCCATATTACTGGTTTAAGAAATGATGGTTACCATAATATTCAAACACTATTGCAATTTTTAAATTATGGTGATGAAATCACAATTAAATCACGTAGAGACAAAAAAATCCAATTAATGACACCATTTATTAATATAACAGAAAAAAATAACCTTATTCTTAAAGCTGCTCATTTATTACAAAATTACTGTATGCAAATGAACTTATTACATGACTATCAAGGCGCAGATATTTATGTGAAAAAAAAATTACCCATTGGTGGAGGTGTAGGTGGAGGTTCTTCTAATGCAGCAACAACATTAATTGCTTTAAACTTCCATTGGAGAACTAATATAAATGATATTATACTAATTAATCTTGCTAATCAACTTGGTGCAGATATTCCATTTTTTATAAAAGGTCATTCGGCTTTTGCAGAAGGAATTGGGGATAGACTGTTTCCTATCAATATAAAAGAAAGTTGGTATTTAGTAGCGTATCCAGGGATTGTAATTCCTACTCGAGAAGTTTTTTCTGAAGTTGGATTGAAAAGAAATTCACAAAAATTATCTTTAAAAAAATTATTTAAAAAAAAATACGAAAACGCTTGTGAACCAATTGTGAGAAAAAAATTTATTAAAGTTGAAAAAATGAGTTTATGGATGCAACAATATACTTCATCACGTCTTACAGGGACAGGTTCTTGCGTTTTTGGTACGTTTCAAACTCAATCAGCTGCCCATAAAATATTAGATAGTGCTCCTAAATGGATACAATGTTTTATTGCAAAAGGTGTTAATTATTCTCCATTACATAAATTCCGTAATGGAATTAATCAATATTAAATTTATGATTTATATATTTTTCTGTTAAAATATAATAATACTTTTTAACAGTTCAAAACTGAGGCTTTTCCAAAATGCCAGATATGAAACTTTTTGCTGGTAATGCTGTACCTATACTCGCTCAACGTGTTGCTAATCGTCTAGATACTTCTCTTGGAGATGCTGAAGTGGGTCGTTTTAGTGATGGTGAAGTCAGTGTAAAAATTAATGAAAATGTTCGTGGTGGTGATATTTTTATAATACAATCAACCTGTGCTCCAACAAATGATAATTTAATGGAACTGGTGGTAATGATTGATGCACTAAGAAGAGCATCTGCAGGTCGAATTACTGCTGTAATTCCATACTTTGGTTATGCACGTCAAGATAGAAGAGTGCGTTCAGCTAGAGTTCCAATTACTGCTAAAGTAGTAGCTGATTTTCTTTCCAGTGTTGGAGTTGATCGTGTATTAACTGTTGATCTACATGCAGAACAAATTCAAGGATTCTTTGATGTTCCAGTAGATAACGTTTTTGGAAGTCCAATCTTATTAGAAGATATGTTACAAAAAAAATTAATTAACCCAATTGTTGTATCACCTGACATAGGCGGAGTTGTGCGCGCACGAGCTATTGCAAAACTACTAAATGATACTTATATGGCAATTATTGACAAAAGACGTCCAAGAGCAAATGTTTCTCAAGTGATGCACATTATTGGAGATGTAGAGAATCGAGATTGTGTAATAGTTGATGATATGATTGATACTGGAAGTACTTTATGTAAAGCTGCCGAAGTTCTAAAGGAAAGTGGTGCTAAACGAGTATTTTCTTATGCAACTCATCCCATATTTTCAGGAGATGCGGTAATAAATATTAAAAAATCAGTAATTGATGAAATCATCGTTTGTGATACAATTCCTTTATCTTCTAATATAAAAAAACTAAATAAAGTTCGTTCTTTAACATTAGCTGGGATGTTAGCTGAAGCAATTCGTAGAATTAGTAATGAAGAATCAATTGCTGCTATGTTCGAACACTAAAAATTTTATTTAAAACCAATAAACTATAAATTTGTCAATAAATAATAATTTATAATATTTTAAATATCATTTTATATTTTACAATATACGTAAATAAAAAATATGTAATAATAAAATCCGGGATATTTTACGAAAAATTATATAATAAATATTTATAAAATCAATAAAATAAAAAAAATATTATGAGTGATATAAAACTAATTGTAGGTCTAGCTAATCCAGGTGTTAAATATGCATTAACTCGTCATAATGTAGGATCTTGGTATATAAAATTATTGGCAAAAAAATACAAGCAAATTTTAAAACTAAAAAATAATTTTTTTGGTTACATAGGAAAAATTAATTTATACGAGAGATCTATTTATTTATTAATTCCAAGAATATATATGAATTTTAATGGTAAAGCAGTCTTATCATTAGTTAATTTTTATCATATCCAACCAGAAAAAATTCTTGTAGTTCATGATGAATTAAATTTAATTCCAGGAAGGGCTAAAATAAAATTTGGTGGTACAAATAATGGACATAATGGACTTAAAGATATCCAAGAAAAACTTGGTAATAATGCTAATTTTTATCGTTTACGCATTGGTATCGGTCACCCTGGAGACAAAAACAAAGTTACTCAATTTTTATTAAATAAACCAAAAATAGAAGAACAAAAATTAATCAATATAACCATTAAAGAAGCAATATTTTGTACTGAACTTTTGCTAGATCAAGGAATACATAAAGCAGTAACCCGTTTACACCAATTTAAAGCATTTTATTAAAAATAATGATTATATTTATATATAATTAATATTATATATATTATTTATTAATAAATATATTCATTACTCTTTCTTAGAATAAAGAAATATTAACATAAGGTAACATTAATTATGGGATTTAAATGTGGCATTATTGGTTTACCAAATGTAGGAAAATCAACACTTTTTAATGCACTTACTAAATCTAATATTAAAGCAGAAAATTTTCCATTTTGCACTATAAAACCTAACAATGCTATTGTAGCAATTCCTGATCCTCGTCTTAATACATTGGCTAAAATTGTTAAACCAGAAAAAATATTACCCACTAAAATAGAATTTGTTGATATTGCTGGATTAGTAAGAGGAGCATCTAGAGGAGAGGGGTTAGGTAATCAATTTTTAAACAATATCCGTGAAACTGAAGTTATAATACATGTTATTCGGTGCTTTGATAATAATAATATTACACATGTTAATGGAAAAATTAATCCATTAATTGATATTAATACCGTCAATACTGAATTAATATTATCTGATTTAGATATTTGTGAACAAGCGATTAATAGAATATACAAAAAACACAAAAATCAAACACAAGAAATCAAAATTAGATTAAACACTTTATTAAAGTGTTGCCATCATCTCGAAAAATCTCGTATGTTACGTAGTCTAGCATTAAAAAAAGAAGAAAAAAAACTAATTAAATATCTTAGTTTTTTGACTTTAAAACCCATCATATATATTGCAAATGTTAGTGAAAATAATTTTATTCATAATTCTTATTTAAATACCGTAAAGTTAATAGCTAAAGAAGAAGATACTATTGTTATACCAATATGTGCCATTATCGAATCAGATATTAGCAAACTAAAAAAAAATGAACGTAAAGAATTTATGATTGAATTTAATATGACACTCACTGGTTTTAATAAAGTATTGCTAGCTGGTTATAATTTATTAAATTTACATACTTTTTTTACTTCTGGGCCAAAAGAAATCCGTGCTTGGAGTATTCCAATTAATACAACTGCACCAGAAGCAGCTGGAAAAATTCATTCAGATTTTAAAAAAGGATTCATACGTGCACAAACTATTTCATTCTCTGATTTTGTTAAATATAAAGGAGAAACAGCTGCGAAATCAGCTGGAAAAATGCGCAGTGAGGGAAAAAATTATATTATACAAGATGGTGATATTATCTATTTTTTATTTAAAAAATAGATAATTAAAATTCTATAATACACAAAAAATGATAGTTGAAATTATTTTTAAAAAACAATTTTTTAACTTTAAAAAATAAACTGTACCAAAGTACAGGAAAATAGAATTTTAAGTTATAAAAAAATATTTTACAAAGAGAAATTATATTGTAAGAAAAAATATTTTTTTTAAAACATTAAACTTTTATTTTGAATAATACTTAAAAAAATAGTTTTATAAAGCATATAATTTTAATAAAAAATATAACTTTATACATTAATAACACCATCATAAACATGTGTTGCAGGACCACTCATAAACAAAGAATGACCAAATCCATTCCAAAAAATTTTTACAATACCACCAGGTAAATCAACAGTAACATTTTTTTGTAACAAACCTTGCTGAATACCAACAGCAACAGCAGCACAGGCACCACTTCCACAAGCCTTTGTTTCTCCTACACCACGTTCGTATACGCGCAATCGAATATTTTTATTGTTTATAATTTGCATAAAACCAACATTAGTTCGCTCAGGAAAAAGTTCATGTTTTTCGAGAAAACTACCTAATGATGAAACCTCAGTAGTATCAATATTTTTAACCTGTAAAACACAATGTGGATTACCTATCGAAACTACACCACATAATATTCTCTTATTTTTAAGTTTAATTGTATATTTTTTTTTTACGTTAACAGCTTTAAATGGTACTTTATGTGGCTCAAATTGAGGTACACCCATTTTTACACAAACATCTTGATTCTTTAATATAAATAATGTCATTTTTCCTGATTTAGTGCTAACTTTTATATTACGTTTATGAGTTAATTTTTTAAGACGAACAAAATGCGCAAAACAACGAGCACCATTACCACATTGAAAGACTTCACTACCATCAGAATTAAAAATACGATAATGAAAATCAAGATCTGGATCATGAGGTGCTTCAACCAACAAAAGCTGATCAAAACCAATGCCCTTATGACGATCTGATAAATGACAAATTAACTCAGCAGAGAATAAAATATTTTGAGCAACTGCATCTACCACCATAAAATCATTACCCAAACTATGCATTTTTGAAAATTGCATTTTCTACTCCATCATAATCAAAAAATTACATGTTTAATTAATCGATTAATGATGATATTTTTTATCAATTCTGGATACATCTTTTGATAAGAATTCATCTTCTTGATTTTTATTACTTTTGATTACTTCAGAACTTAAATAAAGAACATCTTTTATACCACAACCTGAAAGTAAGTTTAATAAAACGCTTATCAAAATTACAAAAAAAATTTTTTTTTCTATATTAAATATTTTAATCATTAATTTTTTATCCTTTTTATTTTTAGAAATAAAAATAAATAAAAAATTAATAATAAATAGATAATCATCAAATGATTCAATACAATAAACAAAAAATTATTTATTATAAAAATACTTTTTTAAAAAAATATTTATTAAGTTTTTATTTAAAAATATAGAAAAAATTTATTTTTTATCACAATGCCATAAATTGAAAAACATCAAGGATTATATTTTCTTTTGATTATTAATTTTAAAAATATTTTTTAATATACAATTAATCTAAAATTAATATCCATATATTAAAAATTATATAAATTTATACTAAAATAATACTTAATAATTCTAAAAATCAATTTTTAAAAATATTAAAAAATAATTATTATCTTAAATACAAATATTATATTAATTTTATTAATCGATCAACATTCTCATAAAAAAAAATAAATACTTTATAATACAATTTTTTAAAAAAAATTATTTTTTTACAATTTTTTAAGAGCACAGAACATTTTTTAAAAATTTAAATAATTTATTCAAATCTAACTAAAATTAGAAATATATTTGATGTATTAATTTTACTACATATGGTAAATTAATAAATGAATTGCAACTTTTTTTATTTTAGTTTTATTTTATAAGAAAAAAGTATCTGATCAAGTTCAGTACATCTTTATAATACGAGAATCAGAAATATATTTTTTTATGGTATTATCAATAATGTAATGATCAGTTCTTTTATTCTAAAAAAAATATTTGTTAATTTAAAATTAAAATACTTTTATCAAAAAAGTAATAATCAAATTATAAAAAATATTTATTTTTTTAAAAACAATTAATTAAATACTAAATTTATTAAATGTAAAAAATATCACTTTATTTCATTCAATAAATTATTTATTTTAAATCAATAACTAAAATGTATAAATTAAAAATTATAAATTCTAAAATTTAGTACATAAAATTAAATTATTGTTTTTTAGTTTAAAGTTCTTTAATATTTTCAGTATTTAAAATACATATAAACACAATATATGAATTATATAAATAATTATTTAATTTCCAATTATAAAATATCATAACTATTTTTAATTTGAAATGCATAAAAATAAATACAAATTCAATTATTTATTAAATACAAATATTTTTTTGATTAAAATCTAAATACCAAAATATAAAAAATATCTAAAATTAATTTATTACAAAATTCAATTAAATAAAAAATTTCAATATTTAGAAAAAAATAAAAATAAACAACCGTGATAATTTTTATAAGAAAATAAAGATTATTTATTAAACAAACTGTATTAAATATATAAATCATTTTTTATAATACTTCATATTTTATATATTTAATACATTTATATTTTATACAAAATAGTCTTTAACAAAAAAAAATATCTTTATTAAAGATACTATTTTAAATATTAAAATTATATACAATAATTAAATGTAATTAAAAATATTAAACTTTCTAATAAATTTAATTACATTACTTAATAATTCATATTTAACTCTCACTTTAATAAGAAAAATTACAGTATGTCACTAAAAATAATACGTATAGCTACTAGAAAAAGTCCATTAGCAATGTGGCAAGCTATTTTTGTAAAAAAACAACTAGAAAAATACCATCCAAAATTAAAAATTAAAATTATTCCAATAATTACTCAAGGCGATATTTTAATAGATACTCCTCTGTCAAAAATTGGTGGAAAAGGTTTATTTATTAAAGAACTAGAGAATGCATTACTAAATAAACAAGCCGATATTGCAGTGCATTCTATCAAAGACATACCAATAAATTTTCCAGAAAATTTAGGATTAATAACTATCTGTAAAAGAGAAGATCCTCGTGATGCTTTCATATCTAATAAATATAATTCTATTGATTCATTAATCATAGGAAGTACTGTAGGAACATCAAGTTTACGTCGTCAATGCCAAATATCTCATTTATACCCTCACTTAGTTTTTAAAGATTTAAGAGGTAATATAGAAACAAGATTAAATAAATTAGATGATGATAAATATGATGCTTTAATTCTTGCTGTTGCTGGTCTTAAAAGACTTGGTTTAAAAAAACGAATACGTATGCCTATATCTACAAAAAAATTATTGCCTTCTGTTGGACAAGGTGCCATTGGAATAGAATGTCGTCTTGAAGATTATTATATACAATCTTTTTTAAAACCATTACATCATTATAAAACTGCTATCTGTATTCAAGCAGAACGCATAGTTAATTATCACTTAGAAGGCAGTTGTCAAGTTCCAATGTGTAGTCATGCTATTTGGGAAAAAAAACATATTTGGCTAAGAGCACTTGTTGGTTTGCCAGATGGTAGTGAAATTATTCGAGGAGAAAAAAAATTTAAACCTGAAGAAGTCACAAAATCAAGCATTGCACTTGCAAAAGAGTTACTGAATAATGGAGGTCAAAATATTCTTAATAAAATGTAATTAAGAAAAATAATTATATGAGCATATTAATTACAAAACCAAATCCGGATGGAAAAAAACTTGCACAAATGATTAGGTCTATAGGTATGAGTGTGCTTCATTTTCCATTAATCGAAATTATCCCAAGTAATGAAATTATACTTTTACCAATCAAATTAAGTCAATTAAACCATGCAGATCTGATTTTTTTTTGTCAAAAAACGCAGTCTGGTATGCTAATTCAGCACTGAAATTAATAAAAAAAAAATGGCCTCATAACTTATTTTATTATGGTATAGGAAACTCAACAACAGAAATATTTAAAATGTTAACTAATTTACCAATTCAACGATCTCAAAAAGGAGAAAACAGTGAAACATTACTTGCATTATCTTCTTTACAATTTCTTAAAGGAAAAAAATCTTTACTATTACGAGGAAATGGTGGAAGAGAATTAATTGAAAAAACATTAAAATTACGAGGAAGTGATGTTGATTATTGTGAGTGTTATAAACGTCAAAAGATAAAATATGATACAAAATTATTTCAAATACAATGTCAAAATGCAAATATTAAAACAATTATTGTAACTAGTGGAGAAATGTTAAATTCACTATTCAATTTAATTACAAAGGATAATAAATCTTGGTTATTATCTCGTCATCTAATTATTGTTAGTAAACGTTTAGCTAATATGGCTCATCAATTGGGTTGGAAATCAACAACAACAGCTAAAAGTGCTAAAAATTATGCTTTAATTCAAACATTATTGTAAATTCATAATTTTATAAAATTTTATAAATTATACTTCATATATTCAAAAATTAATCAAATAAAAATAAAATAAATTAATACATTTTTTTAAAACAACTCAAAAAATATGAATGTTAAAAAAAATTAAAAAAATAAAATTTTTATTATAATAAAATTAGTTATTTTAATAAATAGATATTTTTAATAAAACGATTTTAAAATATTTATATTCAAAATTACTTGCAATTTAACAATAATCTATATATGAACTCCATAAAAAATTTATTTTTAATTTATTTTAGTATTATCCATATCGTATTATATAAAATTAATGGTTGTTTAATTTTTAAAAAATAGAAAATTTTTAATAAATCATTAATTTTTGCTAATGTTTTATACTATATTTAATATTAGATATAAATTTTTATTAACATTATCTAAAATATGAAAAAATTTTTTTATCAAATCTGCTTTAACAATAATCATAAAATCACAAAAAAATTATCATAATACAATAAAAAATTTTATAATTTATAGTTACAATACTTTTACATCAAAAAAAATTTTTAAAATAAAATTTTAAATTATATTTATTATGATGCAATAGAAAAAAATTTTAAAAACAAAAAAAATTACAAAATATATTTTATTATGATCGGCGAGAGAGGATTTGAACCTCCGACCTACTGGTCCCAAACCAGTTGCGCTACCAACCTGCGCTACTCGCCGATTTTTTTTATTATCTTATGCATTTATTGATAACATTATTTATAATTTATTATGCGAAAGAGGGGACTTGAACCCCTACATTCATAAAAAGAATACTAACATCTGAAGTTAGTGCGTCTACCAATTCCGCCACAATCGCAATCAAAAAGATGAAGATAAACAAAATTTATTGGGTGACTAATGGGATTCGAACCCATGACAACCGGAATCACAATCCGGAGCTCTACCAACTGAGCTATAGCCACCATAAAACCATTTAAATATTAATAAAAATAACGAAAAAATATAAAATAAAACGCACCCGACAGGATTTGAACCTGAAACCTCTGCCTCCGGAGGGCAGCGCTCTATCCAAATTGAGCTACGGGTACAAATAAAAATATACATAAAAAATATTATTAAATTAATTTATATGAATTTTATTATAAAGTATCTGATATTTTTTTATAATTAGAAAATTATATACATTCTTAAAAAAACAGCTACTTTTAAAATAAATATAACAAAATTAATTATTAAAATAAAGTTTGACATAATTGATAAGAAAAACAATATTTTAAAAATAGAACAAAAAAAAATAAAAATCAACAGAAAAAAATAAAAAAGAAATCTCTATATTAAAAATCATTTTATTAGAACATAAAGCAAAAAAAATAATGTAAAGTAATTCATATAAGAAAAATAATATTGATTTTAAAATATAATTTTTTTAATTTTCTGTTATGTATTTTTTAAAACTACGTTAACTTAATATTATTAAAATTATAATATCATAAATAATAATACACTGACACTGTAAATAATTTTTTTTCAATTATAAATAGGAGACAAGAAATTTAAGCTAAACCAATAATTTTAATTATAAAACTTTTTTATAATAAATTGTACAAAAAATATTTTTTTTACCATTACTTTACTTTTTCAAAAAATTGCAAAAAAAATGTTTCAATAAGTATACATTATACAACAGCCACTACAAATAATAACATTAAAAACTGAAAATACGATGATAAGTATACAAAAAAATTCATACTCAAAAGCAGCAAATATAATACTTATATACTGAATATTTGTAAAAAAAACTACCATTAAAATTATTATTTACAAGAAAATAAGCTAAAAAAATAAGGCCTAGAGAAAAATAATAATTTTCAATAAAATATTTTAATTTTTAATTTTAATATTTGATTTTTTAATTTCTTCGAGAGTTATTTTAATTCATTAAAATTCTTTATAAACAATCTATTACAAAAAAATATTAATAATCCATAAAAAAACATCATTTACCATAAAATTATTTATACTAATTAGTAGAATAGAATATTACAAAAAAATAATAAAAATTAAATATAATCTATTAAAATTATAGTAATAATTGTAAAAATTTTAATTTTAAAAAAAAATTAACTTATCATAAAAACGTAATACTAATAAATAAACTAATTAAAATCTAACAAAAACAGATCAAAAATTTATTTTAATAGATGAGAAAAGCAAAATTTTAAATATATTTAAATTACTATTATTTCTAGTATTTCTAAAAAAACCAGATTAATAAATAACTATAATTTATTAAACATCAACATTAATAAGGACTAAAATATTCATAAAAAAATAAAAAATACTCTATACAATATCTTCAATAAAAAACATTTATCGCATTAAACGCATAAAAAACAGAAATAAATCACCAAAATAGTATTTAAGATAATAAAAATAACTTAGCCATTTCAAAAATTCCGGCAAATTTAATAAATAAATCACATTAAATTTCTCCTACTTAATAAAATTAATTCACTTTCTTTTAAGAAAAAAATTTGTTTTTTTAAAAAAATTCTTTAATTATTGCAAGAAATAAATTAATTATATATTAATATTATAAAAATGGAGTTATTCTATATTTTAAAAATTATATTTTAAAAATAAATTTTTATACTTATTAATAAAATATTAAAAAACTTTCTGATAATTTAAATTTATAGAAATTTATTTAAAAATAATCAAAATTTTTAAAAATTTGAATATAAATTTTAAAAACAAAAATAATATTTCAAAACTTTTTTTTTGAAAAAAAAGTGCTTAAATATATTTTTTAATAATTTTTATATATTTTTAATTTTTAATTAACACTTTTAAAAACTATTTTTAATATATGTTTTTTTAAAAAAAAAATTTTTACAATACATAAAAATTATACTTTTATTTCAAATGCAAATGATTTTTCGGATTAAATCTTTTAATAAAGATAATTTATATTTTTAAAAAATAAAATTTATCCTATTTTATTTTTTATACATTATGTTTACGATATTTATATAATTAAATTTAAATATTATTAAATAACTGATCAAAAAACATAAAATTTCTCTTAAAAAGAGAGATTAAAAAATATCTATTAAATTTTCATTTTCTTATATATCTCTATATATAAAAATTATATTTTTAAAAGCATATTTTAATTTATTTAATTTCTTAATAAATTTATAAAAAATATTATTATAATGAATTCATTTCTTCAAAAATATTTCTAAACTAAAATAATAATACAATAAACTATAATTATTGAATTATAATAAAGTATAATATTAATATTGTTTTACCAAAATAAAAAATTTTTATTTAAATTAAATAAAAATAATTATAAATTAAATTAAGAACGTTTCATAAAATCAAAAAATTCATTATTAGTTTTTGTCATAGCTAATTTATTTATTAAAAATTCCATTGCATCAATTTCGCCCATAGGATGAATGATTTTACGTAAGATCCACATCTTTTGTAACTCATCCGGTAAAGTTAACAATTCTTCCTTACGAGTACCAGATCGGTTATAATCAATTGCTGGAAAAACACGTTTTTCTGCTATTTTTCTTGATAAATTTAATTCCATATTTCCTGTACCCTTAAATTCTTCATATATTACTTCATCCATTTTCGATCCTGTATCTACCAAAGCCGTAGCAATAATTGTCAAACTTCCACCTTCTTTTACATTACGGGCAGCCCCAAAAAAACGTTTAGGACGATGTAAAGCATTTGCATCAACTCCACCAGTTAATACTTTTCCAGAAGAAGGAATGACAGTATTGTAAGCACGAGCAAGACGTGTGATAGAATCTAAAAGAATAATAACATCTTTTTTGTGTTCAACTAAACGTTTGGCTTTTTCTATAACCATTTCAGAAACCTGTACGTGACGAGATGCAGGTTCATCAAAAGTAGAAGCAATGACTTCCCCTTTTACTAAACGTTGCATTTCCGTTACTTCTTCGGGTCTTTCATCAATCAGCAAAACCATCAAAACACAATCCAGATAATTATTGGCAATATTAGCAGCAATATTTTGTAATAACATAGTTTTACCTGCTTTTGGCGGAGCAACAATTAAACCACGTTGTCCACGTCCAATAGGAGCAGATAAATCTAAAACACGGGCAGTTAAATCTTCTGTAGATCCATTACCACGTTCCATACGCAACCGACTATTGGCATGTAATGGTGTTAAATTTTCAAACAAAATTTTACTTCGGGCATTTTCAGGTTTATCAAAATTTACTTCATTGACTTTTAACAAAGCAAAATAACGTTCTCCCTCTTTCGGAGGACGAATTTTTCCAGAAATGGTATCACCTGTTCGTAAATTAAAACGGCGAATTTGACTAGGAGAAACATAAATATCATCAGGACCTGCTAAATACGAACTATCAGCAGACCGAAGAAATCCAAATCCATCCTGTAAAATTTCTAATACGCCATCACCAAAAATATATTCTCCACTTTTAGCATGCTGCTTCAAAATAGAAAAAATAATGTCCTGTTTTCTCATACGAGGTAAATTTTCTAATCCCATACCTTCGCCAATAGTAATTAATTCAGAAACTGGCGTATTTTTTAATTCGGTAAGATTCATAATGGTGGGTTCTTAAACTTGAGGTATATTTTTGAAAATTATGTACAATATATTATTGATGTATTTATATAATATCAATAATCTTAAATTAATATTTTTAATAAACAATATTAATTTTATTATATTATAACTTCATGTTGAAAAATTATATGTAACTTAAAGAACATACGAATATCTTTTTTATTTTTTCTTTTTTTTTATTTTATAAAAAAAGAAAATAAAATTAAATAAAAACATGGATTAGCCAAAAATAACAAAAATTTTTACCTTTATTATAGTAAAATATTTAATTTGTTTTCGGCATTTTTTTTTATAAAAACACGTATATAAAAAATCACATATTTATCTTTTAAATCTTATAAAGATATGTACCACATTAAATTACAACGTTATATTTAAAACACCTTTTTAGATATATACTATTTAATAAATATTTTTTACAAAAAAATATTTATTTTTTCCCTATCTTTTTAAATTTTAAAAAATTAAATATTTTTATCTATAAAATTTTGCAATTGATCTTTAGATAATAATCCTACATATTCATCAATCTTTTTTCCTTTTTTCAAAAGTAATAAAGTTGGGATACTACGAATATTATATTTAGCTGTTGTAATTGGATTACTTTCAATATTTAACTTTCCAATAATTAATTTTAGTGCATACTGATTAGCTATTTCATCTAAAATAGAAGAAATTATTTTACAAGGAGCACACCAAACTGCCCAAAAATCAATTAATATTGGTTTTATTTCTTCTATGGATTTTATTTGAAAATCTTTATCAGAAAAATGAAGAACTAAGTTTTTATTCATTTTTAAATTACTTCCAATATTTTAAAAAATATCATCTGATTCTTAATTAATAAATTTTAAAAATCAAGCATATTGGTATCTTTTACAAATATTTATTATAAGGACACTAACCATCATATCGCATTTGCATTACATTTTATTTAGTTGATAATACATCTTTATTATATTTATCAAAAATGATTAAATGAATTTCATTGATATAAATATATATGAAATATTTTTTAATTAAAAGAAGATATATGTAATATTTTTTTATTTTTTCAATAAAATTGTTTATTTTAATTAAAATTAATTAGAGAAAATTAAATGAAATATATTACACCTATAATTTTATTATATAAAAAATATTAAAGCAATATTTTTTTAATATATTTATTAAAAACGCCATTCAAAAATTAAAAATATAAATTAAAGTATTATATAATATTTCTTACATTCTTTTTATAAATTAATTAACTTTATTTTTTTCAAAAACAAACACGTATTTTTCAAAAAAAAATATAAAAATTATATATTGATGAAAAATTAAGAATATATTTTATAAAATATAGTAATTTTTAGAAAACAAACAAAAATATTTTTCAGTATTAAAATTCAACATAATTATTAAATAATACTCTCAAAGTATTCAAAAATTTAAAATAATCCAAAAAAACTATTTTTAATATATCTTACATAAAATTAATTTTTATAAAAATTAATTCTTTTTTACATATAAAAATAGGAGTTTCGTACAATTATTTTTATAAAATATCACACCTAAAATTGTTTATAAGTATTTTTTGTATAAAATATGAACTTTATATAAAATTATTTTATATTCTAAAAATCTGTTATAAAATATTTATAATTATATATATGTAAAATTATTTAATAATAAATACAATAATATAATGTAAATTAATAAAAATAAATCAAAAAATATTTATTTTTTTTAAAAAAAAATCTAAAGCATGTCTTAATAAAAAATATAATAATATTTTATTGTTTATTATAATAAATAGGTTATTACTTTAAAAGTCATAACAAATTATGAATATATTATAATTTTTTCTTATATATAAAAATTATGCTATTTAAAATTAAATATATATGTATATAATTTGTTTAATATCACAGTGTTTTGTAAGAAAAAATTTATAAAAAAAAAATTAAGAGATGCACGAATAAAAACTGTAGATAAAAAATGTACAAGTAATTTTTCAAAAAAATAGATTATTTATTATAAATCAAACGTGCTTTTTTCACAAATACTTATATTATTGTGAAAATTTAATTTATAAAATTTATAAATATTTAAAATCATATATAAATTAATAATCGCATTAATATTTACAATAAATAAAATTAAAATTATAAAAATATCAAAATACAAAACAAAAATTTACACAAAATGCTTAATATACTCATTGAATAGCAACAATACTATTTTCTTTAAAATCTAGTGTTATCAACTTTCCTTGCAATAGTGTATTAGATAATACTTTTTCAGCTAACATATTTTCTATCTCGTGTTGAATTGTACGTTTTAAAGGACGAGCACCAAATATCGGGTCAAATCCTATCTCAGTTAGCTTTTCTAAAGCTTCTGAGGTAATTGTTATTTTATAACCTTGTTCTTCCAATCGTTTATATAAACGTGATAATTGTATTTTTGCAATATTTTTAATTTGTATTTTATTTAATGGGTGAAATACAACAACTTCATCAATACGATTAATAAATTCTGGACGAAAACTACTACTGACTACTTTCATCACAATCTCTTTTATATTTTCATAACAAAAAGTCTTAAAACGTTCTTGAATCAAATCAGAACCTAAATTAGATGTCATAATCACAACAGTATTACGAAAATCTACTGTCTGCCCATGCCCATCTGTTAATCGTCCATCATCAAGAACTTGCAATAAAATATTAAAAACATCTGGATGTGCTTTTTCGATTTCATCAAGTAAAATAACAGAATAGGGACGCCGTCGTATTGCCTCTGTTAAATAACCACCTTCTTCATATCCTATATAACCTGGAGGCGCTCCAACTAATCTTGAAATGACATGTTTTTCCATAAATTCTGACATGTCAATACGTACCATAGCATTATCACTATCAAATAAAAAATTTGCAAGTGCTTTACATAACTCAGTTTTACCGACACCAGTAGGACCTAAAAATAAAAAAGAACCAATAGGACGATTGGGATCTGATAGCCCAGCTCGACTACGACGAATAGCATTAGATACAGCATTCACTGCTTCGTTTTGTCCAATAACACATTTATGAAGTTCTTCTTCCATATGCAATAATTTTTCACGTTCATTTTTTAACATTCTAATAACAGGAATTCCTGTCCACCGTGCTACAATTTCTGCAATTTCAATATCAGTAACTTTATTGCGCAATAACTTCATCGGTTTATTTTCAAAACTAGTGGCCACTGAAAGTTGTTTTTCTAATTCTGGAATTTCTCCATACTGTAATTTTGACATTTTAGCTAAATCACTATTACGACGAGCTTGTTCTAAACTTATACGTGCATTTTCTAATTTTGCCTTTATATCTTGGGTACTTGTTAGTTCTGCTTTTTCAGCATTCCATTTCTTTTCTAATTCCAAATATTCTTTTTCTTTTTCTATTAATTCTTCCTGTAACATTTTTAAACGTTTTTTACTATCTTTATCCAATTCTTCTTTCAAAGCTTCTTTTTCAAGTTTTAATTGCATAACTCGACGCTCTAAACGATCTAATAATTCTGGTTTAGAATCCATTTGCATCCGCAAACTTGCCCCAGCTTCATCAATTAAATCTATTGCTTTATCTGGTAACATGCGATCAGAAATATAACGATTAGATAAATTCGCTGCTGCGACAATAGCAGGATCTGTAATTTGAACATGATGATGCAATTCATAACGTTCTTTTAATCCTCTTAAAATTGCTATTGTATCTTCTACAGTTGGTTCTACAACATAAACTTTTTGAAAACGACGTTCTAATGCTGCATCTTTTTCAATATATTGATGATATTCATCTAATGTTGTAGCACCAACACAATGTAATTCTCCTTTTGCTAATGCTGGTTTTAACATATTACTAGCATCCATTGCACCTTCAGATTTACCTGCTCCAACCATAGTATGCAATTCATCAATAAATAATATAACATTACCTTCTTGCTTTTTTAGATCACTTAAAACTGATTTCAAACGTTCTTCAAATTCACCACGATATTTTGTTCCTGCAAGTAAACTACCCATATCTAATGAAAACACGCGTTTATTTTTTAAACCTTCAGGTACTTCAGCATTAACAATTCTTTGAGAAAGTCCTTCAACAATAGCTGTTTTTCCTACTCCAGGTTCTCCGATTAACACTGGATTATTTTTTGTTCTGCGCTGAAGCACTTGTATAGTTCTTCGAATTTCTTCATCACGTCCAATAACAGGATCAAGTTTTCCTTCTTCAGCCTTTTGAGTTAAATCTATTGCATATTTTTTAAGTGCATGACGCTTCTCTTCAGCACTTTTTTCATTAATATTATCTCCGGCACGCATTAATAAAATCGCCTTTTCTAGATCTTCTTTAATAATTTTGAGACTTCTAAGTTTATCAGTAAGAAAAGTTTTTGCATCAAAAATTGCTAAAAGAAATATCTCTGATGAAATAAATTGATCACCTTTTTTTTTTGCCAATTTGTCACATAAATTTAAATGACGAATCAGATCATTTGATGGTTGAACATCAGGAAGAACTCCATGCACTTGTGGTAAAGAATTTAAAATATCATTTAATTCATTACTTAAATTTATAATTTTTACGCCTATTGAAGTCAACAAAAACTTAATAATACTCTCTTCTTGTTCTAATAAAGCAACCAATAAATGCACTGGTTCAATAAATTGATTATCGTGTTTAATGGCTAAAGATTGAGCATGAATTAATGCCTCTTGTAATTTATTTGTAAAACGTTCAAAACGCATAAAATCTCCAAAAGATAACTAAAAAATTTCTATAAAAACATACTTTAATATTTTTATATAAACTATTTTTTATAAAAAATACATGTATTGCACAATAATCTCATTAACCAATAAAAATATGAATATTATTTTTTATTAATTCTTAAAAGATTTTTTTATAAAATCTTTTTATAAAATACTATAGAAATAAATATTAAAAATTATTTGGCAATAAATCTTTTAATCAGTTTATCATAAAAAATATTTTTTTATAAAACTAAATTACAGTAATTTATAATAAAATACCTATTGCTTATATTGAAAAACACGGTTGATATATTTATATAAAATGGAATTTTTATTAAAAATAATAAATAAATTTTATACACAAAATTTATTTATTTATAAAAGCAGAATATAAATATTCTCAATTTCATCAAATATTAATTATCAATGGATTCGGAATTAATAAATATTTCATATTTAGATGTTATACTATAATATTCATATATTTTATTTAAAAATACAATTTTCATAAACACATCTAAAATTTTTTTAAAAAAAATATATCAATATTTTATATTAATCTTATTTTTATCCTATTACTATACTGAATCTTTTTTTAGCATATCAATTAACATAAGCATATCTTCAGGAAGATCTACGTACCATTCCATCAAATTACCTGTTATAGGATGATACAAACGCAACTTGCTGGCATGAAGTGCTTGACGATTAAATTTTTTAAGCATTGTTATAAATGATTCGGAAAAACCTTTTAATGATCGTATTGAGCCATGATACACAGGATCACCAAGTATATGATGATTAATATGTGCCATATGAACACGGATTTGATGTTTCCTACCTGTCTCTAATCTTAATTTTACTCTAGTGTGTATACGAAATTTTTCTACTATTTTATAATGAGTAATAGCAGGTTTTCCAAGTTTATGAATAGCCATATGTATACGTTTAATAGGATGACGACCAACTGGCTGATTAACTATCCCATTACATTGAATAAGACCATTTACTACAGCATCATATTCACGTATAACTTTTCTATTTTTTATGTCTTTACTTAAATTGAAATGAGCAATTATTGTTTTTGCAATAACTATTAATCCTGTAGTACCTTTATCCAATCTATGAACTATACCTGCTCTAGGAACATTAATAATGTTAGGATAATGAAATAACAATGTATTTAATAATGTTCCATTTGGATTTTTAATACCTGGATGGACAACTAAATTTGAAGGTTTATTAATAACAAGTATTGCATTATCTTCATAAATAATATTTAAAGGAATATTTTCTGCTTTTAAATACATTTTTTTTTTAATAAAAAGATTAATTAAAATGTTTTCATTACCTAAAACTTTTTTTTTTGGACTATTTATATATTTATCATTAACCTGAACTCTATTATTTAAAATCCATTTTTTTATCTGTGTTCTAGAATAATCAGGAAATAAAATGACCAATGCTTTATCTAAACGTTGAGAAAATTGTGAGGGCAATATTTTTGCGTTAAGTTGTATTTTTTCAGACATATAATTAGAAAAGTTTATGTTTTATTCGAAATATCTATTTTTCATTTAAAATATATAATTATTATATAATATTTATTAAATAAAAATTAGGAATTTTATAAAAATATTCATAGGAATAAAATACATGCAAACAAAAATACGATATATATTTTTACTTATTACAATTAATGTATTTGTTATTGGATGCTCTAGCAATAATATCATATCAGAAAATTCCCAAAATGATATTTATCAAAGCAGTCAAGACAAATTAAAAAAAAATAATTATAAAGGAGCCATAAAATTATTAGAAAAACTATATAATAATTATCCATTAAGTCTGTATAAAAAAAAAGCTCAATTAGATCTAATTTATGCTTATTATAAATCATCAGAATTATTATTAGCTATTAAAACAACTGATCATTTTATTCTCTCAAATCCAAATGACCCTAATATTGATTATGTTTTATATATGCGCGGATTAACTGCACAAAAATTAGACCAAAACGCATTACAAGATTTCTTTGGTATTGATTATTCCGATAAAGACCCGCAATATGCTGTCGCAGCTTTTAAAAGTTTTAGTCAACTCATTCGTTCTTATCCTCATAGTTTTTATGTTAGCGATGCTGCGAAACGTTTATTACTAATAAAAGAAAGACTTGCTAAATATCAATTGGCTATTATTAAATATTATAATAAACGTGGTGCTTACATTGCAATCATTAATCGCACTGAAGAGATGTTAAAAAAATTTCCAGAAAGCAAATATACAAGACATGCATTATATTATATGAAAATAGCCTATGATAAATTAGGGTTAGAAAATGAAAAAAATAAAGTAATTCAATTAATAATGCTGAATCCTTTTAAAAAATAAAAAAAAATCTTGTAATATAGATATAATCTAAAAATAAAACATACTTTAATACTTTATACAAAAAATACATATTTCTTTAATCTAGAGCAAGAATAATTTTATGAATAAAAATATTAATTATATTCTTTTATTTTAATAATTTATTTGTTAAAACAAATAAATGAAATAAAAATACTCAATAAAAAAATTACAATTTTCAATCATTAAATATAAGTGATTCAATTTTTATGAATTTTACATGATGTAATTTTCTTTTATAAATATTCAAAAATATATTTTCTAAAAAATGTTATATAACGATATAACACGATAAAATTTGCAAAACTTTCTAGTAATTATTAATTAATAATTAGCAATGTAAAAATTTAGATCTATTTTTAAAAAACAACAATTTATAATACGATAAATGTACTATTACTTACAAAAATATTGCTGTGCAATATATTTTAAAAATAATAAAAAATTTTTAAATAAATATTGGGAAACAATTAATAAAAACAGCACATTTTATTTGATAAAATTATCATAAAAATAAAAATATATTTTTATGTTTTTTTCTGTTCATACTTATAAGATTCACATATAATACGACGTAAAATATCTTCGATTAAGTCAGCTGAAATACCTATTTTTGTAGCTTCTTTACGTCGCAATTCTAATATTTTATTTTCACGTTCCCGTATACAAATTGGCAATCCTTTTTTCCATTTAAGTTCACCAATTGCCTTTACTAATTTTATTCTTTTTGCTAATAATTTCAAAAATAATGTATCGATTTTATCAATTTTTTTACGTAATTTTAATAATTCTAATAACATTTATCTACCTTATGCTTTAATAAAATGTATTTATCTTATACTTAATAATTTATATTATTTAAAAAATTACTTTTCCTTATCTGTATTATTATACATTTATTAAAATTAAATTTTGTCACCAGTAAAACAAAAAATATAACCTTATGGCACCCATAAAAAATATCAATCTTTAAAATGAATTTATTATATAAATCAAAACATAAAATTTATTAAAATTTCTCATAAAACTACTTCAAAAAAATATGGTAATTTAATATTATTAGAGTATCTTGATTTTTTAAATATAATTTTTCTTAAAAAATAAATTACTTGATCTTAAGACGTTCTTTAATACGAGCTGTTTTTCCAGAACGCCCCCTCAAATAATATAATTTAGCTCTGCGTACAAAACCATACCGTTTTATAATAATGCTATCTATAATTGGTGAATAAGTCTGAAATACTCTTTCAATACCTTCTCCATTTGAAATTTTTCTTACAGTAAACGCAGATTGAAAACCACGATTACGCATGGCAATAACTAAACCTTCAAATGCCTGTAACCGTTTTTTAGAACCTTCAACGACCCATACTTTAACTTCTATAGAATCACCTGGTCTAAATAATGGAATACAGTTTTTTATTTGTTCTTTTTCAAATTCTTGAATAATATTATTCATAATTACCTTTTTCAAAAAAAAACCGTTACAAAAAAAACATATACAATATATATTATTAATTTTATAACATATATTAATTTTTTTTATATTCCTGTTGAAATTCTAATAACAAAATTTTTTGCTCTTTAGTTAATTTTAAATTTATCAAAAGTTTAGGTCTTTTAAGCCAAGTGCGTCCTAATGCCTGTTTTTTTTTCCAACGATTAATTTTATCATGATTACCAGACAACAAAACATCGGGCACTGCCATATTTCCTAATAATTTAGGACGTGTATAACGTGGAGGATCAAATAATCCTGTCATAAAAGAGTCTTCTTCTGCTGATTGCTTATGACCTAAAACACCAGGAATAAAACGAGAAATAGCATCAATCATTACCATTGCAGCTAATTCTCCACCAGTAAGAACATAATTACCGATTGACCATTCTTCATTAATTTCACTTTCAATAATTCTTTGATCTATACCTTGATATCGACCACATATCAAAATTAACTTTTTTTTTAATAATAATTCAAAAATACCTTTTTGATTAAGTTTTCTACCTTGTGGTGAAAGATAAATTACTGTAACATCTTGACCCATAAAGTATTTTGCTTTATTAATAGCGTCCCTAATAGGTTGAACCATCATTAACATTCCTGGTCCTCCACCATAAGGACGGCCATCTACCGTACGTCTTTTATCATAAGCATAATCTCTTAAATCAGAACACTCTATCCTCAATAATTTTTTTTTATTGCACGACTTGTTATGCCATAATTTGTTATTGCATGAAACATTTTTGGAAATAAGCTAATAGTCCAAATCCACATAGTTTTTCCACTAAAAAAATATTTAATAAATTTTTAAAAACTTGGATCCCAATCCACTTGAATTATTTTAGTATTAATATTAACTTGCTTTACAACTTTTTTATAAAGAAATGGTATTAATCTTTCTTTAATTCCCAATGAATCTGTGAGGTTTTTTAATACCAATACATCATTTGCTCCTGTTACAATTAAATTTGTTACACGACCCAAATAATAATTTTGACTGTTAAAAATTTGACAACCAATCAAATCTTTCCAATAATATTCATCATTTTTAAGAATAGGAAGCTGTGCTGAATCTACCATAATTTTACAATTAATCATTACATGAGCATGTTCTTTATTATAAATATTTTTAAATTTTATAAAAATATTTTTATTATCATGTTTCCAATCTTCTATTTCTAATTGATACCATTCTTTCAACAATTCAATAAACCATGGTTGATAATTAAAAATATCTTGAATATTTTCAGTAAATGAAAATACTTTAATCCAACCATTAACACCATATGTTGCACCTAATTTCCCTAATATAATAGGATTAGTTGGATTGACAAAAAAATCTTTTTTTTTGATCATATATAAAAAATTAAACTATTTTTTTATTTTTTTAATTAACGTGAAAACACGATTAGAAACTTGTGCACCTACAGAAATCCAATAATCAATGCGATCTAATTTTAAAAATATTTTTTTTGCTCGACCTGATGCGATTGGGTTAAAAAAACCTATTCGTTCAATAAAACGACCATCGCGTGCATTACGGCTATCTGTAACAACCACTTGATAAAAAGGACGTTTTTTGGCACCACATCTAGCTAAACGAATTATTACCATAAAATTCTCTTATTAGTTTAAAAAATACAAAAATAATTTTAATAAAAATTTAATTTATAAAAAATATTTTACTCTTTTTTATATAAAAAACAATGAAAATACTAATTCTATATACTTAAACTTTATTTTTTAAAAAATTAACTAAAATTTTTACATATTAAAAATACTAACTTAATAATATTTATTTTGTTTTATAACCAATTCATTGTATGGCATCAAATAGTTAAATAATCTTAATCAAATTCCTATAATTTTATACTACAACTTTTTACTATACATTTTTTATAGCACTTTCTTATAATATTTTTGCTTTTTCTAAAAATTATCTGAAATAATAAATTTTATGTCAAAAAAAATATTATTTCTTATGATTTTCTTGTGCATAAAACTAAAAATATGATTTATATTTAGTATTTTGTTAAATATCTTTTCAAAAAATACTTATATTATTCATGTATTTCACTTATTTTAAAAATCTAGTTTTTATTAGGAAACAGTTTTTTTACAAATTATTTTTTTTATATTTTATAAAATTTAATGAGCAAATACTCACAGTAACGTACTGATCAAAAATGACCAATATTTCTTTTAATTTTAATAAAAAAAACCAATAATCAATAACAATAGTTTATTAACTGAATAATATTGAAAATAATTTATCTATGGATGTTCTATAATACACAAATTAAAATAATCAAAAAAATATGTCAAAATCATTAAAAAATTATAAAATTTTAACTCCTAATACATATTATTAAATATTGCTAAAAAAAATAAATAATTTCTCAATTATTTTGAATACTAAAAATTATTTTTCTATATTCCCGAATATACTCAAAAAATCTAGAATAAAAATATCAAAAAATAAAATAAAAAGTAGTAGTTTTTTAATTATATTTAAAATACATATTCTAGATTATACAATCTAAACAAATAAATTATGATAGAAAAATAATAAATTGTTTACTTGTCATAAAACTTGTTTATTAATTTCTTAAAAGCATATGCATATTTTACTAACAAAATTATCTATAAACATTAATAAAAAAAATATATCAAAATACTATCCGGATCTTTAGTCTTTAGAATATAATTTCTAAAATATTTTTTTATTGATCAATATTTCTTATTTAATACATTTTGTAAAATATAGATAAATCTTTATCCGCAAATCATTACAGTTAACTTACTTGATATTATCAAAAAATATACCATATTTATGTAATGAAAATAAAATAAGCATTATAAAAATTGACGAGGCCAACAATTATCTTAATACAATACTTTACTCTTTATAAAAAAATAATAGTCATCTGCAATATTTTATTTACTTATTTTTAATAAAAAATGTATTTTTATTTTAATATTGATTATTTTTATTATCATAAGATACTAATATATATATTATAACATCATTTATATTTTTAATATATATATCAATCTTTTATAAATTTTATCTATTATTTTACATAAAATAAATCATTAAATTATATTTAAAAACATTGATTTTTATAAAAAACAATTTTTTTAGAAATGGTATTTAATTTCTATAAACATATTAATCAATATAAATATAAAATAAATTATTTTAAAAAAAATTATTATAAATAATTAGAAATTTTATTATAAATAATGTTTTAATTATAAATATATTTTTTTTATTTATTTTTAATTATTGCAAAAAAAAATAAAAAATAATCAATAAAAAAATTACATTTTTTGTCAAAAAAATACTATTATTTACTTATAAAACACATCAATATTTTTATATAAGAGAATCTATATAAAACCATGATTATTTTAAAAACATAGATTTCTATTATAATGCTTTTTATAAAATAAATATCTTGCAATATATAAAATCATTCTTTAATTTTCATAAAATTTTTATTATTATCATAATGAATAAAATAGGAATCTTATTTTGGAGCAAGTCTCAACAAATATTTTAATCATAATACTGATTATAATGATTATTTTATCAGCTTATTTTTCTGCTTCAGAAACAGGAATGATGAGTCTAAATAGATATCGTTTAAAACATTTAGCAAAAAATGGCCATCAATCTGCTAGAAGAGTAGAAGCATTATTAAAACATCCAGAAAGATTAATAAGTCTTATCTTAATTTGGAATAATCTTATTAATATTTTAGCATCTTCATTGGCCACCATTATTGGAATGAGACTTTATGGTCATATCGGCGTTGCTATTGCAACTGGTATTTTAACTTTTGTAATTTTACTTTTTGCTGAAGTGTTACCAAAAACAATGGCAACATTATACCCAGAAAAAATTGCTTTTCCTAGTAGTGTTTTTTTAAAACCCTTACAAAAAATACTATTACCAATTATCTGCTTATTTAATACAATTACTATAATATTTATGCATCTTTTTGGTATAAAATCTCCTATTATCAAAAACTATGGTATAACAAAAGATGAATTACGTACTATTGTAAATGAATCTAAAACTAAATTATCTCGTCAAAATCAAGATATGTTGATTTCAATTTTAGATTTAGAAAAAGTTACCGTTGGAGATATCATGGTTCCTCGCCATGAAATAATTGGAATTGATATTAATACAAATTGGAAATTAATTATTCGTCAATTAACTCATTCTCCACATGGCAGAATTGTGCTTTATAGAGATACTCTTGATGATATGATTGGCATGTTACGTGTACGTGAAGCTTATAGATTAATGGTAGAAAAACAAGAATTTAATAAACAAAATTTAATTCGAGCTGCCGATAAAATTTATTTTATTCCAAATAATACCTCATTAAATATACAATTAATCAAATTTCAAAGAAAAAATGAAAAAATAGGAATTATTGTTGATGAATATGGTGATATTCAGGGACTAATAACAGTAGAAGACATTCTTGAAGAAATTGTTGGAGATTTTACTACATCTATGTTTCCAAATTTATCTCAAGAAGTTTTGCCACAACTAGATGGATCAATTTTAATTGATGGTGCTACTAATATAAGAGAAATTAATAAAACCTTTAATTGGCATTTACCTGTTGAAGGTGCTAGAACTATTAACGGGTTATTATTAGAAGAACTCGGTGATATCCCAATTTTAAATACTAAGATTCAAATAGGAAAATATCACTTTGAAGTATTATCTATTCACGGTAATGTCATTAAAAAAGTAAAAGCAACACATATTGATATACCTTCTCTCTTATAAAATTATAATTATAAATATGTAATTCTCTAATCAATAATATCTATAAATATTCAATAATATATAAAATATTTTATACAATGATTAATTTTTATAAAAAATTTAACAAAGATTTTTTTATTTATACTATTTATTAATCAAATATTTTTTATAAAATATAAAAAAATTCTAAACAATTATTATCGAAAATTCAATGCATATTTTATATATTAATAGTAAAAATAATATACAAAATTTTATAAAATTATGATTAAAAAATATTTTTATAATAATATAAAATTTGCATATTAATAAAAAATAAATTATAATTTTAAAAAAATAACATTTTTTTATGCAAAATATATATATTTAATTTTTTATATTTAATAGATTTTATATAAGTAAAAAAATATTTTTAAAAATTTGCTAATTATCTTAAAATTTTATGCAAAATATTTTAATAATTATAAATTATATTAAAATATTAAACAATAATTTTAAAAAAAATATAATACCATGATCAATACTATTAAATTTTAATAGTATTAATATACTAACAAAAAGACAATTTTGATATCAACTAATTTTAAGATACTTATTTTATATATAAAAAAATATAAATGAATATACTTAAAAAGTAAATAATATTTATTTTAAATATTTTTGTAATTTTATTATTCATTTGCATTTAAGATAATAAGATAAAATCTAAATCTATAAAAAAATAAATATTGCTCGGATTAATCATACTTATTTAGATATTATAAAAAACAAAAAACATTATCATATTTACTGTTTTATATTTTAAAAAATATAAATAACATTTTGAGAAAATATTATTTTTTTTATTAATAAATATTTATTGATATGTAAAAATTGCTTATATAAGATGAATAAAACAAAAAATAATGTTTAATTTTAAAGAGGTTACAATATTTTATGGCAATGATAGGTATTTTTTTTGGTAGTGATACTGGTAATACAGAAAATATTGCTAAAATAATTCAAAAAACTCTTGGTGGTTCAAATATTGCTAAAGTTTATGATATCGCTACAAGCAACAAAGAAGATATTGAACAATTTAATATATTATTATTTGGTATCCCCACATGGTATTATGGGGAAGCACAATGTGATTGGGACGATTTTTTCTCAACATTAAAAACCATTAATTTTAAGAAAAAAAAAGTTGCTATTTTTGGTTGTGGTGATCAAGAAGATTATGCTGAATATTTTTGCGATGCTATGGGTATTCTGAAAGACATTATTGAACCTAATGGTGCAACTATTATTGGTCACTGTTCAAGAAAAGGGTATTATTTTGAAGCATCTAAAGGACTTATCAATAAAAATTATTTTATCGGTCTTCCTATTGATGAAGACAGACAACATGAACTAACAGATAGACGAATTAAAAATTGGGTAAAACAAATATCTAAAGAACTTAATTTAAAAAATAATTTAACTTTAGAATAACATTATAAAATAAATAATTATTTTTTTAAACGCCATATACCATAAAAAGTTGATATAATTAGGCTTAACAAAAACAATTTTTATAAAAAACTCTAAGCGACTTTTATTCAAAAAAATAAAAAATGATCTAACTAAATATTATCTTGAAGATTCCATCTACATATCAAAAAAAAAGTTATACGAAATATTTTTTTCAAAACATTTATCAAAAAAAGAAAAAAATTATGAATAAAAAAAACATAAAACTTTTACTAATAAATTATTAATCTTTTTTAAAGAAAAATATGTCTACTAAAAAATATTTTTATCCAATGTTAATATTAGAATATATTTCTATATCAATACTTATATGAATACTTTAAAAAAAAGATCAAATCTTACTTTTCATCCAAGTATCTCTTAATGATACAGTACGATTGAATACCAAATGTTCTTTACTATGACAATGAATATCACTACAAAAATAACCTTCTCGTTCAAATTGATAAACTTTTCCAGGTTTTGACATCATTAAAGTTGGTTCCACGATACCTTTACATTTTACTAAAGAACATGGATTAATATTTTTTAAAAAATCCTTTTCTGAATCTGGTGAAACTACATTAAATAAACTATTGTATAATCGAATTTCTGCTGAGATACCATGTAATGCACTAACCCAATGAATTACACCTTGTACTTTATGAAAATTACTAGAAACTTTATTTAAAGTATCAGGATAATAAGTACAATAAATAGTAACAATATTCCCTTTTAAATCTTTGTCAACACGATTAGCTTGAATAATATAAGAATTTCGTAAACGTACTTTTTTATTTAAAACTAAACGTTTATAGTCCTTATGACATTCTTCACGAAAATCAGCGCGATCTATATAAAGTTCTCTACTAAATGGTACTTTTCTAATACCCATTTCAGTTTTTTTTGGGTGATTTAAAACATCAAGAAATATTTCCTCATTAATAGACATATTTTCAATTACTACTTTAACAGGATTTAACACGGCCATTACACGTGGTGCTATTTTATCTAAATCATCACGAATACAAGCTTCTAATAAAACCATTTCAACTCTATTATCTTGTTTAGTAATACCAATACGGCGACAAAATTCACGTATAGAATTTGCAGTATAACCACGGCGACGTAATCCAGAAATAGTTGGCATTCTTGGATCATCCCAATTTTCTACAAAATTATTTTCTATTAATTTCTTTAATTTACGTTTTGACATTACTGTATATGCAAGATTCAATCGAGAAAACTCATATTGTTTTGGATGGTGATCAATAGTAATATTATTTAATATCCAATCATATAAACGTCGATTATCTTGAAATTCAAGCGTACAAAGTGAATGTGTGATACCCTCTAATGCATCAGAAATGCAATGACTAAAATCATACATCGGGTACATACACCATTGATTACCCAATTGATAATGTTCTACATATTTTATTCTATATAACACAGGATCTCGCATAATAATAAATGGAGACGACATATCAATTTTTGCACGCAAACAAGCCTTTCCTTCTTTAAATTCACCATTTCGCATTTTCTGAAATAATTTTAAATTTTCGTCGATTCTCCTATCCCGATAAGGACTATTTTTACCAACATGTTTTAATGTACCACGATATTTACGAATGTCATTAGGAGTTAATTCATCTACATAAGCTAAACCTTTCTGAATAAGTTCTATTGCGTACTCATAAAGTTTATAAAAATAATCTGAAGCATATTTAATCTCATCGCTCCAATGAAAACCTAACCATTTTAAATCTTCTTGAATAGAATTAACATATTTAATATTTGCTTGAACTGGATTTGTATCATCAAAACGTAAATTACATTTACCATGATAATCTTCTGCAATACCAAAATTCAAATAAATTGCTTTAGCATGACCAATATGTAAGTACCCATTTGGTTCAGGTGAAAAACGAGTATGTATATAATTATATTTACCTACAGCTAAATCTTGATCAATAATTTGTCGAACAAAATTTTTTTGGATACTTTTTGATATTTTCACTATTATCACTCCTACAAAGAACAAAAAAATTTAAAAATAAAATATTTATAATAATTCAGTAACAATAAAAATAACCACTATATCCAAAAAACTATTTTTTATAAAATTAAAATATTTTTATTATATAAAAAAATTTTTTTTTATTAAAAAAATATACAGATACAGATTGTAAATTCATATCATATATTTTTATAGAAAATATATTTTTATTTTTTAATAAAAATGCTATTATGTAATAATATTATATTATTTTAAAAATTGCTTTATTAGAACTTTAAAACTCCTATAAAAAATACATCCATAATATAAATATACTATATTTATTATTAATTCTTAATTCAGGATAATCTACAAAAATAACAATATCGATTATGATTTCAATAAATGAAAAACTACAATAAAAACATGCTATATAAAATATTTTTAGCAAGCAAATCAATAAAATTTCTAGAAAAAAATAATTTATCACATAACTTTTATACAATTAACCATGATTAATAATATTTTAAATACTTTTTAATATAATTAATAATTAAAATTTAATACACTAAAAAAAAGATGAAAATTAATTACTAATTATTTTTTTATGAAAATTAATGAAACACATCAAATTATATAAATATAATTATCAAAAAATATTTTATATCAATGATCTGTCTAATAAAAAAAATACATTTATATGAAAATATTAAAAAATAGTTGACGATTTTATTCCATATGCGCATAATTTCTCTAAAAAAGAATTTGTATATAATTTGGAAGGGCTACGTAGCTCAAACTGGTTAGAGCACAGCACTCATAACGCTGGGGTTACAGGTTCAATTCCCGTCGTAGCCACCATAAAAATTTTACGGGAGTGGCGAAATTCGGTAGACGCACCAGATTTAGATTCTGGCACTGCAAAGGTATGCGAGTTCAAATCTCGCCTCCCGTACACATGCCATATAAAAATATGCTTAATAATATTTTTCTTGTGGGGTATAGCCAAGCGGTAAGGCACCAGGTTTTGATCCTGGCATTCCCAGGTTCGAATCCTGGTACCCCAGCCATAATTTTAAAGAATTTTTCTTGTTTATAAAAAATTCTTTAAAATATATGATTATGCAAAGAATACTCGCATAGAATATATACAAAAATATATAAAATTAAAAAAATAGTTATTATGTATAATATTTATTATAAAATTAAATACTTTTCTATTTTATATTTGATACCATAATTTATCATTTTCCTAATATTTTTCAGTTTATATAATAAAATCAATCACAAAAATATTTTTATAAAAATTTAATATATAAAAATAATTTTTTATGAATTTTAAAAAAATATAAATAAAAAAATAAAAATTCCTGTTATTAAAATATAAATAACATCATTGAATTAAATTTCATAAACTATTTTAAGCAAAAAAATCTAGTGATTTTTTATAGTCCTAAAGCATATTTAATGATTTCTTTTTTAAGAAAATTTGTCCTTTGTATAGACATCAAAAATAAATTTCTAAAAAATTTTGTAACAGGCAATCGCGAACAAAAAACACTGTAAATAACATCCATACTCAATTGCATAAACATATTGTCTAAAATTCTATTTTTTTGATAACTTAATAAAGTTTCCCGTTCATAATAAGGAAGAAAATATTTTTTTGCATTAATTAATACTTTTAATAAACAAGCAACATCACGATAACCTAGATTTACTCCTTGACCTGCAAGTGGATTAATTGTATGTGCAGCATCACCAATTAACACTACTCCATCTCGAATGTAAGAATTAGCATGATGACGGGTTAAAGAAAAAAAACCTTTTTTGATAATTTCTAAATATCTAAAACGAGGAGGAAAAGATAAAATAATTTCTTTCTTAAGTTCTCTAAACGACATATTTTGCAATTGTTTTATACGTTCATGACTATCATACCAAACCAAAGAAGCCCAATGATCAAATAAAGGCAAAAAAGCTCTTGGACCAGAAGGAAAAAATTGTTGCCAAGCAATATCTTGCTGTAATTCTTCTATCCTTACTGTAATGAGCATACAAGATTGGCCATATTTCCACATATTACTTTTAATACCAGAAAAAGAACGTACTTGCGAATTTGTACCATCGGCACCAATAATTAAATTTGTTGATACTTGACTATTATTATTTAAAATAATTTCCCATTTTTTATTATAGTACTTCATGCCTATTACTTTTACTGGTGCTAACAAAGTAAGATTAGAATATTGTAAACATTTATCTAATAAAGCAACTTGTAAAACATCATTTTCAATCATATAACCAAGTTCAGACAAACCAATACTTTTTGCCTCAAATATCACATTTGAATATTCACTTTCCCAAATCTCTAATTTTCTATAAGGAACAGCACGAAAATCTAAAAAACTTTTAAATATATCAAGTTCTTTTAATAATTCCCATGACTTGTAATTTATTGCAGAAATACGCAAAGAAGGCTCATTTTGAATATTTAAAGATGTAGGCAAAACACCCTGATCTACCAAAAGAATATTCCAACCTTCTCTTGCTAATCCAATGGAAATTGCTGCACCGGTCATACCAGCACCAACTACTACAATATCATATTTTTTATTTATTTTATTTAACATATTACCCTAAAAATCAATACCGTAAAATAACACTTCAAAACATATTTTTTATTTATACTTACTATTATGACAATATTGCATTAGATATAATTTTAAAAAATGAAAATTTTGATTATTGAAAAATAAAAACTTTAAATTTTTAAAAAATATAAAAAATGTAATACAATTTATATAATCATATCAAAATAAATTAAATAATCAGTAATTTAAAAAATAAACATACATAATTAAAAATTATATCAATAAAAATAAAAAAATACTTTATTACTTTTTTTTAAAAAAATATAATAATCAATTACATAAAAAGATTAAATCCAAATAAATTCTATATTTACACAATACTTTTAATTTAAATAAAACTTAATTTTGAACAATAATCTCAAAAAACTATATATAAAAATAGTTTCATTTTACTATTTTTAATATATAGAAAATAAATTTTAAAAAATATTTTTTTTACTTTTTTATTTTAATCTTTTATGCTATTTTTATCTAAAAATAATATTTTAATTCTTAAAAAAAAGAAATGTATTTTTTATATAAAGATAAAAAATTATTTTTAATTCTCACGTAATGATGAGTAAAAAATAAAAATTTTTAATTCAAAAAATAAATATTCTAATAAAATGATGAGCTTAAATAATATAAAAAATTGCCATTTTAAAAAAATAGCAACACAATTTTATTTTTACTAAAAAAATATTCATACAATACTCAAAATTATTATCAAAAAAAATAAAAAAACAATATAAAATACATTATATTAAAAAATAAAAATTATCTTGATTATTACGATATTTATTATATAAATCAATAAATATGTTTTATAAACATTCAATATCTTTTATTATTAGAATTTTTAAAAAAAATCCATAATTTTTATTTTAAAAATATTTTATAAAATTTTATTATTTATAATAATTTTATCTTTTCAAAAAACATGTCAACAAGAAATAAAAAACAATATTATTTTATAAACACAAAAAAAAAAAATAAAAATCATAACAAGAAAAAAAAAATCTTGCCATTGGTTATTCTGGATCTCCAAATTGCCTGTAATGATCATACTGGACTACCCAGTAGAAAATTATTTCAAAATTGGTTAGAATCTTTCTTACCAATTTTTCAATATAAAAGTGAAATTACAATTCGTATTGTAGATATCCTAGAAAGTAAAGATTTAAATCTCAAATACAGAGGAAAAAATAAAGCAACAAATATTTTATCTTTTCCATTCGAATCACCAAAAAATATCTCTTTACCATTATTAGGTGATCTCATTATTTGTCGACAAATAATTGAAAAAGAAACTTTCGAGCAAAAAAAAACATTAAATGCCCATTGGCTACATATAGTAATACACGGCTGTCTTCATTTATTAAAATATAATCATATAAACAAAGTTGAAGAAAAAAAAATGGAAAATATAGAAATTAACATTATGAACATGTTAGGTTATCCTAATCCTTATGAAATTAAAAATATGTAACCATAATTTTTATATAATTATGATAGGATAAACTATCATAAAAATTTTAATACGAAACTATGACCGACGAACATTCTACAAATGATAATATTTCTTCTAAAAGAAATTTTTTTAGTATACTCAATCAATTATTTCAAGGTGAACCAAAAAATAGAAATGATTTAGTTGAATTAATACGTGATTCAGAACAAAAAGATGTAATTGATCCCGAGACAAGAGAAATGCTTGAAGGTGTCATGAATATTGCTAATGAACGTGTTAGAGATATTATGATTCCACGTTCTCAAATTATAACATTAAAACATAATCAATCTTTAGAAGCATGTCTTGATGTAATTATTGAATCAGCGCATTCTCGTTTTCCAGTTATTAATGAAGATAAAGACCATATTGAAGGTTTATTAATAGCAAAAGATTTATTACCATTTATGCGAACACATGCAGAACCTTTTAATATTAATAAAATATTACGTACTGCTGTTATTGTACCTGAAAGTAAACATGTCGATCTTTTATTAAAAGAATTTCGCTCTAAACGTTATCATATGGCAATTGTAATAGATGAATTTGGGGGGGTATCAGGCTTAGTTACTATTGAAGATATTCTTGAATTAATTGTTGGAGAAATTGAAGATGAATATGATAATGAAGAAAACATGAATATTCGTCAATTAAGTAAGCATGCATACTTTGTTCGTGCCTTAACACAAATTGATGATTTTAATAAAATATTTAAAACAAAATTTAATAACGAAGAAGTCGATACAATTGGCGGTTTAGTAATGCAAGCTTTTGGACATTTACCATCTCAAGGAGAAATCATAGCAATTAATGATTACATTTTTAAAATAACTATGGCTGATAATAGAAAAATTATACAGCTGCAAGTAAAAATTCCTAATAAAGCACCTACACCAAAACTTTTAGAAGAATAGTATTGTGTGATGATGAAAAAAATAATATTGTATCAAAATACATGGTTACGAATCTTAATAAGTTTTCTTTTTGGTCTTTTGGGAACACTAGCTTTTTCACCTTTTGATATCTGGTTTACAGCACTTCTTTCACTTTTTGGTTTACAATTTTTAATTATCAGTATTTCAAAAAAACAAGCTTTTTTCACTGGATTTTCTTGGGGTATTGGCCTATTTTTTGGTGGTATTCATTGGGTTTATATCAGCATTAGTAATTTTGGTGGGATGCCATTCATTATTAATGTACTTTTAATAATATTATTTATTGCTTATTTATCATTTTATCCTGCATTATTTTCTTATATACTAAATCGATTCTTCCCAGATACAAATATTTTCCGTTTTATTTTTGCTGCACCATCAATATGGCAATTAATAGAATCTTTGCGCTGCTCAATATTAACAGGTTTTCCTTGGTTACAATTTGGATACACTCAAATAGATGGTCCACTCAAAAACATTGCGCCAATCTTTGGCGTTGAAATGATAACCTTTTTATTGGTACTTATCAGTAATTTTTTTTTATTTAGTGTTATTAGAAAAAAATTTATTCCATTGTTTTTTGGTATTATTATATTATATTCACCAATTTTAATAAAAAATCATAATTGGATTAAACCAGTTATGCAAAAGAAAACACAAATTGTTTTAATTCAAGGAAATATCACCCAGAAATTAAAATGGAAAACAGGATTTTTAAAAAATATTATGAATATTTATCTTTCTTTATCTAAACCTTACATTGGCAATACAGATATCATAATTTGGCCTGAATCCGCAATCCCATCTTTAGAATTACATAATAAAATTTGGTTAACATCATTAGATAATCTATTACGTTTAAAAAAAACTCACTTAATCACTGGTATTGTTGACACCAACAAAAATACAACAAATATTAAAAAATATTTTAATACTATTATTGTTTTAGGAGAAAAAAAAACTTATCAATATCCAACAAAAAATCGCTACCAAAAACATCATTTAGTACCTTTTGGTGAATTTGTTCCACTAGAAAAAATTTTACGTCCAATTGCACCTTTATTTAATTTACCCATGTCAAATTTCAGTTCCGGAAATTATTACCAAAAACCATTAATTGTTGGTAATATTCATATTAATGCAGCTATTTGCTATGAAGTTATTTTAGGAAAGCAAATAAGAGATAATTTTCAACCAGATGTAGATTTTTTATTAAGTATTGCAAATGATGCCTGGTTTGGGAATTCCATTGGGCCATGGCAACATTTACAAATGGCACGTATGCGTGCACTTGAACTTGGGAGACCATTATTAAATGCAACAAATAATGGGGTCACAGCAGTTATTACACCTTATGGAAATATTCAATTAAAACTCCCACAATTCACCCGTTCGGTATTAAGTACTACAGTAATACCAATGAAAGGTATGACACCTTATGCACTTTGGAGTCATTGGCCTATGTGGGGATTTGTTATTTTATTTATTATATTGGCATTTATTAAGAAAAAAATTAAATTTTTTTTATAACAAAACATATAAAACATGTTCATTTTATTAATTAAATTATATTGATTATTAAAATTAATTATTTATTCTATATTTTATTATATTTTTTAAAAAATTATTTTTATAAAAAATTCATATTTATAAAAAGGATATATTTTGATTTATTTAAACAATGTTTCTAAATGGTATGGAAAATTTCCAGTATTAATAAATTGCTCACTTTCAATTCAGAAAGGAGAAGTCATAGTAATATGTGGTCCGTCTGGTTCAGGAAAATCAACATTAATAAAAACCATAAACGGTTTAGAACCAATTCAAGATGGTAACATATTTATTAATGACATTCATGTTAATAACAAAAAAACAAATTTATCTGCATTACGTTTAAAAGTAGGAATGGTATTCCAACATTTTGAATTATTTCCTCATTTATCTATTATCGATAACTTAACGTTAGCACAAATAAAAGTTTTGCATAGAAAGAAAAAATTTGCTAAAGAAATAGCATTAAAATTATTAGAACGTGTGGATTTAACAAAACATATTAACAAATTTCCTTCTCAATTATCTGGTGGTCAAAAACAAAGGGTTGCTATTATTAGAGCACTTTCTATGAATCCAATTGCAATGTTATTTGATGAACCAACATCAGCATTAGACCCAGAAATGATTAATGAAGTTCTTGATGTAATGACCAATCTTGCCAAAGAAGGTATGACTATGATCGTTGTCACACACGAAATGAGATTTGCTAAAAAAGTTGCTCACCGAATAATTTTCATGAACAAAGGAGAAATTATCGAAGATAGCCATAAAAAAGATTTTTTTTCTGCACCAAAATCAACACGCGCTAGAGAATTTCTTAATAAGATCATATACTGATCTAATATAAAAATACATGATGTCATTTTATAAAGACAGAAAAAAGAATATTTTAAAAAATTGACTGTTTTTAATAATTTTAATCCATCTTTAAGATGATTTTTACATAAAACATTTTTAAAAAAAAATAATTAACAAAAAATATACACTATATTGATTAAATTATTTCATTAAAACAATATCCGTTTTCTTATTAAATAATTTCTTTTATAAAATAACGGATATTTTTAAATTTTTATATAGGAAAAAGAACTTGTTATGCAAGAAGAATATCAACCAAAAAAAATAGAAAAATACGTACAACATTATTGGGAAGAAAAACAAACGTTTAAAGTTACAGAAGATTATAATAAAGAAAAATATTATTGTTTATCAATGTTACCTTACCCATCTGGTAGCCTTCATATGGGACATGTTAGAAATTATACAATTGGTGACGTTATATCACGTTACCAGCGCATGTTAGGAAAAAATGTTTTACAACCTATAGGTTGGGATGCTTTTGGTTTACCTGCTGAAAACGCAGCAATTCAAAATAATATTGATCCAGTATCTTGGACCTATAAAAACATAAATTATATGAAAAAACAATTAAAAATTTTTGGATTTTCTTATGATTGGAGTCGAGAGTTAATAACTTGTAAACCAGAATATTATAAATGGGAACAATGGTTTTTTACAAAACTTTATAAAAAAGGGTTAATTTACAAAAAACTATCTGGTATTAATTGGTGCCCAAATGATTTAACAATATTAGCTAACGAACAAGTTGTTAATGGACGTTGTTGGCGTTGTGATACTATAGTACAATATAAAGAAATACCTCAGTGGTTTATAAAAATTACTAGTTATGCCGAAGAACTATTAAATGATTTAAATAAATTAGATAGCTGGCCAGAAAAAGTTAAAACCATGCAACGTAATTGGATTTCTCGTTCTGAGGGCGTTGAAATTACATTTCATGTGATAAACAGTGATCAAAAATTAAGTGTATATACCACAAAGACTGATCTTTTTATGGATGTAACTTATCTCACTATTTCACCTAATCATCCACTATCAAAATCTATAGCAAAAAAAAATGCCAAATTACATTTTTTTATTAATAAATACAAAAACATAAAAGTTACAGAAATAACAATAGAAACCATAGAAAAAAAAGCTATAAACACTGGTTATTACGCAATTCATCCTCTAAACAATGAAAAGATTCCTATTTGGATAGTTAACTTTATATCAATGGAAAATGGTACAGGTGTTATGATGGGAGTTCCAGGACACAACAAAAATGATTGGGAATTTGCTACTAAATATCACTTACCTATTAAAAAAGTTATAGCTAATGAAAGAAATAAAAATCCTGATTTTATTACTAATAAATTAATCCTTCAAGGACAAGCAAAACGCAAAGTAAATTATCGACTTCGTGATTGGAGTATTTCTAGACAACGTTACTGGGGCACACCAATTCCTATGGTAAATATGGCAGATGGTTCTATTCTTCCAGTCCCAAAAGAAGAATTGCCAGTGATTTTACCTGAAAAAAAAATAATAGATGGCATTCATAATCCACTTAGTAGAGATCTAAAATGGATAAAAACTACCATAAATGGGATGCCAGCAATGAGAGAAACTGATACATTTGATACATTTATCGAATCATCTTGGTATTATGCACGTTATACTTGTCCTCACTATAATAAAGGAATGCTTGATCCATCTGCAGCTAATTATTGGTTACCAGTTGATCAATACATAGGAGGTATAGAACATGCTATTATGCATCTATTATATTTTCGTTTTTTTCATAAACTAATGCGTGATGAAAATTTAATAAATTCTAATGAACCAGTAAAAAGTCTTCTATGCCAAGGAATGGTATTAGCAGATTCTTTTTATTATTTAAACAAAAATGGACAACGTGTTTGGGTACCACCTATTAATACAAAAGTGATACGAGACAAAAAAGGAAAAATTATCAAAGCTACTGATAATAATGGAAATACACTTCATTATAATGGAATGAGCAAAATGTCTAAATCAAAAAATAACGGTATCGATCCAAAAGTCATGGTAGAAAAATATGGAGCAGATTCAGTACGCTTATTTTTAATGTTTGCTTCTCCACCAGAACTTACTTTAAAATGGAAAGAATCAAATATAGAAGGTGCAAATCGTTTCATTCATCGTCTTTGGCGTACTGTTTTAAAACATACCAAAAAAGGAAAAACTATCCCATTAAAAAAAAATAACTTAACAGAAGAACAAAAAAATCTGAGATACGCTTTACATAAAACCATTACTAAAGTAACAGATGATATGGGTCGACGTTATACATTTAATACTGCCATTGCCTCCATTATGCAATTCATGAATCAACTTAATAAATTTCCTCAAAAAAATGAACAAGATAGAGCATTAACGCAAGAATCTTTAGATGCAATAGTACGAATGTTAGCTCCTATCGTTCCACATGCATGCTTTATTATGTGGAAAAAACTTGGTCATCTCGATGATATTGATCATACACCATGGCCTGTTGCTGACGAAGCAGCAAAAAAAGAAGATACCAAATTAATTATTATTCAAATAAATGGAAAAACTCGTAGTCGCATTACGATTCCTATTAACAGTTCAGAAGAAGATGCTTTAAAAATAGCAATTCAAGAATACAGTATCAAAAAATATATTAAAAATATGACCATACATAAAACAATTTACATAAAAAATAAATTATTAAATATTATCATTTATTAAAATTAATATTTAAATATTTAGGAAAAAATATGCATTATTATATTGTATTTTTTATAAATGTAACTGTATTTCTGATAACTGGTTGTGGATTTCATTTACAAATGCTCAATCAAATACCTAAAAATACAGTAACTTTAATAACAAGTGATCCGTATGGACCTTTAGGATTAGCAATAAAAAAAGAATTATATTTAAATAATATACAATACATCAATAAAACATTAAAAAATATTATTACTCTAAAAATTATCAATACATCTGAAAATACTAAAACTATATCTGTATATCAAAATGGTCAAAATGCAGAAAAACAATTATTTTTTTCAACTGATGCAGAAATTATTTCGAAAAATGGTGTTGTATATCCTATCAATATAAATGTAGAACATATTTTTTTTAATATACCATTAGAAATATTTCCTGCAGATACAAAAAATACCATGATAGAAAAAGAACTATATGCAAGAACAGCCCGTCAATTAATTCACAAATTATTAATAATTCAAAATGATATTAAAAATAATGCACATCAAAAAGAGTATTAAAATTTAAATGATCAATATTAATCCAGAAGAAATAGACTTATATTTAATGCAAAATTTTCCATCTTATTTTTTTGTTTTTGGAAATGATCATCTTTTATTACAAGAAAGCTTAGACAAAATTTATAAAATTGCAGAGTTATACGGTTTTACTGAACGCTATGCTCATCTTCTTGAACCAAACAGTGATTGGGATAATATTTATTATTTTGTTCAATCCCTAAACTTATTTAGACAAAAAAAAATTCTTTTTTTAACATTATCAAAAAATTGTTCTAATATAAGTATATCTCATAAATTATTAAAATTAACTCAATTATTACACTCTGATGTATTACTTATATTATCTGGAAATAAATTAACTAAGCAACAAGAAAATAGTGAATGGTTTAAAAAAATAAATCAAAATAGTATTTATATTAATTGCCTTACACCTACACCACAAACACTGCCTCAATGGATAACAAAACGAGCAAAAAAAATCTCACTAACTTTAAATAAAGAAGCAAATCAAATACTTTGTTATTATTATGATGGTAATTTATTGAATATTTATCAAACACTTAAACAATTATCAATCTTATATCCTAATGGTAATCTCACAGTATCGCATGTTAAAAAAGTAATCAATAACGCTTTTCATTTCACAGCTTATCATTGGATTGATGCAATGTTTTTAGGTAAAACTAAAAGAAGTTGGTATATTCTAAAACAATTGCAAAGAGAAAAATATGAAGAAACAATACTTTTAAGAACCATTCAACGTGAATTAATAATTTTATTAAAATTAAAAGAAAAAACAAAAAACAAAGAATATACAAAATCATTTGATAATAAATTTTTTTTTAAAGTACATCACCCTATGATAATTTCTGTAATCAACCGTTTATCATTACGGCAATTACAAATAGCAATAAACTTAATTACACAAGCTGAATTACATTTCAAAAAAAATCATAACATATCTATTTGGCCAAAATTAGAAATTTTATCCATCTTATTATGTGGAGCAGTAATCTCAGAGAGTTTTATTAATGATTTTACAAAATAAACAAATATATAATATTAAAAATATTACAACTATATTTGGTGGTACTTTTGATCCAATTCATTATGGTCATTTAATACCTGCTACACAGCTTGCAAAAGAAATTGGATTAAAAAAAATTATTTTAGTACCTAATTATTTACCACCACATCGTCCACAACCAGTAGCAAACATTCAACAAAGAATCGAAATGCTAAAATTGGCAATTGAGAATAAACCATTATTTACTATAGATTTTCGTGAAATAAAATATCAAATACCATCATATACTGTAAAAACACTAATTTCTTTTAGAAAAGAAATTGGTTGGAAAAAACCATTGGCATTTATCATTGGTGAAGATGCTTTATTATCAATAGATACTTGGTTTCATTGGAAAGAAATTTTAAATTTATGCCATTTAATAGTTTGTACTCGCTCAAAAAACAAAATTTATTTTTCAAATAAAATAATGCAGAAATGGCTAGAAGATCATCAAATACATAATCCAAAAATTCTACAATATCAAACTTCTAATACAATTTATTTATTTAAAAATACCTTATTCAATATTTCTGCAACAAAAATCCGTCAAAGAAAAAATAACAAAAAAAGTTGTCAACATATGCTACCAGAATCAGTTTCAAACTATATTGATAAAAATAATCTTTATCAAAATTAATTATGATAAATTAAGAAAAATAAAAAATTTTTAAAATAAAAGCTATGGTTTAATAACCAAATCCTAATAATTTATTAATTATTGTTCTTATAATGATAAATATTATTTCTTATTACTACTGAGACAACATACTATGAATATTATACTATTATTTTTTATTTTTTTTATTTTTAAAATTTTATAAACATAATTAAATAAAATATAACATAAACATTATATTTTAAAAATAAAAACTTTTAAACAATAAAATCATAGTATTTTTTATAAAAAAACGTTTAGATAATAAAATAAAAAACATTTTATGATTAATTTGCTTAAAAAATTAAATGTTAGTACTTATATAATAATTTCTAAAAAAAATAATCTTTACTTGTTATTTATTGCAATTTAATTCATGAATAAAAAAATAAAAAATAGATAAATAGCATATATTATTAAGAATAAAAATCTTTTTAAAAAATAATTGTATATTTTAAAAAAATCTAAAAATTTATTTCATAAAAAATAGTTATAAAATCTATAAATTTAAAAATCGTTAATATTGCCTTAAAAGTTATTAATAATAAATTAAAATAATCTAAAAAAAATATAAGAATGATATAAGTAAAATCATTATAATAATTTTCTTATCTAAAATACACATATCTAAAATATAGAAAAATATATTTTAAAACATTTTTTTATTATTATAATAAAAACAATTTTAAAAAATTACAAAAAAATATGCTGAAAATGTTGACTTTTTAAAACAAAAAATCACAATTTTAAAATAAATACCATATAAATTATAAATTTATATTATATAAAATTTTAATAACTAAAAATAGTCATATAATATTTTTATTTTTTTTAATATTTCGATATTTGATCACAATATATGTTATAAAAAACTAAAATTACAATAACGATAATAAATAATTTATTCTAAATAAAAATAAAATATTCATATAGGTTATGACTTTGAATGCGAATAAAAAAAAACGTAACCATTTACGTGATTATACAGCTGAATCTACATTATTTATGCGAAGAGCATTTATATCTTTTAGTATTATTATAATATTAGTAATAATTTTAATTACTAATTTATATAATTTACAAATCATAAAACATGACAACTACAAAACTCTTTCTAATGAAAATCGAATAAAAATAGTACCTATTCCACCAACTAGAGGAATTATTTATGATAGAAATGGTATTCCTATTGCATTAAATCGTACTGTTTATCAATTAGAATTAATGCCTGAAAAAATAACTAATATAGAAAAAATATTTAGTGAATTACACGATCTAATTGATCTGACAGACGAAGATATTGAAAACTTCAAAAAAGAACGCAAACACTCGAGAGCCTTTACCTATATACCTTTAAAAACTTCACTTAATGAAATACAGGTAGCACGTTTTTCAGTAAATCAATATCGATTTCCTGGTGTTGAAATAAAAAGTTACCAACGCCGTTATTATCCTTACGGTGCCACTCTTAGCCACATTATTGGTTATGTTGCTAAAATTAATAATAAAGATATAACACGTTTAGAAAATAATGGTCTAATAAAAAATTATACTGCTACTCATGATATTGGTAAACTAGGTGTAGAACGTTATTACGAAAATATTTTACATGGAAAAACAGGTTACGAAGAAGTTGAAGTAAATAGCCATGGAAAAATAATACGTCAACTTCATGAAAAAACTCCACATGCCGGTAAAGATATTTATTTAACAATTGATCTTGATTTACAAATGAAGATAGAACAATTACTAACCAATAGCCGTGCTGCTGTTGTTGTGGCAGATCCACGTAATGCAGAAATACTGGCTCTTATATCAAAACCAAGTTATAACCCTAATTTGTTTGTTAATGGCATTTCTTACAAAGATTACCAAGATTTATTAAAAAATCCAAATCATCCATTAATTAATAGAACTACACAAGGACTGTATCCACCAGCCTCAACTGTAAAACCATTTATAGCCGTTGCCGCATTAAGTGAAAACATTATCACTACAAATTATACCATTTTTGATCCTGGTTGGTGGCAATTACCCAATTCTGAAAAACGTTACAGAGATTGGAAAAAATTTGGACATGGCAAGTTAAATGTTATTAAAGCTATAATTGAATCAGCGGATACTTTTTTTTATCAAATTTCTTACGATATGGGTATCGATCGCATATCAAATTGGATGCAAAAATTTGGTTATGGCAATTATACTGGAATTGATCTGGCAGAAGAAAGTTCAGGAATTATGCCTACACGTGAGTGGAAACAAAAAAAACACAAAAAACCTTGGTATCATGGAGACACAATTCCTATTGGCATTGGTCAAGGTTATTGGATAACAACACCAATTCAAATGGCAAAAGCATTGATGATTTTAATTAATAATGGAATTATTAAAATTCCACACCTTTTATATGGAACTAAATTAGGCGATACAATGATACCATACAAACAAAAAAAATCTTTAAAAATTAATAATGTTCATACGTCATTTTGGGAATTAGCAAAAGAAGGAATGTATGGTGTTGCTAATGCATCAAATGGTACAGCTCATAAACACTTCATAAATACTGCTTATAAAGCTGCCATTAAGTCAGGAACAGCACAAATATTTAGCTATGAAACATATAACAGCAAAAAACTTGCTGAACATTTACGTGATCATAAATTAATGATTGGTTTTGCCCCTTATCAAAATCCGATAATTTCTATTGTGATAATTCTTGAAAATGGCGGTACTGGATCAAATATTGCAGATCTGGTACGCAATATTTTTGATTACGCATTACTTAATAAATATACAAATCAAATCACATCTAATAATATCTCTGCAGAAGAATAAAAAAACATATGAATGATAACTTACAAAAATTATCTATCTTTACACGTTTACATATTGATTTTTTAATGTTTTTAATTATTCTTACCTTAATAATATATAGTATTTTAATTATGTGGAGTGCCAGCGGACAAGATATGAATATCATGCAACATAAATTAATTCAAATTATAATTGGATTGATTATCATGATTTTCATGGCACAAGTATCACCACGTATATATGAAAAATTAGCTCCTTCTTTATATATATTTTGTTTAATATTACTTATTTTTGTAGATATATTTGGACAAATAAGTAAAGGAGCACAAAGATGGTTAGATCTTGGATTTATTCGTTTCCAACCATCAGAAATAGCTAAAATTGCAGTTCCATTAATGGTAGATCGTTTTTTAAATAGAAATTTTTTTCCTTTAACATTTAAAAATACAATGCTTGCCTTAATACTTATATTACTTCCAACTTTACTTGTTGCAGCGCAGCCAGATCTGGGTACATCAATTTTAATCGCCGCTTCTGGATTATTTATTCTTTTTTTAGCTGGCATACATTGGAAATTCATGACTATAGCCATTACTGGTATCATTTTTTTTGTTCCTATTTTATGGTTTTTCCTAATGCACGATTATCAACGTAATCGTATTATGATGTTACTAAATCCAGAAATGGATCCACTAGGTGCTGGATATCATATTATACAATCAAAAATTGCTATTGGTTCTGGAGGTTTATTTGGAAAAAACTGGTTACATGGGACACAATCACAATTAGAGTTTCTACCAGAACGTCATACTGATTTTATTTTTGCAGTAATAGCCGAAGAACTTGGATTAATAGGAGTTATTATTTTACTTATATTATACTTGCTATTAATAATACGTGGTTTAATAATTGCAACAAATGCACAAAACACTTTTGGTAGAATTATGGTTGGTGGACTCATGTTAATTTTATTTATCTATATCTTTGTCAATATAGGAATGGTTAGTGGTATTTTACCTGTAGTCGGTGTACCTTTGCCACTAATCAGTTATGGTGGATCTTCATTTATTGTTTTAATGGCAGGATTTGGTATTATTATGTCCATACATACACACAGAAAATTGTTGTCAAATAATTTATGAATAAAAAATTATATAAGATATTTTTTATATTAGTAAACTATTTAAATAAAAAGATATATAAAATAATAAGAAATATAAATATATTCAAATTATTAAAACATTTTAAAACATATGAGTTTTATTATATAAAAATATATTTACTCTATAATTTCATGAAATCACAAAGATATTTTTCGATGAAAAAATAAATCTCCTTCTTACTTTTTATTATTTCAAAAGCAAACAAAAAATATATCTTATTAAAATCATCAAAATATTAACAATATTATCTATATATTTTTATTTAAATAACTTTTAATTGGAATAAAAAAGAATGTGGCATATTATAAATAATTATACGTTATTAGATAATCAAAAAAAATAACCAAATTAATATTTTAGCAACTATATTCTATCTTATAAAAGATAAAATATAGTATTGTATAAACAAATTTTAATATGCATTAATAAATATTAAAAACTCTATTTTATAGCAATATTAATTAAATTACAAATTTAATAAAAACCTAAAAAACAAAAAATATCTTTATATTTAAAAATTTAAGTAATAAAAAAATATTAGATTACTTTATCATGTAACATTAAAAGAATACTAAATGATTATTTGATTTTTAAAATTAAAACATAATATTAAAAAATATTATTATTTTACATATAAAAAATATTTCTACGATATAAAATTTAAACTATGCCATATAAAAAATAATTTTAAAAATTAATTAAAATATCAATACTCCAAAAATTTTATAATATTATTTTATTTTAAATAAAATTAAGAATAATTGTATTAAAATATTAATCATAAAAACAAGAATATTATTCATTATGAAAGATCTATTTTTTACAATTTATACGCATAATAATATTAAATATTGCTCTTGTATTTTCAGTGATAACATTTGCTAAAACAAAAACTAAATCTACAAACAATTTTATTTACTTAAAACATCCAGATATTAATGCTGCATCTTACATGCTTATTGATTATTATTCAGAAAAGGTTTTATCTAAAAAAAATGCTGATCACCGTCGTAACCCAGCTAGTTTAACTAAATAAATGACAACTTATACAATTGGTCAAAAAATAAAACCAATAAAATCAGTATGAATGATAAAGTTATTATAGATAATAATGCATGGAGACATAACCCAATTTTTAAAGGCTCTTAACTTATGTTTTTAAAAAATGATGATCAAGTATCTATCTCACCATTAATGAGAGGTATTATTTTGCAATCTGGTCACGATGCCTGTATAGTCGCAGAAAAATATATTTCTGGTAATAAAACTAATTTTATTAAACTAATGAATTATAATGGAAAAAAACTTGGATTAAAAAATACTCATTTTCTTACTGCACATGGATTGGATTTTAATGAACAATATAGTTTTCAGCACGTTATATAGCATTAATTGCAAAAGCTTTAATTCGTGATATTCCAGAATATTCTATTTACAAAGAAAAAGAATTTACTTTTAATAAAATTCTTCAATTAAATCGCAACACTTTATTATAAAATAAAAATATCAATGTTGATGGTATTAAAAAAGGATATACTAAAGGACATATGCGATTAATATCAGTTGTATTAGGTGCTCATAGCAAAAATATACGAAATATAGAAAGCAAAAAATTACTAAACTTGGGATTTATTTTTTTGAAACTACAAAATTATTAGAGAAACAAAAACAATTACTTTCTCGAGCTATTTTATTTGATGATAAACATAAAGTATCATTCGGAATTAACAAAAATCTTTATATAACAATTCCACGAAAGCGTATAAAAAATATAAAAATTGATTATAAATTGAATAATATCTTAGAAGTACCTTTTAAAAAAATAAAATTGTCGGATATATCACAGTAGAATTAGATAAAAAAAATATTGAAAAACAAACTTTATTTTTATTAACAGAAGTAAATAAAGGTAATATTTTTATTTAAAAAAATTGATTATTTAAAATTATTTTTTTATCTTTTATTTAATTATAATATTTAATATTATTTATAATATATTTAAAAAAAAATTGAAAATAACAATAAATAATTACCTTTATTAGTTATTTTACATAATTTAAAAAACATGCAAAAAATAAGTTTTTAAAAATAATTTAAAATTATTTAATATATCAAAAAATAAAAAACAATTACAACAATACAAGTTAATCAATATTTTTAATATAAAAATATAAAAATTTATAGATGGTGTTTTTATCAAAAAACTTCTTATTTAACTATAATTATTTAACCTGATATTTAAAAATAATTAATAAAAATATTTTTTTTACTTTTATTATAGCAAAATTATATAGTATAATTTTTGAAATAATCTTTATTAATTACAACATATAATTATATCATATTTATTATATCATTAAAAATATCAAAAATAATATTATATTACGTCATTTAGGGCTCCATGCTTACCAAGATATTTTAGAGGACATGCATGAATTTACAAAAAAAAGAGCCATCAATACACAAGATGAAATTTGGCTTCTTGAACATTACCCTGTTTTTACACAAGGGCAAACTGGAAAAAAAGAACACTTATTAGTATCAAATAATATTCCGGTAATTCAATCAGACCGAGGGGGGCAAATAACTTATCATGGGCCTGGACAGTTAATAATGTATATTTTATTAGACTTAAAACGTTATGCAATGAACATAAAAAAATTAGTTCATACACTAGAAAATACGGTTATTCATACTTTAAATGAATTAGGGATTAAAAGTTATTCACAAGATCAGTTTCCTGGTGTTTATGTTAACAAAAAAAAAATTTGCTCTTTAGGATTACGTATTAATAAAGGTTGTACTATGCACGGTTTAGCATTAAATGTTAATATGGACCTAACACCTTTTAAACAAATTAATCCTTGTGGTAATATTGGTATGCAAATGACTCAAATAAATAAATTTATTCCCCATATTCAAATCAAAGATATAGAACCTTTAATTATAAAAAATTTTTATCATTTATTGCAATTAATACCTATGCATAAAATGTAAAAAATAATTGTAATCATCATTGAAAAACAATAATAAAATATCATATTAAGCATAATTATTTATAATAAAATGAAATAAAGTATCTTATATATAAGATAATAAAATGGATAATTAAATATTATGAGTGAAAATATTACAAAAAAAAACAAGAAGCAATATCCTAATTCTGATAAAATATCATCAATTCCTATAAAAATTATTACAACAGGTTACAAACAAGTATACAATAAACCTAAATGGCTTAAAATAAAAATACCTAATGATTTTACTCGCATAGAAAAAATTAAAAATGCGATGCGGAAAAATGGCTTACATTCTGTATGTGAAGAGGCTTCATGTCCTAATCTACCTGAGTGTTTTAATAAAGGTACTGCTACTTTTATGATTTTAGGCGCTATTTGTACTCGACATTGTCCATTTTGCAATGTCACTAATGGACGTCCTAATATGCCTGATCCAAATGAACCTATCAAGTTAGCAAAAACCATTAAAGATATGCGTTTAAACTATATTGTTATTACTTCTGTCAATCGTGATGATCTACATGATGGTGGAGCAAAACATTTCGCTGATTGTATAATGTCTATTAGAAATAAAAATCCACATATAAAAATAGAAATACTGGTTCCTGATTTTCGTGGACGAATAAACCAAGCTCTTCAAATTTTATCCAAAGTACCGCCAGATGTTTTTAATCATAATATCGAAAATGTGCCTCGTATATACAAAAAAATTCGTCCTGGGGCTAATTATCATGGATCGTTAAAATTACTGGAAAAATTTAAAATAATACATCCTAAAATACCAACAAAATCAGGATTAATGGTTGGATTAGGCGAAACAAATCAAGAAATAAAAGATGTTATGTATGACTTAAGGCAAAATGGAGTAACTATGCTCACTGTAGGGCAATATCTTCAACCAAGCCCTGATCATTTATCTGTAGAACGATATGTCAGTCCTTCAGAATTTCAAAATATAAAAAAAGATGCCATAGAAATGGGTTTTACACACGTAGCATCTGGTCCACTAGTGCGTTCATCTTATCATGCAGATTTGCAATCTAAAGGAATAAATATTGAGTAATTTTTTGTAAATTTAATATTTAATAGTTATAAAAATTATAATTATTTTTAAAAATAGAAATTTAGTATATTATTAATATATGCACATTTTTGCTTATAATTTTTTGAAAGAAAAATTTAAAATAATATAAAATAAATTATTTAGAAATAATATTTATATTTAGTTTTACTAAAACATCATTATGAAATTTTAAAATAACTTCATGCTGACCAACAGTACGTAATACACCATTTGGCAAAAACACTTCATTTTTTGTAATTGTAATGCCTTTTTCAGTAACCACTTCCGCAATATCACGACTACTTATTGAACCAAATAATTTGCCTTCATTTCCTACTTTAGCAGCAATAGTTATAATTTTTAATTCATTAATTTTTTCAGCACGTTTTTTAGCAATAGACAAAATCTCTTCTAATTTAGCTTGTATTTCGGCATAACGCATTTTAAAAAAAGAAATATTTTTTTTAGTTGCAAGAACTGCTTTTCCATAAGGAATTAAATAATTACGTGCATAACCAGATTTTACATTAACTGTATCACCTAATTTACCTAAATTTTCTACTTTATCTAATAAAATTATTTGCATTATTTTATCCTGAAATCATCATAAATTGATAAAAAAATCACTGATGATGATCCGTATATGGTAATAGAGATAAATAACGTGCTCGCTTAATTGCTTGAGCAAGCTGGCGTTGATATTTTGCACTAGTGCCAGTAATGCGACTAGGTACAATTTTACCACTTTCAGTAATATAATTTTTTAATGTTGTAATATCTTTATAATCAATTTCTTGAACACCTTCTGCTGTAAATCGGCAGAACTTACGACGTCTAAAATAACGTGGCATGTTTTCATATTCTCCAATAATTTATTTGTAAATACTGAAATAGTATATGCAATAAAAACATTTTTTTAAAAAATAAACAATAGATTTTTTTATAAAAATATGAACAGAATTAAAATAATTATTTTTATAACTTATTAATATATTATAAATATTTCATTTTATTTCTAAAATACCGATTGCATAAGATTTATATAATAAAATTTAAAATTATACACTAAAAATATATAAAAATAATATTACAACCAGTATTAAAAAATTACTTTTTTAAATGTTCTATTGCTGTAATTTTCGATTTTTCTTTATTTTCACCAAAATAATCGTGAGAAAAACGATTTTCTTTAGTTTTAATCATCATAGGAGATAATTCCGTAATTGCACTTTTCATTCTTATAACCATACTACGAATAATAGCATCGTTAAATCGAAAAATCGTCTCTAATTCATCAATTACTACTTTTGGAGCTTCTACATTCATGAGAACATAATGTGCTTTATGCAATTTTTTGATCATATAGGCTAATTGACGTCTTCCCCAATCTTCTAAACGATAAACTTTTCCCTTGGCATCAATAATTAATTTGGTATAATATTCAATCATATTTGATACAGTATCGCTCTGATCTGGATGAACCATTAAAATAATTTCGTAATGACGCATAATTTTTGCTCCTTATGGATTATTATAAAAACCTCCTCATTATTAAAATCAAAATCATTAAATAGAAAATGGAGGTAAGGAACTTCTTAGTTTATTTTAATTAAAAAAACATTTTCATTATACTTATTTTACAATTAAAATTCAAATAATAGATTATGGATCTTACTTATACTAAATATTTTTTATAACACAGTTAAATATTAAAAAATCGTTGACGTACTATTTCAAATAAACATATTCCTGTTGCAACAGAAACATTTAAAGAATTTACTTTACCTAAGATTGGAATTCTAATCAAATCATCACAGTTTTTCCTTGTTAAATTTCGGATACCTTTATTTTCTGAACCCATAACTAAAGCAACAGCTCCGGTTAATTTTGTATTATATAACGTATAATTACTTTCAATTACTGTACCAATAATCCGAATATGATTTTTCTGTAATTGACGTAATGTTTGAGCAAGATTAGTAACCCTAATAAATGGTACACTTTCATTAGCACCACAAGCAACTTTTGTAGCTATAGAATTAAGATTAGCAGATTTATCTTTAGGCACAATCACCATATCAACACCTGCTGCATCTGCACTACGCAAACAAGCACCTAAATTATATGGATCTGTGACACAATCTAATATAAGTATAAACGGGATTTTTATATGAGAAAGAATCGTTGCTAAATCACTATCTTTATGTTCTCTACTAGATTTAATAAATGCAACAATACCTTGATGTACAGCGTTTTCTGTTTTAAAATTCATCCATTTACGATTCACTATATGTATAGCAATACCTAAATTATTAAACTGATGAATTAGTGATAATAAACGTTTATTTTTATTTTCTTTAATAACATATACTTTTTGAAAACGCGAATAATCTATTTCTAATATTTTTTGCACTGAATGAATACCATAAATCATTTTGTTCATAAATTTATTCATTAATTGATAAATATCAAAAATAAAAAAATATATTAAATAAATATCACTAATAATGCAAATTATCGCTTATTAAAAATGTTTTTTATATAATGAATATTCTATTCTTTTAAATAATTTTTTATAATAAAATGTATAATAAATTACATATTTGTTTAATTATGAATATATTTTTTATATTTTTATGATCTCTTATTATAAACTTCTTGAGAAGAAATTAATGTAAGAATAATCTTACGATCATCTAAATTTACAGATTCAACTTTGATTTCTACTTTATCACCAAGACGATATATAATCCCAGAAGATTGACCAACAAGCCGTTGTCCTACACTATCAAAATGATAATAATCATTTTTTAATGAAGAAATATGAACAAGCCCATCAATAAAAAGATAATTCAAACGAACAAAAAAACCAAAACTAGTAACATTTGTAATAATACCAGTAAATATATTTCCAACTTTATTTTTCATGAAGTCACATTTTAACCAATCAGAAACATCTCTAATTGCTTCTTCAGCACGTCTTTCTGTCATTGAACAATGTTGACCTAATGCTAATATTTCGTGCATATCAAAATGCCAACCACCGGTTGTAATTTGATGACATTGATTATTTTGATATTTTTTAGACAAAATATATTTAATGGAACGATGTAAAAGTAAATCAGGATACCGTCGAATAGGTGAAGTGAAATGTGTATAAGCTTTTAATGCTAAACCAAAATGTCCTTTATTTTCAGAATGATAAAAAGCCTGGTTCATAGAACGCAAAACCATTGTTTTTAATAATTCATGATCTGGACGTTCAGCGATAATATTCATAATATTAGCATAATCAACTGATTGAGGTTTATTACCTCCAGATAATTTTAAACCAAATTCACTGAAAACAGTACGTAAATTCACAACATTTTCCTGTTTTGGCATATCATGGATACGATATAAAGACGGTTCTTTATGTTTATCAATAAAATTGGCTGCTGCTATATTTGCTAAAATCATGCATTCTTCAATCAATTTATGAGCATCATTACGTTCAACAGATTGAATATCTTGAATTCTTTGATCTTTATTAAAAATAAATTTTGCTTCTTCTGATTCAAAAGAAATAGCACCTCTATTTATTCTTGCTATATCTAATGTTTTATATAATTGGTAAAGTTGATCTAGATGTGGTACTATATTTTTATAAAATTGACACAACTCTTTATCTCCCTGCAAAATTTTCCATACCGTTGAATAAGTTAATCTAGCATGAGAACACATTACTCCTTCATAAAATTTTGAAGAAATAATTTCTCCTACATTTGACACCTCTATTTCACATACCATACATAAACGATCAACCTTGGGAATTAAAGAACACAATTCGTTAGAAAGAATCTCAGGCAACATAGGGATTACACGTGACGGAAAATAAATAGAATTGCCTCGATTTAAAGCCTCATAATCTAATGCTGTATTTGGTTGTACATAATAACTTACATCAGCAACTGCAACCAATAAAAACCATCCTCCTCCTTTTTTTTTCATACAATAAACAGCATCATCAAAATCTCTAGCATCTTCACTATCAATCGTCACTAAAGGAAGATGAGACAAATTGATGCGTTTCTTCTTTTCTGATAGAGGAATATTTTTTGAAAGCTTAGTTATTTGTTTTTTAACTTCTTTTGGCCAAACATAAGGAATATCATAGGTTCTTAATGCAATTTCTACTGCCATATTCATACCCATATTATCACCTAATACTTTAATAATATTTCCTACTGCTTGAATATGATTAACAGGTCTTTTTATAATTTCCACTACAACGATATTTCCTATTTTTACACCAGTGCTATCAAGATTTTTTTTAATGTTCAAAATTTCAAAAGATAATCGACTATCGTCTGGCACAACATATCCAATATTGCCTTCTAAAAAATAACGTCCTACAATATTTTTATTTCTTGGAACAAGAATTTTCACAATACGAACTTTTGTGCGTCCTCGTCTATTTTTTTTCAGTTGGTGAACAAGTACTACGTCTCCATGTAAAGTTTTTTTCATTTCTCGCAAAGAAAGATAAAAATCATTTTTTTGACCATCTACTCGCAAAAAACCAAAACCATTACGATGACCAATAACTGTACCTTTAATTAAGTTAACATATTTAGGCAAAATATAACATTGATGATCAAATATTAATTGTCCATCACGTTCCATTGCACGTAACCGACGATTTAAAGCATGTAATTCTTTTTCTTTTGTCAATTTCAATATTTTAGCAATTTCATGGCGACTCACTGGATTAATAAACTGTGATAAAATTTCTAAAATATATTCACGACTTGCAATTGGTGAATAATATTTCTTTGCTTCTCGTTCTTTATAAGGATCTTTTTTCACCATAAAAGTTCTCTACCAATTACTTTATGATTCATATAATATCTAAAATGAATATGACCTGTATTTCTTTCTTACACATTGTGCTAATAATTTAGAAAAATATTTATTATGTTTTATAATAATTTATATACATTTTTTTTAAAATAGATCATTATATTTAAAATAAATTTACTTAACAAATAATAGAAAAAATGTCATTTTTTCGCTAATTATGAGTATTAAATCAATTTATTTAAATAAATTCATTTAATGATATTAGCAATAAATACATCTTATAATTTTCCATTAATTTAAAAAATAAAATAAAAATTTAGCATATGATTTTAATGATAAAATATAAATATCTTAATGATAAAACAACATAAATAACGCCTGAATGTTCAGGCGTTATTTGTTATAATTCTTAAAGGTAATATTTTTAAAAAACAGAATTATTAATTAAATGGATGAAATAATATAATTGTTTCATCACGCTCTGGACCTGTGGAAATAATATTTATAGGAATTCCGGTTAATTTTTCAATTCGTTTAATGTAATTAATGGCTGCTTTAGGCAACTGATCATATTCTTTTATTCCAGATGTATTTTCGTACCAACCTGGTAAAGTTTCATATATTGGTTCTAAATATTCCCAATCTTCTATTACTAAAGGTGTGATATTTAATTTAATTCCATCTAATTTACGATACGCTACACAAATTTTAATTTCTTTTAAACCATCTAATACATCTAATTTAGTTAAACAAAAACCAGAAAGAGAATTAAGCTGAACAGCACGATTAACGGCAACAATATCTAACCATCCAGTACGACGAAACCGACCAGTGGTCGCACCAAATTCCTGTCCTTTATTTCGTAAATATTCACCGATTTCATCTGATAATTCAGTAGGAAAAAAACCACCACCAACACGTGTAGAATAAGATTTTAATATACCCAAAACATAATTGATATGGCGAAAACCTATACCAGTACCAGTAGAGACTCCTCCTGCTATTGTATTTGATGAAGTAACATAAGGATAAGTACCATGATCAATATCTAATAACGTTCCTTGTGCACCTTCAAACATTACCGATGCGCCTTTTTTGTATGACTGATGTAATAAATCAGCTACATCGATTGTCATAGATATCAAAATATCAGCAAACTTCATAATATCATCTAATGTTTTTTGATATGCTATTGCAGGTACATTATAATAATGTATTAATTGAAAGTTATGATAATCGGTAATTTCTTGTAGTTTAATTGCAAATTTTTTTTTATTAAACAAATCACTAACACGCAATCCACGACGAGCAATTTTATCTTCATAAGCAGGACCAATCCCACGTCCTGTTGTTCCTATAGCTTTTTCACCTCTAGCTTTCTCACGTAAATTATCTAAGGCGATATGATGTGGCAAAATTAAGGGACAATAAGCTGAAATTTTTAAACGTTGATTTATTTCTATTCCACATCTTTCTAAGACTTCTATTTCATTCATCAAAGAATTAGGTTCTAATACTACACCGTTACCAATAATATTAATTACATTTTTATGCAAAATACCTGATGGAATTAGATGCAGAACAGTTTTTTTTTTATTAACTACAAGTGTATGTCCTGCGTTATGTCCACCTTGATAACGAACAACATATTGAACACACTGACTTAATAAATCAACTATTTTCCCTTTACCTTCATCACCCCATTGTGTACCCAACACTACAACATTTTTACCCATTTTATAAACTCGTGTGTTCAAAAATTTAATATATGAATTATTATATCAAAGTCATAATGCAAACATATCTAATATAAAATTATTTAGGATATATTCTATTATCACTTATCTAATACCTATCACTTTTTGCTTTTATGGAATATTTTTTTTGTTACTAGGTTCTTGCATATAACGAAAGAAATCAATATTAGGACTTAAAACCATAATATCATCATTATTTTTATTAAAACTTTTCTCATATGCTCTTAAGCTACGCAAAAAAGCATAAAAACCTGGATCTTGATTGAACACATTAGCAAATATTTTCATTGCCATCGCATCTCCTTCACCACGTAATCTAAGTGCAGTACGTTCCGCTTCAGCTAATGTTTCAGTAACTGTTTTATCTGCTGCAGCACGAATTTTAACTGCTTCTTCTTGACCTTGTGAACGATGTTGGCGAGCTACAGCTTCTCTTTCAGCACGCATGCGTTGATAAATAGCTTCTGAAACTTCACTGGGTAATTCAATACGTTTAATTCTTACGTCTACAACTTCAATTCCCAAAGCCGCCATACTATTTGTATTGACAGAATCTGTATTTCCGTTTTCTATTTCTTTTGCAATATAAAAATTGTTCATTAAAATAGATTCTGGATTTTTCTTACTACTTTCAATATCAGATGCAGTACCCTTGTTTAATGTATCACGCACATCTACTGTTAAACGACCACGAGAATCTGTAATAATATCTTTTACATTTAAACGCCCAAATTCTGAACGTAACCGATCACTAAATTTACGTTTTAATAAAATTTCAGCTTGATAAAAATCACCTCCACCTGTAGCAACATAGTAAGCACTAAAATCAGTAATACGCCATTTTAAATAAGAATCTACCATTAAATCTTTGTTTTCTCTAGTTAAATAACGGTCTGCTTGAATATCTAATGTTTGAATGCGAGCATCTAATATTTTTACAGTTTCAATTAATGGTATTTTAAAATGCAATCCGGCGTCATAAACAACAGGTTTATTCTCACGATTACGTACAACCTTATCAAATCGTAAAATAATACCTTTTTCTGTTTCCTGAACTATAAAAAACGACATATAAAGCCAAAATAATATAGAAAAAACAATAATAAAAAATGATTTATTCATAATTATTATCTCCCAACACGATTTGAACTGTTATCTGTCATATTATCTCGCGAACCATAATTATATACATAAGGTGCTGAAACTTCAGCAGAAGCATCTTGTTCTTGTGCAATAGGTGGAGATTTAATCTTTTTTATGCCTGACTTTATATTTTTCATGTCATTTCTTAAATTTTTTTCTAATTGAAACATCAATATATTATTACTTTTTTCATGCATAATAATTTTACGTGTATTACTTAAAACACGTTCCATCATTTCAATATATAAACGTTCTCTTGTAATTTTAGGTGCAGAACGATATTCAGGCAAAATTTTATCAAAACCAGCTACTTCACCTTCGGCTTTGAAAACAATGCTTGATTTATAAGCCCTTCCTTCTTCAATTAATTTTTGTGCATTACCTTTAGCTAAAGGTAAAACTTCATTACGATAAGCATGTGCTTCACGAATTGTTTTCTGTTCTTCTTCACGTGCTGCAATAACATCATCAAATGCAGCTTTAACAGCTTCTGGTGGACGAGCTACTTGAAAGTTAACATCTAATATTAAGATCCCCATCTTATACGGTCTTATAGTATTTTCTAATTCTTTTTGTGTTTCATCACGAATTAATGCACGTTTTGTAGTTAATACCTGTTCCATTTCTGATTGACCAATAATACCTCTTACAGCACTATCTGTTGCCTGCCTTAAACTATTATCAGGGTTAGTTACATTAAATAAATATTGAGCAGGATTTATAACTCTATATTGAACATTCATTTCTACTTGAATGACATTTTCATCTGAAGTCAACATCATACCATTAGTAGCCTGTTCACGAATAGTTTCAATATTGACGGGAATTACTTTTTCTATAAAAGTAAACTTCCAATTTAAACCAGGTTTCACTGTATGACTATATTTACCAAAACGACATACTACCCCACGATCACTTTCTTTAACTGTATAAAAACCACTTGCAATCCAAATAATTAAAATTGTTGCAATTATGCATCCAATAAAAATAAAATTTATGTTCATATTATTTTTATTTCTTAGATTATTACCTAATCCACCAATTCTACAAATATATTTGCAAAATAGATTATTAAAATGAACTTTTTCTTTTTTAGAATTGCTTTTATTACCATTAGAGTTGCTTTTACTGCTACCCCATGGATCACTTTCCTGTCTATTATTACCAGGCCTCCACGGCATTTTATCACTCCTCGTTTATTTTTTTTAATTCAGAAAATTTTTTAGTGAGTTACCACATTTTTGATTATTACACCACTAATATTATTAAATTACTGATATACTTTTATAAAATTTAAGAATGTTAGTTATATTAACTAAATATAACTAACTAAAAAATAATGCTAATTATAAATACGTGTAATTTTCTATCTAACAAAAAAAGTATCTAAACTAATCATTATTTATTTCAGATCAAATAATTATACTAATTACCAATAACATTAAAAAAATAAATAATAATATTTATATGTTCATTAAAAAACATAAAATATTTTATAAATTATATAACCAAAAAAAATATTTTTGCACTTTTGTTTGCTTTTTTGATTAATATTTATAAAGAAAAGAATTATATTTAAATAATTAATTTTAATTATTTAAAATTAATAAATACATTATCTGTTCTTGATTTCTTACAATTTATTTGCTAAATCAACATAAATACCACATCAAAAATAAACTCTAAAAAGTCTTATCAAAATAAAGTAAGCTAATAAATATTTTTTGTCAATTCAAGTTATAAAACTACAAAAAACAAAAAAAATATTTTTTTAGTAACTTAATTATTTATTGATAAAACTAAATTTTATTATTATTTCCTATAAACAAAAAACATATAAAACTTTATAAATTAATAATTGATAATTAAAATCATAATGTTTTTTTAAAAAAACTATTATTTTCAATAAAAAAACTTAAAATCAATATTTTACAATTTAAAATTGCACAATACTTTTTTAATATATATACTTTTGATCTAAAATTAAAAAATATTTTTATATAAAAAATAAAAAAATATTTTTTTTAGAAAATCAAATTCTTTTAATTTAATTTTTTATATTTTTATATGTTATTCTTAAATTTATTTAAAAAACAAAAAAATCAAAAAAACTGTTAACTATCTTGCTATAATATTTACTTAATTATATCTTTATCTTCTGGAACAACTGTTATATTTCCGATATTATAAGGTACACCTGTACTGCCACCTGTATGATTTTGATGAAAAACAGGGCGTGAAGGTACTACAGTAGAAATCGCATGTTTATATATCATTTGACTGACTGTATTTTTTAATAAAATAACAAATTGATCAAATGATTCAATATAACCTTGTAATTTAATACCATTTATCAAATATATAGAAACCGAAACCTTTTCACGACGTAACGCGTTCAGGAACGGATCTTGCAAAGATTGCCCCTTACTCATTTTCTTTATTTTCCTTGTTTTTTATTTTTAATTTCAATTTTATTTATAATTTTAAAATTTTTATTAATCAAAAATTAATCAGAAAAATAACATTTATGGATGTTATTTTTTATAAATAGAATTTTCACGTACAACATTTAATATTTTATTAAGAGCTCTGTGAATATTATTGCTCTCAATTATATGCAAATTTTTCCATTTTTTTAACCATGTTATTTGATTTTTAGCTAATTGACGTGTTGCAGATATGCTGCGATTAACCATTTCATTATAATCAATTTCTCCAGATAAATATAACCACATCTCATGATAACCAACAGAACGCAGAGCTGGCAAATCTTTATATAAATCATTTCTTTTATATAATAATCTTACTTCATCTTCAAAACCTAAGGTTAACATTCGGAAAAAACGATCTTTAATTCGTTCATTAAGAATTCTGCGATCTTCTAAAACAAGTGCAAATTGTAACACATTATAAGGTAATTCTGTTGCTTTGATTTTCTGCAATTCTGTAAAACTTTTTCCAGAAATCAAAAAAACTTCTAAAGCTCTAGATAATCGTTGATAATCATGAGGATGAATTTTATTGGCTGATAGTGGATCAACTGTTTCTAAACGTTTATGTATTGTTTGCCATCCAAATAATTTAGCTTGAGCTGAAATTTCTCTTCGAATACTTATATTTGCCGGTGGTAAAGGTGATAACCCATATAATAAAATTTTAAAATAAAACATGGCGCCTCCAACACATAAAGGAATACGACCTAATGTAATAATTTTTTGTATTTCTAATAATGCATCACGTCTAAAATCTGATACAGAATAAAATTGATTTGGTTCTACAATGTCAATTAATCGATGTGGGGCCAATATCTGTTCTTCTTGTGTTGGTTTAGCACTGCCAATGTCCATACCGCGATAAATCAAAACAGAATCTACACTAATTATTTCAACTGGTAATTTTTGGCGTAATGCTATTACCAATTCTGTTTTTCCTGATGCTGTTGGACCCATTATAAAAATAACTTTGGGTTCTTGTGATTTTTTTTTTAATCATTTGTTAATGTTTTAATTACCGATTTCAAATCAATTATCTGTAACAATTTTTTTGGAGGTTTTTTAAGTAATTCTGGACAAATTAGTTCCAAATCATTTAACAATTGGATTCCTTCTGTGATAGTCCAAGTTTTTTGTGAATATAACAAATTATCCACTAACCAAACAACTAATTCATATATCTCACATGAAATATTATTAGAAAAATATTCTAATAACTTTAAAAACAATTTAGATAAATCTTGTGATTTTAATAGATAAGATACAGACATAATAATTGCTTTTGTATTAAAAATATTAATTTTAAAACCTAATGTACTAAATAATACTTTTTTTTCATTAAAAATTTTTAAATTATTTTCTGATAAATTAACATGTATTGGTACAAGTAAAGGCTGTGATTGTAATCTCCTATCACCAGGAATTAATTGAATGATTTTTAAATATCTATCAGCTTCCGTCAATGATAACAAATATATACCTAAAAATGATTCAATTAATGCAAAATTATCAGAATAAATTGTTAACAATTTACCAAAAGTATTATTATTTTCTATAAAAGCTTTTTTTTCTAATATTCTTTTAGATGTTAAAAATTTTATTTTTGAAAAAAATGCATTTTTTTCTATTTCATTTTTTTTATCTTCAAAATAGTTCTGATGTAATATATTTTTTTTTTGATTAACATTTTCATCAAAATTATTAGAAAAATAATTTTCTTTTTTATATATTGAAATCTCCTGATTATTATTTATTAATCTTAAATTATCTTCTTTTTTAATTATTAAAGGTTTTTTTTTATCATATAAAAAAAAATTTTTGTGATCTACAATTGAATTATTTTTCGATTCAAAAGTACAAGAAGTATTCTTTTTAAATTCAATTGCTTCATTATTAAATAATTTTTTAGTTTTTTCTTTTATTAATACATTCTTAATTGCCTGATAAATAAAATCATGCACCAATCTCATTTGATAAAATCGTACTTCATATTTGGATGGATGAACATTAACATCAACTTGATAAGGATTAATATCTAAAAAAAGAACATAAAAGATTTGATGTTCTTTTTTTAATGCATCAAAATAAGCTTGACGAATTGCATGATTAATTAATCGATTGCGAACAATACGTTTATTAACATAAAAATATTGTATTCCTGATACGTTACAAAAAAGTGCATCACTAATCCAACCTTTAATTACTAAATCAGCTGATTTAGAAAATAATCTAAAAAGATTATTTAAAAAAATATTACCAAAAATAGAAACTAAACGTTTTTCCTTTTCATTTTCAATATTTATTGCATGATATTGACGTATTAACTTACCGTTATGATGAACTTTAATAGCAATATTGAAATGCACTAAAGAAATTCTGCGAATAACCTCATCAATATGACAAAATTCTGTTTTTTCTGTACGCAAAAATTTACGACGAGCTGGAGTATTATAAAAAAGGTCCATAACTTCAACTGTCGTCCCTATTGGATGAGCAGCAGGTTTCATAGAAATTTTCATATTATACCCCCCTTCCGTATATACTTGCCAAGCTTCTTCTTGCCCTTCAATACGTGAAGTTAATATTAAACGCGAAACAGCACTAATACTTGATAAAGCTTCCCCTCTAAATCCTAAACTTAAAATAGATTCTAAATCTTCTAAAACAGATATTTTACTAGTAGTATGCCGCTCTAATGCTAATATAAGATCTTCTTTAGCAATACCAACACCATTATCATGAATACTAATACGCTTTAAACCACCACGTTCAATTGAAATATCAATACAATTTGCACCTGCATCGAGACTGTTTTCAATTAACTCTTTTACAACTGATGATGGTCTTTCAACAATTTCACCAGCAGCAATTTGATTAATTACTTGAGGAGAAAGAAAATGTATTGCTGACATAAAATAAATACTGACCTATTTTTTATATACCTATAAAAATACTGCTAAAAAATATGCAATCTTTATAAATCAAATATTATTAACTTTTATAATCTTTGTGTTTCTTAGTAATTGTTAAAAACAAAAAGTAATGCTTCTAGAGCATTACTCAAAAAAAATATATCAATAAAAACTTTTAGAAGAATAAAAGAAAAACGGTATTTTAAAAATTATTTATATGTTTTACTAATTTTACTTAAAACTTACAATTTACAACAATTTTACGTAACTAAAATTCAAAAATCAAAAACAAAAAATTGTAAATCTGAAACAATTTGCTAAAAAAAATATATCTGCTATATTTTAATAAATATCACTTAACTACCTATAAATTTAATCTTTTAATGTTTAAAAATCGAAATAAATTATTGATCACTTTTATAAAAATTTTCATATCTAAAAATAGTCTATTTCAATAATGTTTTATTATATTTCTATTATATATTTTTAATAATTAATGTCTCTATTATATATTAAAAATCACATAAAACAAAAAATATTTTTTTAAATAGTGCATATATCTTAACATAAAATTTATTTTTTATTTTTTTACCAGCGAAAAAAAATCATTTAATAATTTATATATATTACATAAAATATTTTATAAATATTATTATTTTTAAATATAATTTTTTATCATCTATTAATTGTCCTGAAATTATTAAAAATTTTAATATTATTACTATCTTTTAAAAAAAACATAATAATAAATTTTTAATATACTTACCATAAAAACTATTTTTAATGTCTAAAAATAAGATTTCAAAAAATATATAAATAAAAACAGTATATCCAAATTATGAGGAAATCAAAATAAAACAAATCAAATAAATATAAATTCAATATTTTTTATGATATTAATTAGTGATTTAAATATTAATTAGTGATTTAAATATTAATTAGTGATTTAAATATAATAATTATTATTTCTTTTTTAAAAAAAAATCTTTTTAAAAAACTATTTTTTTTCATAAAATATTTCCATATACAGTTAATCCCATAATTTTTTTTGTCTTGCATTACTTTTAAATGGTAAATAAATTTGAAGATCAGAAAATATTAATCCTCAGAAAATTTTTTAAGTCATGTTAACAAACATATACTGTTAGAATTAAAATAGAATTAACAATAATTACAAATACCATTATTTCAGTTTTTTCAGGATTAATTAAACAGCATATAAAAAATAATAAACTGTATCAAATGATAATATATAAATTTCAACTAAATTATAAGTTAGACTTTTTTATATCCTTCAGAATCTAAAAATCTTAATATATACCACAAACAATTTTTTTCAATACCACCTTCTTCAGACAACAAATAAAGAACAAAATACTGTTTATAAAAACATGCGACCTGATATCCTAACTTTATTGTTTCTTTTTGATTAGACAAAAACAAAGTATATTTATTCATAGAATTCATTTTGATTTATTATAAATTTAAATTTTATATTTATAAAGTTAGCAACTAAAATCTAAAAATAATTAAAAATTAATATATTATTTACAAGCTAAGCTACATTAATATGCATATATTTTTATTTTAAATAAATTTATAAAAATTATGTTTAATCAAAATTAATTATGATTATAAAAATTACTAAAATTACTAAAATTAAAAAAATACCAAATTTATTTTTAAACTGCTTTATAATTTTTTTAATAAAAAATACTGAATTATCTCTTAAAATAAACAACATTTATAAAAAACATGAATTAATAAGGTAATAGTAAAATTTTTATTAAATATTTCCTGTAAAATAATATTATTTATAACGAATATTAATCAGTCAATTTTTCATTTTTTTATTTGAAATATGAAAAAATAAAAATAATTTAAAATTAAGGAATGTTATTTTATAAAACTTTTATAAAACTAAGAATATTATATAATTTAATGAAAATGTAAAATTAAATATATATTTGTATAGATAAATATCAATTGTCTATACGTTATAAAATTAATTCAATATTTATTTTGGCATTTTAAAAATGCATACAAAAAACAAAAATTTAAAAATAATTAATAGACTTTATTATGAATCCAATTTTTGAATAATCAAAAATATTCATTGATATCAAAATAATGAACTGTAATTATAGTTAAGAAATACTTAGTAATTCAAAATTACAAGTCTAATCTTTATTGAAGATAAAAAATATATCAATATTTTAAAGATTAATAAAATTTTTACGGTAATAAGCTAATTCTGCAATAGATTCTTTTATGTCTGCTAAAGCCCGATGAGTTTCTTTTTTTGTAAACCCAATTAATATACTAGGTTTCCAACGAAAAACCAATTCTTTTAAACTACTGACATCTAAATAACGATAATGAAAATATTTTTCTAAAGTTGGCATATATTTAAACAAAAAACGACGATCTTGAGCAACACTATTACCACAAATTGGTGATACACCTATAGGTACCCACTTTTCTAAAAATGAAATTGTAGCTAATTCGGCTTTTTTTTCATCATATTTACTTAATTGAACTTTCTTAATTAATCCACTTTTATTATGAATTTTCTGATTCCATTCGTTCATAAATAATAATTGTTTTTCTGACTGTTTAATACTAATTACAGGACCTTCCGCTAAGATATTTAACTTAGAATTCGTTACAACTGTTGCAATCTCTATAATGCGATTTTTTTCTGGATCTAAACCAGTCATTTCTAAATCTATCCAAATTAAATTATTTTTATTTAACATAATATTTTTATTTTAATAATATTCAACATTGCATAATTTTGTAAAAAAACAAAATCATATCAAAAAAATATTATACATATTTTTTATATCATTAAATATATCTAAATCATTAAATATATCTAATTAAAATTAAAAAACTGCCAAAACAAAAAAACAAAAAATAAAAAAAAATAAAATATTAAAGAAAAAAATTATATTCAATGCGATAAATAATTATATTGCAATAAAATTAAATTTTTATTTATTTTAGATTTCACAGATTAAAAATTAGACATCAAAAATACCAATAAATCCCATAATATTTATAAAAATTATGCGATGATAACAACTTTATAGATCAAAAAAAATAATAGTTGATTTCATCTTGCAAAATATTATAAATTATAATTAAAATATTATTTTTTTTTGATATGATTAATATATTTTATGAAAAAAATATGACTAAAACATTTTAATCATCATCTTTTATAAAGATAAATTTTAAAAAAAATACTTTTCAAAAATCTAAAAAATAATATTACAGATTTTTATTGTGTAAAAAATATAACTCTGGAATTTATGAAAATCATAAGTATAATAGAAACCTATGACATAAGATCAGAATTAAAAAAAATAAAAAACATTAGAGGTGTAATGTGATAGAAAAAATAAAAACAAAATTACAATATTTATTACCACAACAAAAATTAACAGAGTTAGCTGGTTGGATAGCCAATAAAAAAACTAATTTGCTGACACAATTCATGATTAAAATATTTGTAAAAATTTATAAAATTAACATGGAAGAAGCAAAAATTAATGAATTTTCTTCCTATAATTCTTTTAATGATTTTTTTACTCGTGAATTAAAAGAAAATATAAGACCTATTGTTTCTGGTAACAATCAACTTTCTCTTCCAGCAGACGGCATTGTAAGCCAAATCGGGTCAATTGTAGACGAAAAAATCTTACAAGCAAAAGGCCATTCGTATAATTTAACAGCACTATTAGCAGGTAATGATGTATTAATTAAACAATTTATTAATGGATTATTTATAACAATTTATTTATCTCCACGTGATTATCATCGTGTACATATTCCTTGTGATGCTTTGCTAACTGAAATGATTTATGTACCCGGTACTCTTTTTTCTGTTAACAAAAGCACTGAAAAAAATATTCCACACCTTTTTGCACGTAATGAACGTTTAATTTGTATTTTTGAAACAGAATTTGGCAACATGATTCAAATTCTCATAGGTGCTACAATTATAGGAAGCATAGAAACTACTTGGCATGGTTGCATAAATAATAAGCGTGAAGGAATTCTTAAACGTTGGACTTATCCAAAGAAAAATCATACAGATTCAGTTTTTTTAAAAAAAGGAGAAGAAATGGGTAAATTCAAATTAGGATCTACCGTCATTAATCTATTCGAATCTACCAGTGGTATTCAACTTAATCCTATACTAAGAAAAGGTTCTGTCAGTAGAGTAGGAGAACTATTAGGGGAAAAAAAAATTTAAAAAACAAAGTAGTATAAAAAATATGTAGTATTTTTTTTTATTAAGTGAAGTATTAAGCATATAAGTAGGTATCATACTATAACATATCTGTACTGCACAGAATTTTTATTATAACAGAGATAAATATTATATTATTAAAATATTCTTATAGCCAATTCTTGCGTTTAAAATAAATATATGGTGCCAAACCAGCGACAATCATCAATATAATTACTATTGGATAACTAAAATGCCATTTTAACTCTGGCATAAATTCAAAATTCATCCCATAACTGGATGCTACTAACGTAGGAGGCAAAAATACTACAGAAACAACAGAAAATATTTTAATAATTCTGCTCTGCTCAATATTAATAAAACCTATTGCTGCTTGCATAAGAAAATTAACTTTTTGAAACAATGCCTCATTATGAGGTAATAATGATTCTACATCACGCAAAACATCCTTTGCTTGTTGTAACTGTTTTGAAGGCAACTTTGATCGACGAATCAAAAAATTTAATGCTCTTTGACTATCCATTAAACATAAGCGCACCTTCCATCCGATATCTTCTTGCTCAGCCAAATAAGAAAGTGCATCATCAAGAGCATCACCTTGTTTTCCTTCTAAAATAATACGACTAAGTGATTCTAGAACATTATAAATATTTTCTATTATATCAGCTAATTGTTCAATTTTAGTTTCAAATAAATCTAAAAATAACTCGTAAGCATTTACTGTAAAAATCTTTCTATTTCTTAAACGCATACGATATAAACGAAAAGCAGGTAAGTCACGTTCTCTTAACGTATACAAACGATCATCACGAAAAGTGAAAGCAACCGTAGAATTTCCAATATGTTCATTAATATCTTCATAATAAAAAAAAGAATGAATATGTAAACCATTTTCATCTTCAAAAAACCGTGCTGAAGCTTCAATATCAGTTAGTTCAGAAGGAGTAACCAATAATTGTTTTAATTCCATTTGTACTCTTTCACGCTCTTTATAAGTAGGTTCCATTAAATCAATCCATACGGCATTTTTGAGTTGTTCACCTTTATCAAATTCAAGACGAGATAAACAATAATTTTCTAATTTAAATGCTAATAGCATAATTATGCTACCTCCTTCTGTAAGAAAAAATAACTCATAATTTTTTTATAAACACTTTAATCTAGCATAAGCTGCAAACAACCATTTTATTCCTATTTTTTTAAAAGAAATTTTTAAGCGAGAACACTTAAAATTATGATTTTCTATATAAATAATAATTCCTTCTCCAAATTTTACATGATAAACACGTTGCCCTATAACATAAAAAATATTATTATAAGTAATATCACTGGTATTTAATTTTTGATATTCGATTGGATAAATCATTTTATTGATACATACTTCTTCAATACATTCTGTTGGCAATTCCTTAATAAAACGAGAAGGAAGGTTATATACTTTTTTACCATATATCCAACGACTTTTTGCATAAGTCAAAGTTAACTTTCTTATCGCTCTGGTCAATCCTACATACGCTAACCGACGTTCTTCAGCTAATCCTCCTGCTGCTTCAATTTCTTCTTTTATACTCATCTGTGTTGGAAATATACCTTCCTCCATACCAACAATAAATACAATTGGAAATTCTAAACCTTTTGCTGCATGAAGTGTCATCAATTGTACTGCATCATGATCCATATCTAAATATTTTTCATTAAAATCTAAGGTAATTTTTGACAAAAATGACTGCAATAACATTTCATCTGAATCCTTTATATCAATCCATTTTCGACTAAAATTTATTAATTCTTGAAGATTATCAATACAAATTTTTGATTTTTTATCATTTTCTTTTTGATACATTGACCATAAACCTGAATTATAAATTATTTTACGTATTTGCATATGTAATGGTTTTCCAAATATCTCATCAGATAATGCATTAATTAATGTCAAAAAAAAATTAATACTTTTTGATTCACGAGTAGAAAGAATTTTTCTGGATAACAAAAATTCACAACTTTTCCATAAAGTTATTTTTTTTGTATATGCAATTTCATGAATAAAATCTAATGTTTTTTTTCCGATACCACGTTTTGGGATATTAATTATACGTTCAAAGGATGTATCATCTTTACGATTAACTACTAAAGACAAATAAGAAAGTACATTTTTTATTTCCTGCCGTTCAAAAAAATATTGCCCGCCAAAAATATCATAGGAAAATGAAGACTGTAATAATTCTTTTTCAAATACACGTGATTGGGCTTTACTACGATAAAGAATAGCACATTCTTTTAAAGCATAACCTTTTTTATTCCATTTATAAATATCATTTACGACATACCTTGCTTCATCTAATTCATTATCAGCACAATACAATGACACTCGATAACCATCCTCTCCATTTGTCCATAAATTTTTACCTAATCTATCATTATTATTTGAAATTAAAATATTAGCTGACTTTAATATATTGTTGCTAGAACGATAATTTTGTTCTAGTTTAATAGTTTTCACTGCAGAAAAATCTTTTAAAAATTGTTGAATATTTTCAACTTTTGCTCCACGCCATCCATAAATTGATTGATCATCATCACCAACTGTTGTAACTTTACCGGTATCTCCTGCTAACAAACGTATCCAAGCATACTGAATATTGTTAGTATCTTGAAACTCATCAACTAAAATATTCCTAAATCGATTACGATAATATTGCAATATATTGGACTTACATAAAAACAATTCATAAACCCGTAATAAAAGTTCAGAAAAATCAACTAATCCACTTCGCTCACATACTTGATGATAAGACTCATAAACACGCAACCAAGTTTTCTCTCTTAGATTATCATAATTATTTATACATTGTGGGCGTAATCCTATATCTTTTTTAGCATTAATATACCACATGGCTTGATTTGCTGACCACATACTTTCATCTAAACCAATGGATTTGATAATTCTACGTAATAAACGATATTGATCATCAATATCTAAAATCCGAAATTTTTTTGGCAAATTAGCATCCAAGTAATGAATTTTTAAAAACTGATATGCTAAACTATGAAAAGTACCTACCAATATGTTATTTTTTATGCTACCACCAACTATTAAATTAATACGATTACGCATTTCAAGAGCTGCTTTATTTGTAAACGTTACTGCCATAATAGAACTGGGGAGAACCTTATTAATAGATATTAACCAGGCTATTCGATGAACAAGGACTCTTGTTTTACCACTACCAGCACCAGCAAGAATTAACATATTAGATCTAGGTGCAACAACTGCTTCCAGTTGTTTATTATTTAAATTTTTAAGAAAATATGAAAAATTTATTTTTTCCATAAAAATAAGTAATAAAAATGAGTAAATTAATTTCTTTTAAAATATGAAATTTATATTAACACAATCCACAAATTAAAAGTGATTATTTATAATAATTAATAAATGCTAAAAAATATAAAAATAATTTTTATATACAATAAATTAATTGTGGCATTTTTTTCATTTATATGATTTTTCAATTTTTTTATAAAAAAACTTATTAAGTGTATATTAATAATATAATTATTTATACGTTTCTATAAATAACCTTTAAATTATTATTTATTAAATATATAAAAAACAAAACATGAAATTGATATTAAAAATCAAATTATAATAGTTGTTTATTTATATAAAATATTATAAATATCTTAAAATTTTAATATGCAAATATTGATATATCATCGAATTTTATTGAAATATAAATTTTATGAAATAATAACTAAATTTTAAAAAAAATATGATTAATTTTTATAAAAAACATAAATGATATAATTTTATAAAGATTTAAAAAAGTTTTTTTAATACAAGCAATATTTCTAATTATATCATTATTTTGATATCATAAAATTTAAGATATCAATGATCTTTCATCAAAAATAAAAAAATATATATAAAATTTTTTTACTGACTTATATCCATAAATTAAATATATTTATTATACTTATTTAAAAATTTAAATAAAAATGTTAGTCAAAAAAATAAAAAAATAATTTTATTTACAAATATATAAAATTATTTATTGTATATATTTTAGATAATATCTATGATACTTATTTATTAAAAATTCTTAAAACAATGTTTTTTGAATCTAATATATTAGATATATTTTCTATTTTAAATTTTATTTTATTTTTTAAGAAAATATTTTTTTTAGAATCTAATATTTTATTATATCTTATTATTTACAAAATATATATTACAATCAAGAAGCCTTTTATACGAATTTAATAAATATAAAACGTATAAATATATAAAAATTATTTACCTAAAATTAAATTTTTTTCTTTAAAAGACACAAGATTTTTAATTCTTAAATTTATTATTTTAAAAAATTAGAAAAAAAATTTAATTAATATAATTTAAAATAAAGAAACTAAAAAATACATAAAAATTTTAATATATCGATCATATAAAAAATGCAATATTTTTTATAATATCAAAAATAAATGAATCGATAATATTTTTACATATATTTTACATTATCATTAGAATAATATTTATTATTATAATAATATATGAAATATTTTATTTAGGAAAATATTTATGCAAAATAATTTTAATCAAGATTATTTTTTTTTATACGGTAGTCTTGTAGCAATGGTAACTCCAATGGATACAAAAGGAAAAATAGACACACTCAGTTTAAAAAAATTAATTAATCACCAAATTAATAATCAAACAAAAGCCATTGTATCAATCGGCACAACCGGAGAATCAGCAACACTTAATCATAAAGAAAAATTAAATATCGTCTTAAGAACATTAGAATATGCTGACGGTAAAATTCCTATTATTGTTGGTACTGGTAATAATTCTACTAAAGCAGTTATTAAATTAAATAAATCTTTTGAAAACACTGGTGTTGTTGCATGTTTAAGTGTAACACCTTACTACAATAAACCTTCACAAGAAGGAATTTATCAACATTTTTATGCTATTGCTAATCAAACATCCTTACCTCAAATTTTATACAATATTCCTTCGCGCACTGGATGTGATTTATTACCAATAACAATTGCTAAATTAGCAAAAATAAATAACATTATTGCTATCAAAGAAGCAAGTGGAGATTTAAATCGCATTACTCATATACTGCGATTAATAAACAAAAAAAAATTTATTTTATTAAGTGGAGATGACATAACTGCATTAAATTTTATAAAATTAGGTGGAAACGGAGTAATTTCTGTCACAGCAAATATAGCACCCAAGTTAATGGCTGAAATGTGTAAATTAGCATTAGCTGGTAAGTATAATGAAGCTGAAAAACTTAACTATCGCTTATACAAATTACAATATCAGTTATTTAGAGAAACTAACCCAATTCCAATAAAATGGGCATGTCACTATTTAGGTCTTATTAATTCTAATACCTTACGGTTACCAATGACGACATTAAAATTATCTAATCAAAAAATGCTAAAAAAAGCATTACGTATAGCAAACTTAGAAAAACAATAGGAAATATTTTATGCTGTTTTTATGCAAAAAAAAAATTAAAAATATTATAATACTTTTGTTATCTATTTTTTTAATGGCTTGCAATGATCATCAAACCGAAAAAAATAATATTGATAATGATTTACAATATTTAACAATGACATCATCAAAAACTTTAAATACTCCAAAAAATGTATTATTACCTTTACCAGACGATGAATATCGTATTCCATCAATACATAAAAATAGAATAATAGATAAAAAAATAAATATTTTTCCTCCAAAATAAAATCTAAATAATTTTAGAGACATACTATTACATTTAAAAAATAATAACTAGTATTGTCATTTTGTAATATATTACTACTTGTAATAAAAAGTAGTAAAATTTCTACATAAAAAAATATTATCAAATAAATTAGATAAATATTTCAAATAGATACATTTAAATAATTTTATGCTTTAATATTTATTTGATTCATATATTTATTAAATTACTTATTTGATAAAACTTTACAATTAATTTAAATTTTTTAAAAATTATATATAAATTTATATAAAAAACATCAAAAATACATTTAAAATTAATATATGCTATACAAAACACCTCATATATTTAATAGTTTTATCATAATATTTTTTAACAATTATGATTTTATAAAATATTTTTTAAAAAAATATCAAATTAAAAAGAATATTATTTTATATATTTTAATATATTAAAATAATGAAACAAAAATTATTTATATAACAATGATGATAATAATCAATCAAAACAAAAATAAAGAATAAAAGATAAAAAATACAATAATATTTATTATCTAATTTTTAAAATTATACTTTTAATTCTAAAGTAATTATATATATTGTCATAAAAGACAAATAAAATTTTTATAAAAAAACAATTATTAATATTTTAAAATATAAATAAAAAATATTTTAATAAAAAAATAACGAGTAATTAAAATTTAGAGATTATATATTTATTATAGTTTTATTAAAATTATTAAGTTATATTTTTTAATTTTTAAAAGATTTCTTATATAATTTATTAAAAGTCATAATTTTAATTATTTATTATTTTAATAAAAAATAATTAAACTTAAAGTTATATGAAAAATCAAAACAACTTTAAAATATAAAAAAACATATATTCATAATTTTAATATTGACATTGAAGTATGACTGATAAATTTTATTGCACTAAATTTATTATTTGGCTTCATTCTGTCCATTGTATAAATAGCTTTATATCTTTATTTTAATTTTTTTATTAACTTAATTACTCTTTATAGAATCTTATATCTGTTACAATTCTGACTAAATTACATAAAAAATAGAGTGATACTTTAAAAATGACTGATAACAGATTTTTGACATCAATAATTGAATTAAAATCATTGACAAAAAAATTTTATGGAAAAAATATCATTTCAAAATTAAATCTTAAAATTAATGATGGTGAATTTCTTACAATATTGGGGCCATCAGGTTGTGGTAAAACAACTATTTTAAGACTAATTGCTGGATTAGAACATGCTGATGATGGACGTATTTTTCTTGCAGGCACAGATATTACAAATATCCCAGCTGAAAATCGTCATATAAATACTGTTTTTCAAAGTTATGCCTTATTTCCACATATGTCTGTATTCGATAATGTTGCATTTGGTTTACGGATGCAAAAGAAAAGCTACAAAGAAATAAAAAAAAGAGTTGCAGAAATGTTAAAAATGGTACAATTAGAAGATTTTTCTCAAAGAAAACCTCATCAATTATCAGGTGGGCAACAACAAAGAGTAGCGATTGCAAGAGCAATTATTAATCAACCTAAAGTTCTTTTATTAGATGAATCCTTATCAGCATTGGATTATAATTTACGTAAAAAAATGCAAAATGAATTAAAAGCTTTACAAAGACAATTAGGGATCACTTTTATTTATGTAACACATGATCAAGAAGAAGCATTAGCAATGTCAGATCGTATTTTAGTAATGAGAGATGGACGAATTGAACAAGATGCATCTCCTCGTGAAATATATGAAGATCCTAAAAATTTATTTGTGGCAAGTTTTATTGGAAAAATTAATATTTTTGATGCAATTGCTTTATATCGAATTAATGAAAAGCGTATTAGAGCTAATGTTGAAGGTTATGAATGTGATCTTTATACTCACTTATCGGTATCTCAAGGACAACCATTAAAAGTTTTATTACGTCCAGAAGATTTGCGTGTTAAAGAAATAGAAAACGAAAAATATCAAATCGGGCTTATTGGGTATGTACGTGAACGAAACTACAAAGGTATGATGCTTGATATTGAAGTAGAAATGCACAATGGAAAACAAATCATGGTCAGTGAATTTTTTAATGAAAATGATCCTGATGTTGACCACTCCTTAGCACAAAAAATTGCAGTAACATGGGTAGAAAGTTGGGAGATTGTTCTATACGATGAAAAATAAACGCATAATTTTTCAAAATATCATTATAATAATAGTTGTTTCATGGCTTTTTTTATTTAGTTTTTTACCAAATGTTATGATTATTATTACCAGTTTTTTAACCCGTGATGATAAAAATTTTATTAATATAGTTTTTACATTAAACAATTATATACAACTTTTTGATTCTTTATATGCAAAATTAATGTTGCATTCGATAAAAATGGCAATTATTGCAACTGTATTTTGTTTAGCTATTGGCTATCCATTTGCTTTCATTCTAACAAAATTATCACAAAAAATACAATCATTAATGCTATTTTTATTAATTCTACCTTTTTGGACTAATTCCCTTATTCGAATTTATGGCTTAAAAATTTTTGTAAGTCCTCGCGGTTATCTAAATGATTTTTTATTATGGGTAGGTATAATAGAGACACCAATTCGTATCATTTATACAGAAAAAGCTGTTATAATAGGATTAATATATATACTACTGCCATTTATGATCATGCCCCTATATTCAAGTATTGAAAAATTAGATAAATCTTGTCTTGAAGCAGCTAGAGATCTTGGAGCGAACAAATATCAAACATTTTTACGTATAATCATACCGTTAACTATGCCTGGAATTATAGTGGGCTCTTTATTGGTTTTATTGCCAGCCATGGGTTTATTTTATGTCTCTGATTTAATGGGTGGTGCAAAAAATTTATTAATTGGTAATGTTATCAAAAGCCAAATTTTGAATTTACGTGACTGGCCTTTTGGAGCAGCAATTAGTATTGTATTGACAATACTAATGGGGTTATTACTTTATATTTATTATCGTGTAGTTAATTTAATAAACAAAAAGTTGGATTTAGCATGATTAAATGGTTTTTAAAAATCAGCTTTTTAATCATTGTTTATGCCTATTTATACATTTCGATCATAATTTTAATCATAAATTCTTTTAATATTTCACGATTTGGTAATGTATGGAAGGGATTTACAATAGATTGGTATAATATATTATGGAATAATGATAGCTTATTACAAGCCGCATGGCATTCATTAACTATAGCAATAATTTCTGCAACGTCTGCTACTTTTATTGGTTCATTAACAGCAGTAGCTTTATTTCGTTATCAATTTAAAGGAAAATCATTTGTGGGGGGTATGTTATTTGTTGTTATGATGTCTCCAGATATCGTTATGGCAATTTCATTATTATTACTATTTATCTCTCTGGGCATTTCTTTAGGTTTTTTATCTCTACTTTTTGCTCATATTACATTTTCTTTGCCTTTTGTTGTAATGAACGTTTATGCAAGATTAAAAGATTTTGATGTAAAAATGTTAGAAGCTGCTAGAGATTTAGGAGCGAATGAAATCATAATTCTAAAAAATGTTATTTTACCATTAGTATTACCTGCTGTTATTTCTGCTTGGTTATTAAGTTTTACGCTTTCTATGGACGATGTAATCATATCTTCTTTTGTTACTGGACCAAATTATGAAATTTTGCCTTTAAAAATTTATTCAATGGTAAAAATAGGCATTTCACCAGAAATTAACGCTTTGGCAACAATTTTACTATTATTTTCTTTACTACTTGTTTTTTTTAGCAAGTGGATTTTAAAAAATATAAACAAAAATATATTTATTCAATCAACTTCATAGTAGTAAAAGATAAATTATCATAATATTTCTACAACATTTTATCGAAATATAATTTTTTATATAAAATTCTATCTTTTTAAAAATAACTAAATTAAAAAAGTCTTCAAAAAATAAAACATACTAAATAAATATTGATATTCTTTACCTAATTTTAATTGTTAAATATAATACTTACTTAAAATAAACAATTAAAATAATTAAAAATAAATTAATAATTTTACAAAAAAATAATATATGAAAAAAAAAATATTATGGATTCAAACATGGCTTATAGCCATGTTTATTACCTCAGCAATAGCTATTAATAACAAAACACTATATTTTTATAATTGGTCAGAATACGTTCCTTATGGTTTACTAAATCAATTTACTAAAGAAACCGGAATAAAAGTAATTTACTCTACTTATGAATCCAATGAAAGTATGTATATAAAGTTAAAAACTTATACTGATAATGCATATGATTTAATAGTACCTTCAACTTATTTTGTAGCAAAAATGAGAAAAGAAGGTATGCTCCAAAAAATTGATAAAACAAAATTAAGTCAATTTAAGAATCTTGATCCAAATTTATTACATAAATCCTTTGATCCTAATAATGATTATTCAATTCCTTATATCTGGGGGGCAACTGGGATTGGTATAAACAGTGATATCATTGATCCAAAAAACATTTCATCTTGGTCAGATTTATGGAAACCAGAATACAAGAATAAAATATTATTAACTGATGATGCACGAGAAGTATTTCAAATGGCATTACTGAAATTAGGTTATTCAGGTAATACTACGGATCCAAAATTAATAAAAGCAGCATATGAAGAATTAAAAAAATTAATGCCAAACATTATGGCATTTAATTCAGATAATCCTGCTAATCCTTTTCTTCAAGGTGAAATTGATTTAGGCATGCTATGGAATGGTTCGGCTTATATAGCACGCCAATCTGGTGCCCCAATACAATTTATTTGGAGCAAAGAAGGCGGAATTTTTTGGATGGATAGCTTAGCTATTCCATCTAATGCAAAAAATGTCGAAGGTGCAATTAAATTAATTGATTTTTTATTAAGACCTGATATTGCTGCTAAAGTTGCTCAAAAAATTGGTTATCCTACACCAAATTTACTGGCAAAAAAACAATTGCCAATAGAAGTTATTAAAGATAAAACTTTATATCCTGATGAAGAAATATTAAAAAATGGGGAATGGCAGGATGATGTAGGCAATTCTAATATATTATATGAAAGTTATTTTCAAAAATTAAAATCTGGACGTTAATTTTTTTCATAATATCATATTGACAATTATCTAAAATTTTTATAAAAATACTTTATTTTATCAAAAAAAATATAAGAAAAAATTAATAATATATCAAAACTCAACCTTATCAAAATAAAATTTGTTCTAAAAATATAAAATTTTTATCAAAAATCTTACATAAAATTTTAAAATATTTTTTCATCAAAAAGATAATATCTGCAGCAAAAAAAATATTATAATTAATATATTTACGCAAAAAAAATATATATTTTAATATAGTATTTTTACTATATAAATACTATATTAAAAAATATGAATAAAATTATTATTGATATATATTAATAATAATTTAATTGACTTATACGGCTATTTTTAAAACTTATTTCATCATCCAAAAAAATATGATTATTACATCGAAATTATTAGTTATTCATCTTTCTTAGTTAATAAAACATTCTTATAACACATCAATAATTGCTTTACATAAAGGGACCATGTTTTCTAACATTAACCCAGCAACATTAATGCGTCCTGAATCAACTATATAAATCGCATATTTTTCACGCAACTTTATAACTTGAGATTCAGTAAGACCACTAAATGAAAACATTCCATGTTGTTTTGCAATAAAACCAAAATCTTTTTTAGCACCTTTTTCAAATAATGTATTTACTAATAATTGCCTCATACGTTGAATTCTTTGCCGCATAATTGTTAACTCTTCAATCCACTCTTTCTTCAAAAGTTCATCTGATAAAATAGTGGTCACAATAGCCGCGCCATGAAAAGGAGGATTTGAATAATTAGCTCTAACAATTGCTTGCATTTGACTAAAAATACAATCTGCTTGATTGCTATCACTAGCAATAACAGTACAAGCACCGATACGTTCATTATATAAACTAAAATTTTTAGAATAAGAAGTGGCAACAATAATTTCAGGATTTTTATTACTAAAAATTTGTAAACCTTCTACATCTTTTTCCAAACTGGTAGCGAAACCTTGATATGCAAAATCAAAAATAGGTAAAACTTTTTTTTCTGAAACAAGTTTTGATAAAATTTCCCATTGCTCTTTACTTAGATCAATACCGGTAGGATTATGACAACAACCATGTAGTAATAACACATCACTAGGTTTTAAATCATCCAAACTACCTAACATTCCAGAAAAATCAAGCTCATTTTGACAACTGTCATAATAATTATAATAACATATTTTTAGACCAACATTCTTAAATATATTATTATGGTTATGCCAAGTAGGCTTACTTAACCAAATTCTTTTACACGATGTCTGTTTGGCAAGAAATTCAGCAGCAAGGTGTAATGCACCTGTTCCACCTAGTGCTTGTATAGTCCGAGCTCTATTTTTAATAATAATAGGATGATTACTTGTAAATAATAACGCTTGAGTAAGAATTGCAAAATTTTTACTTCCACTCATAGGTAAATAATCTTTAGTAATTTCTTTTTCTAATAAATATTCTTCTGCTTTTTTCACAGAACGAAGTATGGGAGTTTTTCCAGTTTGATCTTTATAAACACCAACACTTAAATTAATTTTTTGTTTTCGTAAATCAGCATTAAAACTTTCTACTAATCCTAAAATAGGATCTTTAGGAGCACTTATAATATTTTCTAACATATAATAATTCCAACCATACAACTATAAATTCAATTATTTTAAAAAACTAAAAAAAATCTTAAATAAACCTATTAAAAGATATTTTCACCATTTATAGTATATTAAATGTAAATATATTAATATTAACATTAAACCATACATTTTATTTTATTAATAATAAAGCAGCGCAAAAGCGCTGCTTTATTTTATACCATTATTATATATTTCGTTATAATACTTAAACTAAAATTTATAAACTAAACCTAAACCAAAAACATTATCTTTATTAATACCATATTTTTTTGTAAAATCATTACTGTGCATTAAGTTAATTTTATAATCAACAACTGCTGTCAAATGTTTGTTGAAATAATAAAAAGCACCTAAAGAAATATATTTTGTTAAATCTTCTTTTTTAGCATCATTAACATTAATAAAATCTTTTCCTTTAGATTGCACATAAGAAATTGATGGTTTTAAAGAAATGTCATCAAATAAATATTGAGCAACAACTTCAATATTTTCAGTTGCATTAGCTTTTTGTGTGATGTTAACAGTATCTAATTTTCCAGAAAGATTACTCATATTATGATGGGTTTCACCGTAAAGTGCTGCTACATAAAGATTATTGGCATCATATTTTAAACCAATATTCCAAGCTTCAACATCTTTATTAATAGAATTTTCAGTTTTTTTAACATCTTCTGAATGATTCTTGAGTGTATTTTCATTGGTATTTAATACATTAACATTGTTTGTATCTTTTATTTCATTAGATTTATTAGATTTATTAGATTCGTTAGCTTTATTTGGTTCATTAGATTTATTAGATGATTCATTAGATTTATTAGATAATTGATTAGATTCATGAGACTCATTAGTCTTGAATACATTCAAATTAACGTTGTCTGTTGTTGCATCATTAGATGTATTATGATCATGAATTCCTGAGTTAGATTTAACATAACCACCACCTAACATAACACCCCATCCAATATCATAATTAGCTGATATACCAAAACCATCACCGTTGTTTTTGAAAGCATTTTCAACACCTAATTTATTGTTTTCGGTATTTTTTCTCTGATACTGCAAAGCAAAATTCAATCCATCAAACAAACCAAAAAAATCATTACTACGGTAAGTTAATAAATTACGATTATGACTATTCATATAACTATCAACCTGATACGTAGAATTTCCAGAATGTAAAGGAAGTACTTCAGTCCATGCTTTTATATCATGCAATAATCCGTAATTGCGACCATAATCTAATGAACCAAAATCAGAAAACTTTAAACCAGCATAGGCTATGAGATTTCTATTTTTATTATCATCTTCACTTTTATTTGTTTTTGCATCCCATTCAAACCGACCAAAACCAGATAATTTATCAGATATTTGAGTTTCACCTTTTATACCAATATGAACACGTGAATCATCACTTTCTTCAATACTGCTATTTTTTGAAAATAAGTGATGGACGTCTACTTTACCATATATATCTAGTGTATCTCCATCTTTATTATAGATTTCAGCTGCGTGTACTGTTCCAGCTAATAACACTGGAATTACTATTGCAAGAATATTGCGCTTCATCATTATTACCCTCACTGGTGTTATTTAGACATGTATTACTAAGATAAATACATTCTTATTAATTCAAAAATTACTGTTAAATTTAAAATATCTAAATTAATGTTATATTATAATATTTTATTATAGTTTTCCATTAAAAAATATCTATTATAAAAATGATATAAAAATAAAAAAATAATATATTCAAAAATTCAAACAATAATAATTTTTTTTAGCTTTTTATAAAAGTAAAAATAAAAAAAATATTACTTCATGATACTTTATTATTTATAAACATTCAAAAATCTTTAATGTACCAAAATCAAAAACTTGCATTACGGGGTATACGTGGAAACGCAATAGTATCACGAATATTACTTACACCAGTAACATAAGCAATTAAACGTTCTAATCCCAGACCAAATCCGGAATGAGGTACAGTTCCATAACGACGCAAATCTCGATACCAGTAATAATCTTCTTGCTTTAATCCAGTTTCTTGCATGCGCAAATCAAGTTTGTCAAGACGTTCTTCGCGTTGAGAACCACCAATAATTTCTCCAACACCTGGTACAAGTACATCCATAGAAGCAACTGTTTTATTGTCATCATTAATACGCATATAGAATGCTTTAATATCTTTTGGATAATTCTTTACTATCACCGGCATTTTAAAATACTCTTCGGCTAAATATCTTTCATGTTCAGAAGAAAAATCTATGCCCCAAAATACTGGATTTTTAAATTTTTTATTACATTTTTGTAGCACTTTAATGGCATCCGTATAATCAATTTTTTGAAAATCAGAAATAATTATATTTTCTAATCGATTTATAACGTCTTTATCTATCCTTTCAACAAAAAACATCAGATCATCATTGCTTTCTTTCAAAACTTTTCTAAAAACATACTTTAACATTTTTTCAGCAAGGAATAGAATATCATTTAAATCAGCAAAAGCAACCTCAGGTTCTATCATCCAAAATTCTGCTAAATGTCTACTGGTATTAGAGTTTTCTGCCCGAAAAATTGGACCAAATGTATAAATTTTACTTAATGCACAAGCATAAGCTTCCGCATTTAATTGTCCAGATACAGTTAAAAATGCTTCACTACCAAAAAAATCTTTAGAAAAGTCAACTTCATATTTATTGGTTTTTGGAATATTATGAAAGTCCAACGTAGAAACACGAAACATTTCACCTACCCCTTCTGTATTTGAAGTAGTAATAATCGGTGTTGATAGCCAAATATATCCTTCATTATAAAAAAAATCATGAATCGCATGAGTTAATGTATTTCTAATACGTGCAATTGCACCGATAAAATTGCTACGCGGGCGCAAATGTGCAATCTCACGTAAATACTCAAAACTATGACGTTTAGCAGACAATGGGTATTTATGTGGATTTTCTACTAAACCTATTAAAATAACCCGAGTTGCCATTAATTCGTAATTTTGTTTTTTACCTATAGATTGTTTTACAAAACCTATTATTTTAACAGAACAACCAGTTGTTAAACTTAAAACTTCGTTCTTATAATTAGATAATTGATTTGTAATAATTACCTGTAATGAATGAAAACAAGAACCGTCATTTATGGTAAGAAATGAAAAACCTCCTTTTGAATCTCTTCTTGTCCGCACCCAACCACAAACAGTTACTATGTCACCTATTTTAAGACGACCTTTTACTACTTCTAGTATAGTCGTTTTTTTCATAAAATTCTCTTATAATATTATATTAAATTTTTAAAATCATATAATTTTATATTTTAACATTTTATATTATTTGTAAGTATAAAACTCATTGATGTATCAATTAAAAATAAAAATAATCTGATATTCTTTATATTATATTTTTTTTTAAAAATCTAATCAATTGTTAATTATTTTATAATATAAAAAATATGAATTAATCTTTATCCGAGATAACTTATATGTAGCATTTATTGCAAATAATAATTTATTTATTCAAACTATATTTCAATATTTTTAATTTTATACAATAAAATATTTTTTTATAACCTTCACTTTATCTCGGAATAATAAAGTTGTAAATAACTTTTCAAAAAAATATAATTTTTTGTAAGATTTTTTATTAAAAATCCATACTAACTTGTTTTATAGCAAAATATATATGACAAATCTACTAATCAAAAATTTTTAAATTATCATAACTCATTCTAAAAAAATATTAATCATATATTTTATTTTTTAAAAATAATATTTTTTTGCTAAAAATAAAATATCATAAAAATCTAAAATTTATCTCTATTCTAATAACCACTTAATTGAGATACATACGACGATATTATAGTTACGGCTATCTATTTTTTTTATAAAAACAAAATTTATTTTTATTTTTTTGTTTTCTAAAAATATAAATATGTATTGAATATAATTTAAAACCTAACTTATTATATTTTTAAATAATTTCAAACAAAATATAGTCATATAATATTTTATGCTACATATACTTTTAAAAGTATATCATAGTATTTTATAAAACTTGCATAATATAAATTACTTTTAAATGCATAAAAATAACAAAAATTTATTCAAAAGTAAAAAAGCACATATAAATTTTTATTTAAATAAAATACATAACAAAATTAAATATAAATATCTATTGATTAAAAAATATTAATATTGTTAAATCACAAAATAAAATTTATTACAAATAAATCATAAAAAATATATTTATAAGATACTAAATTATTGAAAAAATAAAAAAATTACCATAAAATCATAATACTTATAGTTCTTATGGAACTATTTTGTATTTTTAAAAGCATACATCGAAATTTATATTTTTCATACACGATAAAGATAATAAATATATCTGGCAAAAAAAAAGCATAACCGTTAATCAGTATTAATTCATGCATACAAAGTCTTTTTTTTTATCACTAGTATATTAAAAATTTACTACGTTTATTAAAATTTTTTATATAAAAATCGTCATTTTTTAATTAATTAACACCGACAATAAAATACATTAAATTTAATTATTTATTTAAAATAAAGAAATAAAAGTTATAATGATAATACACTAAATTAAAAATAAAAATTTACTTAATTTTAATATTTATTAATAATTTTGAAATATTTAAAATTTAAAAAATAAAATTACTAATTAACTTATAGTACACTTATTTAAGTACATTCTTATTATAGCTATCATAAACAAAATTATATAATATATATAAATACAATCTCCATGTTATAAATCTCCATGTTATATATAAAAATAAAATTAATAAAATATTAAACAATTCTTTGCTTGATTTTTTTTAGTAAAAATATAAAATTAATAAAAAATTAAACATTATAAAAAATGGAAAAAACTCATGGTGCTATTAAAAACTGGTGATAAAGCTCCTATATTTAATCTTCCAAACCAAAATGGACAAATGATTAATTCATCTGATTATATTGGAAAACGTATTTTACTTTATTTTTATCCAAAAGCTATGACACCAGGTTGCACACTTCAAGCTTGTGAATTACGTGATAACATGTTTTTTTTTAAACAAAAAAATATTGAATTATTTGGAATTAGCACAGATATACCAAAAAAACTATTACATTTTACAGAAAATCAATTACTAAATTTTACATTACTATCAGATGAAAATCATGAAGTAGCAGAAAAATTTGGAACATGGGGAGAAAAAAAAAATATGGGAAAAAAAATTCAAGGTATGCATAGAATTACTTTTATTATAAATAAAAAAGGCTTTATTGAGCATATATTTAAAAAATTTAAAATAAATGAACATTATAAAATTTTATCAAATTATCTGAGTACTCATGAGTAACATAACCTTTTATTTTCAATATTTATTTTTTTTAAAATATAACATACTTTATACGATTTTATATAAATATTTAATTTCTATAAGATTAAAACTTTAAAAAATACAAAAAATATACGATTTTCTACTTAATATACCTAATTCTTATGATTTTAATAATTTGTATATTTTTTTTCTAAAAAAAACATAGATTTTTATAAAAAATAACCAAAATTTATTATTTTTTTAAGTAAAAATCATATTCTAAAAATATTATAAAATATTTCAAAAACATATAAAAGTTTATAAAAATTAAAATAAAAATCAAAAATTAAAAAAATAAATTTACGTATTGATTTTAATAAAAATAAAAGCATGTAATATAAATATTATTTCTTATGTTAAGATAAAAAATGATGAATATTTTTTATAAAATTTTTTCAAAATAATTATTGATTAGATTTTTAAATATATTCGATAAATATCTTACTATTTTAATAAAAAAAATAAACTCATAAAGAAGAACTTAAAATAAAAAAAACTATAAAATAATCATCAAAATAAACTTTTTAATTTTTAAAAAAAGGACTTTTTTCTTTCAAAAAAGTTTTTTATCTAAAAAAAGAGAAAAAATTATTTTTAACACTCATATAAATATAAAAAACATTTTATTAAAACTTTTACTTGCTTGAAAAAATAAGTAATTATAACATATTATTTTGTTTTTTTAAAATAATTATTAATTTTTTTATAGATTAATTAAATATACTGAGTTAAATATAAAATGACACAGTCACCAATAGAATTAAAAGGTAGCAGTTTTACACTTAGTGTACTTTATATTTATGATGAAGATCCTATAACTATTAAAGAAGCCATCCAAGAAAAAATTAATCAAGCACCAGATTTTTTTAAAAATGCTCCTGTTGTTTTTAACATTACTAGTTTACTAAAAGCAAGTACAATTTTATCATATTACAAAATAATTAGTGAAACAGGTTTAAAAATAGTTGGCATTACTGGATGTACTAATATTAAATTACGTCAAGCTATTTCTAATGCAGGCCTACCTTTACTTACTGAAGGTCAAAAGAAAAAAAATCATAACAAAAAAAAAACTAACATCATTCATCATAAACATGGAAAAACTCGCATTATTACAAATCATGTTCGTTCAGGACAATGCATTTATGTAACTAATTGTGATTTAATTGTCAATGCCAATGTTAGTGCTGGTGCTGAATTAATCGCTGATGGAAATGTACACATTTATGGTATGATGCGCGGAAGAGTGCTCGCTGGTGCATCTGGAGATCATGATTCTCAAATTTATTGTACACACTTAAAAGCAGAACTAATTTCTATCGCTGGTCAATTTTGGATCAGTGAACAAATTCCCATAAATTTTATTGGAAAAGCAGCTCGAATGTGTTTAGTAAATAATGCATTAACAATTGATAATATCATTTAATTTTTAATCAAAGGAATAACTTCATGACGCGCATTATAGTAATCACCTCAGGTAAAGGTGGGGTAGGCAAAACCACTTCTAGTGCTTCTATTGCGACTGGTCTGGCTCAAAGAGGAGAAAAAACTGTTGTTATCGACTTTGATATTGGTTTACGTAACCTTGATTTAATTATGGGATGTGAACGTCGTGTAGTATATGACTTTGTCAATGTAATTCAAAATGAAGCCACAATAAATCAAGCATTAATTAAAGATAAAAAAACCAAAAATCTATATATACTTCCTGCTTCACAAACACGTGATAAAGATGCATTAACAAGAAATGGGGTTGAAAAAGTACTAAATGGATTAAAAAAAATAGATTTTAAATTCATTATTTGTGATTCACCAGCAGGTATAGAAAGTGGTGCCTTAATGGCACTTTATTTTGCAGATGAAGCCATTATTACGACTAATCCAGAAGTCTCTTCTGTACGTGATTCAGATCGCATTTTAGGAATTATAGCTGCAAAATCATTTCGTGCAGAAAGAGGATTAGAACCCATTAAAGAACACTTATTGCTTACTAGATATAATCCTATTCGTGTTATTCATGGTGAAATGTTAAGCACTAAAGATGTACTTGAAATTTTATGTATTCCATTAATTGGTGTAATTCCAGAAGATCAAGCTGTTTTACGTGCATCTAACCAAGGAGAACCAATTATTCTTGATGTAAAATCTGATGCAGGTAAAGCATACAATGATTGTGTTGATCGAATTTTAGGTAAAAACTGTCCTATTCGTTTTATTGAAGAAGAAAAAAAAAGCTTTCTTAAGCGTTTGTTTGGAGGATAAAACATGGCTTTATTAGATTTTTTTCTTTCGAAAAAAAAATCAACAGCCAATATTGCAAAAGAGCGATTGCAAATTATTATTGCCGAAAGAAAACGCAATGACTACAGACCGGCTTATTTAGATGAAATGAAACGTGATATATTAAAAGTAATTTGCAAATATGTAAAAATTAATCCAAAAATGCTTTCTATCCAATTCGAACAAAAAGATGATATTTCTGTTTTAGAATTAAATGTTACTTTGCCAGATTTAGATGAAAACAAATAAAAAACTGTATTAAACAATCAAATTCTTGATTTTTAGCATTTTTTTTTAAAAAATAGATTAATATATTGTATATCAACAAAACTTATACAAAATAAAAATTTCTTATCAAAAAAAAACATACAAAAATTTAATTGTTTGTTACATAACTTTTTTTTGAAAAATAAGAAAAAATATAAAAATTTTTCTTAAAAATATTAATAATCAATTATGTTTTTTCCAATAAAATGTATTGTATAAATAAATAGGTTGTGCTTCTTCTGGATAAATTATTCTTATTCCTTTCTCCCATTGTTTTAATGCTAAAGGTAACATATACTTAGCATCAGGTAAATAAATACTACTTTCTACTAAATTTATATTCGCCATTTTTAGTATAGGATAAGTAAACCAACTGCTTCCAGCGATAGTCCACTTACCATTCAATCTATCAATTTTAGATAAAAATTGCTGCGGTTTAAGTATTTCTTCAGTCTCTTCACCTTCCCATAATCCATTGAATTTAAGTTGATAACAAGCAGAATAAATTTCTCCTATACCAGCATTTATAGCTACCAGTATTTTTTTTCTTCCTAATTGATGATAAGCTCCTTGAGCAATGCTTAAAAGAGAGGAAATACCTATCATTGGCAGATTACAAGCAAATGCTAATCCTTGAGCAATACCAACTCCAATTCGAACACCAGTAAAACTACCTGGGCCACGTCCAAAAGCTAAAATATCCAAATTTTTTAAATTTAGATTAGCCTCTGAAAGACATTGTTTTACCATTAATAATATTTTTTTTGTATGTTCCTGTGGAGAAATTACAAATTTAGCAAAAATTTTTTTATCGCACATAACTGCAACAGAACAAGCTTTAGTAGCTGAATCTATTGCCAAAAGATTAGCGGTCATATTTATAAATCCGTTTTATAAAATTCTTATTATTGAATAATAATTTATTATATAATATCTTTAATAAAAAACTTTTATCTAGTATCATTATTTTATGATTAAGTCATACTTAAATTGTTATTGTAAATAATTCAAAAAACTAAATTTATTTTGGATCATATAAAAACGCTCATAAAAAAATATAAAATAATCTAAATAATGATTACAATATAATTAATTATTTTTATTTACTTTTAAATTAATTAAATCAGTAATAGAACCTGAAAATATTTTTGCTGCATTACCAATGGATTCATATAATGTTGGATGAGCATGAACAGTTAATGCTATATCTTCTGCATCTGATCCCATTTCAATTGCTAAACTAATCTCTCCAAGCAATTCACCAGCATTGGCACCAACAACAGAGCCACCAATAATACGGTGTGTTTTTTTATCAAAAATAAGCTTTGTTATACCTTGTGCACAATTAGAAGCAACAGCACGACCAGATGCCATCCATGGAAAAATTGATACTTCATAATTAATTAATTTTTTTTTAGCTTCTTTTTCGGTTAATCCTGTCCAAGCAACCTCAGGATCAGTATAAGCAATTGAAGGTATAACTTGTGGATCAAAATAATGTTTTAAGCCGGAAATGACTTCTGCAGCGATATGTCCTTCATAAATACCTTTATGAGCTAACATTGGTTGTCCAACAATATCACCAATTGCATAAATATGCGGTACATTAGTACACATCTGTTTATTTGTTTGAATAAAACCTAATTCATTAACTTGAACGCCAGCTTTATCAGCACCAAGCCATTTACCATTTGGTGAACGACCAATTGCTACCAAAATTACATCATACTGACGTATATCTTTTACTTTCTCTCCCTCTTGTATTGTAACATATATGGCATCCTTTTTAGCTTCTACTTGCGTTACTTTAGTATTTAACATCAAATTAAATTTATTGCGTATCTGTTTAGTAAAAAAATTAATAATATCTTTATCTGCTGTTGGAATGACTTGATCAAACATTTCTACAACATCAATAGTTGATCCTAATGCATGGTACAATGTACCCATTTCTAATCCAATGATACCCCCCCCTAATATCAACATACGTTTAGGTATTTCCTTTAATTGTAATGCATCAGTAGAATCCCACACACGGGGATCTTCATTAGGAATAAATGGAAGTCGCATTGTAGATGAACCAGCTGAAATGATCGCATTTTCAAAACTTATTTCTGTTATTTTTTCTTTATTATTAACAACTAATATATGGCTACCAGAAAATGTACCCGTTCCATGTAATACTTTAATTTCACGTCTTTTTGCCATTTCTGTTAAACCAACATTTAATTCGCCTATAACTTTTTCTTTCCATTTTTTTAGTTTATTGATATCTATATTTAAATTAGAACATGTAATTTCTTGTTTAGATAAAAAATTGACTTCTTGAATAATTTTTGCAACATGTAATAATGCTTTAGAAGGAATGCATCCAACATTAAGACAAACACCTCCTAAATTTGAATAACGTTCCACTAAAATTGTTTTTAAACCCAAATCTGCACAACGAAAAGCTGCTGAATATCCTGCAGGACCTGCACCTAAAACTACTACTTGTGTTTTCACTTGAATGCTCATTATATAAAACCTCTTACCTATCTTTTGCGCAGAATGTAACTAAAATAGTTATAATATAATTTTTAATAATTATTTTCATCTATTAAATGATTATCCAATAAATATTTTTCATTTAAAAATATAAAAGTATTTAATAAAATTAATAAGATTTTATCATTATAAAAATTACATTATCAAAAGACGAATATCACTTATTAATTGTGAAATACGGTTTATAAAACGTACTCCATCTGCACCATCTAAAACACGATGATCAAAAGAAAGTGACATAGGCAAAATTAAACGAGCAACAAAAGTACTGCCATTCCAAATCGGCTTCATAAATGCACGTGATAAACCAATAATAGCAACTTCAGGTGCATTAATAATTGGTGTAAAACTTTTTGTTCCAAGGGAACCTAAACTAGAAATTGTGAAGCTACCACCTTGCATATCATAAGTATTCAAATGATTTTTACGTGCTTTATCAGATATTTCTATCAATTCTTTTGAAAGTTCTATAATACCTTTTTTGTTAACATCACGAATAACAGGAACTACTAAACCGTTTAATGTATCAACAGCAATACCTATATGAATGTATTTTTTTAAAATTAATCGTTGACCATCTTCAGAAATAGAGCTATTAAAGCGCGGCATTTCTTCTAATGTGCGCGCAACTGCTTTCATAACAAAAACTAATGGAGTAATTTTTATTGATAATTTTTCTAATTCTTTATTTTGTTTTTTACGAAATCCATCAATATCAGTAATATCAGCATCTTCTACTATTGTTACATGAGGAATCATTACCCAATTTCGACTTAAATTAGCGCCAGATATCTTTTGAACTCGGGTAAGTTCCACTTCTTCTACTGCACCAAATTTTCTAAAATTTATTTTTGGCCAAGGTTGTATGTTTAATATTTTTTTTTCACTAATTTTTTTAACTTCTAAACCTTCCATTATTTCTTTTACATAATTCTGAATATCTTCATATAAAATACGATTTTTACGCCCTGTCCCTTTTACATTAGTAAGTTTCACACCAAATTTACGTGCCAAACGACGAATAAGTGGTGATGCATATACATAATTTTTATTTTCAATAAATGTGTTTTCATCCTGAGCAGTAAAATCTATTTTTTTACTGGGTGATATTAAATCTAATACAAAAGGTTGAGATTCCAATTTTTTTGAATTGTTATTTTTATTTTCTTTATCAAAAGAATTCCCTGTTACTTTAAAAACCATAATCAATGAACCAGTTGAAACTGTAGCACCTTCAGTAATTTTGATATCGTAAACTTCTCCAGAAAAAGGCGCGAATACTTCCATTAATGTATTTTTGTTTTTTACAATCATAATTAATTGTTGCATAAAAATAGTATCACCATTATTTACCATTAAATACTTAACTTCAAAAGTTTTATCACCAATGTCTGGCATAAAAACGTTTTTTAATTTATTATTTAGTGAATTTTCATTTTTGTCATCCAAAGATGAAAAATCTAATTTTTCTTCAGAATTAATCTTTTTAACAGTTTCAGGTGTATCAAAAATCATTATTAATTTACCGGTCGAAATCTTGTCACCTATAGAAACTTTAATTTCTTTAACGATTCCAGCTTGTGGTGATGGAATTTCAATTAATGCTTTTTCATCTTCTACAGTAATTAAAGATTGATCAATGTTAATTAATTCTCCAACCTTGACCAAAATTTCGGTAACTTCAACTTCATTTTCACCAATATCAGGAACGTTAATTTTAACAAACATTGATTTTTCCTCTTATGCTAAACGTGGATTAATTTTTTCTGCATAAATGTGATATTTTTTTATAGCCGCCTTTACACATTTTAAATCAATTTCACCACGTTTAGCTAATTCATGTAATGCTGCAACTACTATATATGAAGTATTAACTTCAAAGTGGTTACGAAGATTTTCACGACTATCAGAACGACCAAACCCATCCGTACCTAAAACATGATAATCATTTGTAGGGATATAAGAAGAAATTTGCTCTGCAAACAACTTAATATAATCTGTAGACGCTACTACAGGAGCATTATTCATGATTTGACTGACATAAGGTATACGAGGTCTATCATTTGGATTTAACATATTCCAACGCTTACAATCTTGACCGTCACGAGCTAATTCAGTAAATGATGTTACACTATAAACATCAGAACCAATGCCATAATCCATCAGCAAAATTTTTGCTGCCTCACGGATATGACGCATCATAGCACCAGAGCCTAATAATTGAACTTTACTGACTTTACCTTTAAATGATTCAATTTTATAAATACCTTTACGAATGCCATTTTCTACACCAACAGGCATTTCTGGCATATGATATGATTCATTTAATGTAGTAATATAATAATAAATATTTTCTTGTTTTTCACCATACATTCGTACTAATCCATCATGAATAATAACAGCAATTTCATAAGCATATGCTGGATCATAAGAAATACAATTAGGAATTGTTAGTGAATAAAGATGACTATGTCCATCCTCATGCTGAAGACCCTCACCATTTAATGTAGTGCGTCCGGATGTTCCACCTATTAAAAATCCACGTGCTTGCTGATCTCCTGCAGCCCATAATAAATCACCAATTCTCTGAAAACCAAACATGGAATAGTAAATATAAAATGGGATCATAGGTAAGTTATTAGTACTATATGATGTAGCTGCAGCTAACCAAGAAGCACCAGCACCTAATTCATTAATACCCTCTTGAAGAATTTGACCTTTTTTGTCTTCTTTATAGTAAGCAATTTGTTCATGATCTTGAGGAATATATTGTTGTCCATGAGAATTATAAATTCCAATTTTACGAAATAATCCTTCCATTCCAAAAGTACGGGCTTCATCAGCAATAATTGGAACCAAACGATCTTTAAGTGAATTATTTTTCAACATAATGTTTAAAACGCGTACAAATGCAATTGTAGTGGAAATTTTTTTATTCTGTGTTTTTAATAATGGACTAAAATCTTCTAATGTAGAAATATTTAACTTTTCATCAAAAACAGGGTTTCTTTTAGGCAAATATCCTCCCAATCTTTTACGACGTTCATGTAAATACTGATATTCATCTGAACCCTTTTTAAAACTAACAAAAGGTAATGATGATAATTGATCATCAGATACTTTTATATTAAAACGATTACGAAAATAACGCACTCCTTCTAAATCAATCTTTTTTACTTGATGAGCAATATTTTTACCTTCTACAGAATTACCTAAACCATAACCTTTAATTGTCTGAGCCAAGATTACTGTTGGTTTATCTTTAGTTTTTTGTGCTTCTTTAAAAGCAGCATATAGTTTTTTAGAATCATGTCCACCACGATTTAAAGACCAAATCTCATCGTCACTCATATCCTTCACTAAAGCACTAGTTTCTGGATAACGATCAAAAAAATTTGCTCGAATATAAGCACCATTTTTTGACCTAAAAGTTTGATAATCACCATCTAATGTTTCATTCATTAATTGGATCAATTTACCAGAAGTATCTTTACGCAATAATGCATCCCATCGTCCTCCCCATAGAACTTTAATGACTTTCCATTTAGCACCATTAAATATACCTTCTAATTCATTAATAATTTTACCATTACCATCGACAGGTCCATCGAGTCTCTGTAAATTGCAATTAATTACAAAAATAAGATTATCTAACTTTTCACGAGCAGCAATTGTAATAGCACCTTTAGATTCTGGTTCATCCATTTCACCATCACCAAGAAAAACATAAACAGTTTGTTTTCGTGTATCTTTTAAACCTCTATGATATAAATATTTCAAAAATTTTGCTTGATAAATGGCACTAATAGGACCTAATCCCATAGAAACTGTGGGAAATTGCCAAAATTCAGGCATTAATTTAGGATGAGGGTATGAAGAAAGACCTTTTCCATCAATCTCTTGTCGAAAATTATTTAATTGTTGTTCAGTAAGACGCCCTTCTAAAAATGCACGAGAATAAATACCTGGAGCAATATGTCCTTGAAAATATACTAAATCCCCGTAATGTTTATTATTCTTTGCATAAAAAAAATGATTAAAACATACTTCATATAATGTAGCAGAAGACTGAAAAGAGGCTATATGACCTCCCAAATCTAATTTTTTTTGAGAAGCTCTTAAAACTACCATTGCAGCATTCCAGCGAACAACAGCACAAATTCGACGCTCTAAATCTAGATTACCTGGATAAAGCGGCTCATCTGCTACAGATATAGTATTAATATAATCAGTACTTATTCTGCTATGATCTTCTATCTTAACCCCATTATTTCGTGCTTCTTGCAGTACCCTATTAATTAAATATTCAGCACGATCAATACCTTCTTCATGGATAACTGATTGAATTGCCTGTAACCAATCACGAGTTTCAATCGGATCCACATCATGCATACAAAAATTTGACATGATCTA